>NZ_JAMLJL010000014.1 GCF_023634845.1 Flavobacterium amniphilum | reverse complement strand
ATGCCAATCCATAATTGGGGATTAATACTTAATCAGTTCTTAACGATATTTGAAAAAAGGGTTCAACTTTAAGTAAAAAGTCAAACCCCGTTATTTTTAAACTTACACACTTTTTGGGATAGTGTCATATCTATAAATTTGCATCTTAATTTTTTAATTAAAGTTGTTTTTTATCATAGAATGCGCTATCTGGATTAAGTAATTAATTCAGGCAATTTCATTGCACCTGTAACTTTTGTACTCTTAAAACTTCTTAAGTAATGTGTCAATCAATTATAAAACTTACATTTCAATAATTCGCTCTTACATTAAAAATCAAACGGCACTGATAACAAGTTGCTTAATCTAAGTACGGAATGCAAATCCGCACTATCTGATCATGTTAATACTTATTAGCTAATCTTTCTCTAAATATTCTTTAGCATCTTTAATATTTTTAAATTCATATTCATCAACCCTATTTATAAAATAAATGTTTTCTTTTTTATCTTTCTCAATTATTTCTAAAAGCAATTTTTGTCCAGATTTAGAAATATAAATTGTTGCTTTAGATAATCTTTCCGCTAACTCTCTTGAGTTGTATTTTAAGTTAACATAATACTGCAAATTAAGTAGTTGATATTTTTCTTTATTACCGTCAATTATTTTTTTAGTTTTTATTGGATTTATTTCTCCTCTATACGTCAAAATACGAGGGTTTTTACCAAATGATTCAAAACCTTCAATTGGTATTAAATGCTTATAACTGCTAGTATCTTTAGTTTTTATGGCTTTTACATATTCTTCAGGCAACCATGCATCAAAATTATTTTGACTAGAGCATCTTAAATTAGAAAATACTATAAGTATTATTAAAAAATTTTTTTTCATGTCTATTTATTTTATAGGCCAAAACCATATTTCACTTCCTAAGTAATATCCTGAACCAGTTGCACCAGCATTAAACAAATCGATGTGTCCTATACCACCTGGTGGTGGGACGATGTAGATAATTCCAGTACTATCCATATAGTCGCGTTCAAATGCTTCTTGTGACATTATTTTGGGTTTACCGAAATTTTGCCAAGTCCAATCAGCAAGTCCTTTTGATGAACGTGGATAACCTTCTGATGTTCTATTTACTTTTGGATATGAATTCATCTTTATTCCAGATTTCATATAAGTATATCCAACTCTTATGGCGCATTGATTTGGGTATGGGTCTTTACTTGGATGTGCATGCGATCCATTTACATCTTTTGGATAATTATTCCATAATGTGGAAAAGGACGGAAAAACCTGAAGTCCCATACTTTTATCACTCACCCACGTTTTAGATTTAGTTTGACTAATTACTACAGTGTTTAAATGGTTCAATGCATTACCGCCATTCCATTTTGCTGTTTTTTCTGTACCATAACTAGTTGTTGTTGTTGTAACCCAATGGCCATTATCTCTCACAAAACCACCCACTGACGACCCGTTACCAAAGATTTCACCTAAATTCATACTGTTTCCATTACCATCAGAATACGTTACATTAAAGCCCCAACCACCACCACCGGCACCGGAGGTTGAGCTAGTATAACTTAATGATTGATTTCCTTCAGTGGTCGCAAACGTGTTCATGTAATCAATCAAATCATTCCAGGTTGAAGAGGATAATAAACCACTTGGGTCATTAGCTATAACAGGGTTGTTTAATGCAAAATGGTAAGGAGTTGCCATAGGTGTACTCTCCGCCAATAAATCAATACAGTTAAAACGCCCCAATGCAGCATCGTATTGTCTGAAATCCATTTCAGTCACGTTAAGCCCTTCAAAAACTTCTGATTCTTTTCCGTTAAATTTAAATTTGTTGGCAGTTCCATTTCCTAACGAAGTTACTACATTATTGTACCCTTTGTGTTTAACTCCAAAAGGATAATAATGGTTTTCTTCAACTATTTCTAATACGGATCCATTCTTGGTATAGTTTAAACGGACATTACCCAAATGGTCTTTATACTGGTATACATATTTGTAAGTTCCTGCATTCACATCCACATAGCCTTCAGGTTGTGAAAAACTTCGCAGAACAGGGCTGCTGCCGGTTTGTTCGTAAATGTAATTACCGGCATAGTAAGTTGTTGCTATTGTAGAGCCGTTAGTGATTTTTTTACTTAGTTTAGTTCCACCGGCATTGTATACAAACTCTATAAATTTATTGGTTCCGCTAAAGGTTATTTTCAGCGGTTGGTTTAAGTAGTTGTAACTAATGCTGGTTATCGCTTTATTAATATCTGTAATTAAATTTCCGTTGTTGTCATAGGTATAATCAGTTGTTGCCGTTACATCTTTAAAACCTTCGGTTTTATTGCCCGCATCATCTACTTTGACTAATTGGTTCCCTTGGTAGGTATAAGTCAGATTATCCAACCACTGGTCAAAAACATTGGCATTGGTATACCCTGATCGCTGTAAAATGGTAATATTACCGTTTTTATCATAATTTAAAGACTCATTGTGCGTGTTAGACGTTGTGGTAGCTCCAACTGTACTGGAAAACTGCGCTTGTTTTAATCGGTCAAGATTGTCGTAAGTATAATTATACTGCTTAAGACCAGTGTCGCTGTTGGCCGTTCTCCATAAGGTCTGGCTTATGTTGCCGTTGTACAATGCCGTTGCGGCTGCAGTGGGTTTGTTATACTTGATTTCAAAGGCAAACAAATCGCTGCCCATGGCATTGGCATCGTTTATTTTAGTTAGCCATCCGCGTACATTGAAACTGTAATCCACGGTTTGCAATCCTGCTGTTAAAGCATGGGTGGCTGCATCTGCTCCTCCCACTTTTTTCTGAATTAGTTGCCCTAAATCATCATACTTATTAGAAGCAATGACTTCAAGGGAGTTTGATCCAATCTTTTGGGTATGTTTCAGCAAACGCAAACGGTGGTCATACGTAAAATAATCATACGTAGTAAGGTTTGTGGTTACTAATGCTTTATTGTGCACCGTTTTGGTTTCAATAAGGGTACCGGTAAAATCATCCAGCTTTGCTTCCAGGACATCGCTGGTTTGTAAGTAATTATCTTTACCACTGGTCCAAATTGCTCTTGCCTTGGCATCATAAGCCACAACAGTGGTTGCCCAGTTTGTAGTGTCTAAAGTTCTGACTTTAGAGCCGGTAGTTAAGCCTTTGGTTATGGTGGTTACAGGTTGACTATATACCGGAGCAGTAGGAACTGCAATCCCGTCTTTATCAAAATTGTAATCATCATAGTAGTTAACGGATAACAATTCAATATTAGTGTCAGGGAAGACCGCATTGCTGTAATGTAAATTTGTCCCATTCATGGCAACAGGCGTAGGTATTTTGCTTTCAAACAATACAGGAGTCGTTGCATTATCCCGTATTTGCTGGATGGCTGCTCTTGTGGTATTAATATTGTCAGTGTGCACACCTGTATAAGCAACACGGCCATAGTTGTCGTATTTGACAAACAACCATTTATTGTTTGCTTTAAGGTTTGCATCTTGTGATAGGATAGGTCTGTTCAAGTTGTCATACACAAAGATTTCCAGAGCTTTTCCCGGTATTTTCTTTTCTACCGCTCTGTTTTTAGCATCATAATGGTACTCATAACACAAATCAGGTAACAATGTTGTGGCCAATGGTGCCAGTGTTGATGGAGTCGGCAGCATAACAGTAAGAGCCATGGTAACGGGAGTACCAATCGGCATGGCAATCATTGCTATATCAGTAATAATAAGCTGGTTGTTTTTTATGGCTACTTCAAAATTATAACTCCCGTTAGTGATATACCCTAAAAGGCAATCAGGGACTGTTGTCGTCAGGGTTGCAATGATTCCCGGTTTTAAAGTTCTTCCTTTTGAGGTGGTAAAATTAAAAGCAAGACTTAGTTGGTTTATTCCTGTCTGACTGATGGTAGCTGCTGTTGCAGTAGGAACAAAAGGGGAAGTCACCAAACTGCTGTAAGGGATATTTTGTGAAAAATTAGTATAAGTTGCTGTCGGGGTAACCACCAATCCATCAGTGGCTTTTGGCGATAGAACAAACGTCAGGTTACCGTAATCATCATAGATGTTATACAAATTGTGAGGGGTTGCAACGCCTCCAATGCTGTCGAAAGTCCGGACTAATATAGTCTTGCCTTCTTTGTCCTTGTAGGTTTCGGTTGTGTTTAGTTTACCGTCTGCAGCCTTCCAGTTCTCATTTTTGGTAATGGTAAGATACAGTTCATTTCTTTTGTAATACCCAAGATAACTGATCGTTGGTTTCATGAAATCACCACCGGTAAAAACAACATCAAATGCATAAACATCATTGTCAATATTTGATTTATATTCCATTTTCACAGTATGATCAGTATCGTCAAAGCCTACTTTCCAGTCACTGCCGGGGGCACCTTGTTTTAAGACATTGCCAATAGGCGATTTTTCAAAAACAGTTTCTGAATAAGGATTTACTCCGTTAGGAAAATCCTGTGAGTATTTGCTTTGATAATAAGGAGCTATATTGTTTACTGCAGTACTGTTGTAATTCAGTGGGCTGGTTAGTGTCGCTGCGTAAGGTAAATACGATTTGGTTTGCGCACCGGTATAATTGTCATATTCATAATGGGAAACAATACTTTGTTTATTTTCACCGGCTTCTACGGCAATGTTTTGCATAGGCCGGCCCATTTTGTCATAATAGGTAACCTGCTGCAATTTATAATCGCTGCTCAAACTACCCTGAAAACCATCCTGTACTGCTTTAGTATAAGTGGTTTGGTACAGGTAATTCTCAGTAGGGGTTTGACCATAAGTAAGTAAAGGTAAAAGCGCTATAAGGAGGATATATATTTTTTTCATTGTATGGCTTACTTATTAGTTGTTTAATAAATTGTATTTGTACTCTTCCATGATGTTACCTTCGTTGTCTTTGATCATTTTCAAACGCTTGCAGTCATCATACACATAGGTCGTTTTCCGTCCTCTTGCATCGGTAACCGAGTCTAATTGCCCAGTTGGGTTATAAACATAAGTGGTTATTTGTGCATTGGGTACTAAACTGCGTAAAGCGTTTAATTGGGCTTCAAAAGCATTCATGGTAGTTTGGTCAACTACACCATCAGATGCTGATTTTAATGATAATAGAGTTGCTGAAGGAATTGCAGCATAAGCGACATTTGGCAATTCTGCAATAACGGCCTGATTTTTATAGCCATAAAGCGTCGTTTTTTTGAATTGGTTTTCCTGGGTTACTTCTACCGGATTACCGCTTGCATCATATTCCGATACAAAGACATTACTGAACAATGGACTGTTTGCTTTTGCTTCTTGTTGGGTATAAGGGAAAACTTTACCCGAAAAGTTTTTAAAAATACTTCTTTGAGTGAACAATAATTTATCGGTACCTGAATTGTCTTTACTGTAATTTTCGACTTGGATAGGAGAACTGATATTGTTTTGGCTTTCTAAAACACTATAATTTGCCGCATCTGGTGCTAACAAGCCGGATAACAGGGAAATATTTGAGGCTACAGGGTAATACAAACGTTTGGTCAGGGTTTTTCCTTTACTGTCTGTTGTGATTATTTTAGAAGGCAATCCTCTTAAAGCAGTATACTCAAAATTGGTTTTCGTTTTAATTGCATCAGGAAGAACCGGATTTGTAGTCACTAATACAGGGATGGTGTAGGTTTTTGAATTGATTTCTTTTAAGTTGTTTCGGTAAGAAAAAGTACTGTATTGACCAATGCATGGAATATCATCAAAAGGACTTATATTTCCCTGATAAGTGGTAGCCACAACAAAATTCTTTATTTCATGATCTATGGTAAGATCATAAATAAACTCTTTGTCTTCCTTTACGAAGAGACCGGTGCCCTTTTTTTCTAAAATAACTTCTCTCAATAAAGTTCCGTTAAATTGGTTTTTATTATTGGTACTGCATGACCCGAATTCTTCCTCATCAGGGTTGAAAAAATCGGATTGGGCAAACTTGTAGAAAAGAGAAATTTCATCGTTTTTTTCTATTTTAAAATGCTTTTCAATACCTCCCAGTTCAAATGCATCCCCACCAAAACTGGTGGTTACATACCGGTATTCTATTTGGTTGTCTGATCCACCGAATATATGCGCAAAAGGATTGGCAATTAAACTCACTGCATCATAAGATTCAGGAGCATTTTGTATGGAACATCCATAGGTGTCCCAACTCGTATCCAGTTTAGGCTCTGTGATAACCACACCGCTGTCATCGTTGTTTTTACCAATATCCTTGGCTTTTTTATAATAATAGCGTTTGGTTTTTACCTGTTGTGTACCGGATAATTCCGTAATTCTTTTAATTCGTATGCCGGAAGCAGGCAAATATTCACTGGCTTCAAATTCCAGGAATGCATCTGCACTGACATTGTGTGAGTTATTGTGGGTCAATACTAAAGAAAAAGAATATTTATGGTCTTTCTTTAAATTAAACTCATGTGGACTTGTAAAACTTCCCGGTATTTCATTATAAGGATACTTGATAGGCCACTCTTGTATATTTGTTGTTAAGTCAGTAACTGTGAAGGTAACATAGTCAGGATAGGGTTGACCGTACCAAGCAGAATTTGTATGTGCAGTATTATCTGTTTTATTTAAAATCACTTTCAATTTACAATCTTTATAAATGGTAACAGGAGGAAAGCCTGTTGTTAAAGGTCCTTCTGCCGCAATATCATCAGCTAAAGCATATGGGTTTTGTGGAGGTGCAGGAGTATTGTCTGCTCCTACATTATAATTATCTGCGTTTTTGGTTTCATAAACCGCAGGCGACTGATGCGGGACAGCTTCCTGTATGATTTTTTGGTAAACTCTTAAATGTACATTTTTTACCGTATTGGCTTTTGCATAAGGTCTCTCATACTCAAAACTGGTATAACCTCCGCTCGGATAATACATTTTTTTAAGAACTCCTTTTGTGGCATACTCAAAATTAGGGTCTCTTACTGTTAAATCATTTGTAGTTTGATAGGCACTATAATAATCATGGTCTATAAAGCTGGCATTTGAGGCACCGTTATAATACCCCATTAAGTCCACATTATACGAAAAACGGCTTGGTAATTCTTCCGGACTGTTATACTCCATTTTATAAACTTCACATTTGGGGTCTGTACCTAAATTACTGTTGTTTACAGATACTTTTTCCAGGAAAAACCGATGTTTTAACGCATTGGTAGGAGCAGGCAACAAATAATCCAAAGTGATGTTTTTTACATTTTGACTGATTAAAGTATTATAAACCTGAATGTTTTTCAATATCCTGTCATCGTACTGCGGGGTTGGTATTACGCCATCTGAAGGCAATACTAGCGGATCGGAATTAAACTTGATTTCTATGTTTGAATTTAAAGAGTATATCCTTTTGATTTTCTTTGAGTTATGAATGGAACCATGAAAAACTGAATTTTGTAACCCTTTTAAGTAATCTTTTATATCAGTGCAAGCTTCATTTACGGGTTTAGTTGAAATATTCTCTCTTTGTTGCTCAAAAAGAATAAAATCTTTCACACCATCATCATGATAATCGATTAGAATCTGATCTCCATAATTGTTTTCAATTTTATATAAGTAAAAAGCGGTTGTAGCTAATGGCGTAACTGTCTGGAGTATTTGACTGTTGTCAGCCATCCAGCTAGGTCCTATTTTTCTGGTTTTAATTAAAGTACTTGTATTCTCAGAAGCATTTGCACCTCCAAAGAAATATTTTACCCCGGTAGGGGTTGTAATCACAATTGTATTGGTATTGGTGGCTGATAAACCTCCTAAAAACTCAATTCTTAATTCACTGTCATTATTGGTTAAACGGGGTGTAAGGTTTTTGTCCAAATAAAAACTCCCGGAATAGCCCGGAAATGAAAAGCTGAAAATATCGACACGGTAATCTCTGGTATCTCCGGGCGCTAAAATATAATCTTCGGAATGAAGCAAAGCCGGATCTCCTAAATCTTCCAAAAACAATCGTACTGATGCTTTCTCATCAGGATAACCGTTTACAATTCTTGTAATCACTCCTCCGGCATTCAAATTCCAGTTTGTCCCCACCCAATTGGATTGCTGGGCTACTTTTAAGCCGTTACCAACGTAAGATAAAGAAACCGGTACTTGTAATTTCCCTACCTGGTAATTGCAGACAGGTATCGAGGAGGTTACCCTTCCAGATGATTCATTGACGTTTACATCGCTGAATTTGGTAGTCTGAAAGGCAGAACTGGAAGGTAAACTTGTAAGTTGGGCAAATAAAGAATTTGCAACAAATTGCATAAGTAATACTACTATTATCTTCTTTTTCATAAGAAATTTGAATTTTTTTTGGAATAGGGGCAAAAGTAGGAATATATGTATTAATACCAAATGATTGGACATCTTGGATTTATTATAATACAGAGCTGCTTTCGTGTTATAATGTTAATGGATACTCAGTGTTTGTGGTAAGTAATTGATTGAGAGGGTTTGTTGTTAGTGCCGGGGAATCGTATAGTTATAACAGCAGTCGTGATGAGTTTTATTTCTACGAAAGAAATTACTTACAGATATTCAAATTGCTTTTTGATTGGTAGTATTCTGAAGGCACTGTCAGGCCTTAATCTGAGTTGGTTTTACCTGTAATAAGCCGGTGAATTTTCCAAAAACCAAACGGAATGACCTTTCAAAGAAGGAACCGAGAAATACGAATCGCAACAATCCCAGAAACATTAGTAAGGGCACAAGCATTCCAAAACCTCCCGGAAAACCAATTTTAAAGGCATTGTAAGAAATACCTCCCAGCGCAAGTATAGACAGTATTGAGATTAAAATTTTGAACGGTTTGTTTACTTCCGCAACAAGAGTAACAGAGTCATCCGAAAAATTACCCCGCAATACGGTAAATGCACCAATGCCAATTTCAGAGCTTATTATCTCAAACCGGTTTCCGTTTATTCGTCCAATGAATTTTTTATCAGTGGTTTGGGTCGAAAGACTGTCAGATAGCATTGTGTTCAATTTCAATAATTCGATACTCTTTTCAGGACTGTCCTTTAATTCAATTGTATAATTCTTGGTTGGAAATAGTTGCATGGGCTTCTTTTTTATCAACACAATACATGTTAACGATAGTATTATGTTACAGTATGGATTTCAGATTTATTTTTTTTTACCCTGTTTTTGTTTTTACCGGACAAATAGTAAAGAACTAAATTGTCTTTCTGGACTACCATTGAATCCATCTGGCCATAAATTTGAGAATTAGCATCAGAAATGTCAACAGTCAGCTCTTTACTGTTGGAAAAGTTATGAATAATCAATTTTCCAAATTCCTCATCTTGTATGTGGGTAATAAGGTTTGGATTGTTTTTTACTTCCTGGCTATAACTATATTGTTCGGTTGGTCTGTCTTTATCCGTAAAAACAAAAACTCTTGAATAACAGGGTCCGCCACAGGGAAAACCCACTACAGTGTATAAATCATTACAATATGAAATCTTTGACATCTTAGGTCTTACATCCAGTATTTTTACGATTTTACTTTTTCCGTCTTTTGATGTGATGGTCAGTTTGTATGCATCAGTATCCCGATTGGGTATTTCTTCAAGTACTGATATAAATTTGATGCTCTCACGATTGTACAGGCTATCCAAAAACCTTTTCTCAGATTCGATAATGTCCTGTTGCATTGATTGTGTTGTACTATCCTTGTTAGCCTGAGACGTAGCATTGTCCTGAGCAGATAAAGTATCTTCTGTTTTTGAACTCTTCTGACAACTCAGAAATAATACCAATAGAAATGTGAAATATAGTTTCATTCTGGAGTTTTTAAATTAAGGATAACATTTCAATGGTTTTATAAAGTTTCGTAACCTTTCCGTCAAGACAGAACCAAATATACAAAAAGATGCTTCCGTTATTTTAGGTCGTTTTTCATTCGTTTGTGCAATTCTTCAATTGCTGGCCAATCTGTTTCGCTTGTGGTTTCATAGCTAAGAAAAGACAAGCTTTGTTCAAACTCTGATTTTCGGTCTTCGTGTTCTTCAGCAAGTAGTATTTTGTCCACTTGTATGTCTCCCCAGTTTTTGGCAAGCGCTAATTCTATCTGCTTGTCCATACTTTTAAAAAACTGTTCACCAAAAGCTTTTACTCCATTGGCAAAGTCTGCATAGTTCATTTCGATACTTCCGTCTTTGGCCGTCCACAAACTAATTCCGTTTTCTAAAGTATGCTCTATGTCCCAGACAATCCGTATTTTTTCGTTATGTCTGAAAAAAGACAAATGGGGCCCGCCAACCAGATGTGCAGAATCAAACGTTCTTTCCAGTCTCCATGTGGTTAACTTGTCATATTGGTCAAAATGAAAATCACTGATTCCGTTTTCCTCAGTGTCATGAAGATCATACCATTGTTGGACATCCTCTTTAAAAAGCGCTATGTTTTCTGTCAGCCTGTAAAGATAATCAGGCAATGACTGACTGATTTTTTCAAAAAGGGCTGTGAAATCTACCAGAAACCGGACGATATAATAATCGTTGTAGGGAGTTGCTTTATCTCCGAAATACTGTATGGCTTCTTTTGTGTATTCATAAATCGTCTGCTCGCCAAATGTGAGCCACAAATCGCCTTCTGTCATCCAGAACCAACTTAAAAGCAAGTTTGGTTCCTGTCCGACAGGAGTTATTTCATCGAATTTTTTAAGTTGAAAATGGATCATAATCGTTTCTGTGTAATTTTAGCCTTCATCTCCAAACCATAAAACTCCAATCTTTTTCTCGGTAACAATAATGAAACCGTAATCATACCAATAAGAGTAGCTGATGCCTGAATAACCCACTAAATCCAATTCTTTCTCGTATGAATTTTTAGAAGTGGATTTTGTCCAACCGGAATTTGTGTAAACTGTTTTACTTCCTTCCAGTTCATGTAAGAAAAGATTCAAATATTCCTCCCCTTTGCTCCATGACATAAAATGCTCATTGTATTGTGTTTCTTTTATAATTCCTGAAATCATCATGTTTAGGGAGTCTGTGTAGGGTGTTTTTCGAATATACTCTGCATCAAATTTTTCAGGGTCAAAGAAGTCAAATTCTGATATGTTATCAAAAAAATCCCGGATAGGATCTGTTCCGGTGGCTCTTTCAAAAATATGACAGAAAACAGTACCTATTTCTGCACCATAATCAGTTACGTAATTTGATTCTATATTTTCTGTAAACTCCTGTAGATTCAACATATGCTCATTCAAAAAATATATTTAATAATCGAAATGGAAATGAATTCAAATATATAAAAGGTTTTGGTGATCATCCCAATTTTATTAAACCGGTGTTTTGGATTCAGTCTTTCTGTTGAAAATGTTAAGCAAGATGAATACGATATAGGTAATGATAAAAATCCAAAGTGGAATTTTAAATGCCGGATAATCAAACTTTTCAATTGGAACTTGTGCTATTCTGCTTAGTATCGGCGCCAGCATAAACAGAAAGCTGATAAGGGTTATCGGGATGCTGTTTTTCCATTTGCTTAGATTTAATCCAATTCCGATAAGCCCAAGTATTGCAAATAATTGATCAATATTACCAAAATGCAATGAGGTGAAAATTAACCAAAAGAAAAAAGGCAGGCCAATCATTTCTCCCATAAGAATGATGGATAAATAGGCTAGTATTGCTATTGACCGGATTATATTTTTCATAATTCGTAAAAGGGTTGTTGTGTTAAGTTAAAACTGCCCTGTTTTAAAATTATTCTGATTGTCTATGCTTTCTTTCCAGCTTTTGCAGATTGAACCTCCGCAATCCGTTTCCGGAGTATCATTTACAATACCGTTAACCAGATAGTCAATAGCAGCCAAAACTTTTTTCCCTGCCATCCTTTTTGTCGTTCCGCCCCTTGCAGAGTGGTGTTCAATCGGGCTGAGTGCAGCATAGTTTATGTTTATACCGTCATTTAGTATTTGTTTGCTTCTGTTTTCGAAATTGAAATCGGAATACGATAATGAAACTAAAATTTGCGGACTGACCCATGAACCTTTCTCAATTCTTTGCCAAAATAAATCTGATATATCTTGGGAATTTTCCTTTTTCAGCATCAATAAAACAATTGAAGCTACAATATGCAATCTCCAGTTTTCATCGTTAAGTAATAATTGGAGGTCTTTTTTTACGATAGATACCGGGTTTTTTCTCAGAATTGCTTCTAATTTGGTAATACTGAGTTTTAAATTGAACTCCTTTGGTTCGTCACTGGAACTTCTGAAGCTTAAAAAAGGTAAGTGATTGGGTTGTCCGTCCCAAAAGTTTCTGTAAATGCCTAACTCCATTCTTTAGTGATTAATTGTGTACAAATCCAACGGTTTTAGGGGCTGGGAGAGATCCCAAACCATTCCGGCAGGACTGTGTCAAATATACGAAAAGATAATCCCGTTAAATACAATAAACCGATAGGATGATTTCTTTAAAATCGCTGTCTTTTATACTTCCGGAACACAATACCTCGAATACTCATCAATTTTCGCTTTCAGTCTGTTTTCCAGATAAGTATTGGCACCCTTTAATTCCTCAAGAATCTGAATGGCTTCTTTTTGGTATTCCAGTCTTTTTTCAAAACTCCAATGGGAAGGGGGAGATTGTAAATTAGTGATCCGGTCAGCTAATTTTACGGCCCCGACTTCTTTGGATAATTCTTTAATGCGTTTTAAACTGTCTTTCATTTTTTCCGCTTTAGGAATATCATTCCTTTTGGTCAGGGCAGAGACAGCATTGGCAACCTCTAAACTAAACGTTTCTGTCAGTTCTTCAAATGTCGTGTTGGTGTCTTCTAAAGTGTCATGAAGCAAAGCGACTTGTATGGCAAATTCAATCCCAAATTGTTCTGTTTCCTGCGAAGCGATTAAAATCTCCATCGCCACATTGCTCAAATGCACCACATAAGGCAAATTTGTTCCGGGAATGGTCTGGTTGTTTTCAGCATGTTTCCCGGCAGCAAATTTTAAGGTATCCTGATATATACTTTGTGTTTTCATTTTTTTCATTTTTTTTGTCCGGAGAATATCGCTGCTAACATACCTCCGGCTTTAAGTTGTAGAAGATTTTCGTTTCCAAACTTTTCCCTCAGGAATGAAACCAAAGAGACAAAAGAACCGTTTCATTAAGCCCAAAACCTGCCACATTACCAAACTGCGTTATGGACCCGGTTTTTATCGATTTAAATTCCCAATTGTAAATCCGGCAAATAGTATTCCGCTTACAAGCGCTATGAAATAAACAAACTTTTTGATGTCCTCAAAGTTTCTGTTTTCTTTCAGGATTATTTTTCGGAATTTCCCGGAGACTATTGTTAATATTGAACTTGCAAATAGTAACCCAACGGCTGAAATTATTCCAATCCCAATGGGCGAACCTTCGGTTTTGTCACTTAAAAAAAAAGGGATAATATCTGAAAGGAAAAGTAAATTCCAGGCAACAACGAAAAATACGGCAGCCGGTTTTTTTATAGGAAATCCACCTTCATTCTGCTTTTTCAGAATTTCTAAATCATCAGCACTTATGGTACTGTTTGTATTTTGCAGAAATCCGGTTTTTTCAATTGCACTGAGTACTGAATTCGGATTTTTAAAAGTCCAAAAAATCACTTCTGAATTATAATTTTCAACTCTATGGTTTATCTTTATGCCGTTTCCGATAATTGGAATCGAAGTATACGGTTTTATCGAAATGATATCTTTGGGTTGAAATACTAAATTTCCAACAATCGAAGCATTTATTTTTAATATTTCCCTGTCAACATACAAATCAGCAAAAGGGAAAGTTGCATTAGCCATTCCAATTCTTGCCCCACCGGTCAAAGTGAATTTTTCATTCATATTTTCTTCTTGTTTTCTTTGATAATTATTTCAGTTTTTTGTCGCATAAAACTTGACCTGCAACGTTTCGTGGCATGGTGCAGTAGTGATGCTAAAGGATTGTTTCTTTAATCATAACTTCCGTGTAAGCGTTCTGATTTTTTAAAAGTAAAATTATTGATTTCAAATTCACTTCCTCCGGTATTTGTATATTCCAGCTTTTTGCCATTTCGAATCACGAAAAAATCTATAACATTAATTCTCAAACTGCCATTTTTCCAGGATGCAGGACGAATGGCAATTATTGAAACTAGTTTTTGGGTTTTAAATAATGTGAAAAGATCTTCCTGGGTTACAATTTTAATAGTTTTTCCAGAAATTATATTTGGAATTTGATTAGTTGTATATTCATTTTTTTCAACGTAAAATACTTCAGGTCTTTTAAGTTTAGGATTATTACTGTAAAATTCCTCCTTATCTGAAAGATGAGTTTTTAAAGCCTTATAATAAACATTTGTACTGTCAATTTCTTGCGAATACAATTTAATGAAGCAAAAAAGAAATAGTAATATTAGAAATGTTGTTTGTTTCATTATTCTCTTTTTAGCATTACTGCTAACATTTTATTGCTTGGCACAGTAGCGTTGCCATCTGGCAGTTTATTTTCGCTTAAAGATAAAGTTTTTTCATGAAGAGATAAGAAGTTGAAAGCAAAACCAGATAGCGCAGATTTACTTCGTAAGTTCGCTACGCTCGAGTGTAATCCGTGCTTCATACTCACAAATAATAAAATACCACCACCAAACAATCCTTAAAATACATAATTTCCGGTATCCCAACCCTGACAGCGGTTAAATTTTATCTAAGAGTTTAAGGTTCTAAGAAGTCTAAAAATCAGACAATCTGATAATCCAACAATCTGATAATCTAAAAAAACAAACTACAAATACCTTTCTTTGATAACATTAATATGATGGAGTATATGTCCCATCATGATCAATCCTAATGCTCTTGCGCTGAAAGGATGCGTGACACCGTTACCCAGAAAAAGGCTTTGCTCTTCAGTGATGTTTTGGAAAAGGAAAACGGAATTTGCTCTCACAATACCAAATTCTTCCAAAAGACTTTCCATGCTTCGGGAAGTAACATCAATATTGGAGGCATATAAATTGTCGTCCATACTGTGTAAAGGTGTAGTGTTGTCTCCTCTAAGACAAACCAGTGTTCTGTAGGCAAAAACTCTTTCAGTATCAATAATATGCATCAATACTTCTTTGATTGTCCATTTGTCAGGGCCGTATTTATAATGGTGTTTTTCAATGGGGATAGTACTGAAAAAATCGGCCGTCAATTGAGTGTTTTTATGAAAAATTTCATGGAAGTCTCCGGTATCGGTTAAGTGAATGTAATGTTGGAAATAGGGATGGTATTCTGTAGTTTCAGGTCTTTTCATGGTGTTGTTTGTTGTGTTTTTTAATCTGATTAAACAAGCTGTTTTGTCAGTAACCGTAGATTATTTCTTAGTATTTTCCTGTATAACTAACTTCAATGAATTAATATAGTCGGTATCAAATTCAATAACTCTGATTTTGTTGAGGTTAAAATTCATTTCACCCTCAAACTGACCTTCAGTTCCCAGAAAATCAATAATCAGTTCTTTCTCATTCAGTTCAAGGAGTTTACCGGGATAAACCGCTTTATCTGACTTCTTCGCAATCTGGAAAATTTCATATCGCTGTGATATGAAATTAATAATGGAAGGCAAATCTCTTAGAGGGATAACATCTTCTGCACTTGTCTTCAGGCCTTTAAGTTTAATCACTCTTTCTGTAAACTCATGATCTTCATCCTGAATAATCGATTGCACATTTTTGTTTTTCAAAATCGTGTAACCGTCAATGATAAAATCGACCGGGTTGTTTTTCAGTAAGATCCAGTCTTCAGTCCAGTCGATCAGAAAACCGGTAAAGACTTCTTTCTTGTCTTCAAATACTATTGATATTAATTGGCGTAAGTATTTCTCCATAGGTTTTTAATTTAACGCAGTTTGCGCTAGGGCTAATGTAGCAAAGAGTTGTCAAGCAGGAAAGAAGGTTACTTTGATCTTGAAATTCTATGAAATAAATAAGCTGTTGTTAATGTAATTCTTACCTTTAAACTAATTCGGTAAGTTTAACTTCTTTTTCGATTTTAGGTCTCCAGGTATCCTGATCTGACATTGTATCGCATAATTTTTCATGCAAATAAACCTGATACCAAGTTTTCTTGTGAAACTCACCAACATGAGCGAAGGCTTTTTCAGAGTGTATCATGAGCTTCAAAATAAATTCTTCTTTTGGAGGTCTGTGATTATTGATAACTTTGCTTAAAGAATTTGCGCTAATGTTTATGTCTTTCGCAAAATCACTTCGTTTAGCATATATGGTATCAACATAATATTTCAGGAACTGTGTGAAATGGTTCTGATTATCATAAACAGGTTTTTTTAGATAATCTTCCATTTTCAATTTTAATTGCATGAGTTTTGCACGAAGAATTTGCTCTTTTGGTAGATTCTTCATTCTTTCCAAACGAGCCTGCATCAAGGCAATTGAATCTTGTTCTCTTTCCTTTTCTGAGTTGTATCTTGAGTCAACTCCAAACTCAGAATCATTGTTGTTTATGTTTTTTTTATTAATCATGGTCGTATAAATTAATGAGAGCTACTATTTCAGGAACTTCTATGCTTAAAGTCATACCAGTTACATTCATTTTATATTTATTGATATAATGTTGTGCGATTGAACTTTTAGGTTTTAGTGATACACATGCTAACTCTCCAAAATCTGCTACTGCAATTTTTGAAACATATGCAATTAGGTTTCCTGCAATTTTTTCGTAAACTTTTTCTCCTCCATAATTTTCTATTGATACAGTAAGAAGTCTGATGTGAATTCTCCATTCAGATGGAATTCTTTCTATTGAAATCAATCCTTGGATATCATTCTGCCCTTTTATTATTAATTTGTATAATTCTTGTTCTTTTTCCTCTTTCCAGTTAAAAAAATAACGAGTTTCTGATAATGATTCGTAATCTGTATCTGCAACAGGCAAGATTTCTATAGGATAAACATTTCCTGTTGGAACTTCGATAATAGTCATAAAACAAATGTAATAAAAAGTTTCCGTTTTTTGGAAAGTTTATGATATTTATTTCCTAAAAATGGAAAGTTAGATAAACGGAATTTACTTGGTCTGTCCGCTTCGCTCGAGTGTAATCCTGATGGTGCGGATTTGCAATCCGTGTCCACAAATTTTTTAAACTAAACCTTCCCGTCAGGACGGAAGCAAAATATACAAAAGGTTAACCAGGAAGCCTTATCCGTGATCCCAACCCTTTCAGCGGTTAAAAAAATCCAATAATCAATTAATCTAAAATAGTACCCCAACTGCACAATAAAGTTATACCATTCCGGTTTGCCGGTTAAACAACATAGGGGGTATAGCGTATATATAGCGTATATATAGCGTATATATAGCGTATATATAGCGTATTAAAGTAGTATTAAAGTAGTATTAAAGTAGTATTAAAGTAGTATCAAAGTAGTATCAAAGTAGTATCAAAGTAGTATCAAAGTAGTATCAAAGTAGTATCAAAGTAGTATCAAAGTAGTATCAAAGTAGTATCAAAGTAGTATCAAAGTAATATCAAAGTAATATCAAAGTAATATCAAAGTAATATCAAAGTAATATCAAATAGCCGACGGTGGCTGAGCGGAGTCGAAGCCAAGTAGTATATGAGTGTGGTTATATTGTTAGATCACCTGATTATAGGGCTTCTTAGATTATGAGATTTATTTCATCAGTTCGCTAACGCTCGTGTCTCCTTCGTCGAAATGACAAAACATGAAAGTCTATCAATCCAATAATCTGATAATCTGTTAATCTAAGAAGTCTAAGCAAGTCTAAAGATCAAAGTAGTCTAATAATCTAAAAATCCGACAATCTGAAAATCTAAAAAGAAATCTTTTTCCAGTCTGCCGGAAATTTCTATTTTTGCACATGCAACACAACGTCCTTATTTTAGATTTTGGGTCTCAGTATACACAGCTGATTGCCCGCCGGGTTCGCGAATTAAATATCTTCTGCGAAATATTTCCTTACAATCATTTCCCGGATGATTTATCAAGTTACAAAGCCGTAATTCTTTCAGGTAGCCCGTTCTCGGTTCGTGCCGAAGATGCTCCACACCCTGATTTATCACAAATCAGAGGGAAAATGCCATTACTGGCCGTATGCTACGGTGCGCAGTATTTAGCACATTTCTCAGGTGGGGAAGTAGCACCGTCCAATATCCGTGAATACGGAAGAGCCAACCTGTCTTTTATCAAGGAAGACGAATTGTTCTTCGACGATGTTAACCTGAACAGCCAGGTATGGATGAGCCACAGTGATACGATCAAAGCATTACCAACAGGCGGTGTGCGTCTGGCTTCTACAAAAGATGTGGAAAATGCAGCCTACCGTATTGAAGGCGAAACCACTTTTGCCATTCAGTTCCACCCTGAAGTATACCACTCGGAAGACGGTAAACAAATGCTGGAGAACTTTTTAGTGAAAATTGCCGAAGTACCGCAAAACTTTACGCCCGGAGCTTTCGTTGAAGACATTGTAGCCGAAATGAAAGAGAAAATCAAAGACGATAAAGTGGTCTTGGGACTTTCAGGAGGAGTAGATTCGACGGTTGCGGCTGTATTATTAAACAAAGCCATTGGCAAAAACCTATACTGTATTTTCGTTAACAACGGATTATTACGTAAAAACGAATTCCAGAGTGTACTGAAACAATACGAAGGAATGGGATTAAACGTAAAAGGAGTAGATGCTTCCGAACGTTTCCTTTCTGAATTGGCAGGAGTTGATGATCCTGAAACCAAACGTAAAATCATCGGCCGTGTGTTCATCGAAGTATTTGATGATGAAGCAAACAAACTGGAAGATGTAAAGTTCCTGGCACAAGGAACCATCTATCCCGATGTAATCGAATCGGTTTCGGTAAAAGGGCCTTCGGCTACCATCAAATCGCACCATAACGTAGGTGGATTGCCTGACTTTATGAAGTTGCAGGTGGTTGAGCCGTTACGCATGTTGTTCAAGGATGAGGTGAGAAGAGTAGGTAAAACCTTGGGTATCGATGATGAGTTGTTAGGCCGTCACCCATTCCCTGGTCCCGGACTATCCATCCGTATCTTAGGGGATATCACACCGGAGAAGGTGCAAATCCTTCAGGATGTAGATGCTATTTTCATCAACGGATTGAAAGAGCATGGCTTATACGACAAAGTATGGCAGGCCGGTGCTATTTTATTGCCGGTAAACAGTGTGGGTGTTATGGGTGATGAGCGTACATACGAGAAAGTGGTGGCACTGCGTGCAGTAGAATCCACTGATGGTATGACTGCTGATTGGGTACACCTTCCATATGACTTCTTAATGAAGATTTCCAACGAGATTATCAATAAAGTGAAAGGGGTAAACCGTGTGGTGTATGACATCAGCTCGAAACCGCCTGCAACGATCGAGTGGGAATAAATAAAAGCATAATAAAATGTTAAAAAAGCCGTTACAGTAAATATATTTGTAACGGCTTTTTTGTGTAAATTGGGTCGTGCCAAATAAAGAAACCAAAAACAAACTAAACATGAAACACTTTTTACTCCTATTTTTAGGAATGAGTCAACTTGTTCTGGCCCAACAGGAAAAATCATTCAAACATACTGTCACAACTAACGAAACAATCACCCAGATTGCCAAGAAATACAATATTTCCGAGAAGGAAATCCTGAAACTCAATCCCGGTGCCGAGAACGGACTGCAGGAGAACACCCAACTCCTGATTCCCAACAATAATTCGATTTCGTATCTGCTAAAGAAAAGCGATATTAAAGCAGTTGAATACAAAAAGCACCAGGTCTTGTCCAAAGAAACACTGTATGGTATTTCGCGCCAGCACAATGTAACCATTGAGGCTCTACAGAATGCTAATCCTGATCTTCTCACTGTAGGCCTTAAGGAAGGACAAACGCTGAACATCCCGGAAGGGAATGAGGTTGCAGCTCCTAAAAAAGAAACGGTTTTAAACGGTAATGTGCACGAAGTACAGCCTAAGGAAACCTTGTTCAGTATCGCGCGTTTGTATAATGTATCGGTAAAGGATTTGGATGCACTCAATGCTGAGGTTTTAAAGGAAGGCTTAAAGATCGGTATGAAAATAGCCATCCCGAATAAAAAGAAAACCATCAGCGGTCAGGCACGTATCATTAACAATGAAACAATATTCCATGTAGTACAGGCCAAAGAAACAAAATATTCGATTTCTAAAAAGTATGGCATAACTATTGAACAGTTGGAATTGCAAAACCCTGAAATTATTAACGGTTTAACGGAAGGAAATAAGCTGGCTATCAATAAGTCTATGTTAAAGGCAAAGAATGAGAACGAAGAGCTGATGATTGCACTGGCAGAGAAACAGGCAGTGGTGGAAAAGTCAAAAGCACAGAATGCCAAGATTGAAGACCTGGAAGACCGCCTGACCGTCCAAAAGGAACTGAATAAGAAAATGATTACGCTTAACAAGCTGAATATTAATTTGAATGCCATCGATGAAACCAAAACAGGCTCGGTAGAGAAACTGAGACTGATATTGGATGCCAATAAAAAGATCCAGGATGTGTTAATTGGTAAATTGGACTCTTTGGCTTCAACCATGGAACGCGATTTGGCCGATTTGAAAGAGAAGGATGTAGAGACTTTGGAAGAATCTAAAAAACTGGAGAAAGAATCGTATCAGAATATCATTGAAACCGATAAGCTGATTACCGGCCTGAAAAGGGACTTGGCAGAAAACCGCAAGATTTATTCGGGTATCATGCAAAAGGTACACCGCATAACGGTTCAGGAAAACCAGGAGTACAAGAAGAAAGTTAGGGCTAATTTGTCGGATAAGGACTTGGCTTCCATTGAGGAGATTAATAAGTTGAGTGAGAGTCAATTGGCAAACGAAAAGAAGAACGACGCGCTTTTGGCTAAAGTGGAAACCATTGATGCAGAGAAAAAGAATGAGTTGAAACGCAAAATATCGAAAGCAACGTTCTATGGTTCAGAGGCAAGGGAATATGACGATAAACTGGCGCAGGTGAAATTGCAACGCTACCAGAAAACGGTTGAGGAAAGTAAGAAAGATGTGGCTACAACAACTGAAGCACCTGAAGCTACCGAAATACGCAAGCAATTGAATGAGAATGTTGTCGATGAAAAGAACCCGACTAAAATTGAGGTTATCCGCAATTTAAAGGGTCTTGAAGATGGATTTTATATAGTGGCCAAGGTTTTTGAAGCAGCAGCAGAACGCGATGCATTTGCAATTCAACTGACAGATGCAGGGGAAACCAAAACGAGTTTCTTCTATAACGTGAATACTTTGTCTTACTATGTGTACACTAAAATATTCCAAACTGCCGACGAAGCCATCTATGAATACAAAACAAAAGTTAATAATCCGTTATTTGAACATTTATTTATTGTACAAATCAGTAAGGAACAATAAATTTGTGGGCACTTAAGGCAGATTTAAAAATAAAAGAAAATGAAAAGATTGATTTGGTTAATGGTATTGGGAATGCAATTGTCTTTTGCACAGAATGTTATAAGATATAAAGTGGAAAAGGGCGAAACCGTTACGCAGATAGCCAAGAAATATAATGTCGCCCCAAAAGATATTTACAAGCTAAACCCTGATGCCCAAAAAGGTGTTCCGGAAAATACACTTTTGGTTATCGAACTACCGAATAAGACGAAAGCGGCACCGGAAACCAAGAAGAAAGCTGAAGCTGCAACCGTGGTTACTCACGAAGTACAGCCAAAGGAAACCTGGTATAGCCTGTCTAAAATGTATGGGACTACTGTAGAAGACTTGCAGAAGAACAATCCGCAGGTTAAAGAAGGTTTAAATCCGGGGGAAGTTTTAACCGTAAACGTTCCGAAAGGATTCAAACTCCCGAAAGAAGCCAAAAAACAGGAAGCAAAGAAACAGGAGCCTAAAAAGCAGGAGCCGGTATTCCATGTGGTGTTGGCTAAAGAAACCAAATACGGTATTGCTACTAAGTATGGTATTTCGATTGAGGAACTGGAAAAGAAGAATCCTGAAATCGTTAACGGCTTACAAATTGGACAAACGTTGTTAATAAGGGGAGAGAGACCAAAGGTTGAAGCACCAAAGGTGGAAACTCCTAAGGTTGAGACCCCGAAAGTAGAACAGCCGGTTGCACCTAAACCACAAGGTCAGGGTATCGCAGTAGTTGAAAAAACACTGACAACGATTGGGTATACGGTACAACCGAAAGAAACCCTATACAGTCTGGCAAAACAATTTAACATCAGTCAGGAAGATTTGATTAAAATGAACCCTGAACTGAAAGACGGTGTAAAAGAAGGAATGCTTATCGAAGTGCCTGTAAAACCGGAATTGAAAACAGTTGTTAAAAAAGAACTTTCACCGCTTATCGAAACGATTCAGGTAGGCAGTAAAAAGAAATTGGCTTTGTTGTTGCCTTTCAATATTGCAAAACTGGATCAGGATACCATCAATTCAACTAAATCAAGATTGAAGAAGGATAAGTTTCTGAACATGACACTGGATTTTTATGCCGGCGCTTTAGTGGCTATCGATTCGGCTAAGGCGATGGGATTGAATATTGATGTTACGATTCTGGATTCAGATGAAACAAAATCAACTTCGAATGTGGCTAATTTAATTCAGGATAATAACCTGAAGAATTACAACGCGGTTATCGGCCCTTTTTACCAGAATAATGTTGAAAAAGCAGCTTCTTTGTTAGGAAATGTTCCGGTTATTTCACCACTTTCAAAAGATTATGATAAGAAATTCCCGAACCTGATACAGGCAACCACAATGCCGGATGATATCAAGCAGGCTATGTTTGACTTCATGCGTGGAAAAGGTGGTAATATCATTGCAGTGGTTGATCCTAAAAAAGCTTCGGTAAAACAATACATCGAGGCAAACCATAAAGATGTGAAGTTTGCTGCTTTCAACGCACAGGGCGGTTTGGATGTGGCACAGATGAAGTCTCTTTTTGTAAAGGATAAAATGAACTACGTAGTCATGGAAACTGAAAAGACAAACCTGATTCTGAGTACGACGAGTACCTTAATGGCTTCGCTGAAAGAATTCCAGATTAACTTGGTAATTTTAGGTGAAAATGATGCGCTGGACTTTGAGGAAATCCAAATGAACCGCTTAACTAAATTGAAACTGCATTATCCTTCGGCTTCAAGGCCAAATAAATCGGATGCAGCTACAGATTTTGAGAATGAATACAAAAGAAAAAACCGTGTATTTCCGAATCAGTTTGCAACCCGGGGATTTGATGTTACTTTAGATGTTTTATTACGTCTGAGCCAGGACAAGCCTATCATGGAGACATTCAATGAACTGGCATCCGAACAAGTGGAAAGTGAATTCAATTATGTACAGAATCCTGACGGCGGTTATATGAACAAAGGAGTTCATATCCTGTATTATGATACTGATTTAACAATTAAAGAAGCAAAATAATGGCAACTTCAAAAGTGACTTACTTAGGCGAATTAAGAACTTCGTCCATTCATATCAATTCCGGTTCTGAAATTATCTCTGATGCACCGCTTGACAATAACGGCAAAGGGGAAGCTTTTTCACCAACAGATACTGTTGCCAATGCTTTGGCTTCGTGTATGTTTACCGTTATGGGAATCAAAGCGAACGAAATGAATGTTGATTTTTCAGGTTCTACTGCTGAAGTAACCAAAGTAATGGGAACAGATCCCAGAAGAATCACCGAAATCCATGTAACTTTTCAGATGAACCTGAATGCCGATGATAAAACCAAAACCATTCTGGAACGCACAGCCATGACCTGTCCGGTGTTTTACAGTCTGCACCCGGATATTAAAAAAGAAATTGTTTTTAACTGGAAATAATACATACCAAAAGAGAAAAGGCAAAACTTTTCTCTTTTTTCATTATGACAAATCAAGAGCAACTAATCAAACTCGCGCATGCTAAAATGCCTTTCGGTAAATACGAAGGACGTTATCTTATTGACTTACCTGAGCATTATTTGGTTTGGTATCAGGGTAAAGGTTTTCCCAAAGGCCAGTTGGGCGAACAGTTAAAGTTGGTTTATGAACTGCAATTGAACGGACTCGAAGAGCTCGTCCGCAACATCCGCAGGAACTTTCCCAAGCCGTAATTTTTGTACTAAATAATGCTTGTTTTTGCATTGTTATACAGGTAAATATTTTTTGCAAAATGGCGAGCCAATTTCCAATTAATAATTGTATTTTTGCGCGTTTTTAATTTGCATTATAAACAACAACTAAATTATTCTCCCTGAGCATGGCAAAGGGCAACAACACAAACAAATAACACAACACAACACAATGAATCAGACAAAGTATATTTTTGTTACCGGAGGTGTAACTTCTTCTTTAGGGAAAGGAATTATTGCCGCTTCGTTAGCAAAATTATTGCAGGCGAGAGGTTACCGTACAACAATCCAAAAATTTGACCCTTACATTAACGTAGACCCGGGAACTTTGAATCCTTATGAACACGGAGAATGTTATGTAACAGATGATGGTGCTGAAACAGATTTGGATTTAGGTCACTACGAGCGTTTTCTTAACGTTCCTACATCGCAGGCAAACAATGTTACTACAGGAAGAGTTTACCTTTCAGTGATTGAGAAGGAGAGAAGAGGAGAATTTTTAGGAAAAACAGTTCAGGTAGTTCCGCACATCACAAACGAAATCAAGGAACGCATGCAGTTGCTTGGCCAAAGTGGTGAGTATGATATTGTGATTACCGAAATTGGTGGTACAGTGGGTGACATTGAGTCATTGCCTTATATCGAATCGGTTCGTCAGTTATTATGGGAATTGGGTGATGATAACGGTATTGTAATTCACCTGACACTGGTTCCTTATTTAGCTGCAGCCGGTGAATTGAAAACGAAACCTACTCAGCACTCCGTTAAAACCTTAATGGAAAGCGGTATCAAAGCAGATATCTTAGTTTGCCGTACCGAACATGAATTGTCACAGGACTTACGCCAGAAACTGGCATTATTCTGTAATGTGAAAAAAGAAGCCGTAATCCAGTCGATTGATGCTTCAACCATATACGATGTTCCTAATTTAATGTTGGAAGAAGGCTTGGATAAAGTGGCCTTGAAAAAGCTTGACTTACCCGAAAAAGCGACACCTGATTTAAAGCAATGGAACGAGTTCCTGCACAAACTTAAAAACCCGAAACACGAGATCAATATCGGTTTGATCGGGAAGTATGTTGAATTACAGGATTCATACAAATCAATTCTTGAGGCATTTATCCATGCAGGAGCTGCCAATGAGACTAAAGTAAACGTAATTTCAATCCATTCTGAGTATTTAGATGCCAAAACGGCAGAAGAAAACCTGAAAGGACTGGATGGTATACTTGTTGCTCCGGGATTTGGCGAAAGAGGTATCGAAGGGAAAATCGAAACAGTACGTTATGCCCGCGAAAATAAAATCCCTTTCTTCGGAATCTGTTTAGGAATGCAGATGGCAGTAATCGAATATTCACGTAATGTTTTAGGTCATTCTGATGCTAATTCAACGGAAATGAACCAAAATACTGCACATCCGGTCATCAACCTGATGGAAGAACAGAAAAATATTACCGACAAAGGCGGAACCATGCGCTTAGGAGCCTGGAAATGTCATTTGGAAGAAAATACACTGGCACATAAAATTTACGGTAAATCCGATATTTTAGAGCGCCACCGCCACCGTTACGAATTTAACGGTGCCTATTTGGAAGCATTGCAAAATGCTGGCCTGAAAGCATCAGGGGTAAATCCTGATACCGGACTGGTTGAAGTGATTGAGTTGGATAACCATCCATTCTTTATCGGGGTTCAATACCATCCGGAATATAAAAGTACAGTAGCAAATCCACATCCGATTTTCGTAAAATTCGTGGAAGCAGCCGTACATTATAAAAACAATCAGTAGCCGGAAAGCTGCGGCTTTTCAGTAGTGGTCATTCAATCAGGCTTACTTTTGTAAACTGTTCACGGTACTTTTTGTTTATTTTTGGTAACAAAAATTATAAAAACAGACTAATAATCGCTTACTGCTTAAAGCCTAATGCTTAGAGCAAAATTTGAAAAATGGAACAGAAAAAATTAGATCTTAATTCAATTATCGGATTTACGCTAATCTTCGGAATCATGATGTATATCATGTACACGAACAGGCCAACGGAAGCCGAAATTAAAGCTGAAAAAGCAAAAACGGAGAAAGCGGCAAAAGCCAAAGAACAATCTCAAAAAGCAGCTGTAGCCACGACTGCAGTAACAGATTCTACAAAAGTATCTGCTGCGTTACAGGCTTCATTGGGAAGTTTCGCCTATTCTGCGGCATTGCCTTCAGCTAAAAATGAATTCACTACAATCGAAAATGAATTGGTTGTTTTGAAAATTGCCAATAAAGGTGGTTACATTGTTGATGCGACTTTGAAAAAATATAAATCAATGGACAAGGATGGTAAATTAGTCCAGTTGATTAAAGATAATAATGCCGGACTGAACATTGCTTTGCAAACAAAAGACGGTAAAAAAATCAATACTAAAGACGTTTATTTTGAGCCAACGCTGACTAAAGTTGATGGTAACCAAGTACTTTCGATGAAATTGAAGGCAGGCGAAAACCAATTCCTTGAATATAAATATGCATTGAAACCAAATGACTATATGTTGGATTTCGACGTGCGTTCGCAAGGTTTGGCTTCTGTTTTAAATACTGGAAATCCTGCAAACCTTCAATGGAATTTAAAAACGTTCCGTAACGAGAAAAGTATTGCTTATGAAAATACTTTAACGGAAGCAGTGTACGAATTTGAAGAAGGTAAAGATGATTACCTGAACCAGTCACAAGATGAGAAAACTGTCGAAGGATTAACCTATATTGCTTATAAGCAGCATTTTTTCACTTCAATCTTATTGACAAAAACACCTATCAATAAGGCAAAGGTTTCTTCTGAAAATTTAATCAAGGATTCTGAAAAAGATACCATTTTTACAAAATCATTCAAGTCTGAATTACCGTTGGCATTCAATAACGGTGAATTGGATTATAAAATGAACTGGTATTATGGTCCTGCCGATTATAAAACATTGAATGCTTACGACAGAAACCTGGATGAAATCATACCTTTCGGATGGGGAATCTTCGGATGGATCAATAAATACATTTTCGTTCCTTTATTCGGATTTTTAAGTAACTTCCTGGCTTATGGTATCGCGATTATCTTATTTACGGTAATCATTAAATTGGCCATGGCTCCTATTACATACAAATCATTCCTGTCTCAGGCAAAAATGAAAGTATTGCGTCCGGAGTTGAATGAAATCAATGATAAATTCAAAGATCCTGTAAAACGTCAGCAGGAAACAATGAAGTTGTATAACAAAGCGGGTGTTAATCCAATGGCGGGTTGTATTCCGGCCTTGATCCAAATGCCGTTCATGTTTGCATCGTTCAAATATTTCCCTTCTGCAATCGAATTGAGACAGCAGGGATTCTTATGGGCAAAAGATTTATCGTCTTATGACTCGATTTTCAAATTACCGTTCCATATTCCGTTGTATGGTGACCACGTAAGTTTATTCCCAATCTTGGCTGCCATCGCGATTTTCTTCTATATGAAGTATACTACGGGTGACCAGCAAATGGCTGCGCCAACGCAGGAAGGTATGCCGGATATGGGTAAAATCATGAAGATGATGATTTATATTTCTCCGGTAATGATGTTGATTTTCTTCAACAACTACGGTTCAGGTTTGAGTTTGTACAACTTGTTTTCCAATATCATGACATTGGGAATCATGTTCTACATCAAAAACTATGTGGTTAATGATCAGAAAATCCACGCACAAATCCAGGAAAATAAATTAAAAGAGCCTAAAAAACCCAGCAAGTTCCAGCAAAAATTACAAGATGCTATGGAACAGGCGGAAGCGCAGAAAAATGCGAAAGGAAAAAAATAAGTAAATAAAATTCCTAAAAATTTAATCCCTGTTTTGATTCTTGTAAAAGTATCAAAGCAGGGATTTTTCTTTGTTTAACATTAAAAAGAGTAGTATGAAAATTGCCATTATCGGTTTCGGAAATTTAGGCAAAACATTTGCCAGTAGTTTTATCAAGTCAAGGTTTATCAAAAGCGAAGACATCCATGTCGTAACCCGAACGCTGCCCAAACCTGAAATGACTTTAGGTATTCCGATGGTTAATTTTCAAAATATTCCTTCATCTGAAATAACCGGAATGGATATCCTGATCCTGGCAACCAAGCCACAGGATTTTGATGTGGTGGCCAAAGGTTTAAACGGGTTAATTTCGGAAGAGCAAATGGTACTTTCGGTTATGGCTGGTGTTTCCATTGAAAAAATAAAAGACAAACTGAATGTCAAAAAAGTCATCCGCTCGATGCCGAATTTAGGAACACAAATCGGATTGGGAATGACGGTTTTTTCCGCTTCTGCCGAAACAGACCGCAAAGATTTGTTTATCATTCAGAACCTGATCAATACCACCGGTAAATCTATCTATGCTGAAGATGAATCGCTAATCAATCCTGCAACAGCCGTATCGGGAAGCGGACCGGCGTATGTTTTCTATTTTATGAATGCGATGATCAAGGCAGCAGAGAAATTTGGTTTTACTTCATCAGAAGCCGAAGTTTTGGTGCACCAGACTTTTCTTGGTGCCATCAATTTGCAAAGCGCCAGTGATTTGTCCAATGAAGAACTAATCGTTAAAGTGGCTTCAAAAGGCGGAACAACTGAAAGCGCTCTGAAAGTTTTTAACGCGCATGATCTTGATAAAATAATTGCAGATGGAATGCGTAGTGCGAATCGACGCGCAATCGAATTAGGAGCATAATATTAAAACTCATTTGCAATGTGGTTTTGAAGTAATCGTCAGTTCGAGTGATTTTAGTGAAACTAAATTGTATCAGGAGTTTTTTTTTCTGTAGCAAAATTGTTTTTTGAAATAAAAACTGCTACAGAAAAAGTGTGATAAATTTTTTGTGATAATTTTTTTTATCACAAAAAATTTATCACAAAGTTGTGGCAAAATAATTACCGATTTTGTTTTTGCCACAGCTTAAATTTTAAATCTTCAAAAAAAAGCCGCTCATTACTGAACGGCTTTTGTATTTTATTCCGGTAAGCGGTCGCGGTCTGTTTTCTTTCGGTTGAATTTGTATGTAAATGTCACCGAAGCTCTTGTGCCGGTAAAACGTCTTTCGCCATCGATCGTGTAATTATTTCCGCTGATGAAATCCTTGCTGATACGGCTGTCAAAAATGTTATCGACTTTAAACGTCAACGATGCTTTTTCTTTCCAGAACTCTTTGGCAACCGCCATATCGGCCCAAAGCTGTTCCTGTGAATCAATCTGGCCGCTTTTACGTGCGCCTATGATGTTGAAATTGTTTTGAACTGTCCACGATTTGAATTTGATACGCGAATTCAGTTTGGATGTCCACGAATGGTCAGATACAGTAAACAATCCTTTCTGGTCGAATTTGTAGAAATTGAAATCACTTGACAGGAACCACCATTTGTAAGGTGTGAATGTTGCGTTGACTTCGAAACCATAGCGGTTTTCGGTACCAAGGTTCACCGGTTTTTCAATTAAATAATCATCTGCATTTCGGGTCACGGTAATATCAAATAAATTTACGGTGTGTTGGTGGTATACTGACGGATTTACCGTGAATTTTTCCCATTTGTATAAAGTTCCCAGCTCATAAGAATCGATATACATCGGATTCAGATCTGGATTACCGATGCGGATGTTTCTTCGGTCGGCTATACCACCAAACGGATTTAACTGATAGAATGACGGGCGGTCAATCCTGCGGCTGTAACTTAGTTGTAAATTGAAATTGTTTTTGAATTCATACGTCAGATGCACGGTTGGAAATAACTTGGTGTAATTCTTGTCGGTTTTAAATTCATCTTTCAAATCGCTGCTTCCGGTATTGAAATGTTCGGCTCTTAAGCCCAATTGGTACTGGAACTTTTTAAATCCGTTTGAATATTGCGAATACACCCCAAAAATACGTTCGTCATAGTGTAATAAATTCGTCAGACTGTCAATTTGCACTGCGTTGTCCAAAACCACATAATCACTGTTGATTCTTCTGATTTCACCTTTAATGCCCACATCAAATTTTGATTTTTCGGTCAGCGGAAATGAAATATCCGATTGGAAAACCACATCTTTACTGCTTTCAATGTCACGGCTTTTTAATGTTTTTACAGATGGGCTTGGCATTTCGGTTGTTTCGGTAATCAATTCATTTTCATCGTCATTCCAAAAATCATACTGAATATTTGCGGTTAATTTTTTTCCTTTTTTTTCAAATGTTTTGACATAATTCAGTTCGATCTGATTGGATATCTGCGGTTCTTTGTAATTTTCGCGGGCGCGTATGGATTGCGTCAGGTTTTTATCGGCATCCAAATAATCGAAGTTATACTGCACATCATTTTTACTGGTGCTGTTGCGGTAATAATAACTCAGCGTCAACGTATTGAAATTGTTGATGTAATAATCACTTCCTAAATATAGATTGAAACGGTTGAAGTTCCGGTTACGGTCGGTTTTCTGGTCGATAAATCCGGTTACCACATCGTTTTCAAAATTGGTACGGAACAATTTATCATTTCCGACAACCGAAACCCTTCCGTAGCGGATATCAGTGAAAACATTGAATTTTTCCTTTTTGTAATTCATGTTGACACCAAGCGAATTATTATTCGGCAAACCTGCAGTCGCAGTAACAGAACTTCCAAAACCATTGACTTTGTTTTTCTTTAATATGATATTGATAATCCCTGAAGCTCCTTGTGCATCATATTGTGCCGATGGATTGGTAATCACTTCCACACGCTCGATGGTTTCGGCCGGAATTTGCTCTAAGCCGTTATTTTGGGTCATCACCGAAGGTTTCCCGTTAATTAAAATACGCACGCTCGAATTACCTCTCAAACTCACGGCTCCAAGTGCATTCACGCTTACCGAAGGGACATTGTTCAGGATATCATTGGCTGAACCGCCTTTTGAAATCAAATCTTTCCCAACGTTGAATATTTTTTTGTCCAGACGGGTTTCTATCGAAGATTTTTCTGAAACGACCGCGACTTCGTCAAGAACTTTGACTGTTTTTTCTTCCAGGAATATTTTTCCCAGGCTTTTATTTTCTGATAGTTGTATTTTGTTGAGAATTACCGGATGGAAATCTAAAAAGTTGAAATGTAAATGGTAGTTTCCCGGTTTTATTTTGACTTCAAAATTTCCTTTTACATCCGAAGTAGTTTCCTGGATGATAGCATTCGTTTCGGCATCGAGAAAGGCAACACTGGCAAATTCGATGGGTTTCTGACTGGTTTTTTCCAAGACAGAACCTTTTACCACAATATCCTGTGCAAAAAGTAATGTGGGAATGAGTAATGCGATGGCATAAAGTAATTGTTTCATTTTTTTCGTTTTTTAATCGAAGTCAAAATTGGTTATTTTTTTGTTCTCGGTTTTTTACGGTAGATGAATACAGTAAAAATACAGATGTTTAGGTACTTTTTTTAATTCGGGTGTTGGTAATGTATATTCGTGTTTAATTTCAGCCAATTGGTCGATTGTAAGACGAGTAAAGTCGGCTTTTGGTTACATTTGGCACAGATATAAATTTATGGATATACAGATTTTTAATCGTTATAGGATAGTAAAGCACATTTTATTTTGGATGGCTTACATAGCTATTGGTGTTTTTAATGATTATTCTAATTTTGACGATCACGGTTTTGTGGAAATAGTGGTTTATCATGCTAATGATGCATTTTTCGGAGCTATAATGGCTTATCTCGTTGCGTACTGTTTCTTAACCGAAAAATTTCTCAAAAGAGGTTATCTGTTTACGGGTTTTTGTCTTTTAGTATCGGCTTATTTTCTTGCTGCCTTTTGCCGGTTGTCTACTGTGCACTTGGCCGAACCGTTGGTGAGAACACCTCCTTTCACGCAAGAGACACCTTGGGAGATATTTACCGATTTAAAGTACATCGCTTTCAAGTACGGTCCGTCAGTCATCACAGCTGCTTTTATATTTTTTATAGCCAAGTTTTTTTCGGATCATTCTAAAGAAAGGGAGAAACGTTTGCTTTTAAGCAAAGAAAAAAGTGATGCCGAGCTTAAAATGCTCCGGGCTCAACTCAATCCACATTTTTTATTCAATACACTTAATAATATTTATTCATTGTCTGTTGATAATTCTCCGAAGACTTCTTCGGCGATAGGGAAATTGTCTGAAATTTTGGATTATGTTTTGTACAAGTGCAATACAGATTTTGTTCCTGTATCTTCCGAAATGCAATTAATTGAGGATTATATCGAATTGGAAAAACTGCGTTATGACGACCGTTTGGAAGTACAAGTGTCTTCTTCTGTTTTGATGGAGAATCAAGTTCCACCGTTGATTTTTCTTTCATTGGTTGAAAACGCTTTCAAACACGGAGCTGGGGAAGACAGCGGCTCGCCAAAGATTTGGATTACACTTCAAAGTGAAAAAGTACAAGTGGTTTTCAGTGTGGTCAACACATATGTAAATTCGGTAGAGAACCATACAAAGGAATCTATCGGTCTGGTTAATATCAATAAGCAGTTACAGCTTTTATATGGTGAAATGTATTCTTTGGTAACAGAAAAAGAGAATGGGTTATTTAGTGTAACTTTGGTTTTGAAAAATAAAATTCAGGATGAAAATTAAATGCCTTGTTGTAGATGATGAACCTTTGGCAGTAAGGTTAATAGAGAACCATATTGCCAAAATAGATGCTTTGGAAGTTGTGGCCACTGCAAATAGTGCACTGAAAGCATTTGAGATTTTGAATACACAGGAAGTTGATTTACTTTTTCTGGATATTAAAATGCCCAATATTACCGGTATCGATTTTTTGAAAAGCCTCAAGAATCCACCTAAGACAATTTTTACAACCGCTTATCGTGATTTTGCCATTGAAAGTTACGAATTGGAAGTAGTTGACTATCTGTTGAAACCCATTACATTCGAACGTTTTTTTAAATCGGTTGACCGGTTTTTGAGAGAATCGGTACCAATAAAAAAGAGCGTCGTTGAAAAACAGCCTGAAGAAAATTATATTTTGTTGAAATCTGCAGGGAAGAATTATAAAATTGATTTGGACGATATTGTGTATGTCGAAAGCATAAAAGATTATATAAAAGTACACAAGCAGGACGGAACCAATCTGACCTCGAAATATAAAATCGGTAACCTGGAGTCCGAATTACCTTTCGGAAGTTTCATCCGGATTCATCGTTCGTTTATCATCAATACTTCTAAAATAACGGCTTTTTCAAATACAGATATTGAAGTTTCAGGTATTGAGCTGCCAATTGGTGTCAGTCATAAAGAAGAAGTAGATCTCTTTTTGGAAAAAATTAAAAAATAGTAAACGTCCTTCGTGGCGTTTTTTTTTGTGTTTAATTGGTTAGTTGTTAATTCTTTATGTTTTTTGGTAAAAGCCAATTGAGGCAAAACATGCGTCAAGAGTTTGTTAACGGTCAGTTATTTATAATTTCTAAATAGTAACTTTGGCAAAAATTTTGCAGATACAATTAAAAATAAAAACCAAAGTTATAATAAGTAAAGATATACGAAGATGAAAATCAATAAACAGTTAATTGCATTTTCCATTTTTATGCTGCCTTTGATAGGTCAGGCTCAGGAAAAGTTGAATCAATTAGATGCCAAAGGAGAGCGTCACGGATTGTGGAAAGGACATTACGATGACTCAAAATTGTTACGCTATGAAGGGAATTTTGATCATGGTAAAGAAAAAGGACTTTTTACTTATTATGCGAACAGTGACAAAAAAATTGTGATGGCTACCCGTGATTTTAATGGAACTGGAGGAGCATACACAATCTTTTATGATGAAAACAAATTAAAGGTTTCCGAAGGAAATATCGTTAATAAGCTGCGTCAGGGAATCTGGAAGTATTATCATAAAGGATTGAAAACCGTAATGAGTACCGAAAACTATGTAAATGATAAATTAGAAGGTATCCGCAAAGTATATTATACCAATGGAACATTAGGTGAAGAGATACCTTATAAGAATGGTTTGAAAGACGGTTTGTCAAAAAAATACAACAAAGACGGTAAGCTTATTGAAGAAATGGTTTTTGTTGCCGGACAAATGCAGGGGAGTTATAAAGTGTATGATGAGTTTGGGAATTTAGTGATCTCAGGTAATTTTAAGGATGATAAGAAAAAAGGAATCTGGAAATATTATCAAAGTGGAAAATTGGTTCGTGAAATGAACGCTGACACCATAAACGGATATAAAAAACCGAGTTTGCAAAAAAAATAAGTATAACTACTTGATTTTCTGTAGTATTTTTTTTATTAACTTTAGTAAAAAAATAAACTATGGGGAAACTAATTACTTTATTTAAAAGCGCATCTTATGTGTTTTTAACGTTTGTTTTGTTATTCTCAAATGAAAGCTGGTCACAGTCCGATTGTTCGAGTGCTGTGGTAGTTTGTGGGAATACGCAGTCCTTTAACCCTAGCGGTGTGGGTACCAAATTGGAACAACTCGCTTGTGGGGGAATTGAACACAACAGTATCTGGATTGCCTTTCAGGCAAAAGCCAGTGGTAAGCTGAATTTTGTTATTAGGCCATTTACGCCGGCCGGTTTACCTAGTGCTTCTGATTTTGATTGGAGTTTATATGCGCTGGCAGGCCCTCCAGGGGTGGGTAATTGCGATGCTAAAACCCAATTGAGTTGTAACTTTGCCGGTACAGCCACGGTATATGGTATACCGGGAGCTACAGGAATGGCTTCACCTCCTTATGCCGCGACATCATTTAATCCGGGTATCGATGTGGTAAGCGGTAATTGGTACATGCTTATTGTAGATCAATTCAGTAACAGTACTCCGCTGTTGTTCAGTGTGCAGTTTACCGACAATCCGGAAAGTCCGAATTTAAATTCGACACCGGGGATTTTTGACAACAAGCCTAACTTTACCATTACGAATTCTTCGGCTTGCGCCGGATCATTTTCGTTCAATAACAGTTCTGCTTCAACTTTTACACCTAATACATATCAATGGGATTTTGGTGACGGATCGACGTCGACGGTTGCAAATCCAAATCATACGTATGTGACACAGGGAACATATTATGCAACTTTGACTGCAACGGATAATAATGGTTGCAAATCAGATATAAGAAAAAGAGTGGTGTTCAATGATTCGCCACCCACTTTGAGTACAGCCGGAATTTTTCTGACACCTTCCTGTACTGATAGTAATGGGGGGTCTATAATAGTAACGGAAATTGGAGCAACCACAACAGGTGTTACAGGAGGAACTCCTCCTTATATGTATGAGCTGGTTTCTCCTTCTGCAATGATCAGGCCTTCCCAGGCATCCAATACATTTATTGGGTTACAGCCGGGAGGATATACTGTTAAAGTTACTGATGCCTGTGGAAAAGCGGCTACAGTTGCAGTAACGGTAGCACAAACAGCTACCAATACTACAATCGGTTTGGGAATCCAGAACATTCAATCGGCTTGTAATGGTTCGCCTACCGGAACTGCGACGATTTTTGCCAATGGAACGGTGCCTCCTTATACAATGGCTCTAGTTAACAGCTCGCCAGTATTGGTTAGTGCACAACCGGCTCTTTTAAGAGATCCTGTAACAGCAACGTACTTTACAACTTTTACAGGATTATTGCCTGGCGTTTATACAGTTGAAGCAACCGATGCCTGTGGCAAGAAAAGAAGAGCTACATTTACGGTAACTGCAAGTACCTTACCGATTGCCAATACAGTTGCCAGTCCTTCATGTGCCGGTACACCTACAGGAACATTAACGGTTACTGCAACGGCGGCAACAGGTTTAAGTGGCGCAGGTTCTCCGGGATCTTATCAGTATGCTTTAATTGCACCTTCTGCTATAACACGACCGTTTCAAGCCAGTTCAGTCTTTGAAAATCTATTGCCCGGCTCTTATACAGTTGCCGTAAGGGATGCGTGTAATAATATAGGAACAGCTACTGCTACGATTGCTGCGGCTGGGGCACCTACTTTCGGAACAGCATTTACAACAACATCCTGTCCGAATGGAGCCACAGGAACTATTGAAGCGCAAATCGCAACTGCCGGTGGAGGATCTCCTTACAATTTTGAGTTGATTGCACCGTCACCGGTGATCAGACCAATGCAAACAAGTAACATGTTTGACAATTTGCCTCCGGGTGCTTATACAATAAGACTTACGGATGCATGTGGAAATCAGGTAACCAGTAGTGTAACCATTAATGCAGCAAGTGCACCTTCATTCACTACATCTACGGTAGCAAGTTGTGGCAGTTCTGCTAACGGAACTATAACAGTTGCACCAAATGCTGCCAGTATAGGTCCTTTTACATTTGAATTAATTAGTCCGGGCGGTGCTATCAGGCCAATTCAGGGCAGTAATGTAGCTAACTCTACAAGTACAGTATTTACAGGTCTTAATCAAGGATCATACACAGTAAGAATGTATGACGCCTGTGGAGTTCCGGTTACAAATGTTGCGACAGTTGCAGGACCGACAGCTTTAGCTTTTGCTGCAGGCTCGACTGCTGTTCCATCCTGCTCGGCTTCTTCTACCGGGCAAATTACAGTGGCACAGCCAACAACTGGTTCAGCTCCTTATATGTATGAGTTAATAGCTCCTTCTCCTGCTATAGCTGCTCCGCAATCAAGCCGTATTTTTAATAATTTACCTGTCGGAAGTTATACAATACGTGTTACAGATGCCTGTGGAACACAGGTTACAATTGGAGCTCCGTTGGCTTTGGCAGCAGCAACTGCACCAACATTATCGGTAACGAATACTTCAAGTTGTGCAGCCAGTACAGGTACAATTACTTGTTTGGCAACAACTGCAAACCAAGGGGGAGGGACATATTTATATGCTTTAATAGCTCCTTCTCCGGTTACAAGACCTAATCAGTCATCACCAATTTTTACAGGATTACCGGCTGGTGCCTATACCATTCAAATTACGGATCAATGTGGAGTTACAGGTACAACAACATCAACTATTACTGCAGCGGGTGCTTTTACACCTGCAGCAGGAGGATCTGTGGTATCGTGTAACGGTTTGAGTTATAATGCACAGATTATTGTGACTACTCCACAAAACTTTACGCCTGGTGGACCTATCCCAACAGGAAGTGGCGGAGGACCATATACCTTTGCATTATATGATTCGGCCAATACAGTACAGATTGTTCCACCTCAATCCAGTAACATTTTTACAATAGTTTCCCCTGTAGCCGGAACACCAACACATACTGTAAGGGTAACTGATGTTTGCGGAAACACATCAACAGTTACAGTGACTGTTAATAACCCAACAGCTTTGACTGCTGCAGGATTAACAGCAACTACAGCTTCTTGTTCAGCCAGTAATACAGGTGTTATAAGAGTAAGTACTGCAGCAACGGGAGGATTGACACCTTATTCATATACATTGATTGATGCGGTTACTACAGCTGTTGTTGCCGGTCCTCAAACTTCTATTGTGTTTAACGGAGTTCCTGCCAATGGTACTAATGGGTATCTGGTGCGCACAACAGATGCTTGTGGTAATGTAATCAACAGTGCAGCACCGTTATTGTTCCCGGCAGCTGCTACACCAACAGCAACTACGGCAACTTTGGCATCTTGTGCAGCAGGATCAACGGGTAGAATCACAGTTACTCCGGGTACAGGCGCAACACTGGCCGGAGGTACATTTACGTATGCTTTGTATGATGCTGGAAATACAGTTGTTGTGGCAGGAACACAATCAAGTCCTGTATTCAATAATGTTGCTGCAGGATCATATACCGTTAGAATTACTGATCGTTGTGGAACTGTTGGAACAACTGCCGTAACCGTAACAAGTACAGTTACTGCGCTAACCGCAGCAGGAACAGCAACCGGATCTTGTACAACTGGAAATAATGGTGTTATTACAGGTTCATCAACCGGTGGATCTTTACCAATCATGTATTCTTTGGTAAATCAACCTACAATGACCGTTATTGCCGGACCTCAGTCAAGTAATATTTTTACTGGACTGGCAGCCGGTACTTATATCGTAAGAACTACTGATGCTTGTGGTACCAGTGCAGATTCTGCCAATATAGTTTTGGGTAATTTAACAACCAGTCCAACAATAACTACCAGTATTGCAATCGATTGCTCTGGCTCTGCAATTATCTCCGGATTTGGTGCCGGTGGTGCCGGTGGACCTTACACTTATGCAATGTGTAGTGGTGCAGGATGTTCTTCATTCGGAGCATATGGTGCGTCAAGCACATTCACAGTAAATACTAGCGGAACTTATAGAATAAGTGTGCAAGACAGATGTGGCAACGCGGTGTCTTCTTCGGATATAGTGGTTAATATACCAGTCAAAGGGGTTATCACTAATGTTAATCTGAATGTATCATGTGGACCAACATCGGTTACACCGGTGCTTTCAAACGTACCAAATACACCTTATTACAGTGTTGATGGCTCTAATTTCGGACCAACAATCGGAGTATTGGGTATTGGTACACACACTTTAATTGTGTCGGATTATAATGCAGGTACTTACGGATGTGCCAGTGACCCTTATGTGTTCTCGATTAATTCGGTAGCACCTACAGGAACTTCACCTCAGTCTATACCAACAACAGGAACACTTGCTGATATCGTAGTTACAGGTACAGGAATCATTTGGTATGCTTCTGCTTCAGATGCGGCTAATGCAATTAATCCGTTACCGATGTCAACTACAGTGTCGAATAATACAACGTATTATGCAACACAAACCATTGGTGGATGTGCCAGTACAACAAGCTTAGCGGTATTGGTTAATACATTCCTGAGCAATGACGGATTCAATATGAGTGCATTCACATATTATCCAAATCCGGTTGAAGGTGTATTGAAATTATCATATACTGACAGACTTACAAATGTTATTGTTTATAACGTGATTGGAAAACAGGTATTTGAAAAATCTTTAAATAATAATCTTGAAGAAATAAATATGACCGGATTTGCCGATGGTGTTTATTTTATGAAAGTTTTTGCCGGTGATGTTTCAACAACCATCAAAGTGGTCAAAAATTAATCGATTATTTTAAACTTTTGTTAAAAGCCACCTCTAAAGGGTGGCTTTTATATTTGTTGTGAAATTGTAACAATAAATATATTTACCTTTGCATCCTAAAAATAATTTCTCATGAAACGTGTAGTTGTTGGTTTATCAGGTGGAGTCGATTCAAGTGTTGCTGCTTATTTATTGAAGGAGCAGGGCTATGAAGTGATTGGCCTGTTTATGAAAAACTGGCACGATGATTCGGTAACTATTTCAAATGAATGTCCTTGGTTAGAGGATAGTAATGATGCGTTACTGGTTGCCCAAAAATTAGGTATTCCCTTCCAAACAATTGATCTGAGCGAGCAATACAAAGAGAAAATTGTGGATTACATGTTCAGTGAATATAAGAAAGGACGTACGCCTAATCCTGATGTTTTGTGTAACCGCGAAATTAAATTTGACGTGTTCATGAAAATCGCCCTGTCTCTTGGTGCGGATTATGTGGCTACCGGACACTATTGCCGTAAAGGTGAAATTGAAGTGGATGGTAAACCCATGTACCAATTATTGGCTGGTGTTGATGGGAATAAAGACCAATCGTATTTTTTATGCCAGTTGTCGCAGGATCAATTAGCAAAAGCATTATTCCCTATTGGTGAACTGACTAAGCCGGAAGTAAGGGAAATTGCTGCAAAAATGGAATTGATTACAGCTGAAAAGAAAGATTCACAAGGACTTTGTTTTATCGGAAAAGTACGTTTGCCCGAGTTTTTGCAACAACAGTTACAACCTAAAGACGGTTTGATTTATGAAGTCAACGCTGAAAACGAATTATACGGCCAAAAACCGGTTAATTTTGATTCGGTTGAAGAAAAATTAAAATTTGAAGCATCAAATATTCATTATTCACCTGAGTATGCTAAGCAGGTTGGAAAACACCAGGGAGCTCATTACTATACCATCGGTCAGCGTAAAGGATTAAATGTGGGAGGAACTAAAGAGCCGTTGTTTATTATTGCAACTGATATTGAAACAAACACAATTTATACAGGTCAGGGAAGTAATCATCCCGGATTGTTTAAAAAAGCGTTGTTTGTGGCTAAAGATGAAATTCATTGGATTCGTCCCGACTTAAGTCTGAAGTCAGGAGAAACCATGAAAGTAAAAGCCCGTATCAGATACCGTCAGGAATTGCAGGAAGCTACACTTTATCAATTTGATTATGGGATGTATGTGGAATTTGAAAAACCGCAATCTGCTATTACTCAAGGACAATTTGTTTCTTGGCATTCAGGTGAAGAACTAATTGGTTCAGGGGTAATATCTTAAAAATTTTGCGTTTGTAAAGGCGCATTGTTTATCTTTGGTTAACCAAAAAAAACAAATTAACCATGAAACAAACTGTATTATTTTTATTATTTGCTTTCGGATCAGCTTTCGGACAAACGGAGGATGCCTGGGTGTATTTTGCTGATAAACCTAACGCGCAGGCCTTTTTTGATAACCCTCTTTCTGAACTGACCCAAAGATCTTTGGACAGAAGAACTACCCAAAATATCGCATTGGACAGTAAAGACGCTCCTTTGCATCAGGCTTATGTAAACCAGATTACGGCAGCAACCGGAATTACTGTTATGGCCAAATCTAAATGGTTAAATGCATTGCACATCCGCGGAACCCAAGCCAATATAGCAGCATTGGGGAATCTGGCTTTTGTAAACAGAATTCAATATGCAAACCATTCATTGAATCCGGGAGGAAGGATGAATGCTGAAGTAGGCAAGCCTGCTAAAGTAAATAAATGGTTGGATACACAGGAAAATTTCACCTATGGAAATTCTGCAACTCAGGTTCAAATGTTGAATTGCCACATTTTGCACCAGCAAAGCCATACAGGAGAAGGTAAAATCATTGCAATTATGGATGCAGGTTTTCCCGGGGTTAATACTGCTGCGCCTTTTCAGAGATTGCGAACAAACGGATTAATATTGGGGGGATATGATTTCGTAAATAATTCAACGAATTTTTATACAGGTAATAATCACGGCACCAATGTGTTGTCGACTATGGGGGGATATGCGACAAATTTAGTCGGTACAGCACCTGATGCACATTATTATTTGTTTATCACAGAAGATATCAATAATGAAGAACCTCTGGAATTAAGCAACTGGGTTGAAGCGGCAGAAGAAGCAGATAGGTTAGGAGTTGATGTAATCAATACTTCTTTAGGCTATTTCTCATTCGATAATCCTGCTTATAGTTATACTTATGCCAAAATGAACGGTCAGACATCTGTGGCTTCAAGAGCCGTTGATATCGCTTTTTCAAGAGGAATGATATGTGTAACTTCGGCTGGTAATGAAGGTTCAACTGCCGAACCTCACGTTGGAACTCCTGCTGATGCTTTATCGAATGTTACCGTTGGATCTGTTAATTCATCGAAAGTTAAGTCGGGATTCAGCTCGATTGGTCCAACATTCGACGGAAGAATCAAACCTGATTTGATGGCAATGGGTACAGCTTCGGTTATTTCTACTCCTACAGGAACCATTACAACTGCAAACGGAACTTCATTTTCGGGACCAATTTTGGCAGGTGCAATTACTTCTTTCTGGTCAGCTTATCCAAATAAAAAAAATACAGAAATTGTACAGTTGGTGAGAAGTTCAGCCGACAGATATGCATCACCTAATAATAATTATGGTTACGGTATCCCTGATTTTCAGAAAGCCATGACTACAGTTTTATCTGCGGATGAATTCGAAATGGAAAAAATCAGTTTTTATCCTAATCCGGTTAAAGATGTTCTGACTTTAGATATTCCGGAAAAATTTATTGATTCGGAAATTGCAATTTATAACGCTTTCGGTCAAAAAGTTAAAGAAGAGAAATTAGCAACAGGAAATACAAAAATCCAGTTGAGTGGATTGAATGCAGGTGTTTATTTTTATACAATCCAAAATTCTGTTTTAAACACTTCAGGAAAATTAATTAAACAATAGTGAATGAATAAAATCACCCAACTTTTTAATATACAATACCCTATCGTTCAGGGTGGAATGATTTGGAACAGTGGCTACAAGTTGGCAAGTGCCGTAAGTAATGCCGGAGGATTAGGTTTAATTGGTGCCGGTTCGATGTATCCGCATATTTTACGTGAGCATATTCAGAAATGTAAAAAAGCTACTGATAAACCTTTTGGGGTAAATGTGCCAATGCTATACCCTAATATTGAAGAAATTATGCAGATTTTGGTGGAGGAAGAAGTGAGAATTGTATTTACTTCTGCCGGTAACCCAAAAACCTGGACTTCTTTTTTGAAAGAAAAGGGAATTACCGTGGTACATGTTGTCAGCAGTTCTAAATTTGCATTAAAAGCACAGGAAGCCGGTGTTGATGCAGTTGTGGCTGAAGGTTTTGAAGCCGGAGGGCATAATGGCCGTGAAGAAACAACCACATTGACTTTGATTCCGATGGTGCGGGAAAAAATCAATATTCCGTTAATTGCAGCAGGAGGAATTGCTACCGGTAGAGGAATGCTGGCGGCAATGGTTTTAGGTGCCGATGGTGTTCAGATGGGAAGCCGTTTTGCTGCTTCGGTTGAAAGTTCTGCCCATGATGACTTTAAGAAAACCATCATAGATCTTGAAGAAGGAGGTACACATTTAACCTTGAAAGAATTAGCGCCAGTGCGTTTAATCAAAAATAAATTTTACAACGATGTTCAGGAGTTGTATGCGAAATGCCCAACGACTGATGAGCTGAAGGAACTTTTGGGCAGAGCCCGTGCCAAGCGTGGAATGTTTGAAGGTGATCTTGTGGAAGGTGAATTGGAAATCGGACAGATTGCCGGCTTGATAAACGATATTAAACCGGTTGCCGATATTGTTGATGAAGTTATTGCCGAATTTGAATTGGCCAAAAAAGAAGTGACAACATTTTAAGTAGATTATGAAGATAGATTTTAAAATAATTTTATTCTTACTGTTTTTCGGAACATTTGCGAAGGCTCAAACCTATCGTTTTGAGGTTTCTGCAGTAAGTATGTCGGTAAAAGATAAAGGTAAATGGAGTAGCTTTACACCGTTCAAAGAAGCGAAAATTATCGCCAATCTGAATACCCAAAAAAATTACATTGCTGTTTATTCAGAAATTGAACAGTATTTTAAGATTGTTAAATACTACGATAAAAAGGAAGAAGACGGAAAAGAAATTGTAGGTTTTGATTGTGTTGACCAAAATGCAGAACCTTGTTTTCTTGAAATCCAAACCCGTAAAAAAGAGAATATGAGTCAATTGTACATCAATTACCCTGACAGGATTTTTGTGTACAATATGCGATATGTGAAGAAATGATGAGAAAGATTACTGTATTACTGTCGTTATTAGTTGTGGGATACGCTAATGCGCAAAAGGCATCGGGAAAGAAAGATGTACAAGAGCCTAAAAAGCCAAAATTAGTTGTTGGAATTGTGGTTGACCAAATGAAAATGGAATATCTGTATCGTTTTGCGGATGATTTTTCAGACAACGGATTCAAGTTGTTGATGAAGGATGGTTATACATTCCATAATATGCATTACAATTATATGCCAACATACACCGCGCCTGGTCATGCGTCTGTCTATACCGGAACAACACCAGCAGTTCACGGTATTGTAGGAAATGAATGGTACCACAGAACATTGGGTAAAGATGTTTATTGTACAGATGACGAATCGGTAAAAACGGTAGGTAACGGAGCAGAGACAGAAGGGAAAATGTCTCCTAAAAATCTTCAGGCATCCACTATTACAGATGAATTGCGTTTAGCGACAAATTTTAAAGGGAAAGTAATCGGAATGAGTCTTAAAGACCGTGGAGCAATCCTTCCGGCCGGACATTTTGCCAATTGGGCTTTCTGGTACAGTAAGACAGGATCATTTATTTCCAGTACATTTTATGGTGAAAACCTTCCGGCTTGGGTTAATGAATTCAACAATGAAAAGAATTATGAAAAATACGCTGCAGCGGGGTGGAATTTACTGAAAGACAAATCAGTTTATAATGAAAGTTTACCTGATGACAATCCGTATGAAGGGAAATTATATAAAAAAGCACCTTTCTTTCCGTATAATATGAAAGAAATGATGGATGCAAATGATCCCGGAGTTTTAAGAGCAAGTCCGCAAGGGAATAATTTATTGGCAGATTTTGCCAAAAGAGCTATTGCCAAAGAAGAATTAGGGAAAGATGATATTACTGATTTTTTGACGGTTAGTTTTTCGTCAACGGATTATGTAGGACATAATTTCGGACCGAGATCTATCGAATTACAGGATACTTATCTGCGTTTGGACCAGACAATTGCTGAATTTCTGCAATATCTGGATACTACTGTCGGAAAAGGGAATTACATGATTTTCCTGACCGCTGATCATGCGGGTGCTGAAAATGTTACACATCTGAAAGATAATAAGTATGATGTGGAAAGTATCAGCGAGAAAAACGTTGAACAGTCAATCGCTGAATTCTCCAAAACGTATTTCGGTGATGATTTGTTATTGAACTATTCTAATTACAACGTGTTTATCAATAAAACCAAAATCAAAGAAAAAGGATTGGAATTGATTCGGGTAAAACAGGCTTTTAAAGACTTTTTAATAACACAGAAACATATCAAACGTGTTTATACTGAAGAAGAAATTTTAGCATCTACCGGAGCCGATTATTATTTGAATTTTATGGCTAAAGGTTTTGATGCAACCCAAAATGGAGATCTGATTGTATTGGATAAGCCGGGTTATATCGAGTATTACGGAACGGGTACTTCGCACGGGACCCCTTATTCATATGATACACATGTTCCTTGTTTGTTTTATGGATGGAATGTCAAAAAAGGAGAAAGTCATGATAAGAAAGAAATTACCCAAATTGCGCCTACATTGGCCCAAAAATTAAAAATAACTTTTCCAAACGGTACAGAGGCAAAAGTTCTGTCTGAGGTTTTAGAATAAAAAAAAAGCATCCATTGGATGCTTTTTTTTATATATGGTTTTCAGCGACTTCTTTCAGTAATTGTAAAATTGGATTTTCATCTTCATTTGGTTCCTCCTGAATGGCATCGGGGCGGTTGTCTTCCTGTATGATTTCCAGAATTGTCTTTCCGTCTTCTTCGGTCAGGATATACTTCATGATGAAATAATTTTCAGGCTTGTCTTCTTTGTCCGGGCCAGGAGCAAATAAACTGTATTGCAATGATACGTTGGGAATGAATTCCAGAACTTTTCCCCATTGTTTAAAGATGTTTCCTTCCCATTTTGTAATGAATTCAATAGGAGATCCGATTTGCCATGTAGTAATTAGATCACTTCCGAATTGCCATAATTTGACTTTTTCGGGTGTTGTGATAGTTTGCCAGACATTGTAAGCAGATGCATTTAAGGTTATGACCGAAATATTAGTTGCCATTTTTTATTGGTTAAGTTATATGTGATTCTTAATTTGGAACAACTAAAATAAGTAATTTTTGTAAGATTTTTCTTTTTAAGTAAAAAAAATCAGCCTCTACACTTATGAAAAAGGTAAAGGCCGATAATCAAAGAAAAATTAGCTTTTTTACAAATCGATTTCGATTTGGTTTTTTAATAAATCCTCAAAAGTTTCCCTTTGGCGGATGAGTTGTGCTTTGCCGTCTTTCCAAAGGATTTCGGCTGGTTTATAGCGTGAGTTATAATTGGATGACATACTGAAACAGTATGCACCTGCATTTCTGAAACTTAAAATATCACCTTCTTTAATTTCGGCAATTCTACGGTTTGTAGCAAAAGTATCGGTTTCACAGATGTATCCTACAACCGAATAGAAGCGCTCTTTTCCTTTCGGATGCGAAATGTTTTCAATATAGTGTTCCGAACCGTAAAACATTGGACGGATCAAATGATTGAATCCGGTGTCGATTCCTGCAAATACAGTTGATGTAGTTTGTTTTACCACATTTACTTTGGCTAAAAAATAACCAGCTTCACTTACCAGAAATTTACCCGGTTCAAAAGCTAAAGTCAATTCGCGTCCGTATTCTTTTTCGAAAGCCAGAAAACGGCGGGTTAATTTTTTTCCTAATTCTTCCACATTGGTTTCGATGTCCCCTTTTTTGTAAGGCACTTTGAATCCGCTTCCGAAATCAATGAAATCCAGTTCTTTGAAGTGTTTAGCGGTATCGAATAAAATTTCGGCAGCGTATAAAAACACTTCAATATCTAAAATGTCTGAACCGGTATGCATGTGGATACCGTTGATGTGCATTCCTGTGTTTTCGACAATTCTCAAAATATGAGGCAATTGATGTATTGATATGCCAAATTTACTATCAATATGTCCCACAGAAATATTTGAATTTCCACCGGCCATTACATGTGGGTTGATACGGATACAAACCGGAGTTTTTGGGTGTTTTGCGCCAAATTGCTCCAATATGGATAAATTATCAATATTGATTTGAACACCTAATGCTGCTACTTGCTCAATTTCATCCATCGAAACACCATTAGGTGTGTAAATAATGTTTTGTGGATCAAAACCTGCATGTAGTCCTAATTGTACTTCCTGGATAGAAACGGTGTCCAGACCTGATCCTAACTGTTTAAAAAGTTTTAAAATGGAAACATTGGATAAAGCTTTTACTGCATAGTTGATGCGTAACTTCTCCACCTTTGAAAATGCATTGGTTAACCGGTGATACTGAGTTGCAATTTTTTCGGCATCATATACATATACTGGTGATCCGAATTCCTGTGCGATTTGTAATAACTGATTTGATTCCATTTCTTAATTTTTTTGCAAAACTAAAGTTACAAAATCTGAATCACAAATAAATACACAAAATATGTAAAAATAAAACAAAATGTTTTAAATATAACAAATTATAATTTTACTAATTTTATCAAAACACCATCGGAAGCCAGTTGATTGATGTAAAGTTCATTGTTGTAAGTATAATAACAGCCTAAATCCATTTCGTTTATTGTAATGGTTTCGGTACAATCCGCGCCTACTTCAGCATGTTGTAATGCATAAGCATAAGTTCCGGTTTCGAAAACATCATATTCGTGTTCGGTATCATTATTTACAACGTTTACATTGTTTTCCCCGAAAGTCCATTTGATTTTTCCTGCCGGATAATTATTTTCAATTCCAATAATTGTACCTGATACTTTTACTAATGACCAGGTTCCTTTTAATGTGCTGTTTGCATCATCATCTATGTCGTCACAGGCAGAAAAATTCAACACTGAAAATAGAAGCAGGGAAAGTGATAGTGTTTTCATACAGATTATTTTTTTAGTTGTTTTAAACTATGGATGTTATAAATAGGTAATGGTTGCGCTTTTTTGTACAGAATAATATTGCGTTGATGAAATAAAAGTGTTGACTACTGCATTTATTGTTAAGGAATTTATTATTTTTGTGGCACTTTTAAATAAGTCAAAATCTTTATTATGAATTTACACGAGTATCAAGGAAAACAAATATTAGCTAGCTACGGAGTGCGCGTGCAACGTGGTTATGTGGCAAATAACGCTGAAGAAGCGGTTGCAAAAGCGAAACAACTTACAGCTGAAACAGGTACGGGTTGGCATGTAATTAAAGCTCAGATTCACGCTGGTGGACGTGGAAAAGGCGGAGGAGTTAAATTGGCTAAAAACTTAGACCAGGTTAAGGAAATCGCTGAACAAATCATCGGTATGGATTTGATTACACCTCAAACACCTCCAACAGGTAAAAGAGTTCACAAAGTTTTGGTTGCAGAAGATGTGTACTATCCTGGAGAAAGTGAAACTAAAGAATTTTACATGTCGGTTTTATTGAACCGTGGTAAAGGACGTAATATGATTATGTATTCTACTGAAGGTGGAATGGATATCGAAGAAGTAGCTGAACACACACCAGACTTAATCTTTACTGAAGAAATCGATCCTGCTGTAGGATTACAAGGTTTCCAGGCAAGAAGAATTGCTTTCAACTTAGGTTTATCAGGTGAAGCTTTCAAAGAAATGGTGAAATTCGTTGCTGCTTTATACAATGCTTACATCGGATCTGACTCTTCTATGTTTGAAATCAACCCGGTGTTAAAAACATCTGACAATAAAATCATGGCAGTTGATGCTAAAGTATCATTGGATGATAACGCTTTATTCCGTCATACAGATTTAGCAGAAATGCGTGATATTACTGAAGAGCGTCCAATTGAGGTTGAAGCTAAAGAAGCTGGATTAAACTATGTTGATCTTGACGGAACTGTTGGTTGTATGGTTAACGGTGCAGGCTTAGCTATGGCTACGATGGACTTAATCAAATATGCAGGTTATGAGCCGGCTAACTTCCTTGATGTAGGAGGAACTGCTGATGCTAAACGTGTTGAAACTGCTTTCCGTATTATCTTGAAAGATCCTAACGTAAAAGCTATTTTGATCAATATCTTCGGAGGAATCGTTCGTTGTGACCGTGTTGCCCAAGGTGTGGTTGATGCATACAAAAACATGGGTGATGCTATTAAAGTGCCAATCATCGTTCGTTTACAAGGAACAAATGCAGAAATTGCTAAAGAATTAATTGATAATTCAGGTATGCCAATTTTATCTGCAGTTCAATTCCAAGAAGCAGCTGATCAGGTAAAAGCAGCTTTGTCTTAAGAAATTAAATTTTTTTAAATAGAAAAACCCAGGCTTAGGCTTGGGTTTTTTGTTTGTTAAAAGTTAAGCTAGTTTTAAATAAGTCGCAATGTTAGGATAATGTTTTGTGTTATTTTTGATGATTTTTATGTTTTTAACATTGAATTTAAATAATAATTCAATGTTTTTTGTTTTTTGTAAAATGTTATCAATTTTTGCTTAAGTGATTGATTTCTAATATTATCATTGGATTAAGTTGTGCGTTAAGGCTATGTTTAAAGGATTCGGTGCTATAATTTTGCTTCAGAATCAAATAAAAAAAAACACACAATGAAAAACACATTTAAATTTTCAGTTTTAGTATTCTTAATGAGTACAAGTATGGTATTTGCTAAAGAAATTAAACCGGTTGAGGATTTTCCGAGAGCAATAAAGGAAATTATGACTTATTTTGAAAAAGCGACTGAGGATGTTGCTTTTGATGAGCAAAAATCAGTGAAAGTAATCTTTACAGTAAATTCAGATAACGAAATCATCGTTTTGGATGTAAGAACAACAGACGGAGAGTTTAAAGGTTTTGTTAAAAGTACATTGAACTCTAAAACCATTGATACAGGTGATTTAATTCCCGGTAAACAATACGCATTCAAAGTTGTAGTAAAATAAATTGAAGGTTAATTAAATGAGAGCTCCTAAAGATGATTTAGGAGCTTTTTTTTTAGTCTGTGATCGGTTTTCTTAGCATGGATTTTAAAATGACTAAGCCCAATATACCGGCTGTCAAAGAAGCTAAAATGATATATAATTTGGAGCTGTTAATGATTTCTGAATCGGTAAATGCCAAAAGTGTCACAAAAATAGACATGGTAAAACCTATTCCTCCTAAAATTCCTGTTCCAAAAACTGTTGGCCATGTTAAACCCTTAGTAAGTTCAGCTACTTTCAGTTTTACGGCTATATATGAGAATGAAAAGATGCCTATTGGTTTTCCAAGTACTAAGCCCAGGATTATACCAACTGCATAAGAAGGTAAATTACTTCCGTTATTGATTTTTAATGCTATTGCGGTATTGGCCAAAGCAAAAATTGGTAAAATAATAAAAGCAACAGGTTTGTGAAGTTTATGTTCCAGTTGATAAGATATGGATTTCTTTTCTCCTCTTTGAAACGGGATGGCAAAAGCAAGTAAAACACCTGTAATGGTTGCATGAACTCCTGAATGAAGCATGAAGTACCACATAGTGATCCCTAAAATCAAGTAAGGCCATAATTTGTATACTTTCATCCGATTTAAAATAAGTAAAAACACCAAAATACCCAATGAGATTGAAAGATTGACTAAATTTAATTCCTTGGAATAGAAAATGGCAATGACAATAATAGCGCCAAGATCATCGATAACAGCTAATGCGGTTAAAAAGATTTTTAAAGCAGTTGGGACTTTATTTCCTAATAATGACAGAATACCAATCGCAAAAGCAATGTCAGTTGCCATCGGGATCCCTATTCCGTTTTGGTAAGGTGTGTTGTGGTTGAAAAGATAATAGACAAGTGCGGGAACGACCATTCCGCCTAAAGCTCCCATTATGGGTAGCATGGCATTCCGGATATTGGATAATTCCCCGATGTAAATTTCACGTTCCAGTTCAAGTCCAATCAATAAAAAGAAAACCGCCATCAAGCCGTCATTGATATAATGTTCCAATGACATTCCTCCAATTTTGATATGCCAGAAGCTTTGATAGCTTTCGCTTAGAGTAGAATTGGCTAAAAATATTGAAATGCAAGTACAGATGATTAAAATAATTCCGCCGGCTTTTTCACTTTCAAAAAAAGAAGTAAACAATTTTGTGGTTTTCATTTTAGTTTTTTAGAGAGAAAATTATGTCTAAATTTACAATAATTTTAGAGAACACTTATGTCGGTTTTAAAGAAAGGATCAAAGAAATTTAAGAATAACAAACACACCGGATTTGGTACAAATGCTGCTAATTACGGAGGCCGTTTTATCAATAAGGACGGAAGTGCCAATGTCAAAAAATCAGGTATTGGACTCATTGAAAGAACAAGTTGGTATCATACAATGCTTAATATCCCAAGATGGAAATTTATGCTTACCATTTTTGTTTTTTATGTGGTGGTCAATTTTCTGTTCGCTTCCGTATATTGTTTTATCGGTGTTGAACATCTTAATGGAATTTCGGCGGCTACTGCTGCAGAAAAATTCGGTCAGGCTTTTTTCTTCAGTGCTCAGACCTTCACAACGGTAGGATATGGTCATATCAGCCCAACAGGTTTCTGGGCCAGTTTTGTGGCTTCGGTTGAAGCATTGTTCGGATTGTTGAGTTTTGCAATAGCAACCGGATTATTTTACGGAAGATTCAGCAAACCGAAAGCACATATTCTTTTTTCGGAAAATGCCATCATTGCACCTTTTCAGGGAGGTAAAGCCTTGATGCTCCGTATTTCTCCTTATAAAAACACGAATCTGACGGAAGCGGAAGCTAAAGTTACCTTAGGGATGAGGGTTAAAGAAAATGGACAGGAGTTTAACCGGTTTTTTATTTTGGATTTGGAATATGATAAAATTAATGCATTGACATTAAGTTGGACGTTAGTTCACCCAATTACTGAAGAGAGTCCGTTGTTTGATCTTTCCAAAGAGGACTATAAAACAATGAAAGGTGAATTAATCGTTTATGTTAAGGCTTTTGATGAAATGTTCAGTAATACAGTTGCGACAAGGACTTCCTATGTTTTTAATGAAATAGTTTACGGAGCCAAATTTATTCAGATGTTTGAAAACAGTCATAATGATATTACTGTTTTGAATTTGGATAAATTGAATTCATATGAGGAAGTAGTTTTGAATTAACTACTGAAGTTTGTAATCAATCAGCACATTTACTTTTTTAGCTACTTTACTGCGGATAAGAATTGGGAGTTCAATCCCAAAATCATCTGTATTCAAATTAAAATCTGAAGTTAATTGGACAATATTGCCGTTTTTCGAAATTTTGGCAGTAATACTTATTTCTTTTGATTTTCCGTGTATTTCCATTGTTCCGTTAATGGTGAAATCCTGTTTTTGGTTTGTTAACTGATCAAAATTAAAATTGATGATTTTTCCCTTGAATATTCCCTTAGGGTATTTGTCACTTTCCATATAGTTTTCATTGAAATGTTCTTCCATCAATGCCAGTCTGAACTTGAAACCTTTCATTAGGATCAAACCTACAATTTCCCCTGTTTTGGTATTTAATACACAACCTGAGTTTTTATTGGTGGCTTTTACTTCTTCAAAAGAAGGTACCGAAGCTTCAAATGTTGTGGTTCCGGTTTTGGTTAAAACCTTATCCTGTGCGCAAATAGTGTTAAATGCAATTGTGGTCAGAAATAATGTAATTAGGAATTTCATAATTGCTTTTTTATTTAATTGATTCAAAAATCAGTCCAAAAATCCATCATCTCTCCATTTTATTATAATGTCAATACTGGTTTGGGGTAATCTTGTCCCACCGTTGGGCATCATTCCCGGTGCGCCTTGTGGACGTGATATCCGGTCTAATAAACCCCTGTTTTCAATGGCATTCCGTACATCAAGTAAAGTCACTAACGACATCGGAGCGCCGTTTTGTGGTGGATTAGTGTGGCAAAAAAGACAATTGCTTTGAATGATGGGTTTTACGTCACTGTTGTAAGAAATTTTTATGGGTACAGGACCAGTCAAATCAGACTCGCTGTCGTTTGCACAACTCATAAATAAGAAGCTAAAAAATAAAATTAATAATTTCTTCATAAATAATTAAATTAGCTTTAACTTTATTAAAATTAATTTAAAATTGTTATAAAATAATAAAAATAGTGTTAAATTTGAAGGAAACGACTTGCTTGATATGGGGAAAAAAATAGCAAAGATTGTGTTTTTTATAGTATTACTGATTCCGATTGACTGCTTGTCACAGTCTGATGTTTTTGACATAGCAAGAGGTGGTACACTGGAAAACCTGAAAGAATTGATTGCTCAAAAACCGGATGTCATAAATACTTTGAATGATGACCGGAATTCACCATTGATTCTTGCCTGCTATAAAGGGAATTATGAGGTTGCAGCTTATCTGATAAAAAATGTAAAGGATATTAATTATGCAAATGATATGGGAACTGCGCTTATGGCAGCTACCGTTAAGAATGATATTCCTATTGTAAAACTGCTACTTGATAATAATGCCAATCCTGATATTACGGATGTGAAAGGAACTACTGCATTGCATTATGCCACAATTTTTAAAAATTATGAAATTGCCACAATGCTGATGGAACACAAAGCAAACGTTGAATTAAAAGACATAAGACAAAAAACTGCATTTGATTATGCCGTTATTGCAAACGATGATAAATTGATAAACATTCTAAAAACTAAATAAGTATGAAAAAACTTTTCTTTTCTTTTTTGATAGCAGTCTTTTCAGTATGCGGAATTTACGCGCAAAGTTATACGACAGGTGACATGACTTTCTTTGGCAATTATTCTGGTAGGATTGATGTCACCAGTTCAACCGTAACAGTTACTTTGGTTGGACCGAGTACAAGTTGGCTGGGAATAGGTTTTAATGCAACTACCATGGATGACGTGGGAAGAGATGTAATCATTTTTGACGGAACATCTATTACCGACAGAAGTTTTAACGGGATTGGTGTAATTCCTCCAACAGATACCCAAAACTGGTCGCTTTCGTCTAATAATGTTGTAACCGGAGTAAGAACTGTTGTAATGACGCGTGCCCGTGTGGCAACCGAAGGAACTGATTATACTTTTCCATTAGCAGCCCAACCTCTTGATGTCATTTTTGCAAGACGCACAGGTTCTACTGTTATCGGTTACCATGGAGCGGGAAATTGTGGGACTACTACAGCTAATTTTACTTTGGGAACAAATGATTTTGTAATGGAATCCTTAAAAGTGTATCCTAACCCGTCTAAAGAGTTTTTTACTATCGAATTTCCCGATCAGGTAACCAAAGGTGAAGTAAAAGTGTATGATGCTGTTGGAAAATTGATTAAGCAACAAAACGTTTCTACTATTGAAAATAAAATTTCTACTACCGGTTTAAGCAGTGGATCTTATTTTATGATTCTCAGAACAGATTACGGTAACGCTACCCGGACATTAGTGATTGATTAATTGCCTATGAGGTATTTAGCAGTATTCTTTTGCTTTCTGTTTGCCCAGATTGTCTCTGCGCAAGATGATTTATTGTCACAAATTGATACAACTGATGCCAATACTAAAGTCGTAGCAGCTTTTAAAGCGGTTAAAATTGTAAATCTGGAATCGACCAAGCTACTTGGGAAAAAAGATTTGTTTTTTGTTGTGGCGCATCGTTTCGCTTCCGTTAAAGAAGGGTTTGAAGGCTTTTTCGGTTTAGATAATGCTGTAACCCAAATCAAATTCATTTATGGATTGACCGATAAACTTTCTGTAGCTGCTGCAAGAAGTGAACAGGCGTATGATTTTAGTGCTAAGTACTTGATTGTGGCCCAACAGAAAGACCATTCTGCTTATACAATTGTTGGATTTCACAGTATTGGATTCAATAATTTGCTGAAAGAATCCAATTATCCGAAAATGTCTTTTAGTAATAGGTTGATATATGTGAACCAACTTTTGATCTCAAGAAAGTTCAATGAAAAGTTTTCTTTGGAAATGGCGCCAACATATTTCCATGAAAATTTTGTTGTGGATGATGAACAATCCAACAGCCAATTTGCATTAGGTTTAGGAGGAAGGTATAAATTATCAAAGAGAGTTTCGATAAATGCCGATTATGTTCCGCACCTGAACAGAAGTTCTTCTTCACCTTTCAGAAATCCGTTATCCTTGGGAGTAGATATTGAAACCGGAGGACACGTTTTTCAGATGCATTTTACTAACTCACAGGGAATCCATGAATCCGGATTCTTAGGTAATACAACCGGTAATTGGGGTAAAGGAGATATTTTCTTCGGTTTTAATCTGGTACGGGTATTTTAATAAAAGAATAATAGATATAAAAAGCCCCGGATTTACCGAGGCTTTTTTACTTTCAGGATGTTTATTCCTTGATAAATTTACTTGAGTATTTATTTCCGTTACTGTTTTCCAAAATAATCATGTAAGTGCCTTTTTGAAGTTCATGAACAGAAATTGAATTGTCAGTAATGTTCTCTGTTTTGATTACCCTTCCGGCCATGTCAAAAATCGATACGGTCTTAATAAAATCAGTGCCGGATTTATGACTGAAACGGATAAAGTCGTTTGCAGGATTTGGATAAAGGGTAAAACCTCCCAATGTGTTTTCGTCAATTCCAAGTGTGCTTCCTTCCGTGATAAGTAATGTCTGGTTCGGATTTGGATTAGTAATGGTGTCAACTGTTCCGGATGGCCATCTGATGATTACCTGCGTGATTTGTGTTGCAGTTCCAATTCCGAAATGTGCATTTAAAGTACTCATGTATTCAAAACCTTCGCCGCTGCGTACATCTCTTATCTGTTTGCCCCATGCTCCATAGATTTCAATTCGGGCACCAATACCGTTTTTATTACTTTGGATACCTATCAGTGAAACTTTTAGCCAGTTATTTCCATTGGGTGCCGCATAATAGATCTTGTTATTGTTTGCAATATCCAGGAAACCGTCACTGTTTAAATCACCAACAGAGCCTATCGCCATTCCGGGATATCTGATAATCGAAAAAACATTGTTGCCCTGATTGAAGAAAATTTTGTTTCCGCCTCCCATAATATCCACTTTTCCGTCATTGTCAAAATCATAGGCAATATAATCCCTGCTGATTGATGTATCGGTCCCAACTCCTGATGCGGCTGTGATATTTGTGAAAGCTTCTTCAACATTATTTGTGGTATCTAAATTATTTCTGAAGAATTTATGACCGGATCCACCATTGGCTCCCACAAAAATGTCCATGTCCCCATCATTATCAAAATCAGCTACGGCTGAAGACCAGGATTGAACTGGTGTGGTATTGATTTGAGCAATGGCCGAGATGTCTGTAAAAACACCATTGCCGTCGTTTCGGTGTAGCTCACAAGGAGGTCCGGAACATTTTGAAATGAATAAATCCACATCGCCATCGTTGTCATAATCTGTCCAAAGAGAAGCATAATTACCTCCGTTGGATAACGTGCCTACGTTATAAGATCCAGGTGTTACACCACTTTGATAATGAGTAAAAGCGTTTGATCCGTTATTCAGATAATAAACATTCGGAGCGACATCATGACACGAAAAGGCATCCAGGTTTCCATCATTGTTGATGTCGACAAAATTAGTACGCTGGCAAAAAATATAATCTGTTGGGTTGATGTTTGTATAGGTAGTTCCATCATTATTGGATTGCCAAAAAGATAATCCGCTGCCACTTCCTAATACTAAATCATTATAACCGTCCCTGTTGTAATCGCCGGCCGCCATACTCCATGTTGGCATATCGCTTGTTCCGGTAACCGGATAATTTGTAACAGAAAAAGTGGCCGGACCTGTCTGGTGGTGAATTTTTAAATTGTTGGTACTTACTCCCACAATATCATCCTTGTAATCATTGTTCATATCAACAACACAGATGTTATAAGTACTGTTTACAGTAGTAATGGTTTGGGGTGTATAACTAATTGGTGGTGGTGGTGGTGGAATATATGGAGCTTCGGTTAGTTGGAAACTAAAAGCGGCACTGTTCCATCGGTTATCCCATGCAATGTAGTAAGTTGTTCCTGCGTTTGCAACGAATGTCACCACAGAAGAGTAGTTGCTTCCTGTATCATCATCTCCGGCATAGCATGTCAAAGCACCACAAATTCCGGTATAAATATGAACCCGTGTATCTTTTCTGGGTGTATTGGCAGCAATGTCACTTGAGACAGTAACACTGTAAGTAGTACTTGGTGTATAGGAATACCATTCGCCGAACGTAGCTAAATTTCCGCCAGTACAAACCGGAGTAGGAGCCGGTGATCCGTTAACAGCACTGACCGAGTGGATGCCGGCTGTAATTGCAAGAGCTGAAGCACAAGTGTCTTGGGCGGAACTATACCAGCTTGCAGCAATTAATAAAAAAAACAAAGTAATTTTTTTCATGCTTATCGTTTTTTTGGGTTAGTATATAAAGTTAGTTTATTGACATGGGCCTAACGAATTGATCCATTCTTCCATGAGGGCTACACCTTCCGTGTGGATAAGGGTTCTTCCATGTAATGGCATTCTGTACGTTTCGTTAGTTGTATTGATCCGGTAGTACAACATTGATTTGTTAATGTTTCCTGGAGCTATAATTTTTGCTAAAGTTGATGGGAATCCCTGCATGTCCTGGGTGCTTACACAAACTCCCATGTTGGTATTGCCATTTGTGTTTCCTGTCTGGCTGAAAGCAAACCGCATAGGTCTGTAATCGCAGTGCTTATTATCGGTATGGCAGTGTGCACAATTAATGTCTACATAGGATCTGGCTCTTAATTCCAATGATTTGGAAGTGTCTTCATAATTGACTGTGGAATTAGCAACGGAAGGCAACGTAAAATTGTTCTCAAGATAACCGGCTTCAATCCATTTTGTCAATTGGTTTTTGACTTCTGTCCCATAATTATAATTGAAATTCAGATTTTGCGGTTTTATTCCAATTGGGATATGAACAATTTGCTCGGTGTTATTAATAATTTCTTTGGTTTTGTGACATGTTATGCATTGCACTTCTGATGGTATTCTGTAGTTCACATTCATGACCGTGCTGTTTTTATTGATCCAAGTAATGTCTTTATAACTACCGTTCAGGTCAAGAAATGCTTCTGTTTGCTCATCATTCCATACATAATTTGCAAAAATCCATCCGGATGATTTTCGGATCATGATTCTAGTTTCGATAAGTTTGGTTGTATTGGAAGGCTGTACGTGTTCATAATAAAAGTTTTTGATCATGGCTGATCCAACAGGCATTTCAAGAACTTTCCCATCACCGTTGTAAGTTGCTTTTACGCCGTCAGGCATCCAGACAAATCTTTTTTTGTGTGCATAGTCACTGAATAAGGAACTCGCAGGTTGATAAGGAAGTACACCTAAAACCGGAGTCAGGTTTTTGATATCTCCTTTGAAGAATTTGTAATCCGAAAGTTTAGGGTAAGGAACTTTGGTAAGATCCATATTAACGGGAGAAACTGGCGTGTATTCATCTTCACTTGAATTACAGGAAAGCATTGTAAACAAGGTGATTAATAATAAGGAGCCGATAATTTTCAGTAGGTAGTTTTTTATCATATATTTTATTAAATTGTAAGAAAATCTATCAAATATATAATAAAAAACACTTCATGTATGATTTGAAGTGTTAATTTGTTGGGTAGATTACAAAATTTACTGAGAATATTGCAAAGATGTGTTAGTTTGTAATCCTGATGAGTATGTCTGATGTGTTTCTAGGACTTTTTACAGCAACCATCCAATTTTTCATAAGCAGAAGGATCTGCTTTAATATTGTCAGCATCATAGCCTAATTTGGAAATCCCGGTTTTGATTGTTTCCAAATTGGTCTTTGTACCATTATAGTAAACCGTTATGGTCATTTTCTTTTCATCCAGTTCAAACATTTTAAGTCCTTTTATTTTATGCATATTGGCCTGGAAGTTTTTACCGCAGGTTTCACATTCTTTGCAATGATCACAATAAATAGCTGTTTTGATTACTGCTTTTTGGTTCTTCTTGGGTTCTTGTGCAAAAGATGTTGAGAAAGATACAAGTGCGAATAGGAATAGTATTAAATTTTTCATTGGACGTTTTTTACAAATTTAATTGTTTTTAAAGAATATCAATCTGGACATTATAGTTGCCCAATTCCGAAAATGCATCCTCCGATTTATAATCAAAGGTCTCTTCGTGATTTTTTTTATCTTTCTTGTTTGCTATCATTTTGATGCAATTCCAAAAACGTCTGATGTCATCATCAGTAGATAAAATTAATCCGGGAACCGGAACATTATTGCCGGCCTTATCTTTGGCAACCATGGTAAAATAAGAAGAATTGCAATGTTTGATAACTCCGGTTTGTATGTGTTCGGCTTCAACGCGGATGCCGACAATCATGGATGTCTTCCCCACATAATTAACGGAAGCGCGCATGGTTACCAGTTCGCCCACTTCAATTGGGTTTAAAAAATCGACTGTGTCGACCGAAGCGGTTACACAATAATGTCCCGAAAACTTCGATGCACAGGCAAAAGCAATCTGGTCCAGTAATGACAAAACATAACCTCCATGGATTTTTCCACTGAAGTTAGTGTGTGAAGGCAACATCAATTCTGATATTACAACTTTAGAAGACTTTACGGTTTTGAATGTACTGCTCATTAGTTGTTGATTTTAACTTTAAAAGGGGAATCTTCTTTAACAATTTCAGTTACAAAATAAGTTGTATCTCCCCACCACGGAAATGTCTTGTACCGTTCTTCGTAGGTCACTTTTACATATTCTCCCTGTAATTCTTTCATTTGCTGGATGACTTTTTTATCTCGGTCCAAAATTGAAAACTTAAATATATGTGCTCCGGCGACCCCCTGACTTAATTCGCCTTCCCAGGTTTTGAAAACGACTCCTTTGCGGCTAATTTTTATAAGCTCGCCGGAACGGAAGCCTTCACTGAAAGTGGCATAATACAAAAAGGTAAAGTAAAGTGTAATGCCTAAAAATATTGCTGTTATGGTGATGAAAATAAACTTTCGGAACATAGGTTACGGTATTAATTCGTTACTTTCAGCGCGGTTGATAATGTTTTCAGGAAGTGATTTTTTAGCTTTGGCCCCCATCTTTTTCAGTTTTTCAACACTGGTAATCAGGTTTCCTTTTCCGTCAACGAGTTTGTTCATGGCGTTTCCATATTCTGCTTTAGCTTCGTCCATGCGCTTGCCTATTTTGATCAAATCGGAAACAAAACCTTCGAATTTATCATACAATGCACCGGCCTGTCTGGCAATTTCATACGCATTTTCCTGTTGCTTCTGATTGGTCCACATACTGTCTATCGTTCGTAAAGTAGCTAATAGTGTAGAAGGCGTTACAATGACGATGTTTTTCTCAAAAGCTTTGTTGTATAAGGTAGGATCTTCATTAAGGGCCAAAGCAAAAGCAGGCTCCATGGGAACAAAAAGCAATACAAAGTCAGGACTTTCGATTTTGTATAAATCCTGATAGTTTTTTTCGCCCAATTGATCCACATGCCGTTTTAAAGCGATTACATGTTCTTTTATATATTGCTCTTTTAAGCTGTCATCCTCTTCATTAACGTAACGTTCGTAAGCGGTTAAGGTTACTTTGGAATCGATGATCATCTTTTTACCGTCCGGAAGGTTGACTACTACGTCAGGTTGGACCCTGCTTCCTTCATCAGTTACGAAACTTTGCTGTACGTCATATTCACGTCCTTTTTCCAGACCGGATTTTTCAAGAACACGTTCCAATACTAATTCTCCCCAGTTCCCCTGCATTTTACTGTCACCTTTTAATGCTTTTGTCAGGTTTAAGGTTTCCTTACTCATCTGGGCATTCATTTCTTTCAGGCCGAGAATCTGTTGGCGTAAGGCAGCATGGTAATCGATACTTTCTTTGTGTGTGTCTTCTACTTTTTTCTCGAAAAGCTGGATTTTATCCTGTAAAGGTGAAAGTATGTTTTTCAGGTTTTCTTTATTCTGTTCTGTGAATTTTGTCGTTTTTTCTTCGAGGATTTTATTGGCCAGGTTTTCAAATTCCTTGGTGAATTTTTCCTGTAACTGTTCTACTTCCTGCTTTTGTTCGCGGTTGCGTTCCAGTAAATTGTCAAAATCGGTTTCTTTTTTAGACAATTGAATGGCCAGCGCATCTTTCTCGGTTCGGATGTTTTCTTTCTCGCTGATATTTTGGCGCAATTGGTTTTCCCATTGGTTTCTTTCCGACTGGAATTGTTGTTTCAATTGTTCTGTCTGTGAAAGTAATCCGTTGATTTTTTCGTCCAATGATGCTTTTTCCGACTTGGAATTAGCCGAAGAAAGTGCTTTTCCGATGAAAATTCCGATGGTTAATGCGATAACAAATGTGGTAAAGGCGAGTATGAGTATGGTTACTGACATTGAAAATAATTTTGTTGTGTAAAAATAAGGAATAAAAGTTAGCGGCGAAAAAGTATCAATTGACTTTATTCAAACGGATCCAATTCCGGTGGAAGGAATTCTTTTTTTGCAGTTTCTGAATTGAAAATATCAGTCGAATAATGGGTAGCCAGCAATTGCTTGAAATGGGTTTTCAACTGTTGGTTTTCGGTAATGAAATCATAAAAATTTTCCGAAGCTGATTTTTTAATAAAGAAAGATACCGCTTTAATACTGGCTACGGTAATGGTTTCGTGGTATTTGTCTTTGGCACTTAATGAAGCAGCATAGTTCTGGATTTGTTCCCGGATAATGACTATTGCTTTTTCGATACCGTGGTTTTTGATATGGATCCACGCCAGGCGCAAATGGGCTTCATGGGTAAAAAGCTCCGGATTGAGTGTGCAATTTTCAAATTGTTGTTCAAATTCATTGTCGCTTAATTCAAAATGCTTTTCCATACCTGTTTCTTTAGTAGATGTAAAATTATGAGGTTTGCGGCAGAAAAATGTATTTTTGCAGCAGATTATGAAACACCGTCACTTTATTCTTCACAAACCGCATGGTTATTTAAGTCAGTTCATTTATGAAAAGAAACGTCCGAAAAAGAAATTGGGCGAATTGTTTGACTTTCCCGAAGGAACGATGGCCATAGGAAGACTTGATGAAGACTCAGAAGGATTACTGTTGTTAACGACCGATGGCATGATGAGTGAAACCGTACGGAGCAAAACCATCGAAAAGGAGTACTTTGCGCAGGTTGACGGTCTCATTACTGATGAAGCTGTCGAGCGTATCAAGCAAGGAGTCGAGATTGGTTTTAAAGGTATCCGGTATACAACCAAGCCTTGTGAATCGTACAAAGTAACCGAATTGCCAGATTGCATTGGCGAAGGCAGAAGAATACGCGACGAGCGTCATGGTCCCACGAGCTGGGTTTCCATTACATTGACCGAAGGTAAATTCCGCCAGGTACGTAAAATGACCGCAGCCGTTGGTTTTCCTACACTAAGGTTAGTAAGGATTAGGGTGGGAGATGTGACTTTGGGCCAACTCAAAGCAGGCCAAGTGAAAGAAGTGGAAAGTTTTAATATCTGATAGTCTAATAATCTAATAATCGAACAATCTGAATATGTTGAACATTGTTTTAGTAGAACCCGAAATTCCCAATAATACCGGAAATATTGGACGTTTATGCGTGGGTACCGGCAACCGTTTGCATTTAATTAAACCGTACGGATTTGAAATTACCGACAAAAACCTAAAACGTTCCGGTTTAGATTACTGGGTTCACCTGGATTGGAAAGAATACAACAACGTGGAGGAATGGATTGCACAAATTCCGGATCAGTCGAGGGTATTTCTGTTTAGTTCCAAAGCGGATAAATCCTATTATCAAGCAAAGTTTCAGGAAGGGGACTGGTTGGTTTTCGGGAAAGAGAGTGTGGGATTGAGCCAGGACGTATTGGCACGGTTCGAAAATCATTTAACCATTCCGATGACCGACAAAATCAGAAGTTATAACATCGCTAACTCGGTGGCTTTCGTTGTGGGAGAGGCGAGAAGACAGATTCTTTTCGGGGGTGCCAACATATAATACGCTATAATCATTAATAATTAATGTGATTATTTTGTTTGTTCCACCAAAGGCTTTGTCTTGTCATTTCATCTGAAAAGAGTAATTATTGTGAATAAGCAGAGTAGGCTTTCATGGTGTTGAAGTATGTGATTAGCAACAACTATTATTTAAGCAGCCCTTCTTTTTTCATTAATTGTACAGCTTTTTCAGTTTCATTTTGACCGTCACTTAACGAACCCGGAAGCATAATTAAGCTTTTTTTTAATTTTCCTTTATCATCTTCAAACATAACCTTAAACACAGCACGTGTCAGACCGGGTTTTGAATCGATGAATTTGACTTCTGTTATTTTATTTCTGTTAATTATTGGGGTAGCCGAGTTATTTTTACTTTTTACTATTCCGTAAATTAAGAAGAGAGAAAGTAGACCAAAAAAAAGAATTGAAAAATTGTCGCCTTTTTGGTAAGCTGTGAAAGCATTATAGATAAGGAATGCAGAGAGAACGGAATAGATTATTAGGATTCTGTTAATCCCATTTGCAACAGTAATCTTTGAAATATCACCAATGATGCCGTTTCGGGTTAGAATTATTTTGTCAGGCAAAATATGGCAATAACCGGTTTTGGTTTTAAAAGTATTTTCGTTTTCCATTTGTTTAGGGTGTTTATACCGGTTCAAACAGAATTCACTGAAACTGCTATTGTGCCGGTTTTATGCAGTTGGGATTTTAAGGAGCAAATATAATTAAGTTTGGGGATTAAAAGAGGTCGTTTTATTGTATATCTGGAATTAGAGGGGGTAAAAAAGATTATGTATTTCTACAATAATTTTTTTCGGGTAGCATCCCAATATATGGCTTCCCGGCTGTCGTTTTTAAATTCCGGTTCAGCGTTTTCCATTTCGTTGAACCTGTTTTTGTCTGTTTTTTCAATTGCTGTAATGATGTACTTTCTCTCATCAATACTGCCGGCTTTAATCAGTCTTAGGTATTCATCGACACAGTTTTTATCAAGCATAATTTTTCCGCCACCTGCCCAATGCCGGTCTTCACCGTTTTTCTTGATACCCGAAACCCAATATTCTTCGCCGGTTTCAATATCGTAATGATTGCCGCTGATTCCTGTTCCCTTGAGTTTTTTTAAGGCTTTATTGTCAAAATAAACTGTTTGTCCCGATTTTGAAAATTCGGCATAACCAATCCAGGCTTCGCCACTATGACCTTCCGATTTGTTCTCGATGTATAGTATTTTAGGACTCATGTGTGGATTTATTGTTTTTTGGATCAATGGAGTTTTTAATTCATATAACTAAGAGGTTGTAAGCAATCTTAGCTATAAAATCTTTATTGTGTTTCAAACTTAGACTTTAAATAGTCGGTTAATTGACTTTTGTCTTTAACTTTTTGATAATGCTTTTTGGCCGTTTTAAGCATTTTCTCATCGTTATTCAAAATGGCGACCTCATAAAGACTTAAAGCATAATTTCCGTTGAAATTGTCGTCTTTTGAAAATCTGGATCTTACTTTTTCATAGTACTCAAGTGATTCCTTATGTTTACCGGTGAGGGTAAGTAAAACTCCTTTTAAGAACTTGGAGTCATCATTATGGCCGTTATATATTTTTTCTGCTTTGTCTATATTTTCCAAACCGTATTCAAAATCCCCTATCAAGGTGCTCGTAAGCGCAATGCCGTAATAACCTTCAGGATTTCCGGGGAAATAAGTAGTCATTTCTTTAAACTTTTTCCGCGATAATTTGGAATTCCCTACTAACATACTTGCAACGGCTAAATTTTGCTTAAACTCTATTGATTTATTTTGTGCCAGACTATCTGCCATATAATACATGATGACTGCTTCTTTATTCATATTGCTCAAACGGAAGGTATAACCGGCAAAAAAATAAGCATCACAAAAGGAACTGTCTTTTTTTATCAAATCCTGAAAGATTTTATTGGCTGCTCCTATGTACATATTCTGTTTGATGCAATCCATTCCGAGATCAAAAAGTTTTTTGGTTTCACTTCCGGCTGGCATTTCGCAATAGGTCCTTTTACCCTGGAAATAATCAGTTTGTCCAAAAACAGATGTGCTTAGGGTTGTAACCAAAAGGATTAAGAATAAGTTTGTTTTCATAAAGTCTTGTTTAAACAGGTTTTGGCTTCTAATGTTCTTTGGGGAGTAGTTTCTGTGGTTTGTAAATATAACTAACTTTAAGATTAAATATATTTCTGTAAATACTGAAAAGATTAATCGATCTTCTCATAACATTGCCCTAAATCTTCGAATAAGATGATTTTGGGGCTTCCAAAGAACCAAATACGGTTAATATAAGTCACAAACGAATCTTCATTGGATAAAGTAATTACCTCTCCGTTTATGGTGGTAGTTGTATATCCTTCACCATGCGTCATGTGAATTTCTGTACCTTTTAAGGAATAACTGATATCATATTTCCCTTTTCCGTAATACGGACTTTCAAATTCGTTATTTTCTCTAATGATTAAGGTGTCCGGTTTATTTGCAATGTTTCCAATGAACTCATACTTATAATTTTTGTTGGCATATCTGCCGGTCAGCATTCCGTTTGTAAAGAAATTATTGTAGAGATACGTGATTAGTAAAAATGAAATAATTAATGGAATAGTATTTTTTTTCAAGAGGTGTATTTTAAGGATTTATGGATTCGGACAGTCATAACTTCTTTCCGTGGCTTTTTTTACATTGTAAAGATAATCATTCCCGATTCTGTAATCTTTAGGTTTAGACGATTTCATGGCGATGTTGTTGACATATATTTTGTATACCTCATTCTTGAAATCTGAATAGTAAATAGTATCGGCTTCAATTTTTCCTGAATCCCTGCCGGCAGTTTCCCCATTGTCATTTCCGGCATATATTGTAAAATGTTCAATGATTTTGGTTACCGAATCATTTTCAAATTCAACTAAACTTTCTTTATCAGTAAGTTCTCCCGATGTTTCGAAGGTTAAAAACCGCAGTTTACAATCAACAAGATAAGAAGTCTGAGGTGACAGTTTATCATATTGGTATTTGAACGGTTTGGCTTTGGCTTTTCCGGCAGCATAATGAAAATCGTCCTCAAAATCAGAAAACAAACTGTGCTGGCTTTGAATACAACCTTGAAGGGAAAGGATTCCGACGAATAGTAAAAGTTTTTGCAAGTGGTTCATAAACCTGTTATTTATACCCGCCATTCAAAATATCATCTTTCATTTTGACCATGAAACTTCTGTCTTCCCTGCCGCTGTATTGAATGGCTCTGTCCAATGATAACAAGGCCAGTTCTTTACGGTTGGTCATCATAAACAACCGTGCTAAATTCCGGTAGGAAGCCCAATGCTTTTTATCCAGTTTAACCGAATACTGGTATTCCCGGATAGCCGTGTAAATGGCTGTCGAATCAAGCTGGTTTTTTAATCTTTTTGTTCTGCCAGCCGCCGAATAAAAGTATTCATCTGCCGTTTTTAATTTTTTAAAGGGTATCGAATCGCCTTCATAAGGAATAGGAAACTCGGTCAATATCTTGTCCGGTTGGTTTTTGGTTTTTGATTCCTTCTGCTGTGAGAAACAGGCTGCAGAAGCAAAAAATAAAAGCAAAGCTAATGTGATTTGGGGTTTCATAGGCTTAGTTATTTAGGGATTGGTTTTTATATTTTTCAACAAACGCTTCGGCATCCCTTAAATTTTTAGGATAAGGGACATAATTGTCAGTTGGTTTTTTGTGGTATTCATCAGAACCTTCTTTATAAACATGCTGAAAGGGAAAACCGTTTTCAATTAAGAATTTCACTACGTTCCACGCCTGTTTATCCTCTTTTTGGGGTGGCCTGAACCTGTGCGGTAAAAACAGCATGGGAGTGCCGCACTCAGGGCATGGATGTTCCCGTTCAGAATCACTTCCAATATCACGGTTTACGCTTATTCTGCAGCTTATGCATACTCTTTTATATCCCATTTCTTTATTTTGCTGTTATCATATGGGTTAATTCTCTTTTTCAATTCCTTTTCTTAATTCACTTTCCAGCTTTTTCAATTCATCCCTCATATAAGTTCCGCCTGTTAAAATGAAATATAATTTATTTCCTGATTGTAAGACAGTCCATGGAGCTTTGTGGATTCTTTCCAGTACTATGGAATTATTTTTTGTAATGCAGTTTAACGCATAATTTGATTCTGTAGTATCTGTAAATGTCCATTCCTGGATTGCAGCCCTGCCATATGTCCTGGGCAAAATAGCTTTTTTGCCCCGTATATAATAGTTCGTGATTGAAATAAGTTTAGCTGTAGGGATTGTGTCAACAGTTCCATGGAACATAGTTGCTTTGGCTCTGGTATTATACCAGTTTCCGGAAGGCTTAATAGTGTTTTTACTGTCAGTATCTATTGAATAGCCAACACTTTCCAATCCTTTCACAATTCCTTTAAAGCTTAACTGTCCATAAGTCAGTATGCTGAATAGTAATAAAGAAGTTAACAGGACGGTTCTTTTCATAGTACTTGAGTTATGCTCGGTTTCAGAAACTGGTTTTGTTGCGTAATAAATATATGAATTATAGATGATAAAATTTGAAGCATGATTTATTTTATAACAGTAACTACTTGGTTTTCTTTTGGTCTTGATAAATTAGACAGTGCCAAAAGTCCGCCAACCGCTAAAATTGCCCCTCCTACAAATGGGAAACCGGCACCCACTAAATCGGCTAAATTCGATGAGAATAAAAACGGTAAACAAAACAACATTCCAAAAACTCCGGCTGTTATTGATGCAAATGCACCAAATTTTGTGATGGATTTCAAGTTCAGGACAGATGGTCTCATTGCTTCGGGTTTGTTTAATTTCAAACGCAATTCTTCCAGATTGGATTGTGCATGGGTTTCTATGTTCCAACCTGAAACCGGAATTGAATTCCTCCCTTTTTTGAAATCGGTATAAAATGTAAGCCACAAATCGGGTAGGAGTATAGCTCCGAAAATCAAAATGGCAAAACACGGAAGGGTATGGTTTCCATTGCCAAGCATAAAGGCCTGCATCCTGATTTCGTCTTCGGCCGTCATTTTATAATCCAATAAAACATGTTTCAGATCATGGCTTTCATAACCGGGAACCAGAGTTAACCGGTGGCAGTCAAGGCAATCTGCAATTTCTTTCCCTAATGTTCCGTTTTCCAGGTTTCTTAACCCGGAAACTTTGTCCCTGAAAGGTTTCATGTCATTAAAACGCTCAATGGATGAAACGGAAAAATCAAAAGATAGTTTAATAATCTTGCGGGCTGTTTTTTGGAATAGGTTCATCTTGTAGGTAGGTTTTTTATCGCATCATAAATTGTTTCACCATCCAGTGGTTGTGATGATGGAGAAATAAATCTTCTTTCAAGGCTTGATCTTTTGAATTCAGATATTTGTAGATTTTAAGAGGTACAGAATCCGGGTATGCCGATAATCCTTCCTCAATAACTTTTACAGCTTCTTCTTTCTGGCCACCCGAATCTAAAGCCTCATATCGGTAAATGTAAACGATGGCGGGGATTTTGTTATAAATGTTTTTAAACTCGTAGGTTAAATCGGCCGAGAGTCCCAGTTGAAGCCCTGTGTTTGGTTTTTTTCCTGCGGCAGCCGTTTCGGTGATATGGCTTTGATAGGCCATGAACAGGATCAGTAAATGGCGGTTTTTGGTTTTTTCGCTTTGATATAGCTTGTTGGTCTTTTTACCCATGCTTGGATCTAATTCACCCGAATCCGATTGCAGAATTTGTGAATAAAGTTCCTGTAACAAGTTAAATACAGTTTCATCGTTACTGTCGATTGTGGTCATATTCCGGAATTTAACAAGACGTTCTTCATTATGTTGACCAAAGGCATTAAAGGCTAAAAAGAGAAGGAGTAGGGTGATTTTTTTCATGGGTTAGATTATTTAAGGCAGTAATTGTTATTTTTTTAGGACCTGATTAGTTATTGAGTTGAAAATTCCAAAGATTTAATGATTAGATCTTCTTCGGGAGTTTCTTCCATTTGTTTAGGGTAAACAAATTGGATTGTATATGTTGTACTGTCAATCCTAAAAGTATAAGTATTCCATTGAACCATATTCGGAATGAAATCCGAAAGCATAAGTACTTTGTTTACTTTTACAGATTTCAATTCAATAAAGGTTTGTGAAATAATAGTTCCTTTTGCTGTTTCGACCATTCCTTTCTGGAATCCTTTTAGAAAAGTTTCAATTTCTTTTCCATTATTTATTTTTCCTCTGGAATCATTAAACAGAACTGCTGATATGAACCCTTTGTTTAGGGTGCCTCCATAAGTAATGGCTCCCAACGTATCAATTTTTTCAATGTCATCAGGCAAAAGCATTGATAAATGATGATTTATCCGCGTTTGATTTAATTGCTGGCTAATACCCATAATTGGGAAAGATACCATGAAAACGAGGAAGTATATTTTTTTCATTTTATCCAATTATTTAGATTTATGCTTTTGCAGATAATAGGGTAACCAATGTTCCATAAGGACTGATGCCAAATGTATAAAATTGACTTTAGATTTTGCCTGAAACCTGTCGGTAACTGTTAAAGTAAAATACCAAACACATAAAGCCAGAATAATAACGGAATCGCACTGACAGTCAGCAGCAGTAGATTTAATTTCCAATTCCTGTTAAATTCTTTTGCAATCAATATGCAATTGATAACTGACAAAACGAAGACTGAAAAGCTAAATAAATAGCACGAAATCCAACCAATATGATAAAGTAAACGGCAATCAGACATCCTGAACGCAGTCAGTAGGCTTGCGCCATACCACAACACTAAAAGGATAACTATTGCTATCGTAATCTTTTCTGTTGCTGTAAATTTCATGCCGGTTAGGTTAGTAAGTGTTTGCAGTGCTGTCTGTTTTAATGTATTTAGGTATAGAAAAGATTGTAGCGTTAATTGCCAAGCCTCAATTTCATATAGCCACTTTTGTGTGCTGGCCTTTACTATTCGTAACGTAATCCAAATTTATATTTTTTCTCTTTTGGGTTTTTAATTATATAAGTTACTTTAACAACACTCGTAGATGTACAAACTTCATCGGAAGTCAGTTTGTATAGTAAGATAATACTATCTTTTTTTATTTCTAAATCACCTGAATAATTTCCACATGCATTGGCATCAATAGTTTTAGATATATAGATAATATTGTCTATATATTTAGGTTTTATTTTTGAAGTCAATCCGGCTTCATATTTATCATAATTTTCGTCACCAAGTTCGGCAAGAAAATCCGAATTGAAATAAATTAGATTTTGATTTACCTCTTTTCTCTTTTCAGAGCAAGCTAAGCAGAGAATGATAATAAAAAAGGAAAATATTTTTTTCATTTAAAACGTATATTTTTTTGTCTTTACCCAATTTGGCGGTTTACACACAACGTAGTCCGCCTGCACCAAAGGCAGTACCCCGGACAGAGCGGAAAAGCGTAGTTACCTGTAACTCACAACAGTGGATTTATCTGCAAATGTTCCATTTCATGGCCTACCAATACTTTTTTACCCACACTTTTAAAGCCCAGTTTCAGGTACAGTTTTCTGGCATCAGGATTCTCTTTATCCACTAACAAGCCCAATGTTTTCCGTTGCTTAACAGTATAGTGATCGATAAGATACTGTAATAATTGACTCCCGATCCCTTTTCCCTGCATATGGGGAGCAACACCTAAAGTATCAATATAATATTCCCCTGCCTGCGTTTCATTTTCGGGGTTGAACTCCTTATTGAAATTATCCCTCACATAATTCAGGATGGGTTCCCGAAGCTCAATTAATTTCTCGCCTTCATAATAGTTAACCGCCCCAACCACTTCATGTTCGATTTCCGCTACGATACAGTTCTCATACGAATATTGATTGTCCTTTTGCGAAACAAAGTATAAAAGTAAAGCATGGGCGGCATCATAATCCTCTTTGGAAATAAATTCATAAAGGAGTTGTTCCATGGCTAACATCAAACAGTTGGCTATTGAGGCTGAATCAGAGTATTTTGCTTTTCGGATGACCATTTTAATGTTTTTTTTATTACGCATAACGTTCCACGGCTTGGCTGGTAGCGGCTGCGTGGAACGATTTGTTTCTGCTAAGATAAGATTTTCCAACTTCATAACCCGAGCGTAGCGAACAGGCGAAGCAAACCGATGTTGTAGGCAGCGCTTGTTTTTTAGTTACAAAGTTTTTATGCTCTTAAATATTTTATGTTGTGTATCTACAACCGATTGATTAAAACCATGTGCCGCTTTAGGTAATAAATAGTATTCTTTTTTAGGGGCTTGAATTGTATCAAAATATTTTTTTGAGGCTTCTTTTGGCGTCATAATATCTTCATTGCCTTGTATTAAATATACCGGAATTTTAAATTCTAAATTATCTCTCATTAAGTTAATGTTTGTAATCATGGGTTGAACTCCTAATTTCTCATCACCAATATAGTTTACAAACGAATAATCGTCACCATCTTCTCTGTTTTTATTGTCAATATCGTTGTCGTAAGCGGGAGCAAGCACAAACCAATTGTCTGGGGCAGGAGTTGAATTTGCTCTTTCATATTTCTTTAAAACTCTAAATAACAAGCCTACATTTTTCGCTCTGGTATAAGGAGGTTTGCCTATGGAATTTAATATCTCAAGAGCCTCTTTGTCATTTCTGTCTTCAGCCATTTTATAAATTTTAGAATAAAATTCCATATCAATGGTAGGAGTAACAATTTGTGAATGTCCAACATAAGCATAAAAAAGATCGGGTTGTTTGGTAACTATTTTTACTCCAAGTGCAGAACCCCATGACGTTCCGGCAAGAATGATTTTTTGTTTTCCTAAACGTTTTAAAAGATATTTTGATACTTCGACTCCATCGCTGGCCATTTGTTCAAGCGTTAAAGGATTTGCTTTTAAATATTCTGAAGTTAATTCCTTAGGAGGCGTGTTGCGTCCATAAGTTCTTCCGGCTCCGCGCTGATCCCATTGGACAATAATGAAATCCTTTTCCAAATCTTTATATAAAACATCAATGAAAGGACTTATCGGACTTCCCGGTCCTCCGTGAATGAACAAAATAATGGGTTTTGAAGGGTTTCCTTTTATGGTAACCCATTGTTCAATACCATTGATCAAAACGTATTTTTCTTCAGAAATCTGATTATTTAGGACAGAACCGTTTTTACTGGTTTCATTCTGTGTAGTAGTGTCTGTTGTATTTTCTTTTAATTGTGCCAGACACATAAAAGGAAGTAAGAATAAAATAAAGAAGGATGCAATTTTCATAATTTCAAATTTTAATTGTTAGTATTAATTTGAAGCAAAATTGCGCCATAAGTTTGAAGTGGGCGACCGAATGAATAAAGTCGAACCAATTGGGAGTAATTAAATGGGTCCGACTTTATTTCAGCAGCGTTCGACTTTTTGCAAAGATCTAATAATTAGGAGTTTCTGAACTCCGTAGGCGTTTGGTTAGTGTACTTTTTAAAAGCAGTATTAAAAGATGATTTCGAATTAAAGCCTACTTCATAAAGAATTTCTAAAACAGTAAGTTTATTTTTAGACGGGTTTTTTAAAATTTGCATCGCCTTTTGTATCCGGTATTCATTTATAAAATCAAAAAAATGTTGGTTGATATGATGATTAATCAAAACAGATAAATCACGAACGGGAATGTTAACTTGGTTAGCTAATTCCTGTATGGTTAATGAAGGTTCTAGAAATGGTTCGTTTTCTGAAACATACTTTTTTACAAGTTCGATTTGTGAAGCGATTTCTGCCGGTTTTGGAGTCTGAGATGATTCTTTTTCTGTTGGAATAACGGTTTTATTTACCAATACCATATTGGAATCAACTCCTTTAAAAAGATTGGGATTGTTTAACGCTTTTAATACAAACCAACAACTTATAAGCAGTGCAATAATTTCTATGATTACGGTTGACGAGTTCAGAAAGAAATTATAATCGGTATATCGAACCGCCGATCTGAAGAAAACAATACAATGCGCAATTAAAAAAAATACCGTCATCTGAAACAACCATTTGTACGATGAGTCATTGGCATTGGTGTAATTCTCCAAGTAAATTTCTTTATACTTTTTCAGCGTTTTAAAGACTAAAATGATATAGAAAACATATTGCAATTCCACTACAATATAAAAAAAGCGTATTTCAGGCATTTGTTTAAAATGTTCAAAAATGTAACTGTTTTCCATGGCGGTTGCTAAATATAACCTTGGAGTAAACACTAAATTTGCAATTATAAACGGAATTATCAGCAATAAATAGTTTGGTTTTAACCGAAAATCGGAATGACAGACTGCTTTCACATACAAGTAGAATATTGGCATGATGAGCAGACTGATTGTCATTCTGAAAAGCTCAAAATTTAAACTGGCCTCAAAATATTTTTCGGTAAAAAAACTGCTCAAATCAAATATTGTAAGCAGAAGAAAACCAGCAAAAAGCCTATTGGAAAGTTTATTTTTGGTATTTACGGTTAACAGAAAAAAGGCAAGAAGCAACAGTATAAAAATGGTAATCGAACTGATATTGTTTAAAAAGGTTGGCTTATCCATTTAGTTTTTGTTTTACGGTCATAACAATCTATAATTAAATTGGAGAATTGTTTAATTGATCAAAATTTGTTTTGCTCTTATTTCGTATTGCCTGCAGTGGTAGTAGTTTTATTCAGGTTCTTCTATTTCATCCATGTATGGCAATATATTTTCCATCGGAATTTTTTCATACCAATTGATTTCCAACTGTATTTCTGAAACATCATTTTTATGAACTTCTAGTAGATTATCCATATCCTTAGATGCCCAATATATTTCAATTGGAATATGATAAGAGCTAGGAGTTATGAAATCTATTTTCGCAAATACTTTATTGCCGATTTGCTTAATTTCCGGATCACGAAGTCCCACAATCAATTGGAAGTCGTAATTTTCAAAATTTTTAATACCAGTTCCGGCAGTTCCCTTTTCTAATAACTGTCTACTCAGTTCTTTTTGAAATGTCGGATGAAACTCATCGTTTAAAAAAAGTGCCCAATCGTATGCCATATTTTCTTTTTGTAAGGTTCTGAACTATTACCACTAACGCCCAACTTGCTAGGCGCTGTAGCGCTACGTGAGACGATTTATTTCCGGCTAAGATAAGATTTCAGATAGACCCGGACAAGAATTGCGAGCAGGCATAGCAAAATCGAACGTTGTTGTTTATTGATTTGTTGCTATAGCGCTACACGAGGCGAAGCCGACTGACGAAGTAAACCGTTGTTAACTGTTGTTTTTATTGGCATCAATATTTGTCATTAAATCATAAAAGTCTTTATATTCGTCTTGTACATCTTCTGCCATTTCGTAATCCCATAAAACAATTGGATAATTGTGATCCTCTTTATTTCTGTTTGCATCAAAACAAAGTAAACCCCAATCACTCCAACCTGCAAATGGAATAAATCCTTTTTCAATCAAAAATTCAGTGGGATAACCATCAAAAATCATTTCTGTTTGTTTTGCTCTCCAAATATTTATTGGATGGCTGCAAAATGAAACTTCAGAAATTTGAAGTTCGTAAAAGTGTTTGTGTTTTAAAAATATTTTGTAATCGACAGGTAATTTATATCCAAGTTGAGTTTCAAATTCTTCAATTTCAATATCTGTTATTTTACTTTCTATTGGGAGCCAAGTTTGATATTCTTCTTCGCTTTTGTTATCTGGGTGAGACATTTCCCTCTCTATTTTGATAGGTAATTCATTAAACCCCATTTCTAACCAACGTTCTAAATTAGTATCAATTATTGATTTTATTTTATCTTCTTTCATAGTTTTCGATTCTGGGGTAAAATAACAGTTAACGTCACGCCGGATTTAAGAAGTTGGGGATTTTTGCTCCCAAACCATTCCGTTAAGACGGAAGTCAAATGTACAAAAAGACCGTTCATTATACACTAAAGTCCCAATTTCTTAATCCAGGCTGCAAGCTGAAAAGAGCGTAGCTAAACCACTGTTAACGGCTGTTTGTTTGATTTAGTTGTTTAATTAAATCGATGTTTAAAAGATATTGTTCTTCTATTGGGACTTCCTTTCTGGAATTCTTTTCTATTTCTTTACCTTCTTTAGTCCATAGGAAAGGAACAAAATTATATACTTTGTCATAGCTTAGATTTTTTACATCCGTTTTCCAGTTTTTCCAACGTAATCCTTTATAAAAGTCGTTTAAATCATTGTTGAAGCAAAACAAAACAAACTCTGAATATGTAAGATCTAACGGCTCATATTCTAAGCTATCTGGAGCGAAGTAATAAATTTTTCCTAAGTCATTTCCTAAAGCTCCACCGTTTAAAATATAAAATCCACCAATTGCATCGTCTGCAATTAAAAGAAAAGTTGCTGGATTACCATATTCGACAAATGATTTTCCTTTATTCCACATTGAAATTGAACGATTAAGTTTTGAATTTCCAGAACCTAATATTCTAATCCAACCATTGTCAATAATTATTCCTCCTGAATTATAAATTATTGCTCCCATTGGAGAACGTGTTGTTACTTGAGTATTGTATAAAGCTTCTTCATCTGAAGTAGAATCTAATTTTAGAATTTCGACCTTATTTTTAGCAGACTTAGCCCAATCTTCAACAATTGGCCAACCTGAATCCGTTGTATTTATTAATTCAGACAAAGGTTTCATTTTCTGTTGTGCCATTAAGTTTTGAACGATAAAAATTAAAATTAGGATAGATATTTTTTTCATTAGTTCTATTTAGTAAAGTTAGGTTCAAATTGCCGCTAACGTCACGACGGATTTAAGAAGTTGGATATTTTTGTTCCCAAACCATTCCATTAAACACTCAAACCCCAATTTCTTAACTCGAGCGATAGCGACTGAGCGTAGCTAAACCGCTGTTAGGCGACTTTTATTTGATTTCCAATATAAATAATTGCTTATCTTTTTCAGTAAATGAATTTATCATTTCTTTTTTATTGTTTAAAATCAAAGTTTTTGGAGAATGAATTACAATCTTTTTCAAATCCTCAAACTTTGGACTTTTTGCTTTTGTATATTCTATCATCAAGGAATCTTTTGGTATTAGTCTAACTTTTGAAATTAGACTATCTGAATCGAAAGATGTTTGAGAAGTATTTTCAATTGACAAAGTACCAAGCCGATATGAGTTTCTCCCGTATCTTTTCTCTATTGCCTGTTTATCGTACTGAATACTAATAATAATTTCCTGTTTAGTTGAATTGACAATTTTGGCTGTTGAAAAAACATCATCAAGTGATTTTTCCTTTCGACATCCAAAAGCAATAAACACAAGTAAGAATAATTGAAGTTTCTTCATAGTTTAGTTTTTCAAAAATGTCGCCTAACGTCCCGCCTGCTTGGCGAGGTTTGGGATTAAATTAATATATATATGTTTTAAGACTAAAATCCAAATCTTGCCAAACTGCTGTTAGCTATATTATAACACTCCACGTTTCTAAATACTTCTAAAGTGCTGTATTTATTGGGTTTATTTTTTCAATCGATGCAAATGAACGTAAAAAAAAGCAATCAAATGTTTGCTTTGTTGTACCAAATGTTGTACTTTCGTTTCAGGTTGCTTTCAAATGAATCGCTTTATTTTCAAAGACTTCACCCGTTTGCTTCCTTTTGTAAATATAGTAAAACATTTTAATTTTTGCAATTTATGGCATCCATTAAGTTAATTTTAAGAACGCACCAGCAAGACCAAACGGGACATTGCCCTTTATATATAAGGGTTATCAAGGATAGGAAAGCCAAATTTATTTCTGTTGGATTGAAACTCAAAGAAAGCGAATGGGACGAGGCAAAACAAAGGGTAAAAAAGAACCACCCCAACAGTGCAAGGATGAACGCCTCCATTGCCCAAAAAGTTGCCGATGCGGAAGGGCAAGTTGCCGATTTAGAAAGAAAGGTAAAAACGGTTTCGGTAAAGAAACTCAAAGAAGCTATTAAAGGGAAAGAAGTGCCTAATTTTTTTGATTACGCATACAAGCGTTGTGAGAAAATAAAAGGGAGTGTTTCGGTAAGCACTTATAAGAATTATAAAATGTATCTGAAAAAGTTTGAAGACTGGGTAGGGACAAAAGATGTTTTCTTTGATGATATTACGGTTTCCCTACTTATGGATTATATGGCATATATGGTCAATGAATTAGGTAACGGTCAAACTACACAACGTTATTCGATAATGATTTTGGCTATCATGTTCAAGGAAGCCATTAAAGAGGATATTATTCCCGAATATATGTACCCTTTCAGTAAGCTCACTTTAAAAAAGAATACAGCACCTAGAACCTTTTTAAAGAAAGAGCAAATAACAGCCTTTATGGAATATCCAGTAAAAGAGGGTTCACTTGCCGAGCTGGCAAAAGATATGTTCGTGTTTTCTATTTATGCAGGAGGTTTGCGTTTTGGGGACGTGGTGGAATTGCAATACAAACATTTTTTAGAAGCAGATGCCAAGATTAAAAAGACCATTAATAAAACAGTAAACCGAACCAAGGCAGAACACCAGTTTAAAGTTGGGAAATTGGCTTTGGATATTATAGAGAAATACAAAAAAGAAAATCCCGACCCAACGGATTTTATTTTTCCGATTATCAAACACAAAGAGCAATATTTAAAAAACAGGGAATTCCGACAAAAGGTAAAAGAAAACGCCACAGGCTCGATAAACTTTCAATTAAACCGAATCGGGAAAGCATTAAAATTTGATTTTAGCCTGTCGTTTCATTTGAGCCGACACACTTTTGCGACCAATGCTTTAAATAATGGCATGAGAATTGAGCATGTTTCTAAGCTTATGGGGCATCAGGATATTAGAACCACACAGATATATGCAAAAATATTGGGCGAGGAATTGGATAAGGCGGTTGATGATTTTATTTATTAAATCACAAAAAAGTAAGAATAATAAAAAACAATGGTTTTACGTTGTTTTAAATATATAAAATAGTAGTTAAAATCGTAATAAATTTTTAATAAAATATTATGAAATCCTTTTGAAAGAAAGGATTTTTTTTCCTCTATTTTAGACCAAAAGAATGGAGTTCTTTTTTAAATGGAATCCCCTCCAAAGGCGAGTAAAGTGGTATTGAAAGCATTGGCTCAAAAAAAATGAGAAAGGGACAGATTTAAAATTGTCATTCTAAAGAATACGCAAAACCCAAAAACAAACTGCTTTTCAATTTTATGGAGTCAAATTTTCAAACCGCATCGTTTATCGAAATGGCGGTGGTAAGCCCTTCCCAAGCTTCTAAACACAACCTTGATATTATTTTCGAGGGGGAAATAACATTGCAGGACTATTGCAATGCCCTGATGAAAAAGATTTTTGAACTCCACCAATCCGATTACCCAATTTTCCTGAATTATCAAGCTACTTTGTTTAAAGAGCCGATAGTGTGGCTGAATCGTTTTGAGGAATTGATTTCCAATAACGAGGATTTGTTTACCGATAGAAGAGCATTATGCCGTTACCACAAGTTATTCAATCTTATTGAATCCAAACGAAAGGAAGTACAGTTCTCCAGTACAAAGGAAAGTAAGCAGATTGCTAAAAGATATATCAATGCAGAGAGTGAGGACAGGTATTTTTCATTTTGTGAGGTCAAAAAGCAAATTGACTGCCTTGATGATGATAATGAAAAGATATTGTTTCTGACCAAAGAAAAGCACGAATACAGGCAGGCAAACATTGAGTTTATCAATCAGAAATTACCGCTTTTTGACGTGCAGTGCAGTAAGGAGATTGAACAGATTTATGAAATGCAAAGTATCAAAAACACCATTGAGAAGTTTAAGCCGAATGTTTCAGGCAATTCATGCGCACCAATTAAATTGCAATTCCATTGCAATGTCAATCAGTTTGTGGATATATTCTATCAAATGACGTGTGAAATATTTGTGGAGGGCAAGCCGATGATTGAGGGCAATATCAATGATATTGCGGAAATGATTGCAAACACATTTGTGGATAAAGACGGCAGGGAAATAAGCTTGCAGAGTGTTAAAACCATACTCAAGCCCTCAAGAGAAGACAAACGCCCCAACACCAATAAAAGAATAGATATAAGCAAGTTTTTATAAAACTGGAAAAAGTCCCCGAAACTCTCGGGGACTTTTTGCTTTTAAGAAATGACAAAATCCTGTAAAGCCTTTTAAAATAAGGTTTTTTTACAAGAAAAAAAGTCCCCAGCCTTGTCGGGGACTTTTTTCCTAGTGCTATTTTTAAAGCAAAAAACAGGAGAAAAACAAGGAAAAAACAACCCAAAAACAGCTTTTTAAGGCTTTATTTCAGTCCAATACCACCCAAAACAAAAAAGTCCCCAGACTCTTTGAATCACGCCCCTGTTTTGGCACAACCCTAAATTGTAAAATCCCTTTAAAACAGGCACTTCCCAAAGCCTTAAAAAAAAACTTAGTCCCCTGGGGACTAAGTGGGGACTAAAAGACTTTTTCATATCCCACACATTTGCTCTATAATTTTTAAATGAGCAAAGACATGGAGGTATTTATCTTATCCAAAGCACAATTTACAGAGCTCACTTCAAGGCTCGATACACTGCAAGAGTTACTTACTGCTACGGAATCCAAAGGCTCTAAAAAATCCTTTATGGATAACGAGGAGTTCATACAGTTTATGGGTATCTCCAAGCGCACCGCACAATGTTGGAGGGATGAGGGCAAAATCTCATTCTCACAGGTAGGAAACAAAATCTACTACAAAATGTCGGATGTGGATAAGCTATTGGCAGAACACTACAATAAATCATTCAAGAGCAAATAAACCATTGCAATTGAATTGCAATTATCAAGAAAACCATTGCAATTGAATTAAAACAAAAGAGAATAACGATACCCAACGGCAAATATGCTGTATTCCCTTGACGCACAGGCGTAAATATTTACGCCTTGCCGATAGGTTAAAAGACAAATACTATGAGAGCCAGTACACCACACAAATTAGACGATAGGGTTTTCTCCCTTGCTTGTAATCTCTTTGGCTATGGAACTACACAGGAGAAAAAAGACATCGAAAAGACCATTGCAATAGAAAATAAAGTATTGCAATTGGAGGGCAGAATCATTGCAATTTATCCAGCCATTATTGAAGAAGCCTTTGCCACGACTATGGACAACTACCGTAAGTATATTGCCAGTTATAATTTCAAGACACAGGCAGAAAACGAGCTTATCCAAAAGCACAATACAACAGTTGCGGAGTTTTGCAGACAAAACCCGCTTACAGCCGTGCAGACAGCCTTTAGAAAAGTTTTTTTAAGCAGTAAGAAGAACTTAAAACCCAGAGCCTACAACGAAGCAGTAAACGAGTTTTGTGAGTCTTACGGGCTGATTGTAGAGAAAAAGAAAATCCAAAGCGTGAAATACGCCACGGAGATTGTTTTTCAAAACCTCTTGCACCTGTACAACTCGCAACTGATGAAACGCAATGAAAAATTCATCAAGGCTGGTATTACGGCAAAGCGACCGATTCAGGAGTTTAAAATCAATTCCTTTTTAGTTACCCAGTTAAAGCGAAAAGAGATTAACAGCATTGACATCTGTTCTAAAACGGTTCGCAATCACAGACAGCGTTTGGAAGAGGCGGGCGTGTTTGTGGAATATCATTTTGCAGGACAAAACAAACCAGTAGAGGTGCATATCAATCCTGAAATCTTAACGGTTTTGGATATGAAAACCTCAAAATTAAAAAATACTGAAAATAAGACATTTAGAGTTGAATATTGGAATCTTTTACCTGATAACAATGAAAGTACTGGAACACTATTAAATGAATATCAAAAGAATGAGAATGTTGAAAACATTTCTCAATCCAAAAGGAGTTCGGGACAAGCCCTCACGCCTTCTTATTTGTTTTTTACAGGAACACCCAACAGCAAACAGGATATTTCAAACCAAGGGGCGGGCGCGAAAATCGGAAAAACAAACAATTCACTATCAGAAAAACTGCAAGAGCTGATTATCCACCCGCAAGAGCTGGCGGTAAACCTTGCCAGTGGGGAGTATTACAATTACAAGCCTATTGACATCCGCTATCTGTACAAAGAAGCCTTTTCGGGAACGCTGACCAATGATGAGTTCAGGGAGCTTGCAATACAGGATTTTTTTAAATCCATATCCAAGATATACCGATTTTCCACGCCATTTGCAGGGAGTTGGAAAAAGGCAATTACCCTGTACTATCAAAACAAATGGATAGCCTTTACAGGCAACAGTTTCAATAAAAGCGTACTGGTGGACGAAATACAGCAGATGCGCTGGCGTATCGAATGGGCAAGAAAATGGTTTGCAAAACACCAGTTCCCGCCACTGTTCCCATTTGATTATTTCGATATGACCCGCAAAACCTCGAAAGAAGTCGGTTTTGAATACACCAAAACCAAATGGAACGAGCATTTACAGGCAGTAGCCAAATACGATGCCCTGAAAAAGAAACAGGAATGTAATGCCGTGAGAAGAAAAGAGACGATTAACCACGCCAAAAAGTGTGAAACGGCATTAAACCGCTTTTTCAAAAACAAAGTGACTTACACGCAATTGTATGATTATGTAGAGAAGAATCTGCCTAAAGAATACATCGAGAAACTGCCTGATTTGATACTTAAAAAATCATTGCAAGACAATGAAAAAACCATTGCAATTAATTGCAATGATGCGGTAAAGTATAGCCTTTTTGAATTTTAAAACCAGAAAACGATATGGAGGTATTTGACAAAGAAAAATCAAAAATTAAAATGGTCATGCTGACTAAGGGTAAACATAAAAATAAGGTTTGGTGGTCTCCCATCAAGTATAACAAGCGTAAGAGTGAAGTGGTCATTGGGAAAATGCTCAAAAGCTTTGAAAAGAGTAAATATTTAGCCATTACCAACGTGGTACAGTTCTATGAAAACAATGTGTTAATCTCAAAAATCAGATATTAATATGAAAATAACGGTAAAAAAAGTCAAGACAGCGGACATTGAAATCATACAGTCCGAACTATTAAAATTCATCAGGCACAAAATTGACAATTTAGCCCATTGCAATGATTATCAAAACTATTGCAATGATATTATTGTAATCGACACACTTCAAAGTATGTTTTTCCTTTTCAGGGCAAAGATTGAAAGCAAAAAACAGGAATCAAGCCTAATCCTTTCACCCACACAGGCGGTTATTCTTCTTTTTTGCGCCCAGTGGCAAAGAGAAGAAAGAACCGAGGTACAGAGAATTGCAATGCAAAAGGTCTCGGATGTATTGCACGAAAAATTGGTTAATATTTAAAAAGACAGGGCTATGGAGCAAAAACTTATTGCAGGGAAGAAATCACACTATCCCACCAATGCCATTATCAATAAGAATTTCATTATTAGGGTACTGGAAAACCCCAAAGAAAACCCAGTTAAGAATACCAAACTAAGGACGGCAAATACCATTTCAAAAATGATAAATGACGACAAACTGAAAATGAAGCTTTTTGCCAAGGTTTTAAATGGTCAGAAGCACACCTACACCTTTCTGATAAGAAACCGCCTGAGAATTGATTTTTGCTCAAAATAACTTTTAAAAACAGATAAAATGAAACTCAATATCCGTCTTCAAATCCTGCTATGCAATAGCTATGTGTTATTGTTATTTATTGCAATTGTTTTGACAATACCATTGCAATTTGTTGTTTTCCTCTTTAAAGGCAGAAAAAAAGCAGTCAGTCCTTTGGAAGACAGGCTTTTTAAAACCTTATTTCATATCAATGATTTGCGTAGAATTTTAAAGAAACCCAGCGATGAATAAGAAAGATAAAAAACCAATGCCTAAAGCCGTAACCAAATCGGAACTGGTTGTTATGTACATGAAAAACAAAATGAGCGAATCCACTATAAAAAGAGGTGTGAATACCATAATCGAAGCCAAGATAAAGGAGGAAAAAAAGTGTGGGTATTCCATAAAGATGCACAGCGTACCACCTGATATTTTAGAGGAATTTATCGCCATTTACGGGTTGCCCGTAGGCTATTATTTAGAGGACGATGATTGATAAGAATTGCAATTGTATGGAAAAACAATTGCAATTAAACCTAATCAGTCGAAATCACCGCTAACCCCTGTCAATCAGCCCGACAGGGGTTTTTTATTTCAAACCTTTGTCCAAGAAAGTTAGAGAAACTAATAATGACAAAGGAACAAATCAACTTAGTACTCAAGCGTAGGATAAAAAACGGTGACGAGTTCAACCACCTCATTGAAAAGCCCAAAGGGCAAAAGGTAAAACTTAAAGCAGGTGATACTTTTTATTCGGTTTCGATGATGAAAGTATGGGTGGAGACATTTTACAAGCAGGTTGCCAAATTATCGCAAATCCTAAAAGGGAAAACCATACAGGAGACCTGTGATAAGATCCATTACTTTTTGTATTACGACATCCAGTATCAGGCGGACGGAATGACACAGAATTTAAGAAGTCCAGCCAATAGTTGGTTTAATAGACGGGAGGGAATTGACTGTAAAAGCTATTCGATTTTTGCCAGTTCGGTGCTTATGAATTTAGGAATCAAACATTACATCAGGCAGATTAAACAGCCCAATTTCAACCCAAGGCAGTACACCCATGTTTATGTGGTTGTGCCAACCGACCAAGAAAGCGGGAAACTTGATAAAGGTCATTGCATTATTGACGGAACGATACAGAGTAACAAAGAGCCGAGTTATACGGATAAAAAAGATGTTTTTATGAATCAGAAACTGCCACACGTGGGACTTAACTGTCCCACCCCTAAAAAGAAAGGTTGGTATGTAACCAAAAAGCCCTGTAAAAAAGTGTACGAGCTATATGATTTTGCCAGAAATGCTGTCCAAGCCAAGAGCATGTTAAAATCATTAGGTAATGATGCAATTGCTCATAAATCAACAAGCCAAGGGGGAGCATATAATATTTATGTCAAGATTAATAGTGTTTATGGAAGTAAAAGAGGGCTTAAAGGTGTTTCCAAAAAAACAAGTTCAGTACGTGGGAGGTTTCCATTTTAAAAGATAAGGATATGTTGATATTAGAAGAACAAACAGGATTAAATGCAGGATTGAACAAAGGGCTTAAAATCGGCAAAATGCTTAAAAAGAACGTGAGATTAAGAAACGTGTCGATTAAGAATGCGGTTAAAGTCGGTAAAAAGATTGTCCCGATAGCGACCACCGCCATGAGTTTTTTTCCTGCCACAGCACCCATCGGGGTAGCTTCCAAGATTACCAAGGCAGGTAAACTGGTAAAACTGGCTTCCAAAGCGGGCAAGATTGGAAAAATTGCAATGAAAGTCAAAAAAATTGCAGGTACGAAAGTCGGAAAGTTTGCCATGAACAAGATTATCAAACCAACGATAAAAAATGCCATCGCACCCAAACAGGTACAACCTGCACAGGTCGAAGCACCACAAAATGAAACTACCACGCCAGTCGAAATGATGCCAAATGCGACTCCGACACCTGCTCAATTACAAACTATTGCAGAGGTAAAAGGAGTTTCGGCGGAATCCTTAACTACAGGCACAGAGACTGGCGGGGAAGTTCCAAACGATGCACAGCTTGAGACTATTTCCAAAGTCAAGGATATTCCCGTGGAGAATTTAAAGGAAGAAGTACAAGCGCAAAGGGAAACCGCCCAAATCGAGAGCGGGACAACCCCGACGGATAAACCCAATTACACCATCCCTATTGTCATAGGTGCGGTAGCGGTTGGCGGAATCCTTTTAGCTACAAGTTCAAAAAGTAATTAATAAACATAGAAATGAAACAGGAATTAATAACAATCAGTTCTGCCGTAGTTGTAGGTGCTCTTTCAAGAGGTCTTACAGGCACTATGACCGAGACATCTTCCAACACGGTAAAGGGTGTTGTTAATGGGGCGGTTGCTGTTGGTGCGGGATTTTTGGCAGTAAAGGTAAAAGGGAGCGATACAAAGAGTTCGCTTTTAAGAGGTTCGGCAATCGGGATATCGATTGCACACGGTCTGGAACTTGTGAAGAATGTTTTTTCATCCGAAAAAATCGCTTCCAAGCTAAACCCTGAAACAGCCGTTGGAAGATTCATGCAAAAGGCAGCGGGTCTTTCGGGAGCGGTAAACGGTCTAAACGGCTATATCGATGCTAACGGCAATTACCACGAAGACGGATTGGGCGGTTACATCGATGCCAACGGGAACTACATCGAAGACGGCTTAAACGGTTATGACGAGGAGGGTCTTAACGGGTATTTTGACGATGCTGGCAACTATATTGAAGACGGACTAAACGGGTACGACGACGAGGATGGTTTGGGAGCTTATGACGATGATGAGGGCTTAGGGGCTTATATCGACCAAAACGGGAATTACATACTGTAACCCAAAAAAGAAGTAAAAATTTAACTGATAAAGAAAGATGGAAAATAGAAATCCACAATTGCAACGAGCAATTAAAGTATTAGGGGCAAGACAACGCCAACACCAACAAGCTGTAAGACCACAGCCGACAAAATTGGTCGATAAGACTTTTTACCTGAATTTAAGAGTTGAAGGAATGAGCGGGATTAACCAACTGGTTGATGCCAACACCAAGAAAATAGTCGGGATAACCAATTTTGACGGAAACCTTTTAAACTCTGGGCGTGATGTGGTTATTGATGCCATCCGCGTGCAGTTTACCACTAAAGGAAACAGGATTGAGAATGCCGACTGGCAAAGCAGGGACACACTTCCCGCAGAATTGCAGAACGCCGATTTAAGGCTGATTCAAACCAACGATATGCTCATTGATTTACCACTTACGGACATTCAGAATTTCAAGCAAGACGATTACCGTCCCATTGCGACCACTCCTCTTTTAAGAGCAAAAGAGGAGTTTAAACTGGAGTTGGAATTTCCAAAAGGTGTTACTGTTCCTTTCACAAAATTTGAAGGAGGCGGATTGTTTATGCGATTGGAGTTCCGAGTAACAGAGGCAAAAAAATAGGAAGAAGTAATTAAAAGCCGAAGTCAAAGGGCTACGGCTTTTTAAACCTTAAAGAGTTATGCGACAAATTCAACATGTAGTAAAGGCAATCATAAGACCAGGAGAAAGCAACACTTCGGAGAATTTCAAACTGCCTATAGGATTTACCACAGGAGTTGCGGTGTACACCAATGGAGTTGAGAAAACGGCAAATGTAATGACAACTATCGAAATGAAAGACGACAACAGTATTGCCATTGTTCCTGCGGTTCATATCGACAACTGGAGACAGATGAGCGCAGGTGAGTATGAAAAGAGTTTCAAACCCCTGAATTTCGATACAGGCAATAAGGATTACTCTCTCATTTTTGCCTTGGAAGAACCCCTTAGCGGAGTAGTCCCTCTGAAATTTCATGTGGTGTTTTTATACAACAATACCATTAAAAAAGTATAGTCATGTTTGTGGAATCTGCTTTTATAACAAGGGAGTTCAAAGAAGAACAAATACCCATTTTAGAGGGAGTTACCTGTCTTTCGGTGTTAAATACAGGAACTACTGTTGCAGTTATCAACGGAGTTACAATTTATCCGACACAAAAGCAGATTTTAATCCCTCCAGACGGTACATTTTCAAAGGTACAGTTGGAAGTTGTTTATCCCCAAAAGACCCCAAGAGTCAGATGTAAAATAGTACTGATTTACAAGAAACTAATTTAAAATGGAGCAATTAGATGATTTGATAGAAAGACTGGGGAGCGACAAATTTTGTGCTGTCACAGTTACGGACAGACAGAGTGAAAAACCGATCTATAGAAACCTGACCCATGAGCAGATAAAGGATGAATACGGAACACCCGAAAGCTTTTTTGAAAAACTCTACAGCGAGGGTTATACCAAACTGACCATTCAGGAGAAACGAAAAAACGGGGTGAATGCCTTTAAGATTGAGGGAGAGCCTTTCGATGTCACTTTTGGAGAAACAGGCAATAAATCAAAAACTAACGAATCAGAACAGATGCAGACCGCTAAAAAGAAGAAGAAAAAAAAGAAAAAAAGCGGACTGATGGGGCTTGGAATCGCCGAGATTTTTGATTTGAAACTGCAAGCGCACGACAGAGGCGAACTGGCTCGCAAGCTTGAAGAATCCGAGAGGGAAAACAGGGAACTCAAAGCCAAAAATGACCAGCTCAACGAGGAGAAGTTACAGAAGAAGTACACCAAGGAGAGCAACGACAGTTTGAATAACATGCTTTTGGGTGTGGTCAAGCAAGCACCGCTTATCTTAAAAGGACTGGGTTTTAACGTGCCTGTTGAATCATCAGGTTTGGCAATGGCTTCGGGGGAGGATTTGGAAAATGAAAACTATTCAGATGCCAAAAAAGCATTTTTGGACATCATCAAAACTCTTGATGATGATACCATAACCCTGCTTTCGGTCATTTATCAGAAAATCAACGAGAAAAGCGAAAACAATGTTTTCTCACAGGAATTGTTCGGGTTATTACAAAAACATCAAATGCTAGTATAAAATGGGAATATTGAATATAAAAACAAAGGAAAGCAACCCTTTCAAAGTGCAGAAAAAGACAAAACTGGTTCAGGAACTGGCGGATTTGGATAACGAGGTTTTGGAAAAACTGGTGGAGCTGAAAAAATCCAAAAAAGCCATTGCAATGGTAAACGACCCCCAGAGCTGGCAGACAATTAAGGAGTTCATAATGTAGAGAAGTTGGAGTACCCTGCCCGTGCGCTCCATTTGCGGGCGGGAGAAACAATGATAAAGTATAGCTGTAAGACCATTGCTCCTAAAGATGAAATTGAAAAAGTGAAATGAAATCGGGAGCAATACTACAGCCAATAAACGACTATGAAAAGACAAGGTTTACATAATCCCGCAGTACTCACCGCTGTTGCTTCAACGGACGCAGGACAGAAAGCAATTGCCAATACACTGGAAAATGCAAATGCAGGGGTAAATGCCACCGCTTCAATAGTGAAAGGCGTTTTGAAAACAGCCCTGTTTGTAGGAATTGGAGTTTTTGCCTACACAAAGATTTTTAACGGCTTTTCACCGCTTAAAGAAAACAAAAGGGACAAGCCGAGTAATATATCAACAGGCATGGCAAAGAACAAGGCAGAGGCTATTTATAGTGCGATGTATGGAATGGGAAACGGTTTTAAGTCAGTAAAGCAAAACCTTATGGGAGTTAATCCCAATGGGTTTGTGAGGATTCATAATGAATTTGGACAGCGCAAAGGCATCAACCCGTTATCAAAAAAAATGACTTTGCTTGAATGGTTTGCTGACCAGTTCAGCCAAAACGAACTGATGGAATTACGCTTTTTAATCCCCAACTTTTTTTAATCATGGAAAGTTCAAAAATACTGCCTATCTCGGTAGGAGTTGCGGGATTCACAATACTGCTTTTTTCTATAGCACAGGCAAACAAGACAAGGAAAGGCAAAGCCTATCAGGACGGGAACTTAACAGCCCAGAGTATTAACGCCAAAGATATTGCCACCACGCTTTACAATGCAATGAAACAAGCCAATTTCACCAATACCGAAAAGCGCAAGACCATTCTGACGACCTTAACTGGAATCAATGAAGCCCAGTTTTCATGGATAGTCAAAGCCTTTGGAAAGCGGTATTACAACAGGTTAACGGGCAATACCTATTTCGCACTATGGCAGACCCCAGTAAAGCACCCTTTGAAAGTGTGGCTCAAGGAAGAGTTAAGCGATAGCGATTATCAATTATTAAAATCAAATTATCCAAAATATTTATAGCAATGACCACAGAAGATAAATTATGGATTGGAGGCGGTATCGCCCTTGCCGTGGGAGGTGGTATTTATTATTTCGTACAGAAAAGCAAAGATAAACAGGCGTTGCAGGAGGCAGAATTGGAGTATGCTCCCGATGAAATGCAAACCAGTGGAAGTAATACAGTACCCATAAAAACACCACCGCTGTCAACCACTCCGATAATCCCTGTTAAGACAGTTCCCGAACAGCCAGTTAGGGAGGCGGATTCGTTCCGATACAGCGTAGGTCAACAAGTCATGGCAACGGGATTTAACGGGACAAAGACCTATGATGCGCGAAAAATGGCAGACGGGAACTATACCAGTGAGGGCATTAGAAAAGCCACTTTTAAAAAAGGCGACCGAATTGGAAGGATTGTCTGGGTAGGGAGAAAACCCGACGGAACATACCGCTATGTAGCCCAAAGAAACGGTGCTTTTATGAATGACATTTACTGGATTCCCGACCACAGCGTCATAAAGCCAGTGGGTAAGATATTGCCGAGAGTTCCTGCCGTATCAACCACATCGGACATTGACAAATCCAAACTGCTTAAAAAAGGAAGCAAGGGCATGGAAGTAAGAACATTGCAGAAGCTACTTAAAATCAAGGCGGACGGTGATTTTGGAAGAAATACGGAAAATGCCCTTTTCACCCAAAAGGGAGTTAAACAAATCAGATTAAAAGACTGGAGATAATGAATAAAAGCACAGCAGTATGGATTGGTTTAGGGGTATTGGGCGTAATTGTTGTCGCTTCAATGGATAAAGGAGAAAGCCCGAAACCCGAAGTAAACCCTAAGAGTAAACCAAGCGTTGAACCCAAAAAAGTAGTATTATGACCTTACCTATTTTCCTTTTAGATAATGCAGTTTCATTAGTTACAAACCTTGTCAAGTATGATATAACCACTCCTTTACGTGTAGTTCATTTCATTGCGCAACTGCACCACGAAAGCGGTGGATTTAAGGCAAACGTAGAGAAAATATCGTATCAGAAAGCACAGGAAAAATACCAAAACCACAAGTATTTGGGAAACAGATTACCAGGAGACGGGTATCGTTTCAGGGGTCGTGGGCTTACCCAATTAACTGGCAGGGGCAACTACGAGAAATTTACGAAATATTCGGGGATTGACATTGTGAGCAATCCTGATTTGGCAAGCCGAATTGATATTTCGATACAGATTGCCTGCTGGTATTGGACAAAAGGGAGCGCATGGGGCAACCTGAATAAGTATGCGGACAAAAACGACATCGTTACCATTACCAAGGGCATTAACGGAGGACTCACAGGACTTGAAGACAGAAAAAAACAATATGCGTTTTACAAACAGTTTGACCTGTTTGCGATATTAAAAAAAAAAGCGATTCCGAGACCAAGCAAAAAGACAAATAAACCTGTTTTTAGCTTCTACAACCCTTTTACTCGGATGCTCGATTTTGGTTTTAAAATTAAATAAAGGATAAAGATATGCCACCGATAGAAATCATATTAAACTACTTTTTAGGTTCGACAACACTGGTTTCCATATACATTGCTTGGAGGTCAAGAAATTCGGAAATAAAGAAAACGGAAGCTTCGGCACTGGAAGCCATAGATTCGATTTATACTAAAATGTCAATTGTGACGGATAAGAAGTTTGAAGAAATGCAACGGATTATAGATGAAAACACCATTGAAATCAAAAACCTCAAAGAGCAGTTGCAGGAATATCAAAAGAGATGTGCAGGCTGTTTAAATAGCAAGGGTAATGAAAAAACAGGCACTTAATAAAATAATTGAAGCAGTCGGGGTCTATTACGGAATCGATTTGTTTCAGGTGATAGAGGCTTCCGAACTATTGCTTTTTAAAATAAAAAACCACTTTAAAAAATCCAAAATATGAAAAAATCAATCACATATTTAGTCCTTTTAACTGCCTTTTTTGGATTGCTTGCAGGCTGTTCTTCAGCTAGAAAATTAAAACAGGAAAACACCATTGTCAAAAACGAGGTTCAGAAAAACGACAGTATAAAAAATACCGTAATCAATCAGGCAATCGACGATAAACTCATAACCCCGATTGTGCAGAGTAAAACAGGAAATGCGGTTTTTGACAGTTTGGTAAATGCCAAGGTTGATGAAATATTATCCAAGCTTAATACATCAAAGAACTCTGGAGACAACAGTTATAAACTCATTTATGACAGGCTTACCAAACAGTTGGAGTTTTACGCCAAGATTGCCCAGACTAAAAACGAAAATACGGCGGTAAAAAACGAAAAAGCAAAGACAATTATACAGGTTAAAAAAATACCTGTGGTGGTAGAAAAACCACTCTCAAAACTGGAGAAATTTTTCATCGGATTGGGGATTTTGGCTGTGGTTTATATCGGTTTTAAAGTAATTGGATTTATCCGAAAAAAAACAAGTGTATGGGGTTAAGGGCAAAACATATCGTAATGGCAGGGGCAGTATTGGGAGCAGGGATTTTGTGGTATAGCACCAAAGTAAACAAGTGGAAAGAAACAATGAAAAAACTAAAAGCAGTACCGACAGGGATAAGGAATTTCGATATTAATTTCAAGCGTTTGCGATTCAATTTAGATGTAACGCTCTATAATCCGACTACGAGCAGTTTCAGTCCCGACGGTGTTATTGCGGTAGTGAAAAGAATCATCCTGAAAGATAAGACTGCCAAAAGGATAGCCACCATAACGGTAAACAAGTCTTTTGTCTCCATTCCCGCCAAAGGCAAATTCGTGTTAAAGGATCTGATAGTAGAAATCCCTATACTGGAGAATCTTTCCAACTGGCAAAGTCTTTCACAAATAACAGGAGTAAAAGACATTCAGACCGAAACGGTTTTAGGTGTTTTGGGTAAAGAATATTCAATAATCAAATAGAGCAAAATGGATTTAGTTACAGTATTTAATGGTCTTGATGGTCAAATGGTTAAACGCTCTGCTTTGAAATCACTACTGGCAAGAGCCAAAAAACATGAGCATAGACTTATGGCAAACCGAATCCAAAAGGTTTTGGATGAGAATAAAGATTTATATTTTGATATTGAGATAAAGGATTTTATAGAACCTGCGGGACTTTCGGGAGCAGAGCAAAGAATCATACTGCCGACTTTGGAATATATCTCGGAACAAGATAACGAGGGTTTAAACGGGGTTGCGCAGGATGATATTTACAGCTATATCACGGATTTGATTATCAATACCATTGAGAAAGTCGGGCATTTGCCTTGGCAAAAGGATTGGGTCGGTTCTGGAGCTGACGGTGCAGCCAAAAACTATATGAGCAAGAAAGAATACACAGGGGCAAATTTTCTTTTGAATTTCGATGTAAAATTTGATGAAAATGGAAAACCCTATTTAGTACCGATTAAATTCATACAGCCGTATTATTTAACCTTCAATCAGATTAAGGAAACAGGCGCAAGTTTAAGGGAGGGTAGCAAGGCAAGACGTGTGATTTATTACACGATGATTTTCAGTTTTGATAACGGGACTTTGCAGTTTAAAACCACCGACAGGGAAAAGTTTACCGAGTTTGTAAAAACCAACGGACTAACCAAAGAGGATTTAAAGGAGCATCTTGTTAAAATTCCAGTAATTAAATATTACAATGTTTTCAGGGCGGACGATTGCACAGGATTAAAATTCCCTGAACCTACTGGCAATAAAAATGTGAATCCCATTGAACAGGCGCAAAGTTTAATTGACGGATATAAAGACCCACCAACTTACACTTTTGTCGGAGATAAAGCCTATTATCAGCCCTCAACCGATAAACTTAATATGCCCAATATTAAGGCTTTCAAAAAGGAAGCTTCGTATTACTGTACTTATTTCCATGAACTAACACACTCCACAGGAGCTAAAAAGAGATTGGACAGGGATATGAGCGGAACTTTTGGGAGCAAGTCGTATGCCTTTGAGGAACTCATTGCAGAACTCGGAGCGGTTTTTATGTGTAGTGAATCAGGAATATTATTCCAGACCAAAGAGAACTCGGCAAAGTACCTGAAAAGTTGGAACAAGGTTTTAGTGAATGAACTGGAGAACGACAACCGTTTTTTTCTTAAAGCTTCGGCACAATCACAAAAGGCGGTCAATTACATATTAGGTAGAAATACTGAAAGTGAAGAAGTAGAAACACCTAAAGAAAGCCCTAAGAAAGTTGCAACAAAAAGACCAGGAAAGAAAAAGGTAAAAACCAAAGTAGTCAAAGGTAAAAAAGTAGGGCTTTCGGCATCATTAGGGGTAACAATTGATGTACGTAAAAATATGCAAGAGAGCAAAAAAAGAACTGTGCCGGTTGTTGTAAAAAGCCCCATCACAGAAAACAAAAAAATGATTGCTTCAGGGCAGAATAAAAGTCTTAATGAATTGGAAAAGTTGGGCTTTGTTTCGGCGGGTTCTGCCCCGCAAGAGGCGAAAGATGTTTTTGTATTGGGCGGAGAGATTGGGAAGTTTCTGCAAAAACAACAACCCCATAAAGCACTTATCCTGATAAAAGGAAACAAGCACAGTTCAAAATCACAACTCGCCATGCAGATTGCCAATGCCTTTGGAGAACAACAAACCCCAGTTGCTTATATCGATTATGAGCAGGGCGGAATTGAAAGCAAGGACACGGTTGACAGCATCAACCGAAATACATCGGAAGCAGGCAGGAAATATATCGCCATTAAAGGCTATTTGGAAAACCCTTTTGAGGAATTACAAGGATTCTGCAAGGTGGTTAAAGTAATCATTGCCGATTCGGTTACGGATTTGAAAATCACAGCTGACCAGCTCAATTACTTGCGCACTAAGTACCCGAAAATTATTTGGTGTTTCATATCACAGGTAAAGGAAAACGGAGCAATGTACGGAGGTAATAAAATGGCGCACAATCCGACATCGGTAATTCATTGCTCCTCGCATCCCGACCCGAAAGAGCGGTTTGCCACACTGGAGAAAAACAGAGGAAACGACCTCACTTTAAAATACTCGATGTACTACCAAAAAGTAGTAAATCAACACAAAAAAGAAAAATTATCATTTAAAGTCAAATAACTAAAATCAGAAATCATGGTAGCAAAAAAAGCAAAATCAAAAGGAAAAAAAAGAATCTCGGCTAAAAAGCTTTGTAGCGGAGTTATTAAGCGTGAGGGAGTAAAAAGAGACGGAACGCTGAAAAAGGGGTATCGCTACGTCAAAGGTGGCAGAGTGGTAAAAGCGAAAACAAAGAAATAGTTTTTGATTTGGTTGATTGGGAAAGCCGTGTTGCAGAAATGTAATACGGTTTTTGCTTTTTAAATCATAAGTTTTTATTTGTTAAATTCATATCTTCGTAAATTGTAAAATATGAACACTAATACTATGAATCCATTAGACAAAATTTTAAACTGGTACATTTCCAATCCAATCCAAATACAAGAGGAATTGGCTTTTTTAACAGGACATTTTCACATTGACGAAACTATTGATTTTGAATTTACACTTGATGAAAAAGTTGAAAAATTCAAAAGCTATTTAGATTCTACTTCAATTAATAATCAAGAAATAATCCGTAGAACTTTATTCATAACAAGGTTAATCAAATTTTCACTTTCTGGTCGTGATACTGAGGAAGGTTGGATGAAAACTTATGATAGACATCTTGCAATTAAAAATATTAAAATTAAAGAAAATGGTTCAACTCAAATTTTAGATAATTTTTTTGAAACTTATGAAGAAAGAAAGAAAGTTTGGATAGAAACAAGCAATTCGTGGAATGAATTTAATAAAAATGAATTAACCGATGAATTAATTTCAAATTGGTATTTTTCCAATATCGTAGCGGGTTAATTTAGTAAGTTCAAAGAAGGATAAAAAAGCGTGCTTTAAGCACGCTTGAAATATTTTTAAAATACTCTTGAATTAGTTTTTTCACAACTTCAAATAGTTCTAAGTTTATTGCATTTCATCCCACTCACATTTTCGGGTTAGTTTTAAATTTCCATCACCATAACCTTTGTATGTTTGTTCAGAACCACAACCAGCCCCACAACTTCCTAAAATTTTTATTGTTTTATCTGCTTCATTAATAACATATTCTCCTCTATGGGTATTAATGAAATTTTTAACATCAACTACTTTAGATTTTCCATAGCCAGCAGTTTTTTCAAATAGATTTTTTTCTTTGCCACTTTTTCTGTCATAAATATAAAATCCATTGTTTAAGGCATAAATTTTTATTTCTTTTTCCTTGTCAAAATTGAAATCCTCAAAGCTTACAACATCACCTGCTGATTTTAAAGTCGAAAAGTCAATATCAACATTATACACAAAAGGTTTTATACTCCCATCTTTTGTAATTTGGATAATTCCAGAAAAATCTCCTTTACCTTTTAAAATGCTGATTGTGAATTCTTCAATTCTTTCATTTTTAATTACTGCCTTGAAATTTTTTGGAGTTTGCGAATAAATAAAGTTTGTTAATAATAAAATTACCCCTGTCTTTAAGATTTGTTTTTTCATAGTTTGTTTATATTTTACTTTTATATGTTTTTAGAATTTTATTTTCGGATATTTTTGATATGGGAAAAGGTAGTAGTTTTTTTGTTTAAAATGGAACGTCAGAATCTTCCAAATCATCATTTAATGAACCAAATGGATTTTGATTTATTTCGTTATCTACTAATACATTAAAAAAATCTTTAAGAATATCTTCTACTAATTTTGGTTCATTCTCAATTTCACTTTGAATTGGTTTATAAGGAATACTTCCTAATGGGGTAAATTTTAAATTTATTGAATCGTCGGTTTGTGACCAACCTCCATACAAATATTTGACTCCTGCTTTTAAAACAACATCGTTTTTTAATATAAATGTTCCTGAATAATCGGGTTGATTTTGTTTAGTTTTATTTAGTTTTTTTGAAAGAGAGAAACTCAAAGTATCTTTGATCTCTATTGTGCTATTTCTTGGAATTATATTTTCTATTCTGTTATTTCTTGAAATTATATTTTCTACTCTTTCATCAAAATAAATATTTAAGACTGTTTTATAACTGTCTCTTTCAATTATTATTAAATTTAATTGTTCTAATTTATTGAAAACTGACCAAGTAGATTGACAGTAAAAATCGTTTTTAAAAATATTTTGTTTAATGTTTTTTAAAGTTTTATTAGCAATGATTTTTTCATAAATTTCAAATTCATTTTGATTCAATTTCTCCCAATTCTTTTCATAAAATGATTTATTGAATATGCTTAATCTATTGTTTATTTGATTTTGCTTTTCATCATTTATTTTTTTTTGCTCTTCTTTTTGTATTTGCTCACAGTTTTCACATAAAACATTCCAAAAATCTCCTTTAAGTTTTCCTCTTGTTTCAATTTTTTCAAAATATTCTATTCGACATCTTTCACAAATTTTAGATTTGAAATATGAGGAATGATTTTTTGCTAATTCAGTAATTTTAAAACTTGTTAAGTTATATTCTTTCGATAAATTATTTACTTTATGGATAAATTCTCCGTTTTCATTCAACCAATATTTATCCAAAATTTCTCTTGATATTGCATCAATATCTTCTGATATATTTAAGTGATTTTCTCCCATATCTAAGTTGTATTTTTTTCTTTTCACTAACTCTTATAACACTCACAAATATATATTATGTTTCTTTAATAAAATTCGTAATATACCAGTAAAACAATATTCATCATTATAAGGGCTATGTAAATTAAGTTCATTGTGTTCACATTATTTTTATATACTAAATTTTCAGCAGTTTTTTTGCCTTCAAAAATCAGGAGAATGATTAATGAGAAAAAGGGTATGGATTCCATTTTTTTTTGCGCGAATTTACCTACTTTATAATTATCAGTCAATCCCTAAATTAGTGTATTTTTCTTCTCACCAAATTTGGTGATGCGCTTAAAAATAAGGGGTTAGAGAAATTTTAATTAAAATTTTTTGATTTTTTTTGTAGTATAATTCTTTATATTTGACCCATAAAAAAAAACACTTGGAGTCAAAACATAAAATATATACTATACAAAAAGGAGACACATTACAGAGTGTTGCCAAGCAATTGAATTTAACTACTGAAGAGATAAGAGCATATCATAATATTTATTGTGAACTTCCTGATTTGATTGGTTATGATTTTTCAAATAACCTAAAAACACTTATTCTTTCTCAGACCCCTATAGAAGATAAAGAAAATGTTTCTAAACGGTCAGCACCTAATTTTATACAACTAAAATCAATACTCAAAAAAATAAATTATGGGGTGATGTTTACTGTTACTACGGGTGATGAAGTTACAACGATGCATTACGAAGTAAGTGTACAATGTGTGGATAAACAGCCAAGTGAACACCATTTATTTGAAATAAACAGAGCTTCCAAAATTTTTATAAATCATGTTGAGGCTGATACCATAATCAACGAACTTGCAGAAAAAGTATCCGAATCATTATATCCACTTGTCCTTGTGGTCAATAAAAATGGAAGATGGGAAGAGGTTTATAATACCGCTGAAATAAAAAAACGATGGGCAAACCATAAGCAAAAAATATTAGACGAATACCAAGGAAGGGAAATTGAAAATTATTTAGCAGTTTTTGAGCAAAGTATCGATAATAAAAGCAGTTTAAATGAAAGCTTGCAAAAGGATTGGTTTCTAAATGCTTTTTTTAGTGGCATCTATATGAAGCACAATGAAGAATTGACCTCTGAATCTACTGTTGATTTTCCACTACTCGTAAATTCTAACCCGTTAAGATATTCCATTAACCAAACCATCGATAAATATTTAGATGAAAGTAACAATATATGTCTTAGTAGGGATGGAATTTTGAAAGATGACAGATGTAAAGCGGATTTTGAGAATGAGTTAAGTTTTTCCAATTATGATAGTCAAATGGGGCTGGAACTTGAAAAGGCAACGGGTAATTTTAAGGCTAACTATTTTTTAAACCCTAACAATAATACCATCAAGACTATGTTAATGGAATGTGATGTTAAGTTAGACGTTCCTAAAAAACTGGAAATTGTAATTGCAGTTATTAATGATAACGAAATGCAGGAGAACAGACCAATAGAAATGATTGCGCCTGCAAAGAAAAAAAGCTGGTTCTTTTAATAATATAACCCTATAAGCAATGAGTGAGAAGCACGTGGTTGTACAAGGTGCAACCGTAAAATGTAAATTTAGCGTTGAACCTAAAACAGATGTTTTAAAGGTAAAGACACAAACAAAGGTTTACGCCAACGATAAAGAGGGCAAAGAAAAACTTGTTGCGAGTGATAAAGACATAGGGCAAACGCTTGAAAAAAATACTTTTGGTAAATGCAAAAAGCAACCCAATGGAAGTGGTGATTATTTGCCCTGCAAGGCGGTTATTACAAAATGGAGTGGTACTTATGAAAAAATAACGTTGTCAAATCAAGGCAAAGCATTGCTTGAAGACAGTAAAGCAACCTGTCCAATGGGTGCGCCTGATTGCATAACGATAGATAAACACGGGCAAAAAACAGAAGCAGGAAAACAAAATATTAAAAATGCAAATCCCGAAATTCACAATCAAATAAATCCAATGGTAAATATTACCGATTTACAGAAAAAAAAGTATTCATTCGAGGGTATAGAACGGGCGCAAGCACAATCACAATCACAAGGATAGTCTATTATTCTTAATAATTATAAGTATGGCAAGAGGAATAGCAAAAATTAAATGGTCAGGAACTGGAGAAGTAATACCGAGGTTGTCTGTGCCTAATGAAAAATTAACGATTAAAGCAGACCAATTTGTTTATTTTACGGTAGCTGAATGGTTTAAGGACACCACTCCTACTGATAAAACAAGTAGAAGATTTTGGACGTTTCACGCCCATGATAAAAAAATAGTGTTATTGCAACAGGTACTGGCACACGACAAAATATTTGGGGTAAAAATTGCCAAAAAGTTTTGTGGTCCTTACTGCTATTACCTGCAAGCCAACCTATCTGAAAACAGGGAGTTTATAAAAACAGGTTTAAGTATAAGCGGTTACTGTCCGCCACGAATAACCACAAGTAAATGGTGTCTTAGCAACGATGGCGAAGATGTGCGTAATTCGCACATTTTTTCGTACGGAAATATCATTTATCTAACTGTAAATACTGAGGGGCTTAACGGTTATAAAAATCTTATTGTAGAAGTGTACAGACAGTATGGTGGCTCGTCAACAAGCGATGATATACCAGTTGCAGTAATCACAAGAGTAGCTGTTACCAATGGCGAAATTGATTTAGAAATTAATAATACTTCATCTTGGTACACTAAAATTAGAAACAGGCAAGATATTGAGCAGTTTTATATAAAAGTAAAAGACCCTGCAACAAATAAATATATCCTAAACGATAGAAATGAAACCGCGCATGCCGAGTTTTTAAGAATTAAAAACAAGCTTCAACCTCAGTTTCCTAAACCTCCCGAAAATCTTACCCCGCTCAAAGTAGGTGAAGCAGAAGCCAGTTATAAAAAATATCATTTGTGTAAGTTTCCCAAAATAGTTATTTATGAGGATAATGATCCTGTAACCATATTTGACGAGGGAAAATTTAACCGACAAATAGACGGCAAGGAGCGATTTGCCGTAACCAAAAAAATCAATTACGATTTCGACAAATACAATATTCGCCCAGATGCAAAATCGGTAATAGACGAAATAACCACTTTTTTACTGGAATCACCGTATTTGCCAGTAGAGATTGGGTCGCATACTGATTGCAGGGGAAGCCATGACTATAATATTAAATTATCATTAAAGAGGGCGCAGACCATTGTTGACCATTTGATTGAAAAAGGCATCGACCCTGATAGGATTTCGGCAAAAGGTTATGGAAAAACGGCACTTATACATCATGGTGAAGATATAAGCGAGGCACTTCACGAGCAAAACCGCAGAACTACCTTATTATTTAAAGTATATGGCAACAACGCACAGCCTATAACTGTCGATATTATTACGCCCACGTATTCACACGCCAAGAAATTAAAAATAAATGTACCTAAGCAGTCTTTTGATTCCTGTTTCAAGGAGCATAAGGAAAAGCACAGTATAAGAAAGACTGTATTTGAGCATACACAGCATTCTGTAAACAAGAAAACGGTTTATAACGCTGAAATTATTGAACACCCAGTTTTCTCTGTTATTGGTTCAGATTTTAAAACAAACTATTTAAACTATCTTGCCAAATACCTGAATCCTTTTTCAGACAAAACAACGTCCTATTTTGACATCACAAACGATTATTATTTTCATATTAATTCGTGTGCGTATTATTCCGATAAGAGCAAACCCACACTACACATAAAAGCTTTTCCTGATGTGGTTTGGATTGGACATTTTCAATACAATTATAAAGATGCTGGAGATTACTTTTTTCATAAAAAAGCAGTAGCTTTAAAAAATGGAATTACAGAAGAAATAAAGGAGTTAACTGATAGTACTGTTTTTAAAATAATGAAAGTATTGCCAAGCACTTGGATAAACGAATATGTGCTTTTTCCTTATGTAGAAAAACAGGCAAAAGATTTCTCAATTGGTATGCACGCTTTTTATGACCGAAAACTTGAAAAAAAGAATGAAGAACTAAGTCTTACAGGAACGCAGGTCGATTTTATAAAAGAAAATAAATATACCCGCTACCTTGTGGCACTTGCAATTTATGAAATGGTTGCTGTAGGTATTATCATTGACTTATTAATGTTATACTTGACAAAAGGCAGGAACATACCAGGTAAACTTAAAAAAGTAGCAAAACTTGCCAAAAAAGCAAAACAATTATCTAAATATCTTGACGATTCAGGTGTGGAAATTGTACCGCCTGCCATTGCCATGAACGCAGGGATGTATTATAAAATGCAACCTGACAGCAGACTGGCACTTATTTTTGAAGCCAATATAAAATGCTCCCCTTTGGTTGCGGTAAACTTCGAGAAAAGTTTTGACCTTATTGAAGATTATCTTAAAAAAGAAAGTGAAAATCCGCCTAAAGATGAAGAAGAAAAGAAATTGAGGGAAAATAAAAAAGTGGTTGCCACGGCTCTTGAAACAATTGGAGTCAGAAAAATAGGGGGAAGTATAACAGTTAAAGGAGATATAGAATTTGAACAGAATGTCAAGTACAATTTCTTGACTAAGACATATAATATTATTGATACTGCTGAGAATTATGTTAATAATAAATTAGCGGTGTCAATAATTAGTAAAACAATAAAAGCAGAAGTGACCATTGAGGCAAAGTATGAAAAAACTTTTGCTAAATTTAAGGCTTATGAAACTAAGTTAGAGGGAGGTGTTGTACTTAAACTTAATGGTTTAGCAATATTAGTTAATCAATATGGTATTGACCCTAAAAAAGGTCTGTTCATGGAACAATATCTTGTTTTTTCGGGAATCAAAGGAAAGTATTTAGCTTATGCAGAAGTAAAAACAAAATCTGGGTTCAAAATAGGTACTTCTGAGAAAGAAGCTAAACCTGTACCGTTTATTTTAATAGATCCTTCAAAAAAAGTACTAATGCGGATTTATTTTTTTAATATTAAGCCTTAAATTAAATTTATCATGAAACTTAAACTTATAGCAATAGGAATATTCATTTCCTTAAATTCATGTTCACAAAAAAAAGAAATAAAAATGATACAAAACCCTGATATTACGGCAAATAACATTGTAGATAAAATATATGCCGAAGTAAAAACTTATACAGATTATACAAGATATTATTTAGACGTCAAACAAGGCTGGTGTCAATCTGAAATTTTTGTGAATGATATACCTGTATATCAAGATTATAGTAATGGCGGGCATACAGGTGTAAGTATAAATCATGTGATTTTAAAAAGTGGTTTGCAAAAAGTGAACTACAAGTTATATCCTGTTGGTGAATACGAAGGTGAAAATTATCCAACTTTTATCAATGAAACCGAAATGGAAGTTACAGCAGAATGGCAGGATTTTTACAAACACGAAAAACAGGGAGAATCAGGTGTTCATATTGCACCAATGAGCAAGCCTGCAAATTCTATGGTAGAACCAGTCTCATTACTTTCAGGTAAAAAATATTATGAGGGTAGTTTTACTTTTAATGCAGTAGTCCCTTACGAATTAAAAGGCTGGAGTGAGAGTCAAGATTTAAGAAAATTAGACCCAAAAGATTTAGAAAAAAGAGTTTTGGCAGAATTTGAAAAAAATAAAAGTATATATCAAAGTAAGAATTTAGATGCCATTGCAAAAATTGAGTTTGATAATATGAGAAATCAATACGTTTCAGAATATGCAACAAGAAAAGATATTCAACGAGGTTGGGACGAAACAGTGAATGTTGTAAAAAGTCCTGAATTTGAGATGCAACCTATTAAAGACTATAAAATGGTATTTTATGCAGAGGGAAGATTAGTTGGATTGGTTAGTACTTCAAATGATAAGAATTTAAAAGATAAGTCGGTTTTAGTTTGCCATTATAAGGATAAAGATGGTGATTTAAGTGGTTTTGTTTTTAGCTGTTTTCTACATATTCCAAAAGGAAAAACGGAATTAGAAGTTGTGAGGTAGTAATAATGTGATTAGAAAATATGAACAGTTGTTTTAATTAACTATTTTTACTTATTAGGAGGGAGAATCGGAATTTAAAAATAAAAAAAATGGGGATATTTGATTTTATAAAAAACGAATTTATTGAGGTCATTGAATGGGTTGACCAATCCAACGACACAATTATATGGAAATTCACTGACCAAGGCAACAAAATAATGAATGGGGCAAAGCTAACAGTGAGAGAATCTCAAAATGTGGTTTTAATGAATGAGGGAGAGTTTGGTGATTTATACTTACCAGGTTTGCACACACTTTCAACAAGTAATATGCCCGTAACGACTTCACTGGAATCTTGGAAGTATCTTTTCGATTCACCATTTAAAGTTGATATTTATTTTATAAGTACAAAACAATTTACCAATTTAAAATGGGGAACTTCGGGAGCAATTCTTTTGCGGGATGAAGAATTTGGACAAGTACGATTAAAATCATTTGGTAATTTTAGTATTAGCATCATAGATAGTAAAAAATTTATTAAAGAATTTTCAGGAACTAAACCATATATTAAAGTTGATGATGTTGAAGGTCAATTGAAAGCAGTAATAGCCAGTAAATTTGCAGAAGGAATTGCGCAAGCTAGCATCCCCGTTTTAGATTTAGCGACCAATTATACTGAAATAGGGGATAAATTAATGCCTGTTTTTCAACAGGAATTTGATACTTGGGGGATTCAACTCGAAAAATTTTATATTGAGAGTATAATGCTTCCTGAAGAAGTCGAAAAAATATTGGATAAAAAGACAAACCTCAATATTTTAAAAAACAATTTGAATGAGTTTAACCAGTTTCAAGCAGGAATATCCATAGAAAAAATATCTGAAAACCCAAGTACAGGAGATAGTGCAGGAATTGGAGCAGGAATCTTATTAAATAATTTAATGGGGCAAAATATTCAAAATCAACAGGAAAATACTTTGTCAAAGGAATCAAGTAGTTCGCAACAAATTGAGTTGTTAAAACAACTTGGTGAATTAAAACAAGCAGGAATCTTAACCGAAGAAGAATTTAATATTAAAAAACAGGAAATATTATCAAAATTGTAAATGCAAAATTTTTTAGAATATCCATGTCCAAATTGTAGTGCAGAACTTAACTTTGACCCAATTGTTAAAGATTTAAAGTGTAATCATTGTAATTCTGTTATTCCAATTGAAAAAAAGTTGGAAACCATAAAGGAAAAAGATATTTCAGGTTTTTTATCCACTTTGGTCAATCCTAGAAAAGATATTGAAATAATTTTATATGCTTGCTCGAAATGTGGTAAAGAAAATGAAATAAAAGAAAACACCCCCTCCTTTGAGTGTATAAATTGTGGGAATAATGTAGTGAATTCAACTGCTTTTCAATTGCAACCCATCAACCCAAGCGGTTTAATCCCGTTTAGTATTTCAAAAAATGAGATTCAAGCACTTTTTCAAAATTGGGTGAATAAAGGGTTTTGGACATCAGATGATTTTAGAAAAATTAGTGTTTTAGATAATTTAAGAGGTATTTATGTTCCTTTTTGGACATTTGATGCTCAAACAGAAACACAATGGAGTGGTCAAGCTGGCGAGTATTATTACAAAACCGAAACCTATACTGATAGTGAGGGAAATTCAAAAGAGGAAAAAGTACAGCACACTAGATGGCATTATAGAAGTGGTCATTACAGTAAATTTTTCAATGATATTTTAATCTGTGGCAGTGATGAAATTTCTCATTCAGAAGTCAGCAAAATTTTCCCATTCAATTTGGATGAGCTTGTACCGTTCGACTACAAATATCTTACAGGTTGGGAATCTGATACCTATTCCCCTGAAATAAAAAAATGTTATGATTTATCAAAAAGCATTATTAATGAAAAAATTTATAGAGAATGTGGTAATCTTTGTAAAATAGATACTTATACAGATTTGTCTTTAGTAACTGCATTTGAAAACGAATCATATAAACATATTTTACTTCCTGTATGGATTTGTACTTATGTTTATAAAAATAAAAAATATAATTTTTCGATTAATGGTCAAAATGGGAAAATTGACGGTAATAAACCAATTTCTTCAACAAAAGTCGGTCTTGTAATTCTTTTGGTAGTTGTATTATTAGTCGCCATTCTTTTTTTACTGTAAAAACAAAATAGACTAGATAAAAAGATTTTTCAATTTGTTGTACTTATGTTGTACTTATGAAATTTAATTTTTTAAAATACCAATAAAATAAAGGGGTTTCACTTGCTATTTATCTAAACCGCTGTTACATGCCGTAATTGTACTTCCCAAATTAACCAATCAAATTTACTCCAGTTTTGAGTTTTGATTTTCTTTAGCCCCAACACTCATAAGATACTCAACTATATCATTATTTTCTCCGTCTTTGGCCGCATCTAATGGCGACATTCCATTTTTTCCAATTTCATTAACGTCAACACCTTCTTCAACTAATCTTTTAACTTGATCAATGTGACCGTAGTAACACATTTCAAGCAATTCCCATATTTTATCTTCTTTTTCCAAAACTAATTTTATTTGAGTTATTTTCCGGGCGAGTTGTCATTCAGCAGTTTCCAATTATGGCATATAACCTCCCGCGGCTTGGCGCAGTAGCGGCAAGTTAAGGATAAATGTAATAAGAAATTTTGATGTTCAGCGTATTTTCCAAGAAAGCCAAAACCAGCTATGGCGCGAAACCGCTGTTAGCGGCTGGGCGTTATTCTATGTTTACAAACTTATTTGGATTTTGTCTCGCATACTTTTCTATTAAATCCATTGTTTTATCATGCTTGTCATAAAATATTCCATCAAGATCATCAAACTCAATTAAATCATCATAGAGTTTTGAAAAATCTTCTTGAGTTTTCCCAGAATCAAACTTCTCTTTGTTTTCCATATAAAGTTTATCAGCTTGGTCAACCAGGTTAAGCATATCTCTATCTCCAATCAATTCTAATCCTTTTATGATTGCCGGCAAATACTTTCGCTTTCCATTCCAGTAGAATTGTATAAATCCTCCATTTGTAACTTCTCCATCAAGATACCAAAAGAAATATAAAGCTTTCTGTCCAGGTGATAGTCGTTTTGATAATCCAATTTCATCATTTGCGCCAAGATTTATTGGTTCAAGAATTGCCCAGCCGAAATCCCAAGAACTTAGTGAATCAAATTCTGATTTAGCAAAATTTGGTTTCAAGTGATTTTCTTCTTCAAAAATCTCGTAATTATTAGTCATATTTCTTTTTTGCAGTTTTGTTTAGCCTTGCCACTAACGTTAGCTCGCTAACCGCGGTGCGGAATAGCGGAGAAAGTTCTCTCGGCTGCTTGGAACGAATATATGAAAAATAGGCGAGCGGCAACCCAAAACCAGCACTGGCGATTAGCGAGGGTTAGCGGCTGTTGCTGTTTTTTATTTTTCTACACTTGTTTCCCAACCATCATAATCCCCATTATATTTTAATGCGGTTCTCCAAAGATATAATACATATTCATTTACTTCTGACTCTGTAACTTTATCTTTTCGCACTAATTCAAGTTGGTACGGAAATTCACCATCAATTTTATTTGAAAGAACCAGTTTGAAATTTTTTGACTGGACTTCTTTGAAATAATTATGTTGATCAGATTTTGATTTAAAGTAAATCCAATGAAAAACATCCCGCTCTATTTCAAAATTATTACCAGCATTTTTTAGTGCATTTATAGTTTTGCGATTCGCCTCAATTTCAACAAGTTTTCCTTTTTCCAAATCTTGCTGCTGAGAATTACCACATGAAGTAAGGCCCAAAATTGAACAGATAATAGATATAAGTTTTTTCATTAAATAGTTGAATTTATTGGATTTTGAATGGAATAGACGCTAACATCGCGCCGGCTTTAAGAAGTTGGGAATTTTTGTCCCAACTCATTCCGTTAAGACTGAAGCCAAATATACGAAAAGATGTTCCATTATTCACTAAACCCCCAATTTCTTAAAACCGCGGTAACTGTTGCACAACTACTATTTTTTCAAAATAACTCCAAAAAACATTTTATAAAACCTCTTTTTAAAGCCATTTAAAGGAGGTTTTTTTTTACCTTACTGCTACAATTTCAAAATTGGAATG
>NZ_JAMLJL010000013.1 GCF_023634845.1 Flavobacterium amniphilum | reverse complement strand
ACACGATACCATCCATCCAAACGATTAAGTAAACAGGCTCTAATGGACGGTTTTGCCAAGCAACAATGTCATTGGATACTGATTCTGTAATCCTGGATATAGTAGAGGTAGATACATCAAAATTATAGACTTCTCTTATCTGTTCTTCAATATCGCTAACACTCATCCCTTTGGCATAAAGCGATATGATGACATTTTCCAATCCGTCAGCCATACTTTGCCTTTTAGGGATTATCATGGGATTGAAAGAAGCTTCTCTGTCTCTTGGAACCTGAATTTCTGATTCTCCAAAAGAGGTTTTTATTTTCTTGTTGGAAAAACCATTACGAGAGTTCGAAGAAGGGGATTTCTCATGCTTGTCATACCCTAAATGAGAATCCAATTCGCCATTAAGAATAGCCTCTAATCCACGCTTTTGTAGTTGGGCAAGAAAACCATTTAGGTCTTCACCGGTTTTGAACTGCTTCAAAAAATCATCTGATAATAAATCTTCTTTTTTCATAAGACTGTGTAATATTTAAAATTAAACAAAAAAATAATGGGGTTTTAAAACCCCATTATTTTTTATACTTACACAGTTAGTGAGATACTACCGCAACCCTTTTTATTTGGATTATTTTTTAATTTAACTTGTCAGCAGCTTTTTCGGCCTTTCTTATTTTTTCTTTTTGCTTATCAGCTTTTTCCCTCATTTTATCTATTTTTTCTCTTCTTTTGTCAATTTCATTTGGGGATAGATTTCCTTTTTTCTCTTGCTTTTCCAGCTTTTTAATTTCTTTGTCGATGTCTTTGTTTATGTCATCTTGCTTTTCTTTGGCATCTCTTACTTTTTCACGTGCATCAGCAGCCTTTTCTCTCTCTTTTTCTGCTTTTTTGCGGGCTTTTTCAGCTTTGTCTCTCTCTTTCTCCATTCTGTCCCTTTCTTTCTCCATTTCCTTTAGCCTTTTCTCTTCTGCTTTAACTCTTTTTTCTTCGGCTTCAACTCTTCTTTCCTCCATTTTTGCAGCACGTTCTTTTTCTTTGGCAGCCATCTCAGTTTCTTTAGCTGCATTTTTGGCTTCTTTTTCGGCTTCGGCTGCAGCTTTTTGACTTTTTTTCTCTGCTTCTTTGGCTGCTTTCTGAGCTTCAACTTCTGCTAAATGTGCTTTTTTTTCTGCTTCTTTGGCTTCTTTTATTTTTACAATCGAGTCCTGGCGCTTTTGTGCGGTTAGTTTTTCTGCTTCAGACACAACTTTTTCTTGTGCTATACCTGAAAATCCAAAAAATAAGGAAGCTCCGGCTAACAGTAATTTAGTTTTCATAGTGTTTAATTTTTAGGATTGTACATGTTCTTCTTTATATTTACATTATAAATTTACAATAATTCACTTGTTATATGAAGTTTGCAGATAAAATTTTACAGTTGTGTGTATTTGGATTAGTTATAGTGGGTTGCGAAGGGAAAAAAGAAAGTCGAAAGGATAATGTCAATGATTCAAAAGCGGTGACTTTTGCTGATAAATCAATGCATGATACAGATTTTTTTCTTCCTAAAATAAATAATGGGGTTGTAATCCGACATAAATATTATACACTTTCGTATGTTGAAAAGCATGAACAGGCCGAGTGGGTGGCTTATGAATTAAAAAAAGATGACATTGTATATTTTAACCGTAAGCGTCCTTACTTTATAGATGATCCTGAGGTGAAAAGCGGCTCTGCAAGTTGGAAAAACTATATCCGATCCGGATATGACAGAGGACATTTGTGCCCGGCCGGTGATCGTAGGTTTTCAAAAGAAGCATTTAATGAAACTTTTTATACCTCTAATATTTCCCCACAAAGAAATGATTTCAATGCAGGTCTTTGGAATCGTTTGGAACAGAAAACCAGATATTGGGCAAAAAAATATGATGGGTTGTATGTTGTAACCGGTGGTGTTTTAACTCCTGATCTTGATGCCATTGGTAATGAAGAAGTGTCTGTGCCTAAGTATTTTTATAAAATCTTAATCGATCGTTTCAACGGTGAATATAAAGCGATAGGTTTTTTGGTGCCTCATAAGGAATCAGACAAGCCGCTTTACAGTTTTGTTGTTTCTATTGATACTATCGAAAAAATGACCGGTATTGATTTCTTTTCCAAGTTACCGGATGGAATTGAAAATAAAATAGAAAAATCTGTGGATTATAAAGATTGGAGTTTTAAATAAAAACTACCACTCATTCACCTTGTTAGCATCCATTTTAACGAAGATAAAGAGCAGAATGGTAAAAGCCCATAAACTCGATCCTCCATATGATAAGAAAGGCAAAGGAACACCAATAGTAGGAAATATTCCAATAACCATTGATATGTTTACGGCAAAGTGAGTGAAAAGTACTGAGGCAACGCCATAACCGTAAATCCTGCTGAATTTGGTTTTTTGATTTTCGGCCAGATATAAAATGCGGAGTAAGAGACCTACATATAATAAAATCATTACAGTTGAACCTACAAATCCCCATTCTTCACCAACAGTAGTGAAAATGTAGTCAGTATGTTGTTCAGGAACGAAATTTCCTTTGGTTTGGGTTCCTTCCAGATACCCTTTTCCAAGCCAACCTCCGGAACCAATCGCGATTTTGGATTGATTCGTATTGTATCCCACTCCGGCCATGTCGACCTCTCGTCCGAATAAAACATTAAAACGGTCACGGTGATGTTGTTTGAATACGTTTTCGAAAACATAATCAACCGATAAAGCAAAGCCTATCATCATGATAAATACAACCGCACTTGCAATGATATTTCTGTGTATTTGTCTTGATTTGAGATAGTGTATGGCAACTCCAAGGAAAGTAATTAAAACTACGTATTGAGGTTTGATCAATAATGCCATTAAGAATAGTATAATAGCCAGGAAGCCTGACCATAGATACCAAGATGGTAATCCTTCACGGTTGAGTACCAGAATAAACATGGTGAAAATTAATGCGCTTCCGGGATCGGGTTGTGGCAAAATCAATAAAATTGGTAAGGCAATAATTAAAAGCCCGATAAGTTGGTGATTAAAGTTTTTTAAATTGACTTGTGAGTCACTCAGGTATTTTGCCAAAGCCAAAGCAGTTGCAGCTTTTGCAAACTCCGAAGGCTGTATGGTGAAACTTCCGATGGCATACCAACAACGCTGTCCCGCAACTACTTTTCCTGCTACAAACAGACCGGCAAGAAAAAATAGTGAGGCTCCAAAAAATACACTGGCAAAACGTTCGTATATTTTGGCGTCTATTGAAAGTATCAGAAAGACTAGGACAATGTTACAGCCAATAAAAACCAATTGTTTTCCATAGTTTTGGGTAATGTCAAAAATATAATTGGAATCAGCTGTGATGTCTGCCGAATAAATATTCATCCAGCCCAATACAACAAGTGCTGTATAGATAATTACAGTAATCCAGTCGATGTTATTTTTAACACTTTGATTTTTCATTACGGCTTAATTTGTACTCCTTGTGCTTTTTTAATTGAGTCTAGTTTCTTTTGGTTTTTAACTCTTGTTGCAGAATCTTTTTTTAATTTAATTCTGTACATGGAATCGATATATTTTTTAGAAAATTTGTTGTACTCGTGCTGTAAACTACGGTTCATCATATTTTCTTCCCTGAATTTGTTTGTTACTTTTTTCTTGATGTATTTTTCCAGCATTAAAGATGTAATCGGTCCTGCAATGGTAGCTCCGTAGCCACCGTTTTCCACAAATACTGCAATAGCAATCTTCGGGTCATCTTTTGGGGCAAATGCAACAAAAATAGAGTGGTCTTCAAGTTGGACTTTTCTTCCGTTTATTTTGGCAAAATTTTCCGCGGTACCAGTTTTTCCGCATATTTCAATTCCGTCAACACCTAAAAAATAAGCCGTACCTGTTTTAAATACTTCAGCGAGACCTTCTATTACCGGTTTGTAATGTTTCGGGTCAATAGTGGTGACATGTTTAGTCCTGAATTTTTCATCAATAGGTTGTCCTTTGATTTTTTTAATAATATGAGGAGTGTAATAATAGCCTCTATTTGCAATAGTTGCCATCATATTGGCTAATTGGATAGGGGTCATCAGAACTTCTCCCTGTCCAATTGAATTTGAAACTATTGCCGATGCTCTCCATCCTCCGTTTGGATATAATCTTTCATAGGTTTTCGAGGTTGGAATATTTCCTCTTCTTCCGGTTGGGAGGTCATAACCCATGAATTGTCCCAGGCCAAATGATTTTAAGTGGTTGCTCCATACATCAACTCCAATCGAAGGAGTATTGAAATGATTGATAGTATTCATGTAGGTGTTGCCAAAATATGCATTACACGATTTGGCTATACCCATATGTAATTTACGAACTCCGCCGCCACAGTGACAACGCATGAATCTTCCCCGGCCATAACTGAAACCGCCACGACAGGTGAAAGCTGTAGAAGTATCAATCACACTTTCCTGTAATCCTACTAATGCAGTTAATATTTTAAATGGTGATCCGGGAGGATATTCGGCTAATAAACTCCTGTCATATAATGGTTTTGCCAATGAATCGTTGTATAGACGGGTGTAATTACGTGAACGCTGACGCCCTACTAAGATACCTGGATCATATGACGGAGCCGAAACTAAGCATAAAATTTCACCGGTTTTCGGTTCAATGGCAATAATACCACCTCTCTTGTTTTTCATTAAGGCTTCACCGTATTTCTGTAATTCGGCATCAATTGTAAGTGTAATGTCTTTTCCCTGAATAGCAATTGTATCGTATTTTCCTTCCTTATAAGGACCCATTTCGCGGTTAAAGCGGTCACGCTGGATATGTTTAACTCCCTTTTGTCCGCGTAACATGTCTTCATACATTTCTTCGACACCTTGTTTTCCAATTAAATCCCCACTTTTATAGTATGGATTTTTGGCAATAATGGCTTCGTTTACCTGTGTGATGAAACCGAAAACATTTCCGCCTTCATGAACTTGGTAATCACGGAGTGAACGCTTTTGAATGTAAAAGCCTTCAAATTTCCGTTCTTTTTCCTGAAAGGCAGCATATTCGGCTTTGTTCAATTGACCTAAGAAAACTGAAGGTAATAACGGACTATAGACGACGGCTTTGTCCAGTCTTTTATGGAATTCTTCCTTTGAAATATTTAAAAGCTTACAAAATTCAATGGTGTCCAATTCTTTTATCTCCCTCGGAACGACCATGATATCGTATGAAGGTTGATTGGCAACCAAAAGTTCTCCGTTACGGTCATAGATGTAGCCACGTTCGGGATATTCGTACTTGATCTTTATGGAAATATTCTCCGACTTAAGTTTTAATTCTTCGTCGATAATCTGTAAATAAAAAAGCCTTGCTATGATTAAAATAGCAGCCACTATTATCATACCTGGGAGTAGGAGCTTTCTCATTTCTTACTTGGCTTGAATAAATAAATAATGATGATACTAACAATTAACGTAAAAAGTGTTGTTGTAATTGTTCTTAAAAGTGCATCTAAAATGAACGTGAACTTAAAGAATTCCAAAAGGAATAAAATCAAATGATGTGTGATGATCGAAATGAAAATGAAAGTAAAGCGTTCAGGTGATAAACGGTCGTTTATTTTAATGGTTTGGTATTCGTAACTTAAACCGAATGCAAATCTGAAAAAAGCAGGTCTGATATATGCAAGTACTAAACAGGCAGTTGCATGAACTCCACCTGAGTTTTCAAACATGTCAATAATCAGTCCCAGAAAAAAACTGGCAATAAGTAATCCTGATTTGTTTGTGTTTACGGGATATAACAGGATAAATAAAACATAAGGTAAAGGATTTGCAAAGCCGAACAGGTTGATATTATTGAAAATAATAACCTGTGCTGCGATAAGCAAAACAAAACGAATGGTATTGAATAAAATTGTGCTATTCATTAGTTTGGTTTGGTTTCGGCTTCTAATTTGTTAATTTCACCAATGTCTTTGTTTTTAATGATATAGACGTGGTTTAAGTTTGTCATATCATTGAACAGACGTACGTTAACTGTATAATAGTTGGTTTCGGTATCCATGTAAATCTTATCAATAACGCCAACAGGGATGTTTTCAGGGAAAATTTTTGAAATCCCTCCTGTTACAATAGTGTCTCCTTTTTTAACAGAAGCCAATCTCGGAATCTCAACTAATTGCACATATCCTGCATTTTTAGCTTTCCAGATTAATGAACCAAAGTGATTTGTACGTTTTACTTTGGCATTAATTTTTGATTTGATATTCAATACACTGATGACAGTTGCATAATTTGGAGAAACTTTTTCAATAACTCCTACAATTCCCTGACTGCTTATAACTCCCATATCTGGATGAACACCTTTTAAAGTTCCGGTATTTATGGTTAGGTAATTCTCAGGTGTGTTGTAAGAATTGTTGATGATCTTAGACTGAATTACATCTAATTTGTCATAACCTTTTACAGAATCTTTAAGTAAGCTGGTAGTACTGTCTTTTTGGTTGAATAGTAATTTACGCAAATTGGCATTTTCCTGTGCTAATTTGTCATTTTGGTCTTTGAGACTGAAATAGGTTTTAACTTCGTTGATTTTTTCATAAACAGTTCCTGTCATGGCATTTGCCGAGTTTACCATCTGACTTCTGTGGTAGGAGTGAGATTGTATGGCTAATGTTAACGAAGTTATCAAAAGCAGCAAAAACAGTAAGCGATTACTGTTTTTAAATATAAAGTTAAATATTTGCTGCATCGGATATAATTACAAATTTAAAATTCAATGTCTAAATTTTAAAACTCCAATTTTGTTTTTGGAATTTGCGTTAAGTGATATTACTTAATAAGGATACTTCTGTATTTATTCAGGTTTTTCAAGGCCATTCCGGTTCCTCTTACAACTGCTCTCAAAGGATCTTCTGCAATAAATACTGGTAAGTCTGTTTTTTGTGAAATACGTTTGTCCAAACCTCTTAACATTGATCCTCCACCAGCAAGGTAAATACCGGTGTTGTAGATGTCGGCAGCTAATTCAGGAGGTGTTTGTGAAAGAGTTTCCATGATGGCATCTTCAATGCGTTGGATGGATTTATCCAAAGCTTTTGCAATCTCTCTCGAAGAAACTTCAACCTGTTTTGGTTTGCCGGTTAATAAATCACGTCCTTGTACTGACATATCATCCGGTGGTGAGTCTAAATCTTCTATGGCAGCACCAATTTCAATCTTGATTTTTTCTGCAGTTGTTTCTCCAACAAATAAATTGTGTTGCGTACGCATGTAGTAAATAATGTCATTTGTGAAAACGTCACCAGCAATTTTAACCGATTTGTCACATACGATACCACCTAGTGCAATGACTGCGATTTCAGTTGTACCACCACCAATGTCAACGATCATGTTTCCTTTTGGCTGCATAATGTCGATACCAATACCAATAGAAGCTGCCATTGGTTCGTGAATTAGGTAAACTTCTTTACCGTTTACACGTTCTGCTGATTCTTTTACCGCACGCATTTCCACTTCTGTAATTCCTGAAGGAATACAAATTACCATGCGTAAAGCCGGTGTGAATAATCGCTTTTGTAAAGCAGGAATGCTACGGATAAGCATTTTTATCATTTGCTCCGAAGCATCAAAATCAGCAATAACACCGTCTTTCAAAGGACGGATTGTTTTGATATTTTCGTGTGTTTTTCCCTGCATCATGTTGGCTTCTTTTCCAACTGCGATGATTTTTCCGCTAATGCGGTCGCGGGCAACAATTGAAGGGCTATCTATGACAACTTTATCGTTATGAATTATTAGTGTATTTGCGGTTCCAAGGTCAATTGCGATGTCCTCGGTCATGAAATCAAAAAATCCCATACTCTTACTTGAGGGTTAATGTATTTAATATAGTTTAATCCAAGAGCAAAAGTATAAAAATTATTTGGTTTAATTCAAAATAAAAATGCATCAATACGAATTTATTGATGCATTTATGATTAAGCTAAAAATATGCTTTTTTCTTAGTGTTTGAAATGTCTTATTCCGGTAAATACCATTGATACTTTATTGTTATTGCAATAATTAATGCTCAATTCATCTTTGATTGAACCTCCTGGTTGGATAACGGCTGTAATTCCTGCTTTATTGGCAATTTCCACACAGTCAGGGAATGGGAAAAATGCATCGCTGGCCATTACGGCACCTGTTAAATCAAATTCAAATGATTTTGCTTTTTCCACAGCTTGTCTTAATGCATCAACTCTAGAGGTTTGTCCAGTTCCTGAAGCACAAAGCTGCTTGTCTTTAGCTAGTACAATTGTGTTTGACTTTGTATGCTTACAGATTTTTGAAGCAAACAGTAAATCTTCAATTTCAGCTTCAGATGGAGCAGTGTTGGTAACTGTTTTTAAAATATCTTTTGAATCGGTTGCCAAGTCTTTGTCCTGAACCAAATATCCGTTTAAGCAAGTGCGTACGGATGTTTCGGATAAAGCAACTTCTTTTTGTACTAGAATAATTCTGTTTTTCTTTTCTTCAAGAAGATCAATCGCAGTCGAATCATAGCTTGGAGCAATAATTACTTCGCAGAATAATTTGTTGATTTCTTCGGCTGTAGCTAAATCGATATTTCCGTTTGCAATCAATACACCTCCGAAAGCTGAAGTTGGATCTCCAGCCAAAGCATCAAGATATGCTGATTTCATTGAGTTTCTTGTTGCAATGCCACAAGCATTGTTGTGTTTAAGGATTGCAAAAGTAGGATCGTCATTTCTGAATTCACCCATTAAATTTACAGCAGCATCAACGTCTAATAAATTATTATATGATAATTCTTTTCCGTGAAGTTTTGTGAACATTTTGTCAAACTCCCCAAAGAAAAATCCTTTTTGGTGTGGATTTTCTCCGTAGCGTAATACGTTTCCTTTTGTTTCGCTGATTTTTAATGCGGTTTCTTCCTGATTTCTGTTGAAATAATTGAAAATAGCCGAATCATAATGTGATGAGACATTGAAGGCTTTTGCTGCAAAAGTTTTTCGCTGTTCCAAAGTGGTTTCTCCGTTTTGGGAAGAAATGATATCTAAAAATGATGCGTATTCGTTTACAGATGGAACTATAACCGTGTCTTTGAAGTTTTTGGCTGCAGCGCGGATTAATGATATCCCTCCGATATCAATTTTTTCAATGATGTCAGCGTCACTTGCTCCTGATGCAACAGTTTTTTCAAACGGATATAAATCGACAATTACGACATCAATTTGCGGAATTTCAAATTCTCTCATCTGTAAAACATCGGTTTCATTATCCTGGCGGTTTAAAATACCTCCAAAAATTTTAGGGTGTAATGTTTTAACTCTTCCTCCGAGAATTGATGGGTATGAAGTAACGTCTTCAACCGGAACTACCGGAATACCAAGGTTTAAAATGAATTCTTCGGTGCCACCTGTTGAATAAAAGGTAACGCCTTGTTCGTGAAGTTTGGTAACAATAGGTTCTAAGCCGGTTTTGTCAAACACTGAAATCAGTGCCGATTTAATTGTTTTTGTAGTATTCATTGTGTTGTTGTAATTTGTATTGCAAAAGTAGTTTTTTCATTCCGAATTTGATTCAGATTGGATTAAAAAAATGTAACATTTGTGGTTACTTTTACACTAATGTTCATACAATTCCCACGTTATGATGATATATGTACGATTATTAAAAGAAAGTTTTGGTTTTGCAATCAACGCATTACGGAATAATAAACTGAGGACTTTATTGTCGTTACTTGGTGTGACAATCGGTATTTTTTCAATCATAGCTGTGTTAACGGCGGTTGATTCGTTGGACCGAAAAATTAAAAAAGATTTAAGTACATTGGATAAAAATTCAATTTACTTAATGCGTTTTTCATTTGGTCCTTCAGAAATTCCGGAATGGAAAAGAGAACAGTTTCCGGATGTGACTTATGAAGAATATGAATATTTAAAAAAATCCTTGAATGATATGGAAGCGATGTGTTTTCAACTATTCACACGGAAAGAGAATATTAAGTATGAAGGAAAAACAGTAAGTTCTGTAAATATTGGGCCTACAACATATGAGCAGGAAGATGTACAGAAGTTAGAATTTAAAGAAGGAAGGTTTTTTAATGAATCAGAATCAAATTCTGGAGCACCGGTTATTGTTTTAGGTTATCAAATTGCCAAAAACCTTTTTGATGGTCAGGATCCGTTAGGCAAGAAGGTGCGTTTATATGGTCAGAAATTCACGGTTATCGGTGTGATGACCAAAAAAGGAGCAGGAATTTTTGACGAGAATGAAGATACAACGGTGTATATTCCGGTTAATTTTCTGAGACAGATGTATGGTGATAATAATGATATGATTACTCCGGCCATTTTGATTAAGCCAGTTGATGGAGTTGACATTGATGCTTTTAAAGAAGAATTGAAACAGAAATTGCGTCATTTCAGAGGATTGAAAGAAGGGGAAATTGATAATTTCTTTGTTAATGTATTGTCTGGATTCACAGATTTATTGGATGGATTGATTCAGCAGATGAACTTTGTTGGATGGCTTATTGCGGGATTCTCTCTGCTGGTTGGTGGTTTTGGTATAGCTAATATTATGTTTGTATCCGTGAAGGAGCGTACTAATCTGATCGGTATTCAGAAGTCTTTAGGTGCTAAAAACAAATTTATCCTTTTGCAGTTTTTGTTTGAAGCTATTATTTTGTGTGTAATTGGAGGTCTGATCGGAATTCTTTTGGTTTATATTATATCAATAGTACTGACTAATGCTTTGGATTTCGAATTTGTGTTAAGTGTGGGTAATATTATGTTTGGAACTTTCCTGGCAGGTATAATTGGACTAATAGCAGGAGTTATACCGGCTTTTGTTGCTTCTAGGCTTGATCCGGTTGAGGCAATCCGAAGTGGGATGTAAATAAATATAAAGCAAAAACCCTGAGAACCTCAGGGTTTTTGCTTTATTTGCTTTCTATAATATCACCGGAGTTAATTAGTCCGTTTGTCATGGAGGTCTTTTTATTTCCAAGTACTCTGGAGTAATTGTTGAAATAGGAGGGAAGTCCTTCCACTCGTTTAGCTCCATCACCATTTCTCAATTCATAATGTAAATGAGGAAACAGAGAACCTCCTGAAGCACCCATCGCTCCAATGACTTCTCCTTGCTTTACAGTTTGTCCTTTTTTTACTGTAATGCTGCCTTGTTTTAAGTGTCCAAACCAACTGAATTCCCCATTTTGGTGGTCAATAATTACATAGTTCCCACCGTATGCTTTTTCATTTTTGGCAATTTCTTCTTCACTTACCTGGCGATTGTCTGCAACTTCATCACGAACGTCAATTACAATACCGTCGCCTGCAGCATAAATAGGTACGCCAAAACCATAATAGTCATTGTTGTCATCAGCAATATCGTCATACCATTCAATATTCGTTTTGGGTTTACCTTTGTACATAATACCTTCTTCATTCACGACAACAAAATCATAGCCAAAACGTTGAAAATTTATTGTGGTTCCTCTTTTTACAAACAATGGGTCTGTGTAGTCAAAACGTCGGTGATGTGAATTGCTGTCATGGCCATTCCAAACTAATACTCTTCCTTTTACAGGTGGAATCAAATTGGTTTTAGTTTTGTATAATTCCGGGAAAACGTCCAGAGAAACAAAGTAATTTTCTTTCCAGTCTTCTGAATTGAATGAAAACTCGTAATGTATCTTATTTAATGGAATAACATTGGTGAAAATAGGAAAGGGATTAAAAAATAATTTTCCTTTTCCGGATTCTATGGGCTTTGCTCCACTTAATTCCAATGATTCTCTGCTGTATAAATTAACTAAATCTCTTCTTGCAAGCTTGTTATTTTGATCATAAACAGCAATTTCAACTGTATTTAAAATTATGTTGCTGCTGCTTTTGTTTTCAATAAGGAAATCGAAATTCAGATATTGATTGCTTTGGTCTTTTTCATAGTATACTTTTTCGGGTTTTACAGAAATGGTAATGTTGTTGTTTTGTGACCAAAGCGACTGTGATAAGGTTAGGATTAAAATTAAATGTTTTTTCATTGATTGATTTTTTGATTAATGATGTTTAATTAAAATGTAAAAACCCGTCTTGTTGTTGAGACGGGTTTTGTTTTTATCTGATTTCCTGATTAAGGATCAAGTCAATGTAAAGATTAATTTTGTTCTTCAATTCCTTTCTGTGAGCAATGAAATCAAGGAAACCATGATCCAATACGAACTCGGCAGTCTGGAATCCTTCCGGTAGATCTTTCCCGGTTGTGTCTTTTACAACACGTGGTCCTGCGAATCCAATTAATGCTCCCGGCTCGGCGATATTGATGTCGCCTAACATGGCATAAGAAGCTGTTGTTCCTCCTGTTGTTGGATCTGTACATAATGAAATGTAAGGAATTTTAGCTTCTGCCAATTGTGCTAATTTAGCAGATGTTTTGGCTAATTGCATTAAAGAATAAGCGGCTTCCATCATACGGGCCCCACCTGACTTTGATATCATCACAAATGGAATGTTGTTTTTGATGGAATGGTCAATACCGCGTGCGATTTTTTCACCTACTACTGCTCCCATTGAACCGCCAATGAAAGCAAAGTCCATGCAGCAAACCACTAAATCTTTTCCTTTTGATTTTCCAACACCGGTTCTTACAGCATCTTTCAATTTTGTTTTGCCAATTGCGTCTACCAAACGATCAGAATATTTTTTGGTATCCACAAATCCAAGAGGGTCTTTAGATGTAATATTAGCATCTAATTCAGAGAATTCATTATTGTCGAATAAAATTTCAAAATATTCTTTACTTCCAATACGTACGTGGAAATCATCTTCCGGGCTAACCCATAGGTTTCTGGCTAATTCATCAGCATCTACAATTTTACCTGTTGGGGATTTATACCACAAACCTTTTGGTACATCTCTTTTATCTTCAGTAGGAGTTGTAATTCCTTTCTCTTTTCTTTTAAACCAAGCCATAATTTTATAGTTATGAGTTTAAAGTTTTTAATTATAAACTGTATTTTGATTTATAATTTAAAACTACAATTAAAGTGTATTTACGTTATTTAAATCGGCAAATGCCTGTTCTAATCTTTTGTTGAATGTTAATTCACCTTCACGAGCCCATTTTCTTGGATCGTAATGTTTTTTATTTGGTGAATCTATTCCATCCGGACTACCAATCTGAGTTTTTAAGTAGTCAATTTTTGAAGTCATATAATCGCGGATACCTTCTGTAAAGGCAAATTGTAAATCTGTATCGATATTCATTTTGATTACACCGTAAGAAATAGCCTCTCTGATTTCTTCCAAAGTTGAACCTGAACCTCCGTGGAATACGAAGTCAACCGGATTCGCATCTGTGTTGTATTTGTTCTGTACATACTCCTGTGAATTTTTTAGGATTTTTGGAGTTAGTTTAACGTTACCCGGTTTGTAAACACCGTGTACATTTCCAAAAGCAGCTGCAACTGTAAAGCGAGGTGAAATTTTCATTAATTCCTCATAAGCATAGGCTACTTCTTCAGGTTGGGTGTATAATTTAGAACTGTCAACATCACTATTATCTACTCCGTCTTCTTCTCCTCCGGTGATTCCCAATTCGATTTCAAGGGTCATGCCCATTTTGCTCATACGGGCCAAATATTCTTTGCAGATGTGGATGTTTTCTTCGATTGGTTCTTCTGATAAATCAATCATGTGGGAAGAATATAGTGGCTTTCCTGTTTCAGCAAAATGTTTTTCAGAAGCATCTAACAATCCGTCGATCCAAGGTAATAAGTTTTTTGCGCAGTGGTCAGTGTGTAAAATAACTGTTGCTCCATAAGCTTCTGCCAAAGTGTGAATGTGTTTAGCCCCGGCTACTGCACCTGCAATAGCTGCTTTTTCATTAGCATTTGATAAACCTTTACCAGCATTGAACTGAGCGCCACCATTTGAAAATTGAATGATTACAGGAGCTTTTAATTTTGCAGCAGTTTCAAGGACACCGTTAATAGTACTTGAACCTACTACATTTACCGCTGGTAAGGCGAAGCCTTTTTCTTTAGCGTATTTAAAAATTTCCTGAACTTGATCGCCAGTTGCAACTCCTGGTTTTATGTTGTGTGCCATGTATTTAATTTTTTTTAAGATTGACAAAATTACAAATTTAGTTTTAGAATGGATAGTTAATACCAATATTTAAAACGCCTTTATCAAAACGCATTTCCTTAAACCATCTTTCTCCAGGTTGTAAGGCTGGATTATAGGTTTTGAAACCGAAATCGAAGCGGATAATGAAAAATTTAAAATCATAACGGAATCCGGTTCCTGTTCCTAAAGCTAAACTTTCAAGTGATTTGAAGCCTGAAAAAACTTTAGTTTCATCGGTTTCGTTGTCAAAAACATTCCAGATGTTACCGCAATCGGCAAAAATGGCTCCGTTTAGGTCGCCGAAATATTTGAATCTGAACTCTGCGTTAAGGGAGATTTTCATGTTGGCTTCGTTGAAATCATTCAATCCGCCTGAACTTCCAGGTCCAAGACTATAGGATTGCCAGGCGCGGTTGTCGTTTGTTCCTCCTGCAAAATAACTTCGTGAAAAAGGAATTGATTTTGAATTTCCGTATGGAATAGCGATTCCAAAAAAGCTTCTGAAAGCAATCGATTTGTCATGTTTTAAATCCCAGTGCCTGATGAATTCCAAATCGGTTTTTACATATTGGGAATAGGTAAGTCCGAAAATATTACGTGTTCCGTCTTCGTTTTTTTGCTGCTTGGCCAAATCAGAAACCAATGTTAGGAAATTTCCGGCAGTTTCAATTTTTCCCCTGAAACTGTAAAATTGTTTGTCAAAAAAATCACTCTTGTTGTTTTTGCTATAGCTGAAATTAGAAGCAAATATCAAGTTGTTTTCCGTTAAGCGGTCTTTACGTTCCTTGATGCTTTTGATGTTACGAAAATCACCGCTTAAAGGGTCTAATCCCGGAAAGCCGTTGGTTAAAGCTTCTGTGATGAAATCATTTGCACCATCCGGAATCCTTAAGTTTCCATCAGCATTCATGTATTCGGGATGTGTTGTGTTGTAGGTTTGTGCTAAATCATTCAGCCTGTTGTAAGAAGAATTATAAACATTGAAATAATTGTCAATGTTTACATTTTTTACATACTGTAAATTAACCAAATCAAATTTGATATCGGTATTTTTGGACGGTGTCCAATTGTAACTTACGGTTGAAGTCAGGTTTTCTTTGTCAAGACCAATGTTGGTTTGTTTGGAAAAACCAAGAGTTATCAATGAATTGGGGAACATTCTTTTAGGAATGATTTTCTCGGTATTAAAAGGTGAAAAAAGACGTGGGAAAGTCAGTCTTAAATCGGCTCCGACTTCCGAAAGATTAAAGAAACGGTCGTCGGGATTTGCTAAATCTTTTGATGAACCGATATTGCCTCTCAATCCGAATTCTAAAATTTCCGCTCCTCTGAAAATATTGCGTATTGAAAATGCAGCACTTCCGGCAATACCAAAATCCATGATGTTTGAATGGGTAAAATCTGCATTTGCCCTAAAGCTGTATTTGTCTTTTGGTATAAGGACAATGTTTGCTTTCAATGTTTTGGTGACTGTGTCTTCTACGTACTGGATATTAGGATAATTGAAAACTCTTAAATTGCTTAATGATCTGAGAGTTAGGGTTCTGTTGTCGTCGCTGTAAACACTGTCCTTTTGTAAAAAGACTGCATTAGTAATAGCTTTCGGTCTATAGCGAAGCTTGTTTATGCTGTAAATGTTAGAGTTTTTGTATTTTGTGCTGGTTTGGTTTTCTGTTTTCAAACCATCAGTAAAAATATTGACTTCGCCTATTTTATAAATATGATATGGCCTGCTTTTAATACTGTCGCCGTTTTTGTATTCACGGTCGGTAATATGTACGATTACGGGTGCTTTTTTTGAAGTGGTATCAATTTCAAATAAGATATTTTGCTGTTGGAAATGATATATGCCATGATTTCTGAAATAAGAAGTTAAGCGGGCTCTTTCCAAATCAAAATTTTCAGTTTTGTATTGTTGACCGGTTTTAATCTTTGATCTGTTTTTGATTTTAAGATACAGCGAATCAATTACTTTTGATTGTACTTTTCTGGAAATGGTATCTAAGAAAGTGGGTTCGCCTTTGATGACGGAATAATCAATTGTTCCTCTTTTATCAGCTAAATAATTGACTTTGTATTTTGCGGAAGCACTAAAATAGCCTTCGTTGAAATAATGTGCTTCTAATCTTTTAATTGAATGTTTGGCTTTCAGTGTGTCTATGATTACAGGAGGTTCCCCGGTTTTCATTAAAAATTTATGCCATCCGGAATACCAGAATGATTTTCCTAAACGGTCAACTTGTTTTTTGGATAGCCATTTTGATTTACGGTAGTATTTTTCTGGATCTTTGGTATACTTGGCCCTGAATATTGAATCTGTATTCTTTTTAGCCAAATTATACATGTGCAGCCTGAGGTTAAAACCAAAAATGCCGGAATTGGGTTGTTGGACAATCTGAGTGGTGATTACTTCATCTTTAACAATCTTGCCGTCTACTTCTAATTTGTTTTTGATCAAAAGATGTTTGTCCGCAGGAACTTTTTTTACAGCGTCACATGCGGAGATAAGTACTGCAATTAGAAGAATTAATACTATTTTTGTAGAGAAATTATTCAAAAGAATCGGAAATTTATTTCAAAAATACACTTTTTTATGGTTAGTAAAAATCAAATAAAACTTATAACGGGCTTACAGCAAAAAAAATATAGAAAAGAACATCAATTATTTATAGTTGAAGGTGTAAAAGGGATTGAGGAATTACTGAATTCCGATTTTGAGCTTGAACACCTTTTCGTGACGGATAATCTGTTTTTAAATGTGCCGGATTATAAAAGATCAATAATTTCCGAAGCAGAATTGAAAAAGATTTCAGCTTTGAGCACTGCAAATGATTGCCTGGCTTTGTTTAAGATTCCGGCTGAAGGTAAAATAAATGGCGAAGGGTTAGTAGTTGCACTTGACGATATTCGTGATCCGGGAAACCTTGGGACTATCATCCGTTTGTGCGATTGGTTTGGTGTTAAACAGATAGTTTGTTCGATGCAAACTGTTGATGTTTACAATCCGAAAGTGGTTCAGGCCACAATGGGATCCATTTCGCGTGTGAATGTTTCCTATGTTGATCTGGATGCGTATTTGCAGCAATCATCAAAAGAAATTTTTGGCACCTTCATGGAAGGAAATAACATCTACAAAAGTGAATTGCCTCAAGATGGAATTATCGTTTTAGGTAATGAAGCCAATGGAATTTCTAAATCAATAGAAAAATTAGTTACACGTAAAATCTCAATTCCGCGCTTTGGGGATTTACAGCAAACGGAAAGCCTTAACGTCGCAACAGCAACCGCTATCGTTCTGAGTGAATTTAAACGTAATTTTTAGTGGAATGCGAAATTGATGAAGATTCCGCGTGTCGACATGCTTGCTACATTTCCAGTCCATGGGCTGTTTGGGTCTGCATCGGGAATAATTTCATTTTTTAAACCAAAAACACCACGGATGGAAGGTGAAAATTTGAAATATTCAAAATACATGTCAATGCCTAATCCCAGTTCATAGTTGTTCGAATTTTTTACCATTCTGAAACGATTAGCCGAGTTGTCGTCAGGAGAGTTTGCATTACTGGATAAATTCAATGAGCTTGATAAGCCACCTATGATATAAGGTTTTACATTACCCATTCTTTTAGAAGAAAACTTAGCTAATAATGGCAAGTGGATATAAGTCGATTTTACTTCTCTTAAACGGTCAACCGGATCTGTCATGTTGGGAAAGGTTAAATTTCGTTGTCCGTAATTTAATCCGGGTTCAAAACGCAAATCGATGTAGTCATTGATTCTTAAATTCGCAATTAAACCAACATTGAAACCGGTTTGGCTGTCAACCAAAATGTCCTTGTCGTCAAATCTCTTGTCAAACTTGAAGTCGTAATTGTTAAAACCAAGGTAAAAACCAAAATGAATTCTTTGTTTGTCAAAGTTTTCTAAATTGATAAGTGGTTTTTTGGCAAACATGCTTTTTTTAAAAATTTGCGCATTTGCCGAAGCTGAAACGATAATCAGTAATATGAAGAAAATTTTTTTAGTCATTCCGGTTATTTTTTTGATGCGCTGTAAATTGTTGCCACTCCGAATGTTTGGGGTAGGTTTCTAACATCTATAAACCCAATATTACGTAAAATATTGTTTAAACGCTCACCATGTGGGAATATTGAAGCCGAATCGGATAAATATTTATAGGCAACTTTATCTTTTGAAAATAAACGACCTATTAGTGGCATAATGTTTTTAGTGTAAAGATTATATCCTTGTTTAAAAGGGAACTTTTCAGGAACCGAAGTTTCCAAAATCACAAATTGTCCTCCGGACTTTAAAACGCGAAGTATTTCAGATAGTCCGGCGTCAAGGTTTTCAAAGTTACGGATACCGAAAGCAACGGTTATGGCGTCAAAGGTATTGTCTTCAAAAGGAATTTTTTCTCCGTCTCCCAAAACCATTTCAATACGGTTCGAAAGGTTTTTGGCTGCTATTTTCTGTTTGCCAATTTCCAGCATTCCTGCCGAAATATCCAAGCCAACAATTTTGTCTGTATCAATCTGTGAAAGTAATATGGCTAAATCACCAGTTCCCGTAGCAACATCCAAAATCATCTTCGGATTTTTGGAAGCTACCATTTTGACAATTTTTTTTCGCCATGAAACATCAACGCCAAATGAAATTACCCGATTCAGATTGTCGTATTCTGATGAGATTGTATCGAACATTTTAGCGACCTGTTCCTTCTTTGTTGAGTCGGAATTTTTATATGGTTTGGTACTGATTGACATAAAATAATTTTCAACAAATATAGAATTAAATTTTTAATAGCTAAAAGTGTGTATTTGGGCGAATAATTTATGTTTTTTATCGTTTTTCTAACTAAAATCTGGTATTTTTTAAAATACTAACTATTTGGTATTGTGACATTTAAAAAAATGTTTTAAATTTATAATCTGATAATCTCGTTAAAATGTTCAAACATTTAGTGGCAGAAAAAAAGAATTAACAGACACGGTTAATTGTAATTATTTCAATCGAGCTTTGGCAATTGTTACCCAATTGCTTAAAAAGTGTCACAAACGTTCTTTGGGTTAAATTTGTTTTTGGAAATTTTAGTTTTTGTTGTATTACTTTAGTGGTATTTGGTGATATAACATAGAGATTCTAATCTCGGTTTTTTTTGGCCAATACAATATTGGTGGAACATTAAAAACTTTTTTCTTTGATTGGATAATGCCGAAAACGATATTATTAGAAAAAACATCTCTTAGGAGATGTTTTTTTTTGGAATTAACTTAAGTTTTATAATACGTTTCGAATGTAAAAGGGTAGGCGTGTTTTTCATCTTTATCATGAAAATCACTGGATTTCAACTTCCAGTTCTGTAGATTGATTTCGGGGAAGAAAGTGTCGGCATCAAATGCAGCGTGAACGCGTGTAAGTTCTATGCAGTCGGCTGTTTCGATAGACTGTTTGTAAATTTCTCCACCACCAATGACAAAAATGTCCTGATCTTTTGGGCAGGCTTCAATGGCTTTTTTAAATGAATTGACAACAATACATCCTTCCGGAGCAATATAATCCATCCTTCTTGTTATAATCACATGGGTGCGGTTAGGAAGAGGTTTAGGGAAGCTTTCAAAGGTTTTTCTTCCCATGATGATATAATGTCCGGTGGTTAGTGTTTTAAAACGCTTGAAATCATCCGGTAAATGCCAGAGTAAGTCATTGTCTTTTCCTAATTCATTGTTTTGACCTGCAGCAGCAATCAGTATAATCATTGGTTATTGTTTGTCTAAGTCTTTTTGTAATTGTTCGATTTTACGCTCCTGTTTTGCGATTAGTTTGTCGATTTGCTCACGCTCCCATTTTTTGTTCATGAAGCTGTCGGTTATAAAAACCCTGATGAAGTGCAATACAAAAATAAAGGCCCAAATAGTAATAGCCCATAATGACCAATGGGTTTCAGGCATGACTCCTAAGAATTTATTGGCAACAACGCAAAAGATACTGCCTAATACAAAGAGAACAAAATGAAAATAGAGGTGTTTTTTCTGTTTCAGACGCAAACGGGCGTACTCATACAATTCGTGTTGGTTAGTGTCCATAAGAGTTAGGTTTACGATTTAAAGATAAGAGTTTTTTTGTAATTATTGCAGTTTGGCCATAATTGGGAGTGCAAACCTGAACCGGGCATTTTTACCTCTTACTTTTCCGGGAATCCATTTTTCATACAGGGAAACTGCTTTAATGGCTTGTTGGTCTAATCCGTGGTTAAGGCCTTTGAAGATCCTGATATTGTCTATGTTTCCGTCTTTTTCTACTATAAATTCCACAATGATCTTTCCTTCGATATTCATTCTTCTTGCTTCGGCGGTGTAAATAAAATTTTTGGCAATAAACTGTCCGAAATCCTGAATGCCTTTTTCCGGTTTAGCCTGTATCCAAAGTTCAGTGTATATGGTTTTCTCGCCATTTGAATCTGTGAATTCACCTTTTATGAATTTTCCTTTGTCAAAAGTTTCATGATATTTTTCATTGTTCTCTTTGTTGAGTTCTGTCCATTCTCCTTGTTTTAAACTGTCTGCGACGGTTCCGTATATTTTAACAGAAGCATTTTCAATGTTATAAATTCCTTTTCCGTCTTTTACAGTTTGGATGTTGTCTTTACTCCAGGCTTGTGCAATTTTATTGTTGCTGTTATCCTGACTGTCAAAATCCCTGATTTCGACAGATTGTTTGTTTCCGTTTTCGTAGTATAGACGCAACAATGACTTCTTAGTCGATTTGTCAGAATGTACTTCTTCTTTAAGTTTTCCGTTTTTATGCCATTTAGTTGATATGTCGATTCCTTTTTCGGAATTTGAAGATTTGAATTCCAGTTCTTTGTTTCCGTTTTCGTTGTATTCCGTGAAGTCTCCAACAGGTGATAATGGTCCTTCTTTGTCTTTTACGGTGAACTCTTTCTTTTTTTGTCCGGAGCGGTAGTAATCGGTTACTTCGTATTTTTCTTTATCGGTAGCAAAATCTTTAATGATTCTTATATAATGATGGCCTTCTTCGGTTGTTGGGATGCTAAGTGAATCCAGAAATATTTTTTTATCATTTTCATTTTGTGCCAATAAGATATTCGTAGCTAATAAGAGTGCTACACGCAGTATGTTTTTCATATAGGATGTTAGTGTTTGTTAAATTGCAACCTGTCCCTTGATATGCGGATGCGGATCGTAGTCAACCAATGTGAAATCTTCGAATTTGAAATCAAAGATGTTTTTTACCTCAGGGTTCAGAACCATTTTCGGTAACGGTTTTGGATCACGGCTTAGTTGTAATTCCAATTGTTCAATGTGGTTGTTGTATATGTGGGCATCTCCGAAGGTATGGATGAATTCTCCAGGTTGTAAACCACAAACTTGTGCTACCATTAAAGTGAACAAGGCGTAAGATGCAATGTTGAAAGGTACACCTAAAAAGATGTCGGCGCTTCTTTGGTATAATTGACATGATAATTTACCGTCGGCAACGTAGAATTGGAAAAAAGCGTGGCACGGAGGCAAGGCAGCTTTTCCGTTGGCAACATTTTCGGCAAAAGAAGTTGTGGTATCGGGTAATACCGAAGGGTTCCATGCGGATACCAGCATTCTTCTGCTGTTTGGATTGGTTTTTAAGGTCTCGATCAGTTCTGTAATCTGATCAATTTCCTCACTGTTCCAGTTGCGCCACTGATGACCGTAAACAGGACCTAGGTCTCCGTTTTCATCGGCCCATTCATCCCAGATGCGGACGCCGTTTTCTTTTAAATAGGCAATGTTGGTTTCGCCTTTTAAAAACCATAGCAATTCATGAACAATCGATTTCATGTGAAGCTTTTTAGTGGTTACCATCGGGAAGCCTTCATTTAAGTCAAAACGCATCTGATAGCCGAAAACGCTAATGGTTCCGGTTCCGGTTCTGTCTCCCTTCTGATTTCCGTTATCTAAAACGTGCTTAACTAAATCTAAATATTGTTTCATTCTGTATTGCTGTGACTTTAGGCTTTAGGCAGTAAGCTTGCGTTTTTGAATGCCTGTGGCTTACGGCTTATTGCATAAAGCAATTTAAGATTCTCTTTTTGAAATTTCGTCCCTGACTTTAGCTGCCTTTTCATAGTCTTCTTCCTGTACGGCCTGCTCAAGCATTTCGTGTAATTCCGACAGGCTGAATTTAGCGTAAGTATTTTGGGTGTCTGTGCTTTCTTCCAGGCCGAATGTTTCGGGAGCTGAAAGCACGTCGTCAATATTCTCCTCCGGATTGTCTGTTTCAGGGTTTACCTTCAGATAAATACCGGCTTTGTCCAAAATGTTTTTGTAAGTAAAAATAGGTGCATTAAAACGCAGGGCCAAAGCAATGGCATCCGATGTTCTTGCATCGATGATTTCCTCAATTTTGTCGCGCTCACAAATCATACTGGAGTAAAATACCCCGTCTACCAACTTGTGGATGATGACTTGTTTGATGACGATGTCAAAACGCTCGGCAAAGTTTTTAAACAAATCATGTGTCAATGGTCTCGGAGGTTTTATTTCTTTCTCCAGAGCAATGGCAATCGACTGTGCTTCGAAAGCTCCGATAACAATCGGTAATTTACGGTCGCCGTCGACTTCATTCAAAATTAATGCGTATGCCCCGTTTTGGGTTTGACTATAGGATATTCCTTTTATGGATAGCTTTACTAAACTCATTTTATGGCTGTGAATATATCATTGCAAAGTAACAAAAAACTTTGGGTTGTAGAAATAAAAAAGAGCCACAATTTGTGACTCTTTAAGCAGGGTTAAGAAAACCTTTATGAATTTTGCGCTTTGAACGCTTTTAATTTTTCAATTAATTTTGGTAATACATCAAAAGCATCACCTACTACACCGTAATCGGCTACTTTGAAGAAAGGAGCATCTGGGTCAGAATTGATGGCAACTTTTACTTTAGATGAGTTGATACCTGCAATGTGTTGGATAGCACCTGAAATACCTACTGCGATGTATAAATTAGTCGCTACCGGTTTTCCTGTTTGTCCTACGTGCTCACTGTGAGGTCTCCATCCTAAATCGGATACCGGTTTTGAACAAGCAGTAGCAGCGCCTAAAACAGAAGCTAATTCTTCGATCATACCCCAGTTTTCAGGACCTTTTAATCCACGTCCTCCTGATACCACTACATCAGCATCGGCGATTGTTACTTTTCCGGATCCTTTTTCAACTGATTGTACTTTTACGCCAAAGTCAGCATCAGAGATTGACGGAGCGAAATCTTCAGCTGCAGCAGCACCTGTTGATTCTACTAATCCGTAGCTGTTTTTACCGATAGCCAATACTTTAACATCAGTAGTGATTTCAGTGATGTTGAACGCTTTGTTAGAGAAAGCATTTCTCTTCACCTGGAAAGGAGCGGTGCTTATTGGTAATGCCACAACGTTTGATGCGTAACCTGCGTTTAAGTTAACGGCTACAAGCGGAGCAACATATAAACTGTCTGTAGTTGATGATAAGATGACGATTTTAGCGCTTTCTTTTTCTGCTGCCTGTTTGATGGCATCAGCGTATGCTTTTGCAGTGAAGTTAGCTAATTTATCATTTGTTACTTTTAATACTTTATCTACACCGTATTTTCCTAATTCGGAAACGTCACCTGCATTGATAGTTAAAGCGGTTACGGTTGTGCCTGTAGATTCGGCGATTTTTTTTGCGTAAGAAGCTAATTCAAAAGCTACCTTCTTGAATTTTCCTTCTGCTGATTCTGCGTATATTAATATAGACATGATTATTTTTTTTAGTTTAAAAGTCGAAGGTCGAAAGTTGAAAGTCAGGAGTTAAATAACTTTAAGACTTTTGGCTTTAGACTTTAGACTGAAATTAGATAACTTTAGCTTCGTTGTGTAATAAGTTGATTAATTCATCTAAATTATCAGGGCTTACTAATTTCACAGCTGATTTAGGAGCCGGTTTTTCAAATTTAACTGCTTTAGTTGCAACATCAGCACCAACAGGTTCCAATACCTGTAAAGCTTTTGTTCTTGCCGTCATGATGCCGCGCATGTTTGGAATGCGTAGATCTTTCTCTTCAACCAATCCTTTTTGACCACCAACGATCAATGGTAAAGTTGTAGTAACGGTTTCTTTTCCACCGTCAATTTCACGGACAGCTGTAGCATTATTACCGTCTACTTTTAAATCGATACAAGAGTTTACGAAGTTAGAACCTAAAATTCCTGCAATCATACCCGGAACCATTCCGCCGTTGTAGTCTAATGATTCTCTTCCTGCGATTACTAAATCGTACCCGCCGTTTTTGATTACTTCCGCTAATTGTTTTGCTACAAATAAACCGTCAGTAGGGTTAGCATTTACGCGGATTGCTTCGTTTGCACCAATTGCCAATGCTTTTCTTAAAGTTGGCTCAGTATCAGGACCTCCCACATTCACAACCGTTACGTTTGCGCCTTGTTGTTCCTGGAACCAGATCGCTCTTGTTAAACCAAATTCGTCATTTGGATTAATTACATATTGTACACCGTTAGTGTCAAATTCTGAATCACCATTGGTAAAGTTAATTTTTGAAGTAGTATCAGGCACATGGCTGATGCAAACTAATATTTTCATCGTTTAATAAATTGGTTTTTACAAAATTGAATGACAAATTTAATTAAAAAAACGAAATAATACTATGCGTGCATAATATTTTTTTTCAAACTATTTCGTTTTCGCATTTTTTTATACCGGCGCGGTTTATTCCGGTATTAACTGAGGTGTTGTATTTGTTGGTTTAACGGGTTTTTGTGTATATGTAATTAATAATCAGTGGGGAAGGGTGAATTGCTCTAGTTGGGGTAGGGGAAAACTGATGGTTTGGATTTGGGGTATTCTTATAGTATAGCTTTTGGTGTGCACTTATACACGCTATAAATACGCTATAAGTACGCTATAAGTACGCTATAAGTACGCTATAAGTACGCCATATATCGGAAGATTTAAAAATTTAAAGATTGAAGAATTTAAAGATTGTGTGCATATTGATGGTTTAGGTAGTTGATAGTTTTTAAGGCATTGGGTAAATAGGTTGATAACTTAAATAATGTTTTATATTTGCGTGTAAAATCGTACAAAAAATATCTTGTAATAGAAGCGGAATGTGAAAATCAATAGGTAGCTTAAGAGAATAAGTACTGTTGTGTTGCGTGTTATTGACAAGATTCTGAAATTCTTTAAAACGTTATGAAATCATTTTTTTATTGTTTAGCATTATTACTATCCGTTGTTTCTGCCAAAGCCCAGGAAAGTAATCTGTTTACTGTTGGGTCTGAGAAAAGTATGTTTTCCAAAATATTAGGAGAGCAGCGCAAAGTCTGGATTCATGTGCCCAATAGCAACGGAGGAGATAAAGTTGTATCCAAAGAACGTTATCCGGTAATTTACCTGCTGGACGGCAATGAAAATTTCAAAACTGTGGTCAGTATTACGGAGCATATGAGCGAATCAGGACTTTGTCCGCCCATGATTGTTGTGGGAATACTTCATCCCGACCGATTGATTGATTTGACTGTGGGTACCGATAAAGAATTGCCTGATGTTGTGGGAGGCGGAGAGAAATTCATGTCTTATGTTGAAAAGGAGCTTATTCCGTATGTTAATTCGACTTATCCAACCACTTCTTATAAAACACTTATAGGGCATTCTTTGGGGGGGGTTGACTGTTGTGCGGACGCTTTTACATCAATCCAACCTTTTTAATTCCTATGTTTCACTTGACGGTGCGTTATGGTGGGACAATCAGAAAACCGTAAAAGAAGCGAAGGCCATTTTGCCGGTTAAAAAATACAAAGGCAAAACGTTGTTTATGGCTTTGGTAAACAGAATGGAGAAAGGAGTTGACACGCTTAGTGTTCAGAAAGAGACCAGTGGTGCTACACGACTTCTACGCAGTAATCTGGAATTTGTTAAAAACCTTTCCAAAAACAGGAAGAACCAATTGCGTTTCAAGCATGTTTTTTATGAGAATGACGATCATAATTCTGTTAGGCTGATAGGTGAATATGATGCGCTTCGTTTTATTTTTTATTTTTACAAGCTTAAAATCTACGACAGTGAATTAGATAATCCTGCTTTTAAATTAGAGGAAGTCATTGTGTCGCACTATAAAAAAGCCTCTGAACAAATGGGGTATACTGTTAAACCGAATGAAAGTCAAATCAACAATTTTGGGTATAAGATGCTTGGGAAAAAACAATTTGCCAAGGCTGAAGCCCTGTTTAAGCTCAATATTACCAATTATCCGGAAAGTGCCAACTGTTATGATTCCATGGGCGATTACTATTTAGCGAAAGAAGACAAGGCAAAAGCGATATCCAATTTCAAAAAAGCATTAACACTTAAAGAAGTAGCTGAAACGAGGGAAAAACTGGAGATGTTGCTGAAGGAAAAAAAAGCGTAATTTTTTTGATTGAATGATTATTGGATTTCTTGGAAATTTAGATGCATTCGGTAATATCGAGGTGCAACTTTTGGAATTTAGTAATTGGAATTTGGAATTTTCCTTTGTTAAAATAGTGTTGCTGTAATTGAAAAGTGTGGTGAAATTACCCGTCAGGTATAAAATGCCTGAAAAGGACTTTGGCTAAAAATCTAAAATTCTAATAATCTAACCTTCTAACTCATTTTAATTTTTTATTTTTGCGTTTCAATTTTACAGAGATACATATATTATATGAGAACTATACAATTTAGAGAAGCGGTTTGTGAAGCGATGAGCGAAGAAATGCGTCGTGACGAATCAGTATATTTAATGGGTGAGGAAGTAGCAGAATACAATGGAGCTTATAAAGCTTCAAAGGGTATGCTTGATGAGTTTGGACCGAAAAGAGTTATCGATACGCCGATTGCTGAATTAGGTTTTGCCGGTATTGCGGTAGGTTCTGCCATGAACGGTTGCCGTCCGATTGTTGAATTCATGACGTTCAACTTCTCATTGGTAGGTATTGATCAAATTATCAACAATGCTGCTAAAATGCGCCAGATGTCTGCAGGTCAGTTCTCAATGCCGATGGTATTCCGTGGTCCGACAGCTTCTGCAGGTCAGTTAGGTGCAACACACTCACAGGCTTTTGAAAACTGGTTTGCCAATACTCCGGGACTAAAAGTAGTAGTTCCTTCTACTCCTTATGATGCTAAAGGTTTATTGAAAGCGGCAATCCGTGACAATGATCCGGTTATCTTCATGGAATCAGAGCAAATGTATGGTGATAAAGGAGAAGTGCCTGACGGAGAATATATCATTCCGCTTGGTGTCGCTGATATCAAAAGAGAAGGAAGTGATGTGACAATTGTTTCTTTCGGTAAGATTATCAAAGAAGCTTTAACTGCTGCTGAAGAATTAGCAAAAGAAGGAATTTCTGCTGAGGTAATCGATTTGCGTACCGTTCGTCCTATGGATTATGACTGTATCATCAATTCAGTAAAGAAAACCAACCGTTTAGTGGTATTGGAAGAAGCTTGGCCATTTGCTTCGGTTGCTTCTGAAATTACTTATATGGTTCAGGAAAGAGCTTTCGATTATTTAGATGCTCCGGTACAAAGAATCACAACAGCTGATGCTCCGGCCCCTTATTCTCCGACATTGTTGAAAGAATGGTTGCCAAATGCTCAGGATGTAGTGAAAGCTGTTAAAAAAGTAATGTATAAATAGGTTGTTGGATTGTTAGATAGTTCGATTTTTAGTGGACTGGATTTTAGGAATCTACAGGCTAAAAAATCAAGCGTCGGAAAAACCATTAATCTAAAAAATAATTATATTTGGAACTCCGTCATTCAGACGGAGTTTTTTATTGCTATGAAAAGAATTTATGCCCTATTATTGCTATTGTTTACCTTAGCCTCGGTTGCCCAGACCAAAGTGGGCGGTGTGGTTTATGATGATACCAAGCAAACTATTCCATATGCCAATATTTGTTTCAAAGGAACCCGCGAATGCGTGACTGCTGATGAAAATGGTAAATTTTATATCCAATCTGAAAACGACCATGCTATATTGGTGGTTTCCTATGTGGGTTTTCAAACCGTTGAAGTCAAGCTGGATAAGCAGGTTACTTATGGGCTGAAAGTTGTTTTTGGCGGGACAAACCAATTGGATGAGGTGAAAGTTTATGGAGGGAAAACCTCCAAGAAGAATAATCCTGCGCTTGATATCCTTCGGAAAATATGGGAAAAGAAACGTTCAAACGGATTGTATATGTTTGACCAGTATGCCATGAAGAAGTATGAAAAAGTGGAGTTTGATATGAATTCCATTGATTCGGCTTTTATGAAAAACAGAGTTTTCAAAGGTTTGGAGTTTATATTCAAGCAAGTGGATACATCCAAAGTTACCGGGAAGACCTATTTGCCTATTTTTATCAATGAGTCACTTTACGATGTGTATGGTGATAATCCTAAAAAGAAGCGGAAAGAAGTTTTGGTGGGTAACAAAAACTCCGGATTAGGAGAAGGAGCCGGGGTTGAAACTTTTATCAAAGACTTGTATTCCGATTATGATATTTACAACAACTACCTGAATTTCTTTGATAAGAATTTTGTGAGTCCGTTGTCAAGAACCGGAATCAATACTTATAATTATGTCCTGACCGACAGTACGATGATCGATAAGAAATGGTGTTATAACATTGTGTTTTATCCCCGCCGTAAAAACGAGTTGACTTTTAAAGGGGATTTTTGGGTTAACGATACCACTTTTGCGATCAAACAGATCAAAATGGCAGCTTCCAAGAGCGCCAATATCAACTGGGTAAAAGATATTTATATTGAGCAGGAGTTTGATGTGTTGAATGATTCTGTTTTCTTACTGAAAAGAGATTATATGATGTCTGATTTTGCGTTGAGCAAGAAAGAAACATCCAAGGGAGTGTATGGAAAACGTACCACTATTTTCAGTGACCATAAATTCAACGAGGAAAAAGACGATAAGTTTTACAAGGAAAGTGTAAATGATTTTGATCCGAAAGCCTATAAGCGGGATGAGGCCTTTTGGGAAGAAAACCGGATGGAAAACCTGAGCAAGGATGAAATGGGTGTGTATAAAATGCTCGATACCCTGAAAACCGTCAAGAAGTTCAAGCAGATGTATAATCTGACGACTATTTTGGCCAGTGGTTATATTCAGAAAGGAAACTTTGATTTAGGGCCGATTTATTCCATCTTCGGAAATAACGATGTGGAAGGACAGCGTTTGCGTTTCGGGGCCAGAACCTATTTTGGTGCCAATGACTTATGGAGGATAGAGGGGTATACCGCCTATGGATTCAGGGATAACAAATTCAAATACGGTATTTCAGGAAAATGGATGGTCAATAAAAAGAACCGTTTGATTTTGACGATAGGTAACCGCAGGGATGTTGAGCAGATCGGGGTGAGTTTAACGACATCCAATGATGTGTTGGGGCGTAGTTTTGCTTCGTCTTCAGTGTTTGCCAGTGGTGATAACAGTAAGCTGACCAATGTGAAGCTGACCTCAGTTGCGGCAGAAATTGAGCCCTTAAAAAGCTTTATTATTAAAACCGGGTTTACGCACAGGTCTTTGAAATCGGCTTCGCCTACTTTTAGTTTGGATTACCTGCAAAACGGGAATATAGTGTCAGAAATCAACCAGTCAGAATTGTCTTTCGGATTTGATTATACGCCAAAACGTAAAACAGTAGGGTATGGTGTTGAACGGTTGGAAGTCGATAATAATTACTCCCGCATCTTTGTGAATTACAGTCAGGGAGTGAGAGGGTTGTTTAACAGTGATTTCAATTACAGTAAAATTCAGTTGTACTACCGTCAGCCTATTTATCTGGGCGGTATGGGAAGGTTGTTCACTACATTCGAAACCGGAAAGATATTTGGTCAGGTGCCGCTTGGTTTAATGGCCGTTGTGCCGGGTAACCAGTCGTACTTTGTGATTGATAATACCTATAATTTGATGAACTATTACGAATTTGTAACCGATCAGTATACATCTTTGCATTTGGAGCATCATTTCAACGGAAGGATTTTTTCCAGAATTCCATTCATGAAAAAACTGAACTGGAGAGAGATTGTTGGGGTTAAGGCAGTTTATGGTAGTGTTTCCGATGAAAACAAAGCGATCAATGCTTCCGGTATTAATTATCTGGCACCTACTAAAGGATACTGGGAATACCATGCCGGTGTTGCGAATATCTTTAAGGTGTTCCGTGTTGATTTTGCCTGGAGAGGAAATTACCTGGAATTGCCCGATGCCAAGAAATTTACGGTTAAAGCAGGATTTGGTTTCTATTTCTAATGGAAAAAGCATTTCAATATTTGGCTGAAAATGATTCGGTCTTTCAGCATATCATCAATACTTACGGTCTGCCGGAAATCATTCCGTCCAGACCGGAAGGTTTTGAAACGCTGGTATTGCTGATTTTGGAGCAACAGGTGTCGATTGATTCGGCAAAGGCTACTTTTTTGCGGATTCGGGAAAGTGTTATTGAAATCAAACCGGAAAACCTGGTTCATTTGACGGAAGAAGAATTCCGTGCTTTTGGTGTCAGCCGCCAGAAGGCAAAATACATCAAATGCCTTGCGGAGGCGGTTTTGGATAATTCCATCGACCTGGCTTCCCTTTCTTCAAAACCATCCGATCATGTACGGGAAGAACTGATCCAATTGAAAGGAATCGGTAACTGGACCATTGATATTTACCTCATGTTCTGTCTGAAAAAAGAGGATGTACTTCCTTTAGGCGACGTTGCAGTTGTGAATACGATGAAAGAATTGCTGGATATTCACGATAAAACCGAGATGGATACGTATGCAGAGCGTTGGTCTCCGTATAAAACGTATGCTGCTTTCTTGCTGTGGCACTACTATTTACAGAAAAGAGGAAGGAAAATTACCTACCAATATTAAGAAAAGGATAAATTTTTAAAAAAAGTTCCATTTTCACTCTTTTAACTTCTAACTTTTTGCGTACTTTTGCACCCTCAAAATAAAAAAGGATTGCGATATGACTGCAGATAAAATAAAAACTTTCGACGTTTTAGTTGAAATTCCACGTGGAAGCCGTAATAAATATGAGTACGATTTCGAAATGAAAAGAATGCGTTTCGACCGTATGTTATTTTCTTCAATGATGTACCCGGCTGACTATGGGTTCATTCCTGAAACTTTAGCTTTGGACGGTGATCCATTGGATGTTTTGGTATTGGTTACCAAGCCAACATTTCCAGGATGTGTTATCGAGGTGAAGCCAATTGGTGTTTTCCATATGGCAGATGATAAAGGACCGGATGAAAAAGTAATCTGTGTTCCTGTTTCAGATCCAATCTGGAATAAGTTGAATGATTTGTCGGATATGAATCCGCATTTATTGAAAGAAATCGAGCACTTCTTTGAAGTTTACAAAGACTTGGAGAACAAACAAGTTGATGTACAGGGATGGGGTGATGTGAATGAAGCCCAAAGAATCCTTAAAGAGTGTATTGACCGTTTTAATGCAATCGAAAATAAGCCGGAAGGTTTATTCAGTATAAGATAGTTTTTTGTTTTTGGTTAGTGAAAAGGCAACGTTTTTTTATAGAATGTTGCCTTTTTTATTTGTATTGATTTTCATATATTTACGAATATGATTAACTAACCAAAAACAATTTTATGAATTCAATGATGATTTATGTGCCTATAATTATGGCATTAATTGGGCTGGCTTTTATGGCGGTCAAAAGAGCTTGGGTGCTCAAACAGGATGCCGGAGACGGTAAGATGAAAGAGATTTCAGATTATATTTACGAAGGCGCCCTGGCATTCCTGAAAGCAGAGTACAGATTATTGGCTTTCTTTGTTATCGGGGCAAGTTTGGTTCTTGCAGGAATAACGTATTTACCGGGTGTGAAAACACATTTGTTGATAGTAGTGGCATTTATTTTCGGTGCCTTTTTTTCTGCCCTGGCGGGAAATATGGGGATGAAGATTGCTACCAAAACAAACGTAAGAACAACACAGGCAGCGCGAAGCAGTTTGCCGCAGGCACTTAAGGTTTCTTTCGGTGGTGGTACCGTAATGGGATTGGGTGTGGCCGGTCTGGCTGTTTTGGGTCTGACGTCCTTCTTTATATTTTTCTTTAATTTTTTTATGGGCGGTTCGTGGACTTCTACTGATGATATGACCGTGGTTTTGGAGACATTGGCCGGTTTTTCGCTTGGAGCCGAATCTATTGCGTTGTTTGCCCGTGTAGGTGGAGGTATATATACTAAAGCTGCTGACGTGGGAGCTGACTTGGTAGGTAAGGTAGAGGCAGGTATTCCGGAAGATGATCCGCGTAACCCGGCTACTATTGCTGATAACGTTGGGGACAATGTGGGAGATGTTGCCGGTATGGGGGCCGACTTGTTTGGTTCGTACGTGGCGACAGTATTGGCTGCCATGGTTTTGGGTAATTATGTTATCAAAGACATGGGCGGTAAAATTGACGATGCATTTAATGGTATTGGTCCTATTTTGTTACCGATGGCGATTGCCGGTTTCGGGATTTTATTCTCGATCATCGGAACCATGTTGGTAAAAATCACAAGCGACGATGCTAAAGAAGCGCAGGTTCAAAAAGCGTTGAATATCGGTAACTGGGTTTCGATTGTTTTAACGGCCGTATCGTGTTTCTTTTTGGTGCAACATATGTTGCCTGAAGTTATGACTATGGAATTCTTCGGAGAAGGTTCGCAACAAATATCATCAATGCGTGTGTTTTATGCTACTATTGTTGGTTTGGTTGTGGGTGGTGTTATTTCTTCGGTAACGGAATACTATACAGGTTTGGGTACGAAACCGGTTATGGCTATTGTGCAGAAATCCTCAACGGGAGCAGGAACTAATGTTATTGCCGGTTTGGCAACAGGTATGATTTCAACATTCCCCACAGTTTTATTGTTTGCGGCAGCAATTTGGGTTTCGTATGCATTGGCTGGATTCTACGGAGTGGCATTGGCGGCTTCGGCTATGATGGCTACAACTGCGATGCAATTGGCGATTGATGCGTTTGGTCCTATCTCTGATAATGCCGGAGGAATTGCTGAAATGAGCGAATTGCCTAAAGAAGTACGTACACGGACTGATATTCTGGATTCTGTTGGTAATACTACGGCTGCGACCGGGAAAGGTTTTGCGATTGCATCTGCAGCGTTGACCTCATTGGCTTTATTTGCGGCTTATGTTACGTTTACCGGAATTGACGGTATCAATATCTTTAAAGCGCCGGTTTTAGCTATGTTATTTGTGGGTGGTATGATTCCGGTGGTTTTCTCGGCTTTGGCTATGAATTCGGTAGGAAAAGCAGCTATGGATATGGTGTATGAAGTACGCCGTCAGTTTAAAGAAATTCCGGGCATCATGGAAGGAACCGGAAAACCAGAATACGGTAAGTGTGTTGAGATTTCTACAAAAGCGGCATTACGTGAAATGATGCTGCCGGGAATTTTGACTATTGGTTTTCCTATTGCTATTGTTTTATTAGGATTGGTAGTATACAGAGATAATCACCAGTTGATTGCTGAAATGCTGGGAGGTTATATGGCCGGGGTTACTGTTTCGGGAGTGCTTTGGGCTGTATTCCAGAATAACGCAGGAGGTTCTTGGGATAATGCAAAAAAATCGTTTGAAGCCGGTGTTATGATCAACGGTGAAATGACCTATAAAGGTTCTGATGCGCATAAAGCGGCGGTAACCGGAGATACGGTTGGTGATCCTTTTAAAGATACTTCAGGGCCTTCCATGAATATTTTGATTAAGTTAACCTGTCTGATCGGGTTGGTAATTGCTCCGATTTTAGGTAATGGTTCGCACGGTTCGGCAGCAAAAGGAAGTTGTTGCAGTGCCATGGAGAAATGCGAAGCGAAAAGCATGAAATGTGATCCTGCCGGTATGGCCATGATGACTAAGGATGAATGTGCCAAAATGTGTGATGAAATGGGTTGTTCGGCTGAAGAAAAAGCAGTTTGCATGGCGCATTATGGTGTGGACGGTAAGTTCAAAAACGTAGAAGGCTGTAAGATGGTTTGTTGTACTCCGTCAGGGCATACGGTGAAAGAAATGGACCGTAAAATTCAGGTGAAAAAAGAAATGGTGAACGGGAAGGTTAAAGCTACCGTGATGATCAGAACTACAGAAAACGGTAAGACGTATGAAACGTCAGATGTTTTTGAAGGAACGGAAGCTGAGGTTCAGGCCAAGATTGATTCGATCGAAAAGCAATAATTTTGTTGTTTTGGATTATATAGAAAAAGCCCCGGAAAACGGGGCTTTTTTTATGTAATGAATTAATAACGCATATTTTGCATACCGCTCATGGCTAAAACATAGAACCAGAATAACGAACCTAAAAGGGATAAGATGAAAATTATGATAAAGCTTAATAAGAATGCTTTCCATTTCTTTTTGTCTTTTGATCTTGGGTTTTTGATGAGTAGGTATGGGTAAATCATTAAATTAATTGCCAGTAATACCGGTGAGGTAAACTCAAAATTTTCAACTTCAATAAAAAATAGCCCTACAACCATTATAAAGAGGAATTGCAATATGCTTCCGAATATAATTTTTGCGGTATGGTTTTTAATTTTCAAAATCCAGTACAAAGCATAGATGAAATAGGTAATGCCTCCGATAAATGCAAAATCATGGTATTCATGATTCGACATGTATTCGAAAATGATAACAGGCAGAATGACAACTATGCAGATGAGGATGAAGTGCAGTATAATTTTCTTCATATTCCCACTTTGGATACGATAGTGTTCCTGTGTTAAAAAAGTCCGTTTATTTCAGCATCGATACGGTTGATGATCATTCCCAGGTCTTCCGGATTATTAACGAAGTCAATATTGTCAACGTCGATGATTAATAATTTTCCTTTGGTATAACTTTGAATCCAGGCTTCGTAGCGTTCGTTCAGGCGGCTTAAATAATCGATTGAGATGGTGTTCTCGTAATCGCGCCCGCGCATGTGGATTTGTTTTACTAAATTCGGGATAGAGCTTCTTAGATAAATCAATAAATCCGGTGCTTCCACCATGGTTTCCATTAATTCGAACAGCGATTTGTAGTTTTCAAAATCCCTATTGGTCATTAATCCCATTGCATGAAGGTTGGGGGCGAAGATGTGTGAATCTTCGTAGATAGTCCTGTCCTGGATTATTTTTTTACCACTTTGACGGATTTGTAAAATCTGGCGGAAGCGGCTGTTCAGGAAGTAAATCTGAAGGTTGAAACTCCAGCGTTCCATTGAGTGGTAAAAGTCATCAAGGTACGGATTGTCTACCACGTCTTCAAAATGTGGTTCCCACTTAAAATGTTTGGATAAAAGTTTGGTTAATGTGGTTTTTCCTGCGCCGATGTTTCCTGCAACTGCTATATGCATTATGGTAAATTGATTTTATAGTTTGTGATTCCTTCGGGGGTAAAAATAGCTAAATTTTGGTTTTTATAGTAGAAACTTTTAAAGGAATTTTCAACTTCTTTAACCGGTATTGATTTGTTTTGGATCAAGTCGAAAAAATAAAGTTTTTCCTCTTTTTTGTAAAGAATCATTCTTTCGTCGTACATAAAAATCTGGTCATATCCGGGTATGGTTCCCAAAAGTTCTTTCTTTCCGAAAATATCAGAGGTGTAATATTTGTTGTCTTCGTCTGTCCAGTAAAAAAGGTTGAAGTTGCAACTGTAATTTTTAATGTTTTTGGGAAATGGGTTACCCACCAATTGTGTTGTGTTTTTTACATAATTGTAAAGGTAAAGCTGTTGTGTGGGCATGTCAAAAACCCAGTAATTGTTTTGGGAGGCCAGACCAACTGATGAGGCTGTAAGTCCGGACTGGTTTTCTGAAAAATTGATTCGTTGTATTTCGTTCAATTGGCTGTCGAGAGCCAGAACCGTATTGAAGTCCTGGTAGAATACAAGGATCCGTAGTGGGTTTTGTAAGTCAACCCTTGTGATTTTTCCCAAAGAAAGATTTTTATACTGGAAAAAGACGTTGTTGCTTTTTTTGAAAAGGACGTTATTTTTGGTAAAATACTGAAAACTGTAGGCGTCTTCACCCAGGTAAGTGTCGGCCTGGATGAATTCGGTGCCCATTTTTGAAGCGACCGGATTTGTATATTGGGCAAAGCCAATCGTTGAAAGCAAGACGAAAATGAAGTAAAGAGCTGTTTTCATATTTGCTAATTTACGATTTAATTTGCTTAAAATAAAAAATCCCGCTCGTTGTTAGGCGAGACGGGATTTTAAAGAGTTTGCTTATTCCGGTGATTAAATTCCGAAAGCAGCTTTGATTTTATCTACGAAGTCTAATTTTTCCCAAGTGAATAATTCTACTTCGATTTCTTTTTTCTCTCCTGTTGGTGAAACGAAAGTTTTGGTTACCACTTCGTTTTTACGTCCCATGTGTCCGTAAGCAGCAGTTTCGCTGTAGATAGGAGTTCTTAATTTTAAACGTTGTTCGATAGCGTAAGGTCTTAAATCGAATAATTCATTTACTTTTTCAGAAATCTGAATATCGGTTAAACCATTTTTAGCTGTTCCGTAAGTATTGATGTATACGTTACAAGGTTTGGCAACACCGATTGCGTATGATACCTGTACCAAAACTTCATCAGCTACACCTGCAGCTACTAAGTTTTTAGCGATGTGACGTGTTGCATATGCAGCAGAACGGTCAACTTTTGATGGGTCTTTTCCTGAGAATGCACCACCACCGTGTGCTCCTTTACCGCCGTAAGTATCTACGATGATTTTTCTTCCTGTTAATCCTGTATCCCCGTGTGGTCCTCCAATTACGAATTTACCGGTAGGGTTAATGTGGTATTCGATTTTATCGTTGAATAAATGCGCATACTGAGGGTATTTTGCAATAATTCTCGGGATTAAAATTTCTATGATGTCTTTTTTGATTTTAGCCAACATTTCAGTTTCTTCTGCGAAGTCATCATGTTGGGTTGAAATAACGATAGCGTCAATTCTAACCGGTTTATTGTTGTTGTCGTACTCTAAGGTTACCTGTGATTTTGCGTCAGGACGTAAATAAGTGATAGCAGCATTCTCTCTTCTTAAATCAGCTAATTCCTGAAGTAATTTATGAGCTAAATCAAGTGCTAGCGGCATGTAGTCCTGAGTTTCGTTGGTTGCATAACCAAACATGATCCCCTGGTCACCGGCACCTTGAGCGTTTGCTTTGGTTTCGAAATCAGTTACTGCTGTAATACGGTCAACCCCGCGGTTGATGTCGTCAGATTGTTCATGAATAGCTGATAAAACCCCACAAGAGTTTGCTTCAAACATATACTCGCTTTTGGTGTAACCGATTTTTTTGATTACTTCACGTGCAATGTTCTGAACGTCTAAATAGGTTTTTGATTTTACTTCGCCTGCCAGAATAACCTGTCCTGTGGTTACTAAGGTTTCGCAAGCTACTTTTGACTCAGGGTCAAATGCTAAAAAGTTATCGATTAGTGCATCACTGATTTGGTCAGCCACTTTGTCCGGATGTCCTTCACTCACTGATTCTGACGTAAATAAATAAGCCATAAAAATTTATTTTTTAAATTTAATAAGTGAGGAAATAATTGCAGGGATTGCCTAAAGAGTAGTGTTTACTGCTTTAGCATTTTTTTAATGAGGTTGCAATCAGTTCAAATTTTTCCTCTTGATTTTCGAGTGCAAATGTATGAAAGGATTTTGAATTGCAAATCAATATTAACTTTATTTTTTCTAAACGGCTGAAATTTAAGTCGGTAAATACCTGTTTCTGCTGAATTATAATTTGTTTAAAAGTAAAATTTTAGAAATTAATTCCGATTAAATTGATTTGAATAACAAAAAATAGAAAAATAATCTATATATCTTTTTTAAAAAGAAAATATTTCTAATTTTGCCTTGTCGAAATAATAATGATGAAAACAACATTCAAAAAGATGATGGCGTATATGATGATGTGGAGGAATTCCGCAGAGGACGCTATTTCATAAATTGAAGAAAACATAAATAGTCACCTCTGCTTTTGCAGAGGTTTTTTTTTAACAATACCTAAAACAACACAACAATGCAACTGGAAACATTATTAGCAAACATCACGCAACACTGCAACACCATTGATGCATACGGTGCGACACATCTGCCTATTTACAACACGGCGACTTTTGATTTGAAACGTCAATTGGGTTGTGATAAAGTGTATGATTATTCCCGGACTGATAACCCAACCAGAAATGCTTTGGAGGAAATTTTCACCCAGGCTGAGAACGGAGCAGGATGTGTGTGTACGAACACAGGCATTGCGGCTATTTCATTGTTGTTTGAAACAGTTTTGAAATCGGGTGATTTGGTTTTGGTGGAGAAAGATTGTTATGGAGGGACTTACCGTTTACTGAATGTGTTGTTTGAGAAGAATAACATTCAGACATTTTATGCTGATTTTACCGATGAGGATGAGGTTGAAAAAATATTGAATAAGAATAGCATACGATTGGTTTTGTGTGAATCACCAACTAATCCGGGTTTGAAGATTATTGATCTTGAAAGTATTGGAAAACTGGTGAAAAAATATAATTCACTTTTTGCGGTTGATAACAGTATGGCGACTTTTGCTTCGCAACGTCCTTTGGATTTAGGTGCTGATTTTTCTTTATTCTCGGCTACTAAATTTATATCAGGACATGGAAGTGTGGTTGCAGGAGCCATTGTGGCCAAAACGCCGGAATGGGCTGAGAAGCTTGGTTATTTTTCAAACGCACAGGGAAGAGCCCAAAGTCCGTTTGATGTTTTTCTGGTGTCATTGGGTTTACCAACATTGGTGTACAGAATGAAAACACAGGAACAAAGTGCCCTGCGTTTAGCGAACTATTTATTGGAAATTCCAGAAGTTATAGATGTTAAATTCCCGGGATTGCCTTCCCATCCGCAATATGAATTGGTTAAAAAACAGATGAAAATTGTTCCGTCTGTGTTGACTGTGCAACTGGAAAGCGAAGAATTGGCTGAAGCTTTGATTAAAAATTCGAAGCTTTTCGGTGAAAAAGTATCGTTTGGTACAGCTGATTCCCGTTTGGAAATTCCGGCGAGGATGAGCCATGCAACCTATTCAGAAGAAGATTTGAAGAAAATTGGTTTAACGAAAGCAACTGTGCGTATTTCTGTTGGCTTGGAAGATACTGAAGATTTGATTCAGGACTTAAAGCAGGCAATTCAGGCGGTGGCTTTGAAATGTGTGAATTGATGAGCGAGTATCTTTGTCATATCCCTTGTGGTGCAGCTGTTCCGTTTAATAATCCGCATGCCGTGTCTGTTAGTCTGCCAACATTGGATGATGTAATTGCTTATGAAGAAGGTGATGATTCGGTTGTGGGGAAAATGCAATCCGGTTATCCGCGGTTTTTCAGAAATAAATGGGTACAACGTTTGGTTGATTATGTGACAGAGTTGCATGATATTTCTCCTGATCTGGTTGTTCTTCCCATTACGTCCCTTCAAGCTTATGAGGTTTTGGTTTATTTGATAAACGAGAGGCCGGTTTATATTGAAGAAGACGGAAATGTTTTTTTACTGTTCAGTCATGATGATGAACGGATACAGCAAATAAAAGATTTTATCCGTAATGCCGGGTTGATTATCAGTTCGCGCCAAGCAGAATCGACATTATTAAAAATAGGATTTCTGTCGGAATCTTTCGTTGAGGAAAGAGTTAAAGTGAGTGGAGGGAGTACGGCAATAATTTCGGTATTATCCGATGCTTATAATGCCAAGCCTGAGAATGTGATTTTGACAAATTCCGGAGCGAATGCTTTTTTTGCGGTTTGTGAAGCTTTGGTTTCTGCAGAAAAGTCTAATGAAAAAAATGTAGTGGTGCAATTGGGTTGGCTTTATGTGGATACGATGGAAGTCATCCAAAAAAGAAGCCAGCTAACACATTTGCAGGTTAATGTTCATGATTTAGGGCAACTGGAAGACTGGCTGAAGGATAATCATGCCAGCGTATCAGTCGTTATAACGGAAGTGGTTTCCAATCCTAAAATCCAATGTGTTGATATTATTGGTTTGCATGCAATTTGTGAAAAATACAAAGTCAAGCTGGTTTTGGATACAACATTAATCACGCCTTTTAATGCGCCGATTTTAAAATATTGTGATGTCGCAGTGGAGAGCTTGTCGAAGTTTGCCTGCGGTAAAGGCGACGTTTTAATGGGAGCGGTTATTGTATCGGAAACATCGGGAATTGACAAAGAAATTTTTGAAAGATTTGTAGTTCCGCCTTATAAAGCAGAAGTAGACCGTTTGGGTTTTCAGATTAGTGATTATGAGAAAAGAGTCTTGAAATCATCAGAAAATACGAAACGGCTGATTGAAGTGCTGAGCCGGAAAAAAGCCGTAAAGAAAGTCTGGAGTGTTTTGGAAGATGATTCTGAGAAGAATTACAGGAAAATCAATAATTCAGGAATAATCCCGGGATTGCTGACTATCGAGGTGAAAGAGAATATTTCAAAATATTATGACTTGTTGAAAACGGCCAAAGGGCCAAGCCTGGGTACCGATTTTACACTGGTGATGCCTTATGTTTATCTGGCCCATTATGATCTGACCAAAACAGAAGAAGGTGTCAGGATATTAAATGAAAAAGGAATGAGTCCGGATATTTTGAGGGTCTCGGTCGGGAATGAAGCCATTGAAGATATTATCAAGGTTTTTGATGAGGTTTTTCCGGATTAAAAAATGAATTGGGTTGTTGGGTTTTTGTAAAAATCCATTCTATCAGAAGAGAATAAATGAGAATAAAAAACTAAATTGAGTGTTTTTTATAATAAAATACAGAAAAATAATCTTTTAAATTTGTGTTTAAAGAAAATTAATCTACATTTGCAGAAGAAATTAAGAGAAAAATGAATCAGACTATTTGCAATACTTGTTGTTTTATGTGGAAGACTTCCGCAGAGGCTGGTATTGCATAAATTTGAACAACAATACATATCTGAGACCTCTGCCGAAAGCAGGGGTTTTTTTATTTAAAAAAATAAGTACAAAAGAGAAATTACAAATGTCAACTAAAATTACAAATACAATGTCAGTTTGCTGTTGCTACAAGTGCTGTAAAAGCGCCCGGATTCTCTATTGCCGTATGTAAAAGACTTAATTTAGTTATAGTTCAACTGTAAAGTCCTTTTGGTAATAGATCCAAAAGGACTTTTTTTTTACACAACAAACAAAAACAAATGAAATCGACACTAACAACGGGTTTGTTGAAAACAAATACGAATGAAAATAAGGAGATTGCATATGACCAATTAAAAGCAAATATTACCTGCATATGAATAGTAATTTTTTAAATCAATTATCACAAATAGAAAATCCGGAAGAAGGATTGCGCTTTCTGTCTGAAAATACAGAAGGTAAAATTGTATTCTCGACCAGTTTCGGAATTGAAGACCAGGTAATCAGTCATGGGGTTTTTGGCCAGAAATTAAAAAACATTGAGGCATTCACATTGGATACCGGTCGGTTGTTTCCCGAAACCTATGCCGTTTGGGATAAAACATTATTGCAGTACAATCAGCCCATACGGGTTTATTATCCGGATACCGATGAACTGGAAACCTATGTGAACAAGAATGGTATCAACGGTTTTTATAATTCGGTTGAGTTGCGGAAAGAATGCTGCCATATCCGGAAAGTGATTCCGCTCCAAAAAGCAGTAAAAGGAGCAAAAGTATGGATCACGGGTTTAAGGGCACAACAATCGGATAACCGTAACAATTTGGAGATTATTCAGTGGGATGAGCAATATCAATTGTATAAATACAACCCACTTTTACATTGGTCGACCGATGATGTGGTTCATTATTTAAAGCGAAACGGAGTGCCTTACAATACCTTACACGATCAGAATTTTATCAGTATAGGCTGTGCACCCTGTACCAGAGCGGTGAAAAAAGGAGAAGATTTCAGAGCCGGAAGATGGTGGTGGGAAGATCAGTCAAAAAAAGAATGTGGATTACATCAATAAAAATTACAACATAACAAAAAACAAAGTATGTCAATATCAAATAATTATTTAGAACAATTAGAAAACGAAGCGATTTATATCCTTCGTGAAACTGCGGCCCAGTTTGAAAAGCCAGCCTTGTTATTTTCAGGCGGAAAAGATTCGATTGTGTTGGTGCATTTAGCATTGAAGGCATTCCGTCCGGGGAAATTTCCGTTTCCGTTAGTGCACATCGATACCGGGCACAATTTCCCGGAAGCAATTGAATTCAGGGATAAACTGGTGAATCAGATTGGAGAAAAGCTAATTGTTGGTAATGTAGAAGATAGTATAAAAAAATACAATTTAAAAGAAACAGCCGGACGATTTCCATCCCGTAATGCGTTGCAGACTTACACCTTATTGGATACTATTCAGGAAAACGAGTTTGATGCCTGTATTGGTGGAGCACGCCGTGATGAAGAAAAGGCAAGAGCCAAAGAGCGAATCTTTTCAGTACGTGATGACTTCGGGCAATGGGATCCAAAATTGCAACGTCCCGAGTTATGGGATATCTTAAACGGTAAAGTGCAAAAAGGCCATAACGTTCGTGTGTTCCCGATTAGTAACTGGACCGAATTAGATGTGTGGAACTATATCCAAAAATACAACATCGAATTGCCGAGTCTGTATTTTGCCCATGAAAGACAGTGTATAGTGCATCAGGATAAATTAGTAGCGACTTCACAGTTTATCCTGCCACAGGAAAATGATACGGTTGTGGTCGTGAAAGTACGCTACAGAACCGTTGGAGATATGACCTGTACAGCGGCAGTTCCTTCGGAAGCATCAACAATACAGGATATCATCGATGATATTGTGCAAACGAGAATCAGTGAAAGAGGACAAACCCGATTGGATGATCAATTATCGGAAGCAGCCATGGAAGACCGAAAAAAACAAGGGTATTTTTAAAAACAAGACAACAAATAACTCAGATGAATACATTACGATTTATAACAGCAGGAAACGTAGATGACGGTAAAAGTACTTTGATAGGACGGTTACTTTACGATTCCGACAGCATACATACAGACCAATTAGGTGTTTTACAAAAACAAACCAAACAGGAAGGAGTAGACATCGATTTGTCATTAATCACTGATGGATTAAGAGCCGAACGTGAGCAAGGGATTACCATCGATGTGGCGTATAAATATTTTTCGACCAAGAAAAGAAAATTCATTATTGCCGATGCCCCCGGACATGAGCAATATACAAGAAACATGATTACCGGTGCGTCCAATTCTGATCTGATCATCATTTTAGTGGATGCCCGGAAAGGAATTACCGAACAAACCAAACGTCATGCCAGTGTAGGTTCATTAATGGGAATCAAAAAAGCGATCATTGCGGTGAATAAAATTGATTTACTGAATTATTCGGAGAATACGTTCAATGAGATTCAATCCGATTTTGAAGCGATCAAAAAAGAACTGAATTATGATGAGGTGATTTACATTCCGGTGAGTGCTTTGGTAGGTGATAATATTGTGAGAAAATCAGAAAACACGCCATGGTACAAAGGGAAAGCCTTATTGGAAACATTAGAGTCTATCGAATTGGCCACAACGTCCAAATTAGAATCACGCTTTCAGGTACAATGGGTCATCCGTCCAAAAGATGAGGAAAACCATGATTACAGAGGATATGCCGGTTTGGTATTGAGCGGAACGTATAAAGTGGGAGATGCGGTTACTATTCTTCCGGCCAGAATCGAAACTAAAATTGTAAAAATAGAACGCAATCTTGAGGTAGTTACAGCAGCATCAGCCGGTGATAATGTGGTATTGCATTTTGAAAAGGATGTGGACATTAGCCGTGGTGACAGCATTGTATTGTCTGGTGAATTGCCAATAGAATCGAATGAAATCAAATCATGGGTTTCATGGTTGGATACGCAGCCTTTCCAATTAGGAAAAACCTATCTGCTGCAACACCGGTTCAAAAATGTACGGGTAAAAATCCAGTCGGTTGACCAGAAATGGAACGTGAACGACTGGGAATTTACAAAAGAGACGGAAATAGGATTGAATGACATCGCACAAATCAGCCTGAAAACCAATCAGCCATTGTTTTACGATGCCTTTGGTAAAAATCCTAAATCAGGAAATGCCATCCTGATCGATGAAACAAGTTATACTACTGTTGGAGCTTTAATGTTTTTATAATCATGTCATACACAATATATTCCAGAAATCAAGAGCGGGCGAAGAGTCCAATCAATAAAATCCAGATCGAAAACTGGGTTGACGAACTTTTTAACTGGTTATTCGATATCAACCAGGAATACAACAGCTATCGTTTTTTTCAGAACAGGGAAAAACTGATTCAGTTAAAACTTCAGGATATTTTGGCCAAAATAACGGATGATACCAATCAGATTGTGGTGTATTCCAATTATTTTTTCGATCAGATCGAATCTTTGCATTATGTGTTGTCCAACGATTTGGAAACTATCGTCAATTTTGACCCGGCGGCCAAATCGAAAGAAGAAGTACTGATTGCTTATCCGGGATTTTTTGCCATCACGGCTTATAGAATAGCCAATGTGTTTTGGAAACTGAATATTCCAACAATCCCAAGAGTAATATCAGAATATGTACATGGCCGTACCGGAATTGATATTCATCCGGGTGCCGAAATAGGTGAGAATTTCTTCATCGACCACGGAACCGGAATCGTAATTGGTGAAACGGCAAAAATCGGGAACAATGTAAAGATTTACCAAGGTGTTACGTTAGGTGCCCTGTCTGTTTCAAAAGACAATGTTTCGGTGAAACGCCATCCTACCATTGAAAGTAATGTGACGATTTATGCCAATGCCACAATTCTGGGAGGGAATACCACAATTGGTGAAAATTCGGTGATCGGCGGTAATGTCTGGTTAACCCATTCGGTTCCACAAAGTTCGCTTGTGTATCATAAAAGTGAAATTGAAATAAAGCAAAAAAGTGAATTCCCGGAAGCACTGAATTACGTGATTTAATAAAAAACAAGTATAAATATAAATAACACACAACACATTATGAGAGCAAATAGTATATTAGAAACCATTGGTAATACACCTGTTGTGAAAATCAACAGTTTGTATGGCGCCAATAAAAATATCTGGATTAAACTCGAAAGAAATAATCCCGGAAATAGTATCAAGGACCGAATTGCTTTGTCCATGATTGAAGATGCAGAAGTCAAAGGAATTTTAAAACCGGAGAGTGTAATTATTGAACCGACTTCAGGTAATACAGGAATCGGATTGGCTTTGGTGGCTGCCGTTAAGGGATACAAAGTGGTTTTGGTGATGCCGGAATCGATGAGTGTTGAACGCAGAAAGTTGATGCAGATTTATGGCGCCGAATTTGACCTTACACCACGCGAAAAAGGAATGAAAGGTGCTATTGAGCGTGCCAACGAATTAGTAAGCCAGACACCGAATGCCTGGTCACCGTCTCAGTTTGCCAATCAGGCAAATGTAGAAGTGCACCAAAGAACAACAGCACAGGAAATTCTGGCTGATTTTCCTGATGGATTGGATTACATCATTACCGGTGTGGGTACAGGCGGACATATAACGGGTGTTGCTTCGGTAATCAAGGAAAAGTTTCCAAACGTAAAAGTCATTGCTGTTGAACCTGAATTGTCTCCAGTTTTGAGTGGTGGTGCTCCGTCTCCACATCCAATACAGGGAATTGGTGCCGGATTCATTCCTGAAATTTACCAAGGGAATTTAATCGATGAAGTAATTCAGGTTGGTAAGGATGAAGCTTTTGAATATACAAGGGCGATTGCCAAACAAGAAGGAATTTTGGTTGGAATATCTACCGGAGCGGCTTTGGCAGCTGTGGCAAAAAAGGCTGCAAGCTTACCGGATGATGCTACGATTCTGACGTTTAATTATGATACTGGTGAACGCTATCTTTCTATAGAAGGACTCTTCTAAAGAAATAATCTAATTGTTTAATAAATAGGATTTTACCTTGTTTTTTTGAACGGGGCTGGGGGATTCTATGCCTTTTTGAAATGAAATGCCCCGATTAAAAAGAATAATGACGAATGAAAAAGATACTTAAAAATACAGGAAAAGTGATACTGGCGGGAGCCGGTCCGGGTGATCCGGATTTGATCAGTCTGAAAGCACTCAAATACCTGCAAACTGCCGATGTGGTCTTAACGGACCGTTTGGTTTCACCGGTATTGATTGAAGAATATGCAAATAAAGATGCTGAGGTTATCTATGTGGGAAAACAATGTTCCAAAGGAATTCATACGCCGCAAAAGGATATCAACGACTTAATGGTCGAGTTTGCGTTGCAGGGGAAACTGGTGCTTCGGTTAAAAGGAGGAGATGCCTCCTTGTTTTCAAATGTTCTGGATGAGTTGCGTGTTTTGGTTGCGAATGAAATCCAGTATGAAATAGTGCCGGGTATTTCAGCAGCTTTCGGAGCGGCGGCTTACACCGGAATTCCGTTAACTGCAAGGGAATATTCCAGAGGTGTCCGTTTTCTGACTTTGTATGATTTGAATACAGTTGCTCCACATCAGTGGAACGATTGGGCTACTACCGAAGATACTTTGGTTTTTTACATGAGCGGTCAGCGTCTGGATGCTTTAACCCAGCAGCTTTTAGATCACAGCATTGATGTGACAAAAGGAATTGCGGTGGTGCAACAGGCTACAACTCCGGACCAAAAAACGAGAGTATTCTCTTTTGAGGAAATCCAGCAGCAGTCTTTACCTGAATTTGAGTATGTACCGACTTTATTGATTATTGGTAAGGTGGTCAATTTACATCATCAATTTAATTGGTTCACTGAGAAAAATGCAACAGAATCTTATTTCGATAACCATAAAATAATTTATCAAAATGCTATCTGATACTAAATTAAGTTTATTACAGCAATTGGTGCAAAATGCATCAAGCGAAGAAATCATCTGGACTAAAGGCTATTTGGCCGGTTTCCTGGATCAAAGCCGTTTGGGTGTTAGTATCCCTGCTGTTCCAACTGCCGTTCCGGTGGCATTGAAACCATTGATTATCTATGGTACCGAAACCGGGAATTCTAAAAAAGTGGCGTCCGGCTTACTGGCGTCATTCAAAAAAGATAAAATCCAGGCAAAAGCTGTTGATGTATTCCAATTTGATGCTTCAAAACTTGAAAAGGAAAGTTTGGTGCTTTTTGTGATGAGCACACAGGGCGAAGGTGAATTTCCCCAAAATGCCGTGGCTTTTTATGAAAAATTGAAAGCTTCAGAAGTGAATTTAAGTAAAGTTTCATTCGCTGTGTTAGGTTTGGGTGATTCATCGTATCCTTTATTTTGTAATGCCGGACTTTTATTGGACGAGGTTTTGGCTGAAAAAGGAGCAAAACGTTTGTTGCCATTGGTAAAAGCGGATGTGGATTTTGCTGATGCGGTTACAAATTGGGAGGCTGATTTGAAGAAAGTTTTCCAAAATCAAAATGCTGAACCGGTTGTAGCTAAATCAGTGCCGACAGTTTCCCACAAAAAGAATTATACAGGTGTTATCAGTCACAGAGTGATTCTGAACGATACCGGTTCGAATAAGCAAACGTATCATATCGAGATTACTTCAGATGACGAAGTGGCGTATGAGCCTGGAGATGCTTTGGGGATTGTACCAAAGAATAATCAGGATGAGGTACAATTCATTTTGAATTATTTCGGAACTGATTCGGCAAAAGAAATTACAATTAAAGAGCAGAAAGCAACAGCCGAAAAATGGTTGCATGAAAGAAATATCAAAGGATTAAGCAAGCGTTCTTTGGAACAAATCGGGAATTTGTTAGAAGCTGAAATTGCATCTGAAAAAGCTGATTTGATTGATGTTTTGAAGCAATATCCAAAACCAGCGGGACTAGAAATTGAATCTTTGATTGAAGTTTTATTACCGATTGCGCCGCGTTTGTATTCGATTTCGTCTTCTGCTGAAGCGCATGACGGGCAAGTGCATTTAACGGTGAACTTGAATACATTCCAGGTTGGTTCAACAACTAAAACAGGATTGGCTTCTCAGTTCTTGGCTGATTTTCCTTTGGATTCAGCATTGGAATTCTATATCCACAAAAACCAGAATTTCAGATTGCCGGATGATGAAACGGATATTATCCTTATCGGGCCGGGAACAGGCATCGCACCGTTCAGAAGTTTCCTGGCACACCGTGATGTAACCGGAGCTGAAGGAAAAAACTGGTTATTCTTCGGGGAGCAGCATTTCGTATTGGATTTTTACTACCAGACTGAAATTCAGGAATGGCTGACAACCGGTGTTTTAACCAAACTGGATACGGCTTTCTCAAGAGATCAGGAACGCAAGATTTATGTGCAGGACCGCATCCGTGAAAAAGCACAAGAATTCAATAACTGGTTGGAAAACGGTGCGGGAATTTACATCTGCGGACAGAAAAATCCGATGAGCCAGGATGTGGAACAGGCTATTCTGGAAGTGATTGCAAAAGAACGCAATATTTCAGTTGAAGAAGCAAAACAAGTTCTGGAAACATTGGAAAACCAAGGGAAATATCAAAAAGACGTGTATTAATGAAGTAATTAGTAATTAGTGAATAGTAATTAGAAATGAACTGTCCATTAATCATTAATGACTATTTCTTATAAAAATATGAGCGAGAAATTATCAGCAGTAGAATATATAAAGACCAAAAGCGACGGTCTTCGCGGTACTTTGAAAGAAAGTATCGATTTAGATAATCATACGGGTAATGTGCGTCCGGATGATGAAACCCTGGTGAAATTCCATGGGATGTATGTACAGGATGATCGAGACAGACGTGCCGAAAGAGCCGCTAAAAAATTGGATAAACTGTATTCGTTTATGATACGTTTGCGTATTCCGGGCGGTGTGATCAGTGCCGATCAATGGATTGCCACACACGAAATTTCGGAACAATATGGAACCGGAACTCTGAAAATCACAACCAGACAAACGGTTCAGTTACATGGTTTGTTAAAACATCAGTTGCGACCGACTATTCAGGCATTCAATACCGCCAAACTGGATTCGATCGCTGCATGTGGTGACGTGAACCGGAATGTGATTGTGAGTTCGCATCCGCAAATTTCACCTATCCACCAACAGATTTATGAGTATGCCGATAAGATTTCGACGTTGCTGTTGCCTAAAACACAATCGTACTACGAAGTCTTTATTGATGGGGAAAAAATTTATGAGCGTTCTTCAGAGGCTGATCCATTGTATGAAGACCGATACCTGCCAAGAAAGTTCAAAATCGGTATTGCTATTCCGCCAAGTAATGATGTGGATGTATTTACCAACGATATCGGATTAATTGCGATTGTCGAAAATGATGAATTGAAAGGATTTAACATCGCCATAGGTGGCGGATTGGCTACAACACACGGTAACCCGAATACGTATTCCCGCTTGGGAAGTATCATCGGTTTTACGGATACGGAAGAGAGGACTTTGAAAGCTGTTTATGAAATTTTGACGGTACAACGTGATTTTGGAAATCGTGTGGACCGGAAATTATCCCGATTGAAGTATACGGTGGATAAACTGACTGTGGAAGGCTTCAAGAAAGAGCTGGAAAGCCGCATCGGATTTGGGCTGGAAGAAGAAAGACCATACAAATTTACAGAGAGAAGTGACCGTTATGGTTGGGAACAAAACCACCAAGGGAAATGGTTTTACACGCTTTTTGTAGAGCATGGTGTGGTGAAGCCTTATCAGAAACAATTCCTGTATGAATTGGCACAATTGAAAATCAATAATTTCATTTTTTCAGGTAACCAAAACCTGATTTTGGGTGAAATTGAAGATAAGGACAAAGCTAAAATTGAAGCATTATTAGCGGAACATGATATCGAAAAACAGGTAAGTGCTTTGCGTAAAAATTCGATGGCGTGTGTGGCATTGCCTACCTGTCCGTTAGCATTAGCAGAAGCACAACGTTACTTGCCGGAATTGGTAACTAAAATTGAGCCATTGTTAGAGAAACACAGTTTGTCTAACGATGAAATCACGATCCGTATGACTGGGTGTCCTAATGGATGTGGCCGTCCGTATGTAGCCGAATTAGGCTTCGTCGGAACAGGACCTGAGCAATACAATTTCATGTTGGGTGGCGACCGTTTCGGAGAAAGATTGAATAGAATTTATAAAGAAAAGCAAACGGAAAGCCAGATTCTGGAAGAAGTTGATGTCTTATTGGGAAGATATGTTGAAGAAAGACTGGAAACAGAAACTTTCGGTGATTATGCTTACCGGGTAATTTTAGAAAAATGAGAATAAATACTAACGAAGGACGAAGGACATATTTTTTGAGTCAGAATTATGTGAAAATGGTTTTGTGTAGTTGCTGCTGTTGCTAGCAGTAAATCAATTAAAACATATAAATCACATAAAATAATAAAAATGAAAAATAGTAAAAAGTATATAAAATTAGTTGTTTTTTTTCTGATTGTGTTCAGTCAGTTGTCTTATGCCCAGGATAATTTAAACCAAATTTCAGGTGTTGTTTTGGATAAAGCAAGTCAAACCATTATTCCTGATGCGAACATAGCAATCAAAGGAACCAATGTTTCTGTAATTGCTGATGCAGAAGGGAAATTCAGTATTAATCCGGAATTGCAATTTCCGGTTGTCTTAATCGTATCCAATGTAGGTTATCAGGCTAAAGAAGTTGAAGTCTTGTCTTATCAGGCCAGTTTGATAATTGAGTTGGAGTCCGAAGCCAATCATTTGGTTGAGGTAATGGTTACATCAAGAAGAAGAAAAGAAGTAGTACAGAAAGTACCAATCCCAATTGCTGTAGTGAGTGGTAAACAAGTGGAAGAATCCGGTTCTTTTAATGTGAACCGCGTTAAAGAATTGGTGCCTTCGGTACAGTTGTATTCTTCGAATCCGAGAAATACGACTTTAAATATCCGTGGATTGGGTTCTACTTTCGGGTTGACGAATGATGGTATCGATCCGGGTGTCGGTTTTTATGTGGATGGCGTTTATTTTGCCCGTCCGGCAGCCACTACTTTGGATTTTATCGATATTGAGCGTATTGAAGTGTTGCGTGGTCCGCAAGGAACGCTTTTCGGAAAAAACACCACTGCCGGAGCTTTCAATATAACAACCAGAAAGCCGAATTTTACTGCTTCTTCGACTGCTGAGGTAAGCTTTGGGAATTACGGTTATTTGCAGGCCAAAAGTTCGGTGAATGGTGAATTGTTCAAAAATTTCGCCGGAAGATTATCTTTTTCCGGAACGCAAAGAGACGGGGTTATTGAGAATGTGAGAACCGGAAAATATATTAATGATATCAATAATTTGGGAGTTAAAGGACAGTTGTTGTTTACTCCTGATGAAAAAACGGAATTGCTTTTATCAGCTGATTTTTCACGCCAGCGTCCTGATGGTTATGCTCAGGTGATCGCGGGTGTGGTTACGACAAAGCGTGCTGCTTACCGACAATTCAATCAGATTATCGCCGATTTAGGGTATGAATTGCCTTCAACAAATGCTTTTGACCGAAAAATTGATCATGACACACCTTGGCGTTCGAATAATGATCTTGGTGGTGTTTCTTTAAATGTGGAACGTGAAATCGGTGATGGGAAATTAACATCGACCACAGCGTGGCGTTATTGGAACTGGGATCCTTCGAATGACAGGGATTTTACAGGGCTGTCAGTGTTGAGAAAGTCACAGGCAACTTCGGTTCACCAACAATTATCGCAGGAATTACGTTATGCCGGTAATTTTTCGGAAAAGGTATCAGCGGTTTTCGGAGTTTATGCAATTAATCAAAACCTGAATTCTGATCCGTATCATATAGAAGAATCCGGAAATGCACAATGGCGATTTTCTCAAAGTACAACAAGTTCTGACTGGCAAACGCCAGGATTATTTGAAGGCTATGGGATAAAAACGAAATCAGATTTAAAAACGTTCAGTGGGGCAATTTTCGGTCAGTTAGATTGGGCTGTAACACCAAAATTTCACTTATTGCCGGGCTTACGCTATAATTATGATGAAAAAGAAGTGGATTTTGATCGTAAAACCTATGGTGGACTTGAGACCAATGATCCTGACTTGATCGCTTTGAAGAAGTTGGTATATTCAGACCAGGCTTTTAAAGCCAATGTTTCTGACAACAATTATTCAGGACAATTAACAGCCAGTTATAAATTTTCGGAGAAAGCCAATTCGTTTGTAACCTATGCCCGAAACTTTAAACCGGTCGGGGTAAATCTAGGTGGGTTGCCAACTGCAAATGGAGCGCCATTAACAGAACTTGCAATCATCAAACCGGAAGAAGTTGAACATTTTGAAGTAGGTTTCAAAAGTAATCCAACCTCTAATTCGCGTTTCAACGTAACACTTTACAATACGGATATTAAAGATTACCAGACTCAGGTTCAAACGGCTGAGTTGGGTGTGAACAGAGGTTATCTTTCCAATGCTGAAAAAGTAAGGGTAAGGGGAATTGAGTTGGAAGGAAATATAAGAGTGCTTGACGTTTTGAATTTTAACGGTAGTTTGTCTTATACAGACGGAAAATATGTGTCATTTAAAAATGCACCGGTTCCATTGGAAGAAACCGGATCTGCTCAGGCATTCAAAGATGTTTCCGGGGGAAGATTGCCGGGAATTTCAAAATGGACAGGCGCTTTTGGTTCTGAATATGCAACTGCGGCAAAATTCTTAAAAAGAGAAGGGCAGTTTTTTGCCGCTTTGGATTCTTATTTCAGATCAGAATTTTCATCCAGTCCGTCGCCGTCAAAGTATTTGAATGTTGAAGGGTATACGCTATTCAACGGACGTTTCGGATTCAGAACATCAAACGGATTGTCTGTTTCGGTATGGGGACGAAATCTGTTTAATAAAGACTATTACGAGCAGTTACTTCCGGGTGCCGGGAATGCAGGTCATTATGCCGCAGTTTTAGGTGATCCGAGAACGTATGGGATTACATTGAAATATGTTTTGGAATAAAACCGAGTAATTATCAACAAACAAAAACAAATTAAAAATGGGAAATACACTTTTTCCGATTTTCTTAAAAACAGATACTTTCCGCTTCCTTATTGTTGGGGGCGGAAATGTTGGTTTAGAGAAGACAAATACACTTTTAAAACAAAATCCGCTTACACCGATTAAAGTTGTGGCTAAAGAAATCAATGCTGAATTGCGAAAGGTGTTGGAGAATAATTCACATGTTGAGTGGGCGGAGAGATCTTATTCCCACGATGATCTGGAATTTGCCGATTTTGTAATCATAGCTACTGAAAATACAGTTTTGAATACAGAAATCAGGGATAGGGCAAATGAACGCGGGATATTGGTCAATGCTGCTGATCAGCCTGATTTGTGTGATTTTTATTTGGGTTCAATTGTTAAGAAAGGCCATTTGAAAATTGCCATTTCAACCAATGGGAAGTCGCCGGTGTTGGCAAGACGTTTACGTGAGCATCTGGAAGAATCAATTCCGGAAAACATCAATGACAGCATCGTGAATCTGAATGCTTTCCGCGAGCAGCATAAAGGTGATTTGAAAGCGAAACTGGATTCATTGAATTCGGTTACGGAAGGATTAGTTACTAAATCAAACAAGAAGGAAGCAAAAAAGGCTACAAAAAAATATAAAAGACTAACATTTGACATTGCAGCCATATTTCTTTCTGTTTTTTTTGGGTATGGATTGGCTACTGTTGTTTCTTTTCAAGATGTAAGTGCTTTTGTGAGTGCGATACCTTCCGCTTTTTTTATTATGATACTGGTAGGCTTCTTTGCCCAACTTGTCGACGGTGCCCTGGGATTGGGGTACGGGGTTACCTGTGCGACGAGTATGATGTTGTTTGGGGTGAAATTGCCGGCTATCAGCGGAAGTATTCATACAGCTGAGATGTTTTCCAGCGGAATTACCGGTTTTTCCCATTACAAATTTGGCAATGTCAATAAAAAATTATTGCTGTGGCTTGCGGTTCCGGGTGTTGTCGGTGCAGTTAGCGGAGCTTTGTTGTTGGTTTATTTCGGGAGTAAATATGAAAAGATAACTTATACGGTTTTGGCCACTTATACAATGTTTTTGGGTATCCGTTTGATGGCGATTGCATTCCGGAAAAAAATTGAAAAACAAAAGCTTAACAATGCCGGGACATTAGGATTTGCAGGAGGATTTTTAGATGCTTTCGGCGGCGGCGGCTGGGGACCAATTGTTACTTCGACACTTCTAGGAAAAGGCAGGAAATCGAGTTATGTGGTGGGCACGGTTAGTCTAGCTGAATTCTTTGTGACATTGGCAGCATCAATTACTTTTTTTGCTTCTTTGGGAGTCAGTCACTGGTACATAGTGGCCGGACTTATTTTGGGTGGTTCGCTTGCGGCACCTTTTGCTGCAAGATTGGCTGGAAAGCTGCCTCAAAAAACAGCAATTCTTTTAGTGGCATTTCTGGTAATTGTTTTCAGTGTAAGGATGTTGTTTAAGATTATATAATGGAATTGCAATTGTTTGCATAAGTAAGGAAGCTGATCGTTATTTTTATAAAACTCCTGTGTTTTTGAGGCACAGGAGTTTTTTATTAGATGAATCAAGGATAAAGTGATTTGTATCCGTTGCTTACAATGTTACTTCCAAGTCCTGAAAAAGATACGGAAAAAGAACTGTAGCTGAAGCTTAAAGAACCGGTTGGTGTGCATAATCCCAGAGCATATCTACATTGACCGTAACTTCCTGTTTCTTTGGTTATTTTGCTTTCACTTCTGGCTGATCCCAAAGACATGTGTCCCCAGTCACTAACGTCAGTATTGGACACTGTTGATCCACTATAATAGATAGTTATCTGGTAACCAATTTCTCCCCGATCTGAGCCCCATAACCAACTAGCTGTCCACCATTGCTTGTACCATTTAGAAAGTATTTTTGATTGCTGTTCATTTGAAGATTCTGTTTTTCCTTTGGGATCCATCATAATTAATCCGCTTAAAACATTATCCCAAACAATTCCGGAATTTCTGTAAAAACATAATGAGGTGAATTTTTGTCCTTTATTTACCCATGTAATTTTCAATAAGTTGTCTTCTAGTTGTATTTCTTTTACAGCTATTTCACTAATATTTTTTTTAGTTGTAGCTAATGCGTTGCCTGAGTAGATTTTTTTCATTTTTCCAATGACAACTGTTTTTTTGTCTTTTATATTTCCAAATGCTAAAGTACTTTCTTCATTTGAAACGACATTTTGTGCAGTTATAATCCCTTTGTTTGTTGAAAGTTTACCCAAAACTTCCACTTCGGTGATTTTTAATTCATCATTTAGGTAGTTAGAAAGGTTGGCTTTCGAAAGATTTAACTGATTTTGAACTGCTTGTGGTAATTCTTGAGAAGTAGGTGTAGTTAATTCCTTTTTTAAATTTTCAATTAATTGTGTTTCAATTGAATTTTCCTTTACGGAATCGGTAGTGTCATCCTGACAACTGTTCATGATCAGCGCAGAAAGCACTAATAAAGCCTTTAAGGCATTTGCAAATTTTGTTTTCATTTCATTATTAGTTTTAAAGTTGATATTGTAATAAAAATAGTACAAAAAATTAATAAATAACTAAAAATTAATTAATTAACTTTTTTGTTACATAACATTAATTTTGGTTTTCAATAGATTTGCCGACTCTTTAAATATTTAGTTTTCTAATGAATTATAGCTGTTACCCGTCATTGTATATGGTAGGTTAGAATTTGAAGAGATCAATTTTAGTTCTTTTAATGGTGTGACTTGCCGGTATGTTTTTTGTAAAAAAAAATAGCCTTTAGTGACGATGTTTAAGGTGATCATGTCTAGTGATAGAATGTTAATGATGATAATTTAATGCGATAATGAATAATTCTAGAATTATTTCAATTTAAAAAAGAGTTAAATAGAAAAAATAACTAATAAATTATTATGAAAGAATAAAATTTAGAAAAATAATCTATAATATTTTTTTAATTAGAAAAAGATTCTAAATTTGCCTCGTTAATAAATGATGTGAAAACAACAATGTGCTATATAGTAATGATGATGTGTCAATATGACGCAGGGGATACTATTGTGTAATTTTAAAATATAAAAGAACAATAAAAACCTCTGCCTAAACAGAGGTTTTTTTTATGATTTATTGAAACGTAATCTGGGATTACAGCTTTAAAATTTGTTTTTTGTTTGTTAAGGCTGTCTCTGGTTTATTCGGAGGCAGTCTTTTTTAAAAGAAGATGAGAAATTTATATACCATAACGCTTGACGATTTATTGCCGGAAGAATTTCCGGCCGGTAATATCAATCTGTCATATCAGCTATTCGGAAAGCCTTTGGGTACAGCTGAGGTTGTTTTGGTCAATCATGCATTAACAGGGAATTCAAATGTAGCCGGAGAAAACGGCTGGTGGAAAAGTCTGGTTGGTTTTGATGAAGTCATTGATCTTGACCGTTTCACTGTTGTTTGTTTTAATATTCCGGGAAATGGTTATTGTGGAAATCCGGAGAACCTGATTGATAATTATAAAGATTACACCACTAAAAATATTGCAGTAATTTTCTGGAAAGGATTGGAGAAAATCGGGATAAATAAGCTTTTTGCTGTTATTGGCGGAAGTTTAGGCGGTGGAATTACCTGGGAGATGGGGTTTTTAAAACCTAATGCTATTCAGTATATCATTCCGATTGCGACAAATTATAAAGCAACAGATTGGCTGATTGGGAACGTGCTGGTACAGGATCAAATCTTGAATAATTCGGTACAACCCATACACAACGCACGTTTACATGCCATGCTGTTATACCGAACACCCCAATCATTTCAATATAAATTTAAAACTCAAAAAAAAGGACGCTTGTATGATATTGAATCGTGGCTATTGCATCACGGAGAAAAATTGGAACAGCGATTTTTGTTGAAATCCTACAAACTGATGAATCATCTCCTGAAAACGATTGGTGAAGAAATTTCCGAAGATGATCTGATTGGATTTGGAAAAAAAACCAACGCCCAGATTATACAAGTAGCTATTAATACCGATTATTTTTTTACACCGCAAGAAAACAGAACGGTTTATCAAAAATTAGTATCGGTAAATGAACGAATGCAATATTCTGAAATTGATTCCATTCATGGGCATGATGCTTTTCTGATAGAATATAAACAGCTTAACACAATTTTAGAGCCTGTTTTTAAAAAACACAATAACTAAACATAACACACAACATTACCGGCAGGTGATTTTAAAATTTGCCGGTATTAAAAAAATCAAAGAAAATGAAGGTTTTAAAATTTGGAGGCAAATCCCTGGCTAACGGAAAAGGGATTGATCAGGTGATTTCAATCATAGCAAAAAAATATTTTGACAGCGAAACTATTTCCGTGGTTGTTTCGGCAAGAGGCAATGCGACCGATGAGCTTTTGGGAATTCTTGACGATGCTAAAAACGGGAAAGACTTTGCCAAAACTTTGACCGGATTTAAAGAGTATCAATCTAATGCTGCCGACGCAATTTTGTTTGAATCTGAATTTTCAACGCTGGAGAAACTGTTTGAAGGTGTAAAGCTTCTTGGAGATTACAGTGAGAAAATAAAAGATCAGGTGGTGTCTTTCGGAGAGATTCTTTCGGCTAAATATGTAACTTCGGTTTTGAACGGAAAAGGATTGAAGGCCCGTTTTGTAGATGCAAGGGAGTTAATTAAGACGGATAGTAATTTCGGAAATGCCCAGCCTATAGAATCGGAAACTGATAAAAATATTAAGAAAGCTTTTGAGAATTATGACGGAATATCCATTGTAACCGGATTCATAGCTTCAACATTACAAGGTGAAACCACGACTTTGGGAAGAAACGGAAGTAATTATACAGCGTCACTTTTGGCCAATTACCTTGACGCTGAGGAATTTCAGAATTTTACCCATGTGGACGGAATTTATACGGCTAATCCGGATTTGGTTTCAGATGCTAAAAAAATTGAACGCTTGTCTTTCAATGAAGCAAATGAGCTGGCTAATTTCGGAGCGAATATTTTGCATGCCAAAACGATCATTCCGTTGGTGGAAAAGAATATTCCGCTGCGTATCCTTAACGTTTTTAATCCTGAAAATAAAGGAACACTAATTACATCGGAGCAAACAAATGAAGGAATCAAATCACTTTCCATTTTGGATAACGTTTCATTGATTAATCTCGAAGGTAGAGGATTACTCGGGAAAACAGGTGTGGATGCCAGGATCTTCAAAGTGATGGCCGATAACAATATAAGTGTGAGTATCATTTCGCAAGGTTCTTCCGAAAGAGGAATTGGGATTGTAGTAAATGCCGAAAGAGCTTCGGATGCTTTAACCGGTTTGGAGAAAGAATTTGAAACCGATTTTTATACACGGGATGTGAATCAAATCACTGTTGATGATAATATTTCGGTTATTTCAATCATCGGTCAGGATTTAAGTACGTTCCATAAACCTTATACTGCTTTAATCCGCAATAAGATTGTTCCCATTCTTTTTAACAATACCAGCACTGGAAGAAATATCAGTTTGGTGATTAAAAAGCCGGATCTGAAAAGAGCATTGAATGTAATTCATGGTGAGATTTTCGGTGTTTCCAAAAAAATTAACCTAGCCATTTTTGGTCACGGATTAGTTGGCGGAACATTAATTGACCAGATTTTATCTTCTGCTAAAACGATTGAAGAAAAAAAAGGTGTCAAACTGAATGTTTTTGCCATAGCCAATTCTTCAAAAATTCTTTTGGATAAAAACGGGGTTTCCGAAAACTGGAAAGCAGAAATCAGCGAAAAGGGTAATGCTTACACAATTCAGGATATCGTGAAGTTTGCCAATGAAAACCATCTTGAGAATTTAATCGCAGTCGATAATACGGCGAGCAAGGATTTTGTACAAAATTACATTCAACTGATTGAGAATAGTTTTGATGTGGTTTCTTCCAATAAAGTTGCGAATACGCTGAGTTATGATTTTTATAAAAAACTGCGCAAAGCATTAAATGACAACCAAAAGAATTATTTATATGAAACCAACGTGGGTGCCGGATTGCCGCTTATTGATACCATTAAGCTGTTGCACTTGTCGGGAGAGAATATTACGAAAATAAAAGGTGTGTTTTCGGGTTCACTGAGCTTTATTTTCAATCATTTTTCGGTGGAGGAAAAGGCTTTCAGTGAGGTGTTGAAAGGTGCCATTTCGAATGGTTATACTGAGCCAGATCCACGTGAGGATTTGTGTGGAAACGATGTGGCAAGAAAATTGTTGATTCTGGCAAGGGAACTGGATTTGCAGAATGAGTTTGATGAAATTCAGATTCAAAATTTAATTCCTGAAGAGTTGCGGGAAATTCCAACAGATGAATTCCTGAGTAGTTTACAGAAGTTGGATAGTTTCTATGAAAAAGTAAAAGAGAATCAAGAAAAAGGAAACGTATTGCGATACGTTGGAGAACTTTCGGGTGATTTGCAACAGGACAAAGGAAATCTGGAAGTGAAATTGGTTTCAGTACCGGAAAGTTCAGCTTTGGGACAATTGAAAGGTTCGGATTCAATTTTCGAAATCTATACCGAGTCATATGGTGAGCGTCCGATTGTTATTCAAGGAGCCGGTGCCGGTGCATCAGTAACAGCACGTGGCGTTTTTGGTGATATTCTAAGAATAGCCGATAAAGGATAATTAATAAAATTTAAACTAAGTAGTCGTTATTAAATGGGTTCAAAATTGGTAGTATTGGCAGCGCCGTTGTTTTTGTTTTTTCTGTTACTGGAATATTATATTTCGAGGAAAAAAAATCAGGAAGTTTATAAATACGGAAGTTCAGTTTCCAATATTTCCATTGGTATAGCTGAGCGTTTTATCAACTTGTTTGTGGGCGGAATTTTTTATACTGTTTTTGTATATGTCTATGAAAACTACGCTTGGTTTGAAATTCCGAAAGAATGGTATGTTTGCCTCTTGTTGCTTGTGGTTGCCGATCTCGTGTGGTATTGGTATCACAGATTAGGTCATCAGATTAATCTTTTTTGGGCTGCCCATATTGTTCATCATCACAGTGATGAGTTTAATTTTACGGCAGCTACCCGAATTACAACAATCCAGGCTTTTATCAGAACGCCTTTTTGGTGCGCATTGCCTTTACTTGGGTTTCATCCGGATCAGGTAATGCTGGTTTTGGTTTTGCATGGAATGTATTCTTTTTTTACACATACTCAAGTGATTAATGCTCCAAAATGGCTTGAATTTATTTTGATTACGCCTTCCTTACACGGTGTTCATCATGCTTCCAATGAAAAATACCTGGATAAAAATTTTGGTGATGTTTTTGTTTTCTGGGATAAAATCTTTGGTACTTTTCAGCAGGAAGAAGAAAAGCCGGTCTATGGGATTACCCATCCGCTAAACCGGTATAGTTTTCTTTGGCAACATTTCCATTATTATCTGGAAATAATTGAAGGTGTAAGGAGAGAAGTAACAGTTAAAGGGAAATTCAGGATAATCTTTGGTAGTCCGGAAGTTATGGATCAAAATATCCGGCCTTACATTGAAAAGGTTTTTTTGGAGAACAGAAGAGAAACTGGGTTGAGTGATAATTTGAAGAAATATGTGAACTGCCAACTGGTTTTTGTGTTTTTGTTGCTTACGTTTGTTACTTTCGGTTTTGCCGATCTGGATGGTTATGAGAAATTTAATTTCTCAGGAATTTTGATCGTTACGTTGATTAACATTGGTGCATTGCTGGAACAGAAGAAATGGATTTATTATCTTGAAATTTTCAGGTTGTTTTTCTTTTTATTGCTGTTTGGTCATAAAGTGGAAGGTTGGCTTCCTGTTTTTCTGATGTTTAATGCGTTAATTATGATTTGTATAAGTAATGATTTGAAGAAATGGTATTTCTATCATTTTTTGGAATATGAAAAAATACGCAAGTAAAATTCTATAAAAATCAAATTAAATAGATTGAAAATCTAAAATATATTTTATTGTTAGTAAAAAACGGAAAATATTTCTTTTTATGTTTTTTATTCCTAATTTTGCAACGTTCATAATTTTAGTATCGTTATCAAGAAAGCGGGAGGGAATAGACCCAATGAACGCTTAGCAACCCTACACTTGTAGAAGGTGCTGCATTCTAGCTTTTAAACTGATTTTTTTTCAGTTGTTGTAAAGGCAAAGATAACCGGAGTGATTTTCTCTCTCTTTTTAGATAACATATAAAATTTTGCGCCCCAAAACAGGCAGCAATGCCTAATATGTTACACTTTATGTCAAAAATTCAATCCGAAATTAAAAATAGAATCCTTGTTCTCGATGGAGCGATGGGGACCATGTTACAACGCTATAAATTCGAAGAAGAAGATTTTCGCGGTGAGCGTTTCAAAGATTTTCCGCATCCGTTAAAAGGAAATAATGATTTACTTTCCTTAACCCAGCCGGAAGCTGTGAAGGAAGTACACCGTTTGTATTATCAGGCGGGAGCCGATATCGTAGAAACTAATACTTTCTCAGGAACTACCATCGGTATGGCCGATTATCATATGGAAGATTTAGTGTATGAGCTAAATTACGAATCGGCTAAAATTGCCCGTGAGGTTGCTGATGAATTTACTGATAGGCCAAGATTCGTGGCGGGTTCCATCGGGCCTACAAACAGAACGGCATCGATGTCACCGGATGTGAATGATCCGGGGTTCAGAGCCGTTACATTTGATGATTTGCGCATTGCTTATAAACAACAGGTTGAAGCTTTGTTAGATGGAGGGTGTGATGTTTTATTGGTTGAAACTATTTTTGATACTTTAAATGCTAAAGCAGCTCTTTTTGCTATTGAAGAAGTAAAAGAAGAAAGAAACATCGATGTGCCTATCATGGTTTCGGGAACAATTACCGATGCATCGGGTCGTACCTTGTCGGGTCAGACAGTTGAAGCTTTTTTGATTTCGGTGTCGCATATTCCGTTGTTGAGTGTAGGTTTTAATTGTGCGTTAGGTGCCGATTTGCTTAAGCCATACTTGAAGACTTTGGCACATAATACAGCTTTTAATGTCTCGGCGCATCCCAATGCCGGATTGCCTAATGCTTTTGGAGAATATGATGAGACTCCTGAGCAAACACAGGCACTTATTAAAGAATACCTTGAAGAAAATTTAGTGAATATTATTGGAGGATGCTGTGGTACTACTCCGGATCATATCAGGCTGATGGCAGAAATTGCTAAAAACTATAAGCCAAGAAATCCACAAGAACTAGTTTGATATAATGAGTCAGGAAAGAAGAAATTTACTATTGTCAGGTTTAGAGCCTTTGATTATTATGCCAACCAGTGTTTTTGTTAACGTTGGTGAGCGTACTAATGTAACGGGTTCAAGGAAATTCCTGCGATTAATAAAAGAGGAAAAATACGATGAGGCACTTGATATTGCAAGACAGCAGGTTGAAGGCGGTGCCCAGATTATTGATATTAATATGGATGAAGGAATGTTGGATGGTGTACACGCCATGACCAGATTCTTGAATCTTATTGCTGCCGAACCTGATATTTCAAGGGTTCCGATCATGATTGACAGTTCAAAATGGGAGATCATTGAAGCGGGATTGAAAGTGGTTCAGGGAAAGTGTGTCGTGAATTCGATTTCTTTGAAGGAAGGAAAAGCGACTTTTGTTGAGCATGCTAAACTAATCAAGCGTTATGGTGCAGCGGTTATCGTGATGGCTTTTGACGAAGTGGGTCAGGCCGATAATTATGAACGCCGTATCGAAATCTGCCAAAGATCATACGATATTTTGGTAAACGAAGTAAATTTTGCGCCACAGGATATCATTTTCGATTTGAATATATTCCCGGTAGCTACCGGAATGGAGGAGCACCGATTGAACGCATTGGATTTCTTCAGGGGAACCAAATGGGTTAGGGAAAACTTACCACACGCCCACATCAGCGGTGGTGTGAGTAATGTTTCGTTTTCGTTCAGGGGAAATGACACTGTTCGTGAAGCGATGCATTCGGTTTTCTTATATCATGCCATTCAGAACGGGATGACCATGGGAATTGTGAATCCTGAAATGTTGACGATCTATGATGATATACCAAAGGATTTACTGGAACATGTTGAAGATGTTATTTTAGACCGGAGGGATGATGCAACCGAAAGACTTTTGGATTTTGCCGAAAGTGTTAAAGGTGACGTAAAAAATACCGAGAAGGCTGTTCAGGAATGGCGTAACGGTTCTGTACAGGAACGTTTGACACATTCGTTGGTGAAGGGAGTCGATGAATTTATCGAAGCCGACGTGGAAGAAGCACGTTTGTCAGTTAACCGCCCGATTGAAGTAATCGAAAATCATTTGATGAACGGAATGAACGTTGTGGGTGATTTATTCGGAAGTGGAAAAATGTTCTTACCTCAAGTAGTGAAATCTGCCCGTGTGATGAAAAAAGCGGTTGCATACCTGCTACCGTTTATTGAAGAGCAGAAAGATGGGAAATCATCGAGTGCCGGCCGTGTGCTAATGGCTACGGTTAAAGGTGATGTGCACGATATCGGGAAAAATATTGTCTCGGTGGTTTTGGCCTGTAATAATTTTGAAATCATCGATTTGGGAGTGATGGTGCCGCCGGAAAAAATCATTGAAACGGCAGTAAAAGAAAATGTGGATATTATCGGATTGAGCGGTTTGATTACGCCTTCGTTGGACGAAATGGTGTATTTGGCCAAAGAATTAGATAAACTCAATATTAAAATTCCTGTAATGATTGGTGGAGCAACGACTTCACGTGCACATACGGCCGTGAAAATTGCGCCAGAGTATAAAGAAACTGTCGTACATGTGAATGATGCCTCACGTGCGGTTACGGTTGCAACTAATTTATTGCAAAAAGACACAAAATCAGGTTATGCCAAGTCGTTGCGCGATGAATATGATACATTACGTGAAGGTTATCTGAACAGAAGCCGTGAGAAAAATTTCCTGTCAGTTGCTGAAGCACGCAAGAATAAATTTAAAATTGACTGGAATGCTTATGAACCGGTAAAGCCAAATTTTATCGGTGCTAAAAAAGTTGAAATCGATTTGTCCGAACTGGTTGATTTTATCGACTGGACTCCTTTTTTTCAATCTTGGGAATTGTACGGTAAGTTTCCGGCTATTTTGACCGATGAAATCGTGGGTGAACAGGCAACTGCTTTGTTTGCCGATGCTCAAAAAATGCTTTCGCAGATTATCACTGAAAAATGGTTTAAGGCCAAAGGTATTCTGGGAATTTATCCGGCGAATCAGATCAATGATGACGATGTTTTAGTGAGTGATGAAAGCGGAAAAGAATTAGTCCGTTTCTTAACACTTCGTCAGCAATCGCAAAAAACGGCCGGAGCGCCAAATATTGCCTTGGCAGATTTTGTGGCGCCGGTTGAAGAAGTTCAGGATTATATGGGATGTTTTTGTGTGACGACCGGTTTTGGTGTGGATGAAAAAGCTGCCGAATTTGAAAAAGAACTGGATGATTACAATTCCATTTTAGTAAAAGCTTTGGGCGACCGCTTTGCAGAAGCTTTTGCCGAATATCTGCACCTGAAAGTAAGAAAGGAAATCTGGGGTTATGCCGCTGATGAAAACCTGACGAACGAAGAATTGATTAAAGAAAATTACAAAGGAATCCGTCCGGCTCCTGGTTATCCGGCTTGTCCTGATCATTTGGAAAAACCAACGATTTGGAAATTACTGAATGTGGAGGAGGAAATCGGTGTAACATTGACTGAAAGTATGGCCATGTGGCCGGCTGCTTCGGTTTCGGGATATTATTTTGCCAATCCGCAAAGTAAATACTTCGGGCTCGGGAAAATAAAAGAGGATCAGGTAGCGGATTATGCCAGTCGCCGTAATATAAGTTTAGAACAAGCAACAAAATGGTTAGCGCCAAATATAGCAGATTAAAATGTTAATGGTTTATTGTTGGTGGTCCCAACAGGAAACAATAAACAAATAACCACAAACCAATACGAATGAAAGTAACGCAACATATAGAAAGAGCCAACGGGAAAACGCAATTTTCGTTTGAAATTTTACCGCCTTTGAAAGGTCAGAATATCCAATGTATTTTTGATGGGATCGATCCGTTAATGGAATTTAATCCGCCATTTATTGATGTGACATACCATCGTGAGGAATATGAATTCAAGGAATTGCCAAACGGATTACTGGAAAAGAAAATTGTGAAAAAGCGCCCGGGAACGGTTGGAATCTGTTCGGCTATCCAAAATAAATATGGAGTTGATGCCATTCCACATATTTTGTGTGGTGGTTTTACCAAAGAAGATACCGAAAATTTCCTGATCGATATGGATTTTCTCGGAATCGACAATGTTGTGGCACTTCGTGGTGATGCCGTGAAAAGCGAAATTTATTTCAAACCTGAAAAAGACGGTAATGCTTATGCTACCGAATTGGTTACCCAAATCAATAATCTGAATAACGGAATTTATCTTGATGCCGATTTACAGAATACCAATCAAACGGATTTTTGTATCGGAGTGGCCGGTTATCCTGAAAAACACATGGAAGCACCAAGCATGGACAGTGATATTTATTTCATGAAACAGAAAATTAAAAATGGTGCCGATTATATTATTACCCAAATGTTTTTCGATAATCAGAAGTTTTTCGAATATGTAGAAAAATGCAGGACGGCCGGAATTACAGTTCCAATTATACCGGGATTGAAGCCAATTGCGACTAAAAAACAACTGAACTTAATTCCGCACCGGTTCAAAGTGGATTTACCGGATGATTTAATTATGGCTGTGGTAAAAGCAAAAGACAATGATGCCGTAAAACAAATCGGGATTGAATGGTGTATCAGTCAAAGTAAAGAATTGGTGAAAGCCGGAATTCCTGTATTGCATTACTACTCGATGGGAAAAGCAGAAAATATCAAAGCTATCGCTAAAGAGATTTTTTAAGTGTTTTCTAAAAAAAAATAAAAAACATCCATTAGGATGTTTTTTTTATGCTTTAAATTTTATTAAAAATCTGTAAATCAAAATATTGAAGTTGGTTTTTACGTTCTAGTATATTAATCACTAACTTTATAGGTCGCTTAATGACCAATATTTATTGGTTATATGTTTGATATTTTTTGAGGTTTTAAAAGAGTAATCTAAAAATATAAAGATGAAACGATTAGTTCAATTTTTAGTAATTCCTTTTTTTGTTTTGGGCATGGTTTCATGCTCTTCAAATGATGATGATAATGGTGGTGGAGGTGGGTCATCCGGAACTACCACTTATAGGGGAATGATGACAGGAATGAGTGAAGTACCTTCGAATGCTTCCTCTGCAACAGGTAACGCAACCCTTACTTTTAATAATACAACCAAAATTTTTAACCTGACCGTGACCTATTCAGGTATGACAGCTACTGCAGCTCATGTTCATAAAGGTGCTGTTGGAGTTTCCGGCGGTCCGGTTTTTCCGATAACTGTTACGGCTTCGCCAATGTATTTGACAAGTACTGCACTTACGACTGAACAGGAAGCCGATTTAAAAGCGAATCTGTATTATGTGAATATTCACAGCGCCGCTTATCCAGATGGTGAAATAAGAGGTCAACTTGTAAAACAAACCTCAGGCGGAGGAGGAGGAGGATATTGAATGAATAATTACAAAAGGCTGCAATTGCAGCCTTTTGTAATTATTTTGTTTTCTCCCTGAAAATACTTTCCAGATTTCTGTTCTTAAGTGAAAGTTGTAGTGTTTTCAATCCATTGTGTTGGGCAAAATCAAAAATAGCCGGGCGCATATCGGTTTCGGTATTGAAATTCAATTCCCAGTTATTGCCATTGGTATTTGAATAAGAATTTAAGTTGGGTAACAGATTGATTAATGTTTCAGAAACGTTTTGGTCAAATTCAACTTCAATGATCTGTTCAACAACTTCCTGAACCAGGTTTTCTATCGTATTATCAGTAACTATTTTTCCTTTGTTGATGATGATCACGCGGTCGCAAATGGCTTCTACTTCCTGCATGATGTGCGTGGAAAGAAAAACCGTTTTGTCTTTTCCGATGTTTTTAATCAAATCACGGATTTCTGCCAATTGGTTAGGGTCCAATCCTGTTGTGGGCTCATCTAAGATTAAAACGTCCGGATTGTGCAGTAAGGCTGTCGCCAATCCAACGCGCTGACGGTATCCTTTTGACAGTTGCCCGATTTTTTTATGTGATTCGGGCGTAAGTCCTGTTAATGAAATTACTTCGTCAATACGTGATTTGGCTACTTTGTATACATCAGCATTAAAAGCCAGATATTCTTTTACATATAAATCCAAATACAAAGGGTTGTGTTCCGGAAGATAGCCAACCGATTTTTGAACATTGATCGGATTGCTTTTTACATCAAAATCATTCACCTTGGCAACTCCTTCATCTGCATTAATATACGTAGTCAGGATTTTCATTAAAGTTGATTTTCCTGCACCGTTCGGTCCAAGAAATCCTACGATTTCACCTTTGTTTACTTTAAAAGAAATGTTGTCTAACGCTTTTTGCGTTCCGTAATTTTTGGAAATATTCTGAACTTCGATTGACATGATGCTTTGTATTTACCGCAAAAGTAATAATTTAAGCTAAATTTTTTTGAATTGTTTTGTGTTTAAAAATTATTTATTTACTTTAGCCGAATACAAAATCAACAAGTGAAAAATTTCGCAACATATTATAACAGCTTTTATTTTTTCTTCTGGAGCAAGACCAGGGGTTGTTATAGTATTGTTTAATGTGTAGTCAATAAATTAAATTATATAAAGTCAATCCCGGTGAATCTCATCGGGATTTTTTTTTGTCCTATGGAAACGAAAATTGCAATACAGGGAATTAAAGGTTCATTTCATCATCAGGTGGCACAAAGTTACTTCAATAGCGATGTGGTTTTAGATGAATGTATGTCTTTTAGTGATTTGGTTAAGAGTTTGTTGCGGAAAGAATCAGGTAAGGGGATTATGGCTTTGGAAAACTCAATAGCCGGTTCAATTATTCCGAATTATGCCTTGATTGATCAAAATAATCTGCACATTATCGGGGAATATTATCTGGGTATCAATATGACTTTGATGGCGTTGAAAGGCCAGAAAATCGAAGATATAAAAGAGGTTCATTCACATCCGATCGCGTTGTTGCAGTGCGGTGTTTTCTTCAGTCAGTATCCACATATTAAATTGGTGGAAAGCCCTGATACTGCCGAAACTGCACAGCGTATCCAGAGAGAACAGTTAAAAGGAATCGCTGCGGTTGCCAGTCCGGTTGCAGCATCTCTATATGATTTAGAGGTTTTGGCTTCGGATATCCACACGATTAAGAATAATACAACCCGTTTTGTCATCGTGAAAACTACGAATAAAGTTATTCCCGAAAATGAAATCAACAAAGCTTCCCTCAAATTTGAACTGGAAGATGAACAAGGAAATCTGGCTTTGATTTTAAACGAGATGAATCAGAGCGGACTCAATCTGACTAAAATACAGTCGATGCCCATTATCCAAAAACCATGGACGTATTCTTTTTTTGTTGATGTGACATTTGACGATTATAAAAAGTATCGAAAAGCAAAAGAAATACTGGAGTTAAAAACCAGGGAATTTAAAATATTAGGTGAATATAAAAACGGTAGGGTATGATTGCAACAGCAAACCGATTGAAAAGTGTCAATGAGTACTACTTCTCCCAAAAACTGAAAGAAGTACGATTGCTTATTGATCAAGGTAAACCCATAGTGAACATGGGTATCGGGAGTCCGGATCTGGCTCCGTCTGATAAGGTTATTTTAGCCATTCAGAAAGCATTGTTTGATGAAAAAGCACACCAATACCAGAGTTATCAGGGCTTGCCTGAACTACGGAAAGGTATGGCCGATTTTTATGAAACCCATTTTGGAATCTGCTTGAATCCAAACCTGGAAATTTTGCCTTTAATGGGTTCCAAAGAAGGAATTATGCACATTTCCATGGCTTTTTTAAATGAAGGAGATGAAGTGTTAATTCCGAATCCCGGTTATCCAACCTATCATTCGGTTTCAAATTTAGTGGGAGCCAAAGCAGTTTTATATGATTTGTCGGAAGAAAATAACTGGGAACCTGATTTTGAAGCTTTGGAACAAGCTGATTTGTCAAAAGTGAAATTGATGTGGGTGAGTTATCCGCACATGCCTACGGGAGCAAAAGGGAGTAAAGAGTTATTCGAAAGATTAATTGAGTTTGCTAAAAAGCATGATATTCTGATAGTAAATGATAATCCGTACAGTTTTGTATTGAATGAAACTCCGATTTCGATTTTACAAATTGAAGGTGCAAAAGAGGTGGCTTTGGAACTGAACTCATTAAGTAAAACATTCAATATGGCCGGTTGGCGTGTCGGAATGGTGTCGGGAAGTACAAAACTGATTGACGCTGTTTTGAAAGTCAAAAGTAATATGGACAGCGGTATGTTTTACGGCATCCAGAAGGGAGCTGTTGAAGCTTTGAAACTTGGTAAAAATTGGTTCACATCACAAAACCGGATTTATAGGAAAAGACGTGATTTGATTTTTGAGTTGGTTAAAAAACTGGGATGCCAATGTGATGAGGAAAGTGTCGGAATGTTTGTTTGGGCTAAAATTCCGGAAACAGAAAATTCATCAGAAGCTTTTGTGGATAAAATTTTAAAAGAAAATGACCTTTTTATCGTTCCGGGAACTGTTTTTGGGAGTAAAGGAGAAGGGTATATCCGTTTCTCACTTTGTGTTGAAGAAGAAAAAATAAAAGAAGTTATAAATAGATTTTAATACCGATTACCTTTGTGTAATCATTTGATTTTATGGAAAATAAAAAAGAACTACATACTTGGTTAGATAAATTTAATTTAACCCATCCACTGGTAATTGCAGGACCATGCAGCGCCGAAACCGAAGAGCAGGTAATGGCTGTTGCCAATGAACTGAAAGGGTCTGATGTTTCAGTCTTCAGGGCCGGAATCTGGAAACCGAGAACACGTCCCGGAGGTTTTGAAGGAATCGGAGTGGTAGGATTACCCTGGTTGCAACGCGTAAAAAAAGAAACCGGAATGCTTGTGGCGACAGAAGTTGCAACTGCTGAGCACGTGAAATTGGCTTTAGAGCATGATATTGATGTTTTATGGATTGGAGCACGAACTACCGTGAATCCTTTTGCAGTTCAGGAAATTGCCGATGTTTTACAGAATACGGATAAAATTGTCCTGCTTAAAAACCCAGTCAATCCTGATCTTTCTTTGTGGTTGGGAGGACTGGAGCGTTTACACAATGCCGGAATTAAAAAATTGGGCGTGATTCACCGGGGATTTTCAACTTACGATAAGACAAAATACAGAAACAACCCGGAATGGCAGATTGCTATCGATTTACAGAATAAATTTCCTGATTTGCCTATTATTTGTGATCCTTCCCATATTGCCGGACGCCGTGATATGATTGAAGAAGTTTCCCAACAGGCATTGGATTTGAATTATGATGGTTTAATGATTGAAACACATTGTACTCCTGATGAAGCCTGGAGCGATGCTGCACAACAGGTGACACCGGACAGATTAAAGCAAATGTTTGTGGATTTGAGAGTGCGTAAAGAGACAGATTCTGCTGATGATTACAGTAGCCGACTGTCTAAGTTCAGAACCCAGATCGATGAATTTGATGGAAAGTTACTTGAGATTTTGGCAAAACGTATGAAAGTGGCTGATCAGATTGGAGCATTGAAAAAAGAAAAGAATGTAGCTATTTTGCAAAACAACCGCTGGAACGAAATTTTGGGCCGTATGATTTTGGATGGTGAGAGTAAAGGACTGAGTGAAGAGTTTGTTTTAAAGATATTTAAGGCCATTCACCAGGAAAGTATTAATCATCAGGAAAAAGTTTACAAAGAATAGTTAAAATGGTTTTCTTTTTCGTAATATCGCACTCGAAAAATTTAACCCATTTACATCTATGAAGAAATTTTTACTATTGCTGCTGGCATTGGTCAGCAGTCAGATGACGTTTGCTCAATACAAAATTGAAAATTTGAGCTTTAACTACGGTGAGGAAATTACCGATGAAAAAGCTAAAATTGTAAAAATCATTGGAGAAGCTAATGATAAAGTCTATGCATTGGGATTGAAAGGGAATGATTATTACCTTAAAATTTTCACTTCGAAAGAAATGAAATTGATTTCAAATAAGCCTATCGTTTTACCTGAAATCAAAGATAAGGAAATTGATTTTGAAGAAATTATAATGCTAGGTAATCATTTGTATGTTATCGGAAGTGTTTACCAAAGCAAAGAAAAAATATTCAAACTTGTTGGTATTGAAATTTCTGAAGACGGAAAATTAAGCAACAAAATGCTTCCTATGTTCGAAGCTGAAGTTGCTAAAAAATCGGCAAGAGGTGATTTTTATTTCAAAAAATCTGCTGATGAAACTCAGGTAATCGCAATGCATGCCTCTTTGTTTAACAAAGAAGATGCAATGAAATATGATTTGAAATTATTTGATGCCGGCTTAAACCAGCTTTTTGCAAATTCTGAAAAAGTATCTTTTGATGATTCAAAAAAAGATTTCGAGTTTACAATTTCTGATTTCGATGTAAATTACAAAGGTGATGCATTCCTTGTAGTGAACGAAAGTTACAGAGACAGCAAGAAAAAAGAGCAAATTGAAAAGTTTCAGGTACATGCTTTCAAAAAATCAAACGGTTATAAAAAAGAAGTAGTTGATATCAATATCAAAGGGAAAGAAATCATCAACTGTTCTTTGCTTTCAACAAGTAATGATAAAGTTCAGTTAGTTGGATTTTACTCAAGTGTAAGAGAAAACGGTAAAGCGAATAAAGAATTAAAAGGAATTTATAACGCTACGATCAATATCAATACAAACCAAAATGATAATTTAAAATTTAATGAGTTTGATTACGCTACAAAGGTTAAATTATTGGGAGAACGTAAAGCTAAAAAAGGAAAAGATCTAAAACCATACTATAAAATTCATACAATCATTGAGAAAAATGATGGTGGTTTAATCGTTTTGTCTGAAGAAAGATTTACATATGTTGGTAAAACACAGGGAATTGGGCCAATTGGTTTAACTCCTGTTACTTACTACACTAATGAAATTATCGTGACTTCGTTAAGACCTGACGGATCTGCAGAGTGGAGTAATGTTGTGGCAAAAGACCAAAATGCAACTGCAACCGTAACTTCTTTAGGTTTAGGTGCTTTTGCAGGTGGCGGTAATTTTACTGTTGCAGTTGGTGTGTCATTTCAATTAGGTGTTTTAGGAAAAGGACCTGAGTATTTAAGTGCTATTCCTATCTATAAAGACGGACAATTAAATGTTCTTTTTAATGATAACAAAAAGAATAAGGGTATTACAAATATGGACGATATTAAATCGTTAGGCAACTATAACAATGCAGTTCCTACTTTATTTGTTTTTGATGGAAAAGGTGAAATCACAAGAAAAGATCCTGAAGAAGTAATCAAAAATGAATTGGTAATCAGACCGGGAGTTTTCTATAGAAAAAATCCAAAGGAGTATATCATTTATGCTTCGAGAAAATCTCAGGACAGATTAGGAAGAATGACATTATAATCAAAAGGTTGCCAGATGGCAACCTTTTTTATTTCAAGGTTTTCAATATCTTTGCTGCATGACAGGAATTGTGTATAAATCTACCGGAAGCTGGTACACGGTTAAAACCGAAAACAATGAGTTTTTGGAGTGCCGCATTAAGGGTAAATTTCGTATTAAAGGAATAAAAAGTACAAATCCGATTGCCGTGGGCGATCGGGTAAATTATGAGTTGGATACTTCAGCTGATGTGACTATTGGTGTAATCAATGAAATCCACGACCGTAAAAATTATATTGTCCGGAAATCGGTGAATTTATCAAAGCAAACCCACATCATTGCGTCTAACATCGATGTAGTTTTTCTGTTGATTACCATCAATAATCCGGTAACCACAACGAGTTTTATTGACCGTTTTCTAGTTACTGCCGAAGCTTACGGAATTAAAGCAGTTTTGGTTTTTAATAAAATCGATACGTATGATGAAGCCACATTGGATGAACAATTGTACTTACAATACGTTTATTCAAACATCGGCTATACCTGTCTGCGCGTTTCTGCAAAAGAAGGGAAAGGTTTGGATGAACTGAAAGATTTGATGACAGGGAAAGTTTCCATGTTCTCAGGACATTCGGGAGTTGGGAAATCAACTCTTGTCAATGCTTTGGAACCAACATTGAACCTGAAAACAAAAGAAATATCCGATTCGCATTCACAAGGTCAGCATACAACCACTTTTGCCGAAATGTTTGACCTGAGTTTTGATGCTAAAATTATAGACACACCCGGAATCAGGGGATTTGGTGTTGTTGATATGGAAAAGCAGGAAATTGGGGATTATTTTCCCGAATTTTTTGCATTGAAGCAGGAATGTAAATTCAACAACTGCCTCCATAAAGAAGAGCCACATTGCGCTGTAAAAGAAGCTTTGGATAATGATGAAATTGCCTGGTCAAGGTATAAGAGTTACATACAGATTTTAGAAGGTGATGAAGAGCAGCATTACAGAACTGATATTTATGGTGAAGGAAAAGCGCCTGTAGAAGAATGAGAGCAGTAATTCAAAGAGTTTCTGAAGCATCGGTTACAATTTTAGGGGAAAAAGTAGCGGAAATTAATAAAGGTTTGCTAATTTTAGTTGGCATTGAAGATGCTTCTAATCAGGAGGATATCAACTGGCTGGCGTCAAAAATTGCTAATCTGAGAATATTTGCTGATAGTGAGGGAGTAATGAATTTGTCGGTTAAAGATTGTGAAGGTGAAGTAATTGTGGTAAGTCAGTTTACCCTTCATGCGCAAACAAAAAAAGGAAACCGCCCTTCTTATGTCAAAGCATCAAAGCCGGATATTGCCATACCGATGTATGAATCTTTTGTAAAGCAAATGGAAGTTGAGTCGGGAAGAAAAGTGAAAACCGGTCAATTTGGAGCCGATATGAAAGTGGCTCTTGTAAATGACGGACCGGTAACCATTATAATCGATACAAAAAATAAAGAATAAAATATGAAGCTATTTAGGTTTTTGTTACTTGTGTGTTTATTCTTTACGGGGAAAATTTTTGCCCAGACAAGTGATTTGTCTGTTTTGGGTATTCCGGCCGAATTAAAGGAAAGCGCAAACAGTGTTGTCCGTAATCAGGAAGTTTCGGTTGAGATCAAATCGATTTCCAATATGATCATAAAAACAAAAAAAGTAATTACTGTTTTTAATGAAAAAGGGTTACGGAATATCGATGCGAATGAGCATTATAATAAAACATTAAGTATCAATTCCATCGAAGCCGTTGTCTATAATTCTTTAGGAAAGGAATTAAAGAAGCTGAAAAGGAAAGATTTTCAGGATTACAGTGTAGCCGGTGATGCTGCTGATATTTCGGAAACCCGTGTGGTTGCATTAAATTATGTGCCAACCGAATATCCATTTACAATTATCTATCAAAGTGAAGTCCAAACCCCAAATACCGCTTTTATCCCGAAATGGTATCCTGTGGATGATTTCAGTGAAAGTGTCCAAAAATCAGTATTTACAATAAGCTTTCCGTCTGGTCTGGGTTTTAAATATAAAGAAATCGATTTTGGGGATAAAAAAATCCTGAAAGAAGAAAAGGAGAATTTTTTACACTATACCGTTGAAAATTTCCCTGCAGAAAAACCGGAAGAATTAGCGCCTTATAAACCATCACATGTGATTTTCGGATTGGATAAATTTATGTTGGAAGGTGTGGAAGGTGACGCTAAAAACTGGAAGGATTTCGGAAAATGGATGAATGAAAAACTTTTAAAAGGTACTTCTGAGATTCCGGTTGATACCCAGACTAAGATCAAAAATCTGATAGGGAATGAATCTGATCCAATCAAAAAAGCGAGAATCGTATATCAGTACATGCAGGATAAAACACGCTATGTGAGTATTCAGTTGGGGATTGGCGGATGGAAACCCATGTTGGCAAAAGATGTCGACCGTTTGGGATATGGCGATTGTAAGGCGTTGAGTAATTATACTAAGTCATTGTTGGAAGTTGTCAGCGTTCCTTCTTATTATGCCATAATCTACGGCGGAGATAACCGCAAGGATATCATGGAAGATTTTGTATCCATGCAAGGTAACCATGCTGTTTTAGCTGTTCCGGATAAAGACAATAAACTGTTTTTTCTTGAGTGTACCAGCCAGACAAAGGCTTTTGGTTTTGAAGGAGATTTTACAGATGACAGATTTGCCTTGTTGATTAAACCCGAAGGTGGTGAAATCATCCGTACCAAAAAATATATCGATAAGGATAATGCCCAGGTTACCAAAGGGAAAATTATTGTCGGGGAAGACGGTTCGGCAAAATTGGATGTAAAATTACAATACACCGGAATTCAGTATGACGGAATTGTAATGTTAGAAACCCTGCCATTGGATAAAACCAAAGAAAATTATAAAGAAAGATGGTCTAATCTGAACGAATTGTCAGTTAACGAAGTAAAACGTTATAATGATAAAGCAAATGTTCAGTATACCGAAGAAATTAAATTGAATGTGCCTGGCTATATCAAGGATTTGGGAACAGACAAAATGATTGTGCCTAATGTTTTGAATCAGAATGTTTCAATACCACAACGTTACAGAACCCGTAAAAGCGGTTTCGAAATTGAAAAAGGATATTACGATGAGGATACGATTGAAATTGAAATTCCTTCAGCCTATAAAGTTGGGGCAAAACCGGAACCGGTAAGCTTGGATACAAAATTCGGGACCTACCATACCGAAATTTCAGTGCTGGATAATGGTAAAATCGAGTACAAAAGAAATTTACTGATTAAAAAAGGAATTTATACCGCTGCTGAATATGATGAATTCAGAAAATTTAAAGAACAAATTGCCAAAAACGATAATTCGAAAATCTTATTACAACCAAATTGATATGAAAAACATTACTACTTTATTATTGGTATTTGCTTCACTTGCCGGATTCTCCCAAAAAAGAGAATTAGGAGAAGTGACAATTGAAGAATTGAAGGAGAAAAGACATCCTCTGGATACATCTGCGGTTGCGGCTGTTATTTTTGAAAAAGGGAAAACTTATTTTGATTATAAAATGGGTGAAGGTTTTGATATGGCTACGGAAGTTGACGTAAAAATCAAAATTTACAAGAAAGAAGGTTATGATTGGGCTAATAAAGAAATTTCATATTATATCGGCGGACAAGGTGATCAGTCGGTAATGATTTCCAAAGCGGTTACTTACAATCTTGTTGACGGTAAAATTGAAAAGACAAAATTGAAATCGGAAGGGGAGTTTATTGAGAAAAGCAATAAGTACTGGAATACTAAAAAAATCCAGATGCCTAATGTGAAAGAAGGATCCATAATTGAATACAGATATCTTTTGAGATCTCCTTATGTGAGCAGTTCATTGCCGAAATGGGATTTTCAGAAGGAAATACCTGTTGCTTTTTCAGAATTCAAAGTGAATATTCCTGAATACTTTAATTATGGCGTTTTCAGAAAAGGAGCTTTTCCTATCGTTGAAACTAAAAATAAGTTTGATAAGAAGGTTGCCATGGCTTCGGCCAGTTCGGCAGTAAAAGCGAATACTTCTTTAAGAAGTGCAAATGATTTTACTTACATAGATAACCAAACAATTTATAAAGCCGAAAATGTTCCGGCACTCAGAGATGAGTCTTTTGTTAATAATATAGCTAACTATACAGCAAGTGTTTTGCACGAATTGCAAAGTATCCAATATCCGCAGGAGCCATACAGATTATTTGCTACCGATTGGGATGATGTGACCAAGAAAATTTATGAAAATGGGGATTTTGGTCCTCAATTGAATAAAAACGGATATTTCGAAGATGATTTAAAAGCATTGCTTGCCGGTATTTCAGATAAAAACGAAAAAATCGGAATCATTTTCAATTATGTGAAATCAAGAATGAACTGGGATAAATACAATTCGTATGCTTGTGATAAAGGAGTGGTTGCTGCCTATAAAGACAAAACAGGGAATTCGGCCGAAATTAATTTAATGCTGATCTCAATGTTGCGTTATGCCGGTATCGACGCCAGCCCTATTATCCTGAGTACACGTTCTAACGGAATTGCACTATACCCTAGCCGTACAGCGTTTAACTACGTTATTGCCGGTATTGAAGGGGTTGAAAGTATCACGTTGTTAGATGCTACAAGCAAAAATGCATTGCCTAATATTTTGCCGATAAATGACTTGAACTGGGTAGGAAGAATTATCCGTAAAGATGGAACTTCCGCACAAATTGACTTAGCTTCGGGTATCCTGTCAAAAGAAATTACAAATGTAATGGGTACGCTTACAGCAACAGGAGAGATAAACGGAATGGTGAAAAAACAGCAAATGGATTACAATGCTTTCCTGTTCAGGGAGAGAGACGGGAAATTAGCGCAGGAAGCTTATCTGGAAGATTTGGAAAAAGATTTGAATAATTCGGAAGTAAGCAGCTATGTTATCGATAATAAATCAGATTTAAGCAAGCCTGTTGTTGAAACATATTCTTTCAAAAATACCAATTCGGCCGAAGTTATCGGAGATAAAATATTCTTCTCACCGTTATTGTTTTTCAGTATGGCCGAAAGTCCGTTCAAGCAGGAAAAAAGAGAATATCCGGTTGATTTCGTATTTCCTAACCAGGAAAAATACCTGACGATTATTAATATGCCGGAAGGTTATGCGGTAGAGTCAATGCCGGAACCCATTTCAATTGTATTTACTGAACAAATGTTGACATACAAATTCAACATCAGTTCAAACGGCAAACAAATCCAGGCGACATCAGTGTTTGATATCAATACCAGTGTGGTAGCTCCGGAGGAATATGAAGAGTTGAAAAACTTCTTCATTGCGGTAATCAAAAAGCAAACCGAAAAAGTAGTACTTAAAAAAGCATAAAATGAAACTGTCCGTATTTGTAACGGTATTTTTTTTCTTAGCGGCCAATCCTTTGTTTTCCCAGAAAATGGATCTGGGTGATGTGACGGTTAATGAATTGAAAGAAAAAAGACACCCTAAAGACAGTTCGGCAGCTGCTGCAATTCTGTTCAAGAATGCGGTAACCCGATTTTATTATAATGCAGACAGGGGTTTTTTTACCAAAACAGAATTTGAGTATAAGATAAAAATCTATAGGAAAGATGGCTTAAACTGGGCTAATTTCGTGATCCCTTATTATACCGGAACTGTTAAGTCAGATGAAGAAAATATTGAAGTCAATAAAGCTGTCGTTTACAATCTGGAAAACGGTAAAATCGTAAAATCCAAGCCATCAGCTGATGCTAAAGTAGAAAAGTCAATAAACGATTACTGGGATACTAAAACCGTTATTTTTCCAAATGTCAGGGAAGGTTCGATAATCGAATTGAAGTATACGCATAAGTCATGGGATTTTGACGTGCTACCGTCGTTTCAGTTTCAGTATGACATACCGGTAAACCAGGCTGAGTTTGTTACTGCCATTCCTGAGTTTTATAAATATAAAATTGTGAAAAAGAGCGAAGTGCCATTTACTTTGGATCAAAATTATGAACCTGGCAGTCAAAATTATGTTGAATTGGCACAACCTAAATCGATTGTCTATACTCAACTTAAGTCGGTATTTAAATTCAAAGATATTCCGGCTCTGATTGAGGAAGATTATGCCGGAAACATAGATAATTATTACGGGAAAATTGAACAGGAACTGGAATCGGTTACTTTTGAGGATCAGAAGGCCAAAAATATTAGTAAAACATGGGATGATATAGGGAAACTTATCGTCAACAATAAAGAATACAAAACCGAATTAAGCAAAAACAGCTATTTCATCAACGATTTAAAAGCATTGCTCAAAGAATCAAAAGATCAGCAGGTAAATATGAATCTGGTTTTTGATTTCGTTAAAAAGCGAATGTCATGGAACGGTAAAAACGGCTTTTTTCTGAACAATCCCATTGAACAGGCTTATAGCCAAAAAACCGGAAATGCAGCGGAAATCAATTTCATCTTACTGTCAATGCTGAAACTGTCGGGAGTTGATGCGAACCCGGTTTTCATGTCGACAAAAGACTTCGGTTATGCGAATTACCCAAATAAATCAAAGCTGAATTATGTTTTGGTGAATGCGGTAATTGACGGTAAAAATTATATTCTTGATGCTACCGATAAAATGAGTGCGGTTAATTTACCTCCTGTGCGTGCCTTAAATTGGTCAGGTACAGAAGTTAAAAAAGACGGAACGACAAATCAAATTAAGTTGTTTACAGATGTTATTTCGAAAGAAAGTACCAATGTCATGGGAAGTATCAATGCTTCGGGTGAAATAACCGGAATGATGAAAGTGCAGAAATCAGATTATGAAGCAGTGGTTTTTAGGGATGATGAAGGAAAATTAGCCCAAGAACCCTATCTGGAACGTCTCGAAAAAGAATTTAAAGGTTCTGAAATCTCCGAATATAAAGTTGAAAATAAAACGGATTTGGAAAAACCGGTTGTTGAGACATTGTCTTTCAAGAACCATAATGCTGTTGAGATCATGGGTGATAAAATGTATTTTCAGCCTTTGTTGTTTTTCGCAATGACCGAAAATCCGTTCAAACAGGAAAAAAGAGAATATCCGGTTGATTTTGTTTATCCGAACCAAAAGAAGTATCTGACAATTATCAATATCCCGGAAGGTTATGTGGTGGAGTCGATGCCGGAGCCGGTTTCTATTGTATTCCCAAATAGTTTGTTGGCTTATAAATTTAATATCAACTCAAACGGTAAACAAATTCAGCTAACTTCTGTTTTTGATACCAATACCAGTATAATCGCACCTGAAGACTACGAAGAACTAAAAAAATTCTTCTCTGAAGTAATCAAAAAACAAACCGAAAAAGTAGTACTTAAAAAAGCTTAATAATGGATATAAGAAATGCCCAGGTTGACGTAGACAACTGGATTAAAAACCACGGAGTGCGTTACTTCAACGAATTAACAAACATGGCACAGCTTACAGAGGAAGTAGGCGAAGTAGCCAGAATCATTGCACGCCGTTACGGTGAACAATCAGAAAAAGAAAGCGATAAAGGGAAGGATCTTGGCGAAGAACTGGCCGATGTGCTTTTCGTGGTCCTGTGTCTTGCTAATCAAACCGGTGTCGATCTACAGGCTTCTTTCGATAAAAAAATGGATTTGAAAACGAAACGTGATCACGACCGTCATCACAATAATGAAAAATTAAAATAAATTGAACTGGATTCTTTTAATCATAGCTGGTCTTTTTGAGGTTGCTTTTGCGGCCTGCCTCGGAAAGGCTAAAGAAACTACCGGTAACGTTGCTGTTTTATGGTATGCCGGTTTTTTGGTGTGCCTCACTTTTAGCATGATTCTGCTGGTTAAAGTAACTAAGGAATTACCCATCGGAACGGCTTATGCAGTCTGGACCGGTATTGGTGCCGTGGGTAGTGTACTGGTAGGAATCCTCGTATTTAAAGAACCGGCCACTTTCTGGCGGGTTTTCTTTTTGTCAACCTTAATCCTGTCTTTGGTAGGGTTAAAATTTGTATCCAAATAATGAATCTTTCTCTTCAAAAATCAAAAACGAATACTAAATCTGTCATTGCAGTCTCGGGTAGTAAATCGGAAACAAACCGCTTATTATTACTTCAGGCACTGTACCCAAATATAATATTGGCTAATGTCTCAAATTCTGATGATTCAGAAGTAATGACAAAGGCTTTGCTTAGTGATGATCCCATTAAGGATATTCACCACGCCGGTACTGCCATGCGTTTCTTAACGGCTTACTTTTCCACGCAGGAAGACAAAGAGGTTGTGCTTACCGGTTCGTCCCGTATGAAGGAACGTCCCATCAGTATTTTGGTCGATGCATTACGTCAACTGGGAGCTGTCATCGAATACACTGAAAATGACGGATTCCCACCTTTGAAAATCACAGGAAGAAAAATCACCCAAAATAGAGTGTCGCTTCCGGCTAACGTGAGCAGTCAGTATATTTCTGCATTATTACTGGTGGCACCTAAACTGGAAAACGGTCTGGAACTTACACTCGAAGGCGAAATTACTTCCATCCCATACATCAAAATGACGTTGGCGTTATTAAATGAAATCGGTGTGGAAACATCGTTTGCAGGGAATGTAATCTCTGTTGCCCCAAAACCAATGCTGGCAAGTAGCCAACTCTTAACTGTTGAATCCGACTGGTCTTCGGCTTCTTACTGGTACTCCATCATTGCGTTGTCTGAAACCGGGACTGAAGTCGAACTGTCAAGCTATAAAGAAAACAGTTTACAAGGTGATTCGGCCCTTGCAACTATTTATAAAGACTTCGGAGTGGAGACTGTATTCGGAGATACTAAAATCATACTTCGTAAAATAAATTATAATCATTTATCAATTGTTAATTATCAATTGAACAATTGTCCTGATATAGCTCAAACCATTGCGGTTACTTGCTTCGGTCTGGGTATGGGATGTCATCTCACGGGTTTGCATACATTGAAAATCAAGGAAACTGACCGATTGGAAGCATTAAAGGCAGAACTGGAAAAATTCGGTGCATCGGTAACTATTACAGATGAAACGCTGACTTTGGAACCGACCACAAATATTATTGCCGGTGTTGCTGTCAAAACCTATCAGGACCATCGCATGGCTATGGCTTTTGCTCCTTTGGCCCTGAAAACAAATTTGGTTATCAATGAAGCGGAAGTAGTTTCTAAATCATATCCTGATTTTTGGAAGGATTTACAACATGTGGGTTTTATTATGTCAGAAGCCTGAAAGTGCCATAAACACTGACTTTACAGCTTTGCAACTTTGCAACTTTCCAACTTTAAAATAAATAAACAGCAAAACACTTGACAAGGCCTATTCCGCGATAGTATATTTGCACCTTGTTTAAAAGCAAGTGGTTCAACCGCAAAACTTTTAAACTTTAATCTTCTAAATAGTAAAGAATGAAGTTATCTAATTTCAATTTCAATCTACCGGTAGAATTACTTGCAGAGTTCCCGGCAGAAAATCGTGACGAGTCTCGTTTAATGGTTGTTGACCGTAAAAAAGGAACTATCGAACACAAATTATTCAAAGATATTTTGGATTATTTCGATGAAGGTGATGTGATGGTAGTCAACAATACTAAAGTTTTCCCGGCACGTTTATACGGTAATAAGGAGAAAACAGGAGCACGTATTGAGGTTTTCTTATTGAGAGAATTAAATGCAGAACAACGTCTTTGGGATGTTTTGGTAGATCCTGCACGTAAAATCCGTATCGGTAATAAATTATACTTTGGTGACGATGATTCATTGGTAGCTGAAGTTATCGATAACACAACTTCACGCGGGAGAACTTTACGTTTCTTATACGATGGTTCTTACGAAGAATTCCGTCAGAAATTAGTGGATTTGGGTGAAACGCCAATCCCGAAATACATCAACCGTGAGGTAACTCCTGAAGATGCTGACCGTTACCAAACGATCTATGCTAAGGAAGAAGGAGCTGTAGCTGCACCAACTGCCGGTTTACACTTCTCTAAACATTTAATGAAGCGCCTTGAAATCAAAGGTGTCGATTTCGCTGAAGTAACACTTCACGTTGGTTTGGGTACGTTCAATCCGGTGGAAGTGGAAGATTTATCAAAACACAAAATGGATTCTGAAGAGGTTCGTATCTCTCAGGAAGCTTGTGATACAGTGAACAAAGCCAAAGCAAACAAAAAACGCGTTTGTGCTATCGGTACTACAACAATGCGTGCCATGGAAAGCTCTGTTTCTTCAAACAAAACATTGAACCCTTACGAAGGATGGACAAACAAATTCATTTTCCCTCCTTACGATTTCAGTGTAGCCGATTGTATGGTAACAAATTTCCACACACCGAAATCAACTTTATTAATGATGATTTCTGCTTTCTGCGGACACGATTTAATGCGCAAAGCATACGACGAAGCAATCAAAGAAAAATACCGTTTCTATTCATACGGAGACGCAATGTTGATTCTTTAATCCGTCAAAAACATACTATCCAAAATCCCAATCATCACGGTTGGGATTTTTTTGTTTGTCATTTTACAGAAGGTTTCGTCAGTTCGAGTGTTTTGCGTAACATCGTGGAGCAAAATGTATCGAGAACCTCATGAAGGGAGAACTTCTCGATACATTTTTATTCCGTTACACTACATAATCCCGATAGCTATCGGGACGAAGTGACGTAAGCAATAATACTCAATCCAACAATCTAGCAATCTAAGAAGTCTAAACATGGTACCGGTCGCACTTTAACTGGTACTGATGATTATGTAAGTGGTACTGATCGTTATTTAAGTGGTACCGATGATTTTGTAAGTGGTACCGAAGACTTTTTAACTGGTACCAGTCGTTATTTAGCTGGTACAGATAACTTTTTAAGTGGTACAGATGATTATGTAAGTGGTACCAAAGACTTTTTAAGTGGTACTGCTCGTTTTTAAGTGGTACCGATAGTTTTTAGGTGGTACTGGTAATTTTTAAGTGGTACCGATAGTTTTTAAGTGGTACTGATGATTTTTAGATGGTACTGTTCGTTTTTAAGTGGTACTGCTCGTTTTTAGGTGGTACCGAACACTTTTTAACTGGTACTTTGTATTCTTTAACTGGTTCTAGTTACTAATCACTAATTACTAGTCACTCTTTAAAAGGTACTAAGGACTAAGTGCTAAGGACTAATCACTAGTCACTAGTTACTAGTCACTCTTCAAACGGTACTAAGGACTAAGTGCTAAGGACTCTTCACTAGTCACTAATTACTAATCACTCTTTGCTACTTACCAACTTTTCAATACTTTTACACCACTAATTACAACCAAAATGACATTTCAAAATACACTCGCTTTCGCGCAACAACTTGATGCACAAGACGAATTAAAAAACTACCGGAATGAATTCATATTCCCGCAACATAACGGCCAAAACGTGATCTACTTCACCGGGAACTCTTTGGGATTACAACCTAAACGGACTAAAAAGTATGTCGATGATGTCATGAATGACTGGGCAAATCTCGCTGTTGAAGGACATTTCTACGCCGAAAAGCCTTGGTGGGATTACCAGGAGCGTTTTGCGGCTCCGTTGAGTTCGATCGTAGGGGCAAAACCTTCCGAAATTACCGTAATGAATACCTTAACAGTGAATCTTCACTTGTTGATGGTTTCGTTTTACCGCCCGGAAGGCAAGCGTTACAAAATCATTTGCGAGGAAAAAGCATTCCCGTCTGATCAATATATGTTCCAAAGTCAGGTAAGACACCACGGCTTCGATCCTAAAGATGCCATTGTCGAAATCAAACGCCGCGACGGCGAACACAATATCCGTTTGGAAGATATTTTGTCAAAAATTGAAGAAGTCGGCGACGAACTGGCTCTTGTCCTTTTCGGAGGTGTGAATTATTACACCGGACAGGTTTTCGACATGAAAGCCATCACCGAAGCAGGTCACAAACAAGGAGCAATCGTTGGATTCGATTTGGCACATGCCGCCGGAAACATCAAACTGGAACTGCATGACTGGAATGTTGACTTTGCTGCATGGTGTAGTTATAAGTACATGAATTCCGGTCCCGGAAATGCTTCGGGTTGTTTCGTGCACGAAAAACACCATCATGCTAACTTGCCGCGTTTTGCAGGTTGGTGGGGACATAACAAAGAGCGTCGTTTTAAAATGGAACCTTCTTTCGATCCGGTTCATGGCGCCGACGGTTGGCAGGTGAGTAACCTTCCAATTCTGTCTTTGGCTCCTTATTTGGCTTCCGCCGAAATGTTTGCCGAAGTCGGTATGGATAAATTAATCGCAAAGCGTGATCAAATAACTGCATACCTGGAATTCATCCTGCATGAAATCGACAGTGAAATCCCCGGCACCGAATTCGAAATCATTACTCCGAAAGAGCAAAAGGAAAGGGCTTGTCAATTATCGGTTTTCCTTCACGGTCAAGGAAGAAACCTGTTTGACTACTTAATGGTAAACGGCGTGATAACAGATTGGCGCGAACCAAATGTAATCCGTCTGGCCCCCGTTGCTTTATATTGCTCGTTTGAAGATATGTACAACTTCGGACAAATCCTGAAACAGGGAATTTTAAAATTAAATAATAATTAAGTTGTCACTTCGACGCAGGAGAAGTCGCATAAAGTAATGAGATTTCTCCTTCGTCGAAATGACAAAAAAATGCAAATAGTAATGACAAAACAACAAATTATAGAAAGCTTCGACCCGTCACAACCGGGTTTGGCAGATGCTACCGTTTTCGGATTACCGTTTTCGGCAGAAGATTCTGAAATTATAGTAATCCCTGTGCCATGGGAAGTAACCGTAAGTTATGGTGCCGGTGCATCAGAAGGACCTGATGCCATCATGGATGCTTCTTTTCAGGTGGATTTGAACCATCAGGACTTTCCTGAATTATGGAAGTTGGGTATTTATATGGAGGAAGCTCCTAAACACTGGAAAACAAACTCTGATAAATACAAATCGTTAGCGCAACCTATTATCGAAGCCCTTGAAGGTGGTGAAGATATCGGGAATTTCCCTGCTCTACAGGCTGATTTGGATAAAATCAACAAAGTGTGCCGTGAATTACACACTGAGGTAAAAGAGAAGGTGTTGTACTGGATGAATAATGGAAAGAAAGTGGTTTTATTGGGTGGTGACCATTCAACGCCGCTTGGTTATTATGAAGCTTTGGCTTCAAAACATGATAACTACGGAATCTTACATTTGGATGCACACATGGATTTGCGTATCGCTTATGAAGGATTTACATATTCCCATGCTTCAATCATGTACAATACATTGCAGATTCCACAGGTTTCAAAAATCGTTCAGGTGGGAATCCGTGATTTCTGCGAACAGGAAGTGGATGTGGTACAAAAATCAAACGGCAGGGTTTTGGTTAATACTGACGCCGACTTAAAAGCGGAATCTTTCCAAGGGAAAACATGGGAGCAGCAATGTGAGGCAATCATCGCGTCATTGCCGCAAAAAGTATGTATTTCTTTCGATATCGACGGTATGTATCCTTGGTATTGCCCTAACACGGGTACTCCGGTACCTGGTGGTTTCTCGTTTGAGCAGGCTACATATTTGTTTAATAAGTTAGCAGAAAGCGGTAAAGAAATTATCGGTTTCGATTTGGTTGAAGTGGCTCCTGGTGAAGACGGAAGCGACTGGGACGGAAACGTGGGCGCAAGAATGTTATTCCACATGTGTGGCGTTCTGGCAAAAAACAACGGATTAAATACCGGCAATAAAATTAGCTTTCCAAGAAAGTAATTGATAGTATAATATAGAAGAAAAGACGGGTGAATAGCCCGTCTTTTCTGGTTTTAAGGGAATTCTGTAACTATTGCCCGAAATTATGTAACAACTAAGTAGTCATTTCGCTTTTACTTTGTCTGTATAATTTAAAATGATAAGTCATGAGAAATTTAGCTATAATCATTATAAGTGTATTAACATTGAATTCATGTAAAGATTCCAATAAAGAAGGCGTAACTGATAAAAATCTTGAAGCCGAAATCAAACAGGCTACGATCGACTCAATGAAAATGGAAATGGAAAAGCAACGGATCATTGACTCAATGAAAGCCGTGGGTGCAGCTCAGGCACAATCTTCTAATAAAGAAGTAGTTGTGGTTAATCAGGCGGCTCCGGCAAGAAAAAAATGGAGCGGAGCCGCCAAAGGTGCGGTGATTGGTGCCGGAGTAGGTGCTATAACCGGAGCTGCAATTAGTAAGAAGAAAGGAGAAGGAGCTGTAATTGGTGGTTTGGCAGGTGCTGGAGTAGGTGCAGGAACCGGAGCAATTATAGACGAATCGAAAAAGAAATAATCGCCACAAATTTTAACCCAAATTAGAAAGTGCATCTCGAAAATAGATGCACTTTTTTTATGAAGAAACGGTTATTTCTTTAAATTTGATTAAAATCTTCTAAATGAAAAGAATTAAACAATTTCTTCTGTCTTTATTTATTCTGATTGTGCTTGCCGTGATTGGTATTTATGGTTATCTGCTCACTACAAAACCTGAGTATGAAGGTGAGTTGGGACTCAAAAACATTTCCGCCGAAACTGATGTGTATTTTGACGAATTCGGGGTTCCGCATATTTATGCCAAAAACCAGAAAGATGCCATGACAGCATTGGGATATGTGCATGCCCAAGACCGTTTGTGGCAAATGGAATTGTTGAGAAGAATAGCTCCCGGAAAACTTTCGGAAATCTTCGGTACAAGAGCATTGCAGAATGATAAATTGTTTATCGCATTGGGGATTGACGAGCATTCGGAAGAAGCAATTAAGAAATTAGACAAAAGCAGTCCTTCCTATCAAATGGCGATGGCTTATTTGGACGGAATTAACCAATATGTTGAAAACGGTAAAACACCTATTGAATTTTCCTTACTAGGAATTGAAAAGAAACCTTTCACTTTGAAAGATGTTTACAATACATTCGGTTATATGGCTTTCAGCTTTGCTATGGCACAACGTACAGATCCGTTAATGACTGATTTGCGGAATAAGTTGGGAGATGATTATCTGAAAGAACTGGGTGTTGATTATTCGTTCAACACCGTTAAAATTAAAGTGACTGATAAAAAAACTGATCAATATATTGAAGCTTCTAAAGCGGTAACAGCCTTAATGGAAAGTTCACCCGTTGCTCCTTTTATCGGAAGTAACAGTTGGGTGGTTGGTCCTCAGAAAACCCAAAACGGTCGTGTCATTTTTGCTAATGATCCCCATATTGAATTTTCGCAACCCGGAACATGGTACGAGGCTCATATCAATTGCCCGGACTACGAAATCTACGGATATTATCTGGCCGGAACACCATTTCCGTTATTAGGTCATAACCGTCAATATGCTTACGGTTTAACGATGTTTGAAAACGATGACGCCGATTTCTTTGAAGAAGAAAGTAATCCATCAAATGATACGCAGTATAAAAACGGTCCGGGATATTCCAATTTTAAAATCCGTAATAAGGTTATAAAAGTAAAAGATAGTTCCGATGTGAAATTAGCTATAAAGGAAACCAGTCACGGTCCGGTAATGAATGGAATTCTGAAAGATTTTAATCCGCAAAAACCGATTGCTTTTCATTGGATTTATACCCAACAGCCTAATCACATTTTAGATGCCGTTTACAGTTTAAGTCATGCAAACGGTATTGAAGATTTTCATAAAAACATCGAATTGATTGCCGCACCGGGATTGAATATTATGTACGGTGATGCTAAAAATAATATTGGATGGTTTACTTCTGGTAAGTTGTACAAATTGGAAAAAGACGTTAATCCCAATTTTATTTTAAGTGGCACAAACGGTAAAGATGATAAGAAAACGTTTTTGGATTTCAGTAAAAACCCTCATGCGCAAAATCCAAGTTGGGGTTATGTGTATTCTGCCAACAATATGCCGGAAGCCATTGACGGATACAATTATCAGGGTTATTACCTTCCAAAAGACAGAGCCAGAAGAATTACGCATTTGTTGGATAGTAAAAATGACTGGAGTAAAGAGTCAATTGGTAAAATGATCAATGATGATACTTCAATGGAATCGGCAGATGTGGCTAAAAACTTTGTTTCGATATTAAGTGCTGCAGAACTGACTGGTGAAGAAAATGAGGCTTTGTCATTTTTAAAATCATGGAAAGGAAGCAACGGACTTACTGATGTGGCGCCAACAATCTACAATAAACTGATGTATTTCTACCTGAAAAACACCTTCAGTGATGAGATGGGAGATGTAGCTTTTAAACAGTTCATGAAAACCTATGTCATGAAACAAACCATTGCGCATCAGTCTAAAAACCAGAATTCATTGTGGTGGGATGATATCAATACGAAAAATAAAAAAGAAGGCCGTGGTGATATTTTGGTTAAATCATTTAAAGAAGCAATCCAAAACTTGGATAATCAATTAGGAAGTGATGTAACATCCTGGACATGGAACCGGGTGCATAAAATTGAATACAAGCATCCATTGGGAAGTGTCGCTTTGCTTAAACCATTTTTTAATGTAGGTGTTTTTGAAATTCCCGGCGGAAATGAAGTGATCAATAATACCAATTTTGAGCCTTCCGATGAAGAAGTTCATATGGCTAAATCCGGACCTTCTACACGTCGCGTAATTGATTTTTCAGATGTGGAGAATTCATGGAGCATTTTGCCTTCGGGTCAGTCAGGGAATCCAATGAGTCCGCATTATAATGATCAGGCCGAAATGTATGTCAACGGAAAATTCAGAAAAATGAAGATGAACAGGAAAGAAATTGAAACATCTTCAACTAAATTGGTTTTTCACCCAAAAAAATGATTAAAATCATGTGCGTATTCATTGTGAAACCATAAATTTGCAAAACCGCTATAAAAAATCCAATGCAAACTCCTCAAAAAATTGCTATAGTTGGTTCCGGATTGGTTGGGACTTTATTAGCAATCTATTTAAAAAAAATGGGTCATACCGTACACGTGTTTGACCGTAGTCCTGATATCAGAACAGTAGAGTTTTCAGGGCGTTCCATTAATCTGGTGATGTCAAACAGAGGTTGGAAGGCATTGGCAGATATTGGTTTGGATGATGAAATCCGAAAAATAGGAATCCCGGTTGATAAAAGAGCCATTCATTTAAAAGACGGTCAGTTAAACTATCAATATTACGGAAAAGAAGGTGAGGCTATTTTTTCACTTTCAAGAGGTGTTTTAAATAGAAAAGTGATTGACTTGGCCGAAGCTGCCGGAGTTGAATTCAAGTTTGAACATAAAATTTGGGATGTTACTTTAGCTGATGCTACACTGCATATAGGTGATTCTGAAAGAGGAGAGTGGACAGAATTGAAATACGACAAAGTCTTTGGTGCTGACGGCGCTTTTTCAAGAATCAGACACCGTATGCAACGTCAGAGTATGTTTGATTATTCGCAGGAGTTTATGAAAATTGGTTACAAAGAGTTACATATTCCTGCAAACCCCGATAAAACACATAAAATAGATAAAAATTCCCTGCATATCTGGCCTAGAGGTAAGTTTATGCTGATGGCACTCGCTAATCTGGACGGAAGTTTTACCTGCACTTTATTCATGCCGTTTGAAGGAGAAAATTCCTTCGCTGAGTTAAAAGATGAGGCTACACTGGTTAAATTCTTTGCTGAATATTTTCCGGATACTGCCGATGTTATTCCTGATCTTGTGGATGATTTCTTCAAGAATCCGACAAGTTATCTGGTTATGATGAAATGCTATCCATGGACATTTGGCGATAAAGTAGCTTTGATTGGAGATGCCGCACACGCCATTGTTCCTTTTTACGGGCATGGTATGAATGTAGGCTTTGAAGATATTACCATATTAATGCAGATGATTGCCAAATATGGTGAAGACTGGGATACAATTTTCCATGAATATGAAAAATCCCGAAAACCAAATGCTGATGCTATTGCAGAATTGTCACTTCGGAATTTTATCGAAATGAGTACTAAAACAGCTGATTCGGCATTCTTACTCCAGAAGAAAATTGAAAAAAAATTCTCAGATAAGCATCCTGATAAATGGTTGCCATTGTATAGCCGGGTAACTTTTAGTACACAGCCTTACACCGAAGCACTGGCAATTGGTGATTTCCAAAATAAAATTATGGAAGAAATTATGAGAATTCCTGATATTGAAAACAAATGGGACAGTCAGGAAGTGGAAGATAAAATCATCAGTTTGTTAAAATCGAAATAAAATATTTTTTATAAGGAAGAACTCCAATTCGTTAAAATGATTTGGGGTTTTTTATTTATACAGGAAATTCTTTCAGAACCCTTATATTTGATATTCTAACGAAAATCATTCTATGGAAATTTTTTTACTGTTAATCGTATTGGTTATTGTAATCCTTGTACTGAATAAGGTTAATTCCAAGTTTCAAAATCTGGAAGATTCTGTTTCCAAATTGCATCAAAAAATTAATATACTTAATAAACGCCTGGAAGGCTCAGGAGAAAAGGCTGTAACAGGTGAGGAAAAAAAACCGGATGTTACTTTCCATATCAATAAAGCAGAAACCAAACCGCCGGTATTTGAAAAAATTGATGAAAAAACACAAATTGAAGAGGTAAAAGAAGAAGATAAACCAAAAGTCATGAAACCGGAGGTTAAACCTGTTCCTGAGAATATACCAACATTTACGACACCGGCTGCAATGGTAAAACCAAAATATATTGAGCCTCAAAAGTCGTGGTTCGAGAAGTTCAGGGAAAATAATCCTGACTTAGAGAAATTCGTCGGTGAGAATTTAATCAATAAGATTGGAATTCTGATTCTGGTTCTGGGAATTAGTTTTTTTGTAAAATTTGCCATTGATAAAAACTGGATCAATGAAACGGCGCGAGTGGGTATCGGTATTTTGGCAGGTTCACTGGTTATGGGTGTTGCACACAAACTGAAAGCAAACTATAAAGCATTCAGTTCGGTCATGGTAGCGGGTGCAATCAGTATTTTTTATTTTACCATCGGAATCGCTTTTCATGATTATCACTTATTCAGCCAGACTGTTGCTTTTTCAATTATGGTGGTGATTACGGCTTTCAGTACGTTTGTTTCTTTGGCTTATGACCGTCAGGAATTAGCTATATTGTCTTTGATTGGTGGTTTTGCTGTTCCGTTCATGGTTAGTACCGGACAAGGGAATTACATTGTTTTATTCATTTACATAGCCATATTGAATATTGGAATCCTTGCTATTGCATATTTCAAAAAATGGAATGTTTTAACCCTATTGTCTTTCCTTTTTTCTACGATATTGTTTCTTTCTTGGTATGTGACAGAATTGGATAAAAATACACTTCCGCACAAAGGAGCACTGCTATTTGCAACATTGTTTTACTTTTTGTTCAGTATTACAGCTGTTTTAAACAATTTGAGAAGTAAAGGATTGTTTTCTACTATGGATTATTTCATTGTTGTGGCCAATACATTTGCTTATTTTGGATTAGGATTGGGAATTATCCATAATTGGGGAATGGAAATGAAAGGTTTGTTTACACTTTCGCTGGCAGTTTATAACCTTATATATGCCGGCTTTTTATACAAACGGTTTGGTTTGGATAAGAATGCAGTTTATTTGTTGATTGGTTTTGTGTTTACTTTTGTCACGATAACAATTCCGGTTCAATTTGAAGGAAACCAAATTACATTATTCTGGGCGTGTGAAGCTGTTCTGTTGTTCTGGCTGTCACAAAAATCAGGCATTGGGTTGTTTAAATTAGGAGCTGTTGCTGTTCAGATTTTGACAGTTATCAGTTTGATCTTGGATTGGAACAATCATTATCAGATCTCGGGAACTATTTTGTCTGTCATTTTCAATCCTGCCTGTTTAGCTGGTATTGTAGTTTTGGGTTCTTTTGTGGTAACTTATTTATTGCTTAAAAAGGAAACAGATGAAACTGTATTTTTTTCTTTGGAGTTCAATCCGGTTTTTTATAGAAATGCAATTCTGTGGGTAGCTTTATGTGTTGGTTATCTTGTTGGATTTTTAGAAGTTGCTTACCAAGCCGATGTGTTTTTGAGTAATGCGGTTTCATCGCTTTCTCTTCCGGTAACGTATCATTTTGTGTTTTGTGCAGTTTTGTTCTTCCTTGGATTGAAATGGGACAAAGTCAGGTTTTTCAAATGGATTACTTTATTGATTACTTTGAACCTATTTGTTTATATAACCTATTTATATAGAATTCCTTCTGATGAAGTGCAGCAGAATATCCTTGAGAAATTGGATTATAGCACGGCTTTCTATTTTCATTATATCATTCTGGCATGTGTTATTTATTTTATGTCGATTTTGGTCCGTCAGATTTTGGAAGTTGCTGCATTTGATTTTGTGAAAACTAAGGTTTTTTTATGGATTTTGGTTTTTAGCGGGGTTTTGATATTGAGTAACGAACTGATTGTCCACTGTTACCATTTTGCTGATACAAAAGCCATTTATTCGGAAGTTGTTAAAAAGGCCGGGAAAGATAATTATATGTACGATTTTTATATTGATGATGCCTTGAGTTTGATAAAAGTGCAGGTTGTTAAGATTGGATATCCTGTTTTATGGGGTGTTTTGTCTTTTATTTTGTTGATCTTCGGAATAAAAAAGCAATGGAAAGATTTGCGTATCATTGCTTTATCTCTTTTGGGACTTACAATTGTGAAATTGTTTGTTTATGATATTAACAATGTGTCAGAAACCGGTAAGATTATAGCCTTTATTTTACTTGGGGTGTTGATACTGATCATATCATTTGTGTATCAGAAAATAAAAAAATTAGTTGTTGATGAAAATGCAAATACGGTTTCAGATGAAAAGAATAATTAATTGTTTTCTTTTTTTGCTTTTGACAAATGTGTCTATTAGTCAACAGTATAGCGGTGTCTTGACCAAAGTAAGAAATGATGGTTTGCATGTGATAAAAATACCGGCAAATGTACGTTCGGCAAGTAATGGAAATCTGGATCACATACGTATACTTGATTCGAAAAAGAATGAAGTTCCTTACGCTGAATATTCGGCCAGTTCTGATGTGCTTAATCTGAAAACCTTTAAAATAATAGAACGGAATGCGATTCTAAATAAGCAGACCTATATTGTAGTTGAGAATCCGGATGCCTCTAAATTAGACAGGCTGCTCCTGAAAATTGCAAATTCATCGGTTACCAAACAATATAATATCAGTGGTAGTAATGATAACAAACAATGGTTTGGACTGGTGTATAATCAACAAGTTGACGGTTTGTATGAAGATGGGCAAACTAGTATAGATAAAGAGTTTCTTTTTCCGCTGAATAATTACAAATATATCCGGTTTGAGTTCAATGATAAGAATTCATCGCCGCTGAATGTGCTTTTGGCTTCTTACTTTGAAATGACCAAAACTGAAATTGCTCCTTCAGTAAGCTTAACAGATTTTGATTTTTCCGTAGAAAATGATTCAAAAGAAAAAGTGACACGTATCCGGATAAAATTCGATAGTCCGCAGGTTATTAACGGTATTCGTTTTAATATAAAAAAGCCAAATATGTTTTTGCGTGAAGCAAGAATTTTGGTTGCCAAAACCCAAACCGTGAAACGCCAAAAAGAAGAATATCAGGAAACCCTTAGTGTTTTTCAATTGAATTCCGGAGGAAACAATCACTTCGAATTTTCGGATATTTTCGAGAAGGAATTAATTGTAGAGATCGACAATCAGGATAATCCGGCCTTAGATATTAAATCGGTAGAGTTGCTGCAAAGACCTTTAAGTATTGTTGCTGATCTGAAGAAAAATGAAGCTTACAGGGTTGTGATTGATTCTAATTACAGCAAACCAAATTATGACATAGTCAATTTTGATTTGAACCCTGAAAAACAACTGGCTCCAGTGGAAATTGAAAGTTTTGAAAAATTGAATTCTTCAAAGAGTTCGGAAAAGGAAGGACGTTTTTGGCAAAGCGCCTGGTTTTTATGGGGTTCAATAATTGTTGGAGGGATGTTGATCGCTTATTTTGCTTTTGGATTGCTGAAAGATTTAGAGAAGAAAAATTAATTTTCTTCTCTATGTACCAAATCCATTGAAAAAGCAGGTTTGCAAATTGCAATGTATTCACAAGATTCATCAAAAGGGTTTGAGTATTGAACTCTTGTGTTTTTGTTGATTTTAATGGATTGTCCGGCTTCAAGGATGATAATTTCATCTTCGATAATGAACTGTTTTTTACCTGAAATAATATAAGTGTATTCATCAAATTCAGGAGTTTGGAAAGGTTCACTCCAGCCCGGAGGAGCCACCATATGGGCAATTGATATTTCGTTGTTATTGGTGGTGGCCAATCCGTGATGTTCTTCAATCAATTTGCCGTCCGTAGTTGGAACGATAAACGGTTCTTTTTGTATAAAATATTTTTTCATTTTTATAATTTTTAGTCCCAGACATATTTCCAGCTTCCATCACTTTGTTTGCTCCAAACGGTATGAAAAACTCCTTTGAATTCCTTTTTATTTCCGATTGAATCGGTTGCTGTCCATACATATTTTCCATAAGTGTAACCCATGGTTCCGTCTTCTGATACATCTATGAAATCCGGTTTCCAGGTAACGGTTGCTTTGGCGAATTTTGGATTACTGTAATATACTTTAATTGCTTTCTTACCTTTGATTAAGGTATCGTTTTCTCTTTTTATAACGGCGTCTTCAGATGCAAAAGTGTAAAATGCATTGGCAATTCCATCTTTCGAAGTACTGTCGTTAAAATCCTGTTCGGTCTTTCTGATTTCTTCCTGTAAAACCGTTTTGTCCTTTTGTTTGGTGCAACTGAGCAATAAAAAGGAACTTAAAATTATCATCACTTTTTTCATATGCTTATTTTTTAAAAATAAAATATACTGCCAAAACCAGAAAACACATCCCAACAAAATGATTCCATCTCAGGCTTTCATTCTTGAAAAAAAGTAACGAAAAAATCACAAAAATGACGAGTGTGATTACTTCCTGGATTACTTTTAGTTCCAATAGTGAAAACGGACCGCCATTTCCATTGAAACCAATTTTATTGGCGGGAACCTGAAAGCAATATTCAAATAAAGCAAGCCCCCAACTGATTAAAATAATTGTTATCAATCCGGCATTTTCAAACCATTTTAAGTCCTTGAACTTTAAATGGCCGTACCAGGCTAATGTCATGAATATGTTTGAAAGAATCAATAAGCCTATGGTTAAATATCCTTTCATCTGTTATTTTTTCAATACTTTCATTAATACATTAAAGGCTCCGCGGATGAAGCTGGCGCTGGTTACGACTTTTAAAACCGATTTGCCGATAACTTCTCCTGTGCTGGGACCTTTACTGGCGCTTTTCTCTTCTTCTTTTTCTGCAACCTCTTCTGAGATTTCTTCTATTTTTTTGGTCAAAATCTCATAAGCACTTTCGCGGTCAATTTCTTCTTCATATTTCTCAACTAATTTTGATTGGGAATTGATTTTCGAAATTTCATCTTCAGTCAAAATATCCATCCTGCTTTCCGGTGCGCGCATCATGCAGGCAACTAATGGAGTTGGAACCCCTTTTTCGTTCAAGGCTGTTACTAAAGCTTCGCCTATTCCTAAGGATGTGATGATTTCGTCTGTATCATAAAATTCTGAAATTGGGTAGTTTTCAGAAGTTTGTTTGATGGCCTGACGGTCATTTGCTGTAAAGGCACGTAAGGCATGTTGGATTTTTAGACCTAATTGAGCTAAAACTTCTTTCGGAACATCCATTGGGTTTTGGGTGATAAAATAAACGCCAATTCCTTTTGAACGGATTAATTTGATAATTGTTTCAATCTGTTCCAGTAAAGCTTTGCTTGCTTCGTTGAAGATTAAATGGGCTTCATCTATGAATATAACCAATTCCGGTTGTTCAATATCTCCTTTTTCAGGCATCTGATTGTAGATTTCAGCCAGTAGGTTCAGCATAAATGTTGAAAATAATTTTGGTCTGTCCTGAATGTCATTCAAACGTACGATGTTTACATAACCATAACCGTTTTCATCGATGCGCATCAGGTCTTCAATTTCGAATGATTTTTCACCAAAAAAGATGTCGGCTCCCTGTTGTTCCAGTTCGATTATCTTGCGCAGAATGGTTCCTGTGGTTGCAGTGGATATTTTTCCGTATAATTCTGATATTTCTTCTTTTCCTTCTTCGGTAATGTAATTCATTACTTTTTTGATGTCTTTCAAATCCAGAAGCGGCATTTTCTTATCGTCACAATATTTAAAGATAACTGCGATAACACCAGCCTGGGTTTCATTTAAATCTAAAATTCTTGAAAAAAGCACCGGTCCGAATTCAGAAACTGTTGCACGTAAACGCACACCGTTTTGTTCTGATAATGTGAGTAATTCTACCGGGAATGATTTAGGGGAAAAGGGAATGTCAATTTTTGAATGTCTTTCCGTGATGAAATCCTTCTCTTCACCGGCAGCTGCAATTCCGGAGAAATCGCCTTTTATGTCCATCATCAATACCGGTATGCCGTTTTGTGAAAGTTGTTCGGAAAGAACTTGAATCGTCTTGGTTTTTCCGGTTCCTGTCGCACCGGCAACCAGACCGTGTCTGTTCATGGTTTTTAGGGGTATGGTTACTTGTATTTTGTGGGCTTCACCGTCTAATATAGCACCGCCTAAATTAATGGATGTTCCTTTGCAGGTATAGCCTTTTGTTATTTCTTCTTTAAATTGTTCTAACCTTTCCATAAATAGTATAAATATTGAATGCAATATAGCGTTTTTCTTGTTTTCCAAGCGTTTAATGGCCTGATTATTGCGGGTTTTTAGAAATAAAACAAATTTAATTTGTATTGTTTTTAAATAACATTTTGTTGAATAATTTTCAGCGATAGTGTTTTTGTAAAGTAAAAAAATCTATTTTTCTCTGTTTTGTAGTGTAAAAATTTAATTATTCTCAACAAAGCAGTATGTTTTGTTTAATAATTCAAAATTTGAAGTGTTATAAAAGTTTAAAAAAGATTTTTTTATTACAAGTATTAGGTTAAATTTGCCCATTATACTATTTCTAACAATAGAATTAATCAATTAAAAAAAATTAAATTTTAGTAAAAATGGCAAACAACGTTAAAGTTCAAAAGAAAAAAGAACAAGGTTCAAATGGAGGAGATATTTTCTCTGGTGTTGTAATTGTAGCATGTATCATTGTAGGAGCTCTTGTATGGAAATACATCATGGGTGCTCCGTCAAACTTTGAAGGCGGTAATCCAGAAGGACACCCACTACCAGGGAACTATTTAGGGATGGTTTACAAAGGAGGAATCATCGTACCTGTGTTAATGGGATTATTATTAATGGTAGTAGTTTTCTCTTTTGAGCGTTTCTTTGTAATCAATAAAGCAGCTGGTAAAGGTAATTTAGATGGTTTCATGAAAAAAGTTCAGGCTAGTGTTAACGGTGGTGATATCGATGCAGCTATTGAAGCTTGTGATAAACAACAAGGTTCAGTAGCAAACGCTATTAAAGCTGGTTTAGTAAAATATAACCAAGTAAAAGCGGAAGGTTTCTCTTCTGAAGAAGCTACTGAAACTATCCACAAAGAAATCGAAGAAGCAACTTCATTGGAAATGCCAATGTTAGAGAAAAACTTAACTATCATCTCTACAATGGTTTCTTTAGGAACGTTAGCTGGATTATTAGGTACTGTAACAGGTATGATCAAGGCGTTCGGTGCGTTAGCAACTTCTGGTACTCCTGACCAGGCAGCGTTAGCAAACGGTATCTCTGAAGCACTTATCAATACTGCAACAGGTATCTCAACTTCAGCTTTAGCTATTATTGTTTATAACTTCTTTACTTCTAAAATTGATACATTAACGTATTCAATCGATGAGGCAGCAAACACGATTGTAAATACTTACAGACGTTTCAAAGGAAGCTTAAAATAATAATTAACAAGTTTTTACCGTTAGTAATATAGCGGTGATATAAAAAAAATAATATGGCAGTAAAAACGCAAAAAAAAGCAGGTGCAATCGACATGACTGCTATGTGTGACGTAGCTTTCCTATTGCTTACGTTCTTTATCTTGACTGCTACAGCAAAACAACCGGAGCCTTTAGCTGTTGATACACCTAGCTCAACTGTTCAGACAAAATTGCCTGAAGCTGGACTGGCTACTTTAACAGTAGGCAAAGGTAAAGTGTTTTTCGGAATGGTAGATAGACCAATTAGAAAGAGAACTCTTGAACTAATGGGTCAGGAATATGGAATTACTTTCTCTGAAGAAGAAAAAACACGTTTCTCATTAATCGATGGTTTTGGTGTTCCGGTAGGAGGACTTAAGCAGGTTATTGCAATGACGAGTTCAGACAGAAACAAAGAAGGTCTTCAGCCAGGTATTCCAATGGATTCTATCGATGAAAAGAAAGACGAATTGTCAAGATGGATTTATAACGCCCGTGCTGCAAGTGCAGAGTTAACAAACAATGACTTGAAATTTGCAATCAAAGGTGATGCAAAATTAGAATATCCGGCAATCAAAAGAGTGATGGATGTTTTACAGAAACAGGACGTAAACAGTTTCAATTTAGTAACAGGTTTACGCGGTAAAGATTTCTAACAGTATAAAAATTAAGAAATGGCAGAATTAAATACCGACGCCGGTGGTGGCAAAAAAGGCGAAAAGAAGGTAAGAAGTAAAAAATCGAACGCTAAGGTAGACTTAACGGCGATGGTTGACTTAGCTTTCCTTTTGATTACGTTCTTTATGTTAACCACCTCGTTATCAAAGCCTCAGTCTATGGATTTGGGGTTGCCAGATAAAGAAGATAAAAATAAACCAGAGGAAGATATTGAAGTAGCTGATAACCGTACCATGACTATTTTATTGGGAGAAAACAATAAAGTAAAATGGTATATGGGACAGTTCGCAACACCTCTTGAAGGACCTAGTGATTCTTCTTATGGTAAAGCAGGTATCAGACAGGAAATTTTATCAAAAGTGCAATCTGTTCCAGTGGCTACGGGTGACCCTAAAAAAGGATTGATTGTAATCCTTAAAATGGATAAAAAAACCAATTATAAAAACATGGTTGATATCCTTGATGAGATGGCTATTGCAAAAGTGCCTACTTATGCATTAGTTGATATCACTCCTGAAGAAAAAGCTTTATTGTCTAAGTAAACCACTAAATAGAAAAAGAAATGAAATTAGATTTGTTTAGAACACAGTGGTTGGATTTAGTATTTGAAGGGCGTAACAAAAAATACGGAGCTTACCAATTGCGTAAAGAGAATCCTAAAACGGCGTTAAGATCGTTGTTGTTGGGAGGATTTGTTTTCGCTTTTGCAGTGAGTTCGCCTAAATTGATTGAATTATTACCATCTGGAAATAATGCTGATAACTCGATTGATGAGAAGGTAGTATTGATGAACTTGGATAAACCAAAAGAAAATGTTCCGCCGCCGCCGCCTGAAAAAAAACCTGAACCGCCTAAACCAAAAGTGGACGAGGTTAAATTCGTAAAACCGAAAGTTGTTGAAGCAGCTAAGGTTACCGAAGAGATTAAAACAATGGATGAATTGAAAGATAAAAACATTGCAGAGAAAGACCAAAAAGGTGATGAAAATGCAAAAGTTTCTATCGATCAGCCAACAGGAAACTCTGATAAACCTGCTGAAGTTGAAGACAATACAGTATACAGCACTGCAGGACTAGAGGTTCAACCTGAATTCCCTGGAGGATGGGGTAAATTCGGACAATATGTTGCTCAAAAATATAGAGTTGACGAAATTTCCGAAAGAGCCGGTCAAGATCTTAAAGGTAGAGTAATAGTTGAATTCGTTGTTGAAAAGGACGGAAGTTTAACAGATATCAAAGTAATCCGTGATTTAGGTTACGGTACTGGTGATGAGGCTATCAGAGTTTTGAAAAGTATGCCTAAGTTAAAACCGGGAGAACAAAACGGAAAGAAAGTACGTGCTAGATTTAGCTTACCAATTTCTGTTACTATTACAGCTGAATAAATGAATAATTATTCAAATAAATTAGAGAAGAAATCGCTTAAAGAGCGATTTCTTCTCGTTATAGGTATATTGTTTTTTTTAGTTTATCTCTCTATGGGATTGGCAATTATATTCTGGGAGAAGCTACCCTTGAAAATGCCATATAACTACCGCATGGGTCTGGGAATTGTTATAATCGTATATGCTTTTCTGAGATTCATCCGTTTTTTCCAAAAATCTTAAAATGAAAAAAGTTTATTTAGTAATTGCCGTTATTGCCCTTTTTGTTGGTGTTTTTAGCTGCAATAAAAAAGATACTGCAAGCAATACAGATACTATTTTGACCGGAAAAGTTACCATTTTGGTTGATGAAACCATTTTGCCGGTAATTGAAGATCAGGTAATGGTTTTCGAAAGTCAGTACAATGCAAAAATAAAATTGGTCGGTAAATCTGAAACCGAAATCGTTAAACTACTTTCCGAAGGAAAAAATGATTTAGCTATACTGACACGTGAATTAACGAAAGGAGAAGGTTATTTTTTTGTTAAGAAGAAAATAAATCCTAAAGTAACTACGTTTGCCACAGATGGTATCGCATTTATTTCAAGCAAATCTGATGCTGATATTAAAATTGATCTGAAAGATGTTGTTGCTTTTATGAAAGGTGAAAGCAACAAATTTAGCGGTTTGGTTTTCGATAATGGTAATTCCAGTACTGTAAAGTATTTTAAAGATTTGGCTAAAGTTGATAAGTTACCAACAAAGAATATCTACTCGTTCAATACAAATAATGAAGTTATCAAATTTGTTGCTGATAACCCGGGTACTATCGGTGTGGTAGGTGTCAATTGGTTAACTCAGCCAATGCCGGATTTTGAGGAAACCGTAGACAGAGTAAGTGTATTGGATGTAAAAGCAAATAATGGTACATTTGCAAAACCAACACAAGACCTTATTGCATCAGGGATTTATCCGGCGACAAGGGAAATAAAAATGTTAAATTATCAGGGATATTCCGGTTTAGGCATGGGATTTGCTTCTTTTGTTGCAGGAGAGATTGGTCAGCGGATTATTCTTAAGTCTGGCTTGGTTCCTGTAAGAATGCCTGGACGGAACATAATCATCCGAAAAGAGATAGAAAAAAAGAATAAATAAAATTAATAAGTATAAAAATGAATAAAGTAAAATTTTTCAGTGTCGCTTTTTTAGCGTTAGGTTATACTGCTTTTGCACAAGATGTTGAGTCGGCAAAAAAAGCAATTGATGCTGAGCAATATGAAAAAGCTAAATCAATTTTAAAAGGGATTGTTAAAAATACACCGGATAACGGAAAAGCTGCTTTCCTGTTAGGTAACGTATACTTAAAACAAAGTGTTCAGGATTCTGCTAAGATGGTTTTCCAAAAGGGAATAACTGCAAAAGACGGTGGAGTTTTCAATTATATCGGATTAGGTCAAATTGATTTGGACAATGGTAACGCACAAGGAGCACAATTCAATTTCGATCAGGCAACTGCCGGAATGAAGAAGAAAGATATTGAACAGTTTGTTTATATCGGTCAAGCTTACACTAATTCCTCAAAACCTAATTATAAAAAGGCAATTGAGGTCCTAAACAAAGCTAAAGCAGTTAACTTGAATGATGCTGCTACATTACTTGCTTTGGGAGATGCTTTTGCTGCAGACAATAATAATAATGAGGCATATGCTTCTTACAGAAACTCTTTCGATGCAAATAACGCTTTCGTAAGAGCAAAAATGCAGCAAGGTGTTTTGTTGAAAAAATCAAAAGCATTCAACGAAGCAAAAAATGCTTTAGAAGAAATTGCTAAGACAAATCCTTCTTATGGTCCGGTTTACAGAGAATTAGCTGAAACTTATTTTGGTTGGTCAACATTTGACAAGGCAAATAGTGTTGCATTCAAGAAAAAAGCTTTGGAGAATTATGAAAAGTATATGAGTCTTACAGATTATTCAGTATCTTCAAAACTTCGTCAGTTAGACTTTTTATATGTGACCAAAGAATTTGACGCTTTGGAAAAAGAAACAGCTGAATTAAAAAAATCAGCTAATCCAGATCCTAAAGTATATTTGTTCTCAGGATACGTTGCTTATGAAAAAGGAAAATATCAGGAAGCAATTGCCGATTTAGAAAAATATATTTCCAATCCTGCTGCTAAAGCATTCCCACGTCCATTCATGTACTTAGGATTCGCACAGCAAAAGTTAGCAATCAAACCAGGAGCGAAAGAAACTGATAAGCCGGTTGTAGACCAGACTTTATTCGCAACGAGTTTGGAGAACTTCAAGAAAGCTTCAACTTTGGATAAATACCAAATTGGTGAATTAAGTGACAACGGTAAGGCTTTATTCGAAAAGAAATTATATGCTGAAACTGCAGCTGTAATTGAAGTTGCCTTGTTGAATCCTGATTCGAAAAATAAATTGTATGATAATTTCTTCTTAGGATACTCATTGTATTTCAACAATGTTGAGAAGAGTCCAAAGGATATGAATGTTGTTGAATTGCAAAAAGCGGATAAAGCATTTGAGAATGTTGCAACTGCATCACCAACAACACAGGATGCACATTTATACCGTGCAAGGGTAAATAGTTTGTTGACTGAACCAACTGCTAAAGAGCAAATGGCAAAAAGTTACGAGGAGTTCACTAAAGTTGTTACGACTAAAGGACCTGAAACTATTGAGAAGAACAAAGGAAAAATGATTGAAGCGTACAATGAGTTAGCAAGATACTTCGGTAAAGCGGATAAAGTTAAAGCAATGGATTTTGTTTCTAAAGCTTTACTTTTAGATCCTGCAGATGCAGATGCTCTAACACTTCAAAAAGCTTTGAAATAATAATTGAATTTCAAGAATACTTCAGGAGCCGCTTCATTTGGAGCGGCTTTTTTATTTTCAGACATGTTTGCAATTAGCTGTGACCTAAAAACTAAAATCATTTGATTATCTTTGCAGACTATTTTATTATTATGCTTACAAAAGAAACACAAATTGCGGTTGAGAAAGGTGAAATGCTTCCGTTGATGGAAGAATTTTACACCATTCAGGGGGAAGGTTACCATACAGGAACAGCGGCTTACTTTATCCGTATAGGAGGATGCGATGTTGGATGTCATTGGTGTGATGTGAAAGAAAGCTGGAATGCCGAATTACACCCGCCAACAGGGATTGATAAAATTGTTGATAATGCTAAGAAATATGCTGAAACAGTTGTTGTAACCGGTGGAGAACCGCTAACATGGGATATGAGCCAACTTACAGGCAGATTGAAAGCTCAAGACCTTAAGGTTCATATCGAAACTTCGGGAGCATATCCTGTTTCAGGTTCGTGGGATTGGTTTTGCCTTTCACCAAAAAAAAATAAATTACCAGTTCAGGAAGCATACGATATTGCAAGTGAGCTAAAAGTTATTATTTATAACAAGCATGATTTTATTTTCGCAGAAGAACAAGCTGCAAAAGTTAATTCAAACGCTATACTTTTTTTGCAGCCTGAATGGAGTAAGAAAGAAGAAATGACTCCTTTAATTGTAGATTATGTAATGAATAATCCAAAATGGAGAGTATCACTTCAAACCCATAAATACCTGAATATACCATAATGAAGAGATTTGTTTTTATTATTTCCTGTCTGCTTTTTACGGTAATTTTTTATGCACAGAAAAATACTTTTGTTGAGGATAATACCGTATATAGTTCGGCTGGTTTAGATTATCAGCCTGAATTTCCGGGAGGATTGCAAAAATTCGGATTATATATAAGTGAAAACTATAATCTGCCGAATGTAAAAGGATTAAAGGGTAAAGTAATTGTTGAGTTTGTTGTGGAAAAAGACGGGAGTCTTGGTCTTATTAAGGTAATAAGAGATATTGGTTTTGGTACAGGTGAAGAAGCGTACGAATATTAAAAGAATGTCCGTTATGGCAACCCGCAATGCATAATGGAAAAGTGGTGAGAGTCAGGTATTCTTTGCCTATCAATGTCGATGTAAAATAAACAAAAGGTTGAATTGTTGAATTCAGCCTTTTTTGTTGGATATTTTTAAACTGTAAAACTCTGTAAACAATTCCAATACTGTATTTATTTACAAAAATCATGCTTTTGATCTTAAATAATAACTAATAGTAGGAAATTTGTTCGAAAATGTAACAAGCTTGAAATTAAAATGTTAATATTTTGCTAATAAATAATTAATTATATATTTTTACCCAAGTTTCAAAAGCATTTTTGTCCCAAACAGATAACTTAGATACTGTACTGGCTGGTTTTACTAACTTTAAAATACCACAGTGATATGAAAAGAATTCTACTAATCGCAGTATTTTTTGTGGCCCAATACGGGTTTGCACAAGCACCTATCAACGTTGCAAATAAAAATTTACCAATTCCATATGAAGAAGTTGAAAACAGACCCATGTATCCCGGAGGGATTAATGAGTTCATTAAATTCGTTGGAAAAAACTTTCAAATGCCGGATGTAGAAGGCGTAAGTGGTGTAATCAAAGTTAGTTTCGTAATTGAAACAAACGGTGTTGTAACCGATGTGAAAGTTTTAAACGATTTAGGTCACGGTACAGGAGCAGAAGCCAAGAGAGTTGTGCTGTTATCTCCAAAATGGACACCTGGTGATCAGGACGGTAAAGCTGTAAGGGTTACATATACTTTGCCTATTACAATTAGAAATTATTAGGCACGCATAATAAATTGATAATCAAGCCTTTGAATTTTCTTCAAAGGCTTTTTTTGTGCGTAATTGTTTATATTTTGTGTTTTTTTTAACACTTTATCGAATTTTTTACCTGTTTAATCGGTGTTTTCGTAATATTGTCTTCCTATTTGACTTGTCCACAATTAGTAACACATAAAAGAGATTATTATGAAAAAGATTATTGCAGTACTTTTAAGTATGTTATGTGTTAATTTAAGTTTTTCAAAAGCTATAATTAACGGTATCGACGTTCCTGTTCAATATGAAACAGTTGAAGTGAAGCCATTGTTCCCGGGTGGTATGTCTGAATTTATGCAGTTTGTGATGAAGAATTTCCAGATTCAGGAAGATGAAGAAGGAAACATCCCAACAGGAACTGTTCACGTAAGTATCATCATTAATGCAGAAGGTGCCGTTAGCCAAATTAATATTTTAAGAGATGTGGGCAATGCCGGAAAAGAAATCAAAAGAATTCTGGCTAAATGTCCAAAATGGACACCCGGCCGGATGAAAGGTCAAAATGTCTCGGTTGAATACAATTTTCCGATTATTATAAAATAAATTAATCCCAACGTAAGTTGGGATTTTTTATTTTTACGGGAAATTACACACTATGAAATTATTATTCCAGTTAGACCCTTCACTAACTTTTCTAAACCACGGCTCATTCGGATCCTGTCCTAAACCAATTTTTGAGGAATACCATAAATTCCAACATGAATTGGAATACGAACCCGTAACTTTTATTCAAAAGAAACAACCTTTATATTTAAAAACGGCCCGTGAGCATTTGGCAAAGTTTGTTGGATGTGAAGCACAGGATATTTATTTTACCCCAAATCCCACTTTTGCAGTGAATACTATCATGCGGAGTTTGAATCTGCAACCAGGGGACGAAATTTTAAGTACCAATCATGAGTATGGTGCGATGGACAGAACCTGGAATTTTTACTGTAAAAAAACCGGAGCCAAATATATCCGTCAGGAAATAACCCTTCCGATTGTATCTAAAGAAGAATTATTAAACGAATTTTGGAAAGGATACACTTCAAAAACCAAAGTGATTTTCCTGAACCACATTTCAAGTGCTACCGCTTTAATCTTTCCGGTTAAGGAAATTTGCGACAAAGCACAGGAATTAGGATTGATTACCATTATCGACGGTGCGCATGTTCCGGGGCATATAGATTTGAATATTGCGGAATTAAATCCGGATTACTATACAGGAACACTTCACAAATGGATGTTGGCGCCCAAAGGCAGTTCTTTTCTATATGTAAAAAAAGAATTTCAAAATGATCTTGAACCTTTAGTGGTTTCATGGGGTTACGAAAGTGTGGCGCCGGGAGAAAGTCAGTTTTTGGATTATCACGAATACCAGGGAACCAATGAGATCTCTGCCTACCTGTGTACGCCAAAAGTAATCGACTTCCTGAAAATAAATAAATGGGAAGAAATTTCAGCCACTTCGAAACAGATTGTATTGGATAATTACCAAAAATTTTGTGACTTGGTGGATACACAACCGATATGTCCGGTCAATTTAGAATTTCTGGGACAGATGGCCAGTATACCTATTCATACCGAAAAGCCATTGGAATTAAAAGAAATGCTTTACAATAAATATAAAATCCAGATTCCGGTGATGCCTTTGAATGATAAATATTATATCCGTTATTCGATTAATGGTTATAATTCACAGGAAGATTTGGATGTATTGTATAAAGCGCTGGAAGAAATTATTGCTACGACTGATTTGATCCGGAAGTAAATCACACTAGCCCGGATAGAAGCGGTATCCTTTTTGGGATGGTTGAGGATATCGAAACCATCCCAAAAAGATGTAGCGGATAGCCGGATTAGCTCCTAAAACAATCGGGCCAAATAATCAAAATGCTCTCCTTCGGTGACTAACTCACATTGTAAGCCATTGACATGTGCTGCATTTTGCAATGTGTTGTAATCTAAATATAGCCAAGGAAAACTATTTTCGGTTTCGTTTTTATAGGAAACGGTAAAAACAAGTTCGCCATAATAGCCACCGGCCGGAATTAAATAAGCACCGTCTTCATCTTCATCAAACATATAAATGATATCGGAAGAATCAATTAAAATCTGTCCGCCCGGATTCAATAATGATTTTAACTTCTGAAGGTATTTTGTGGTTTCTTTCAATGTACCGAATATTCCCGTACCGTTCATCAATAATACGACCGTGTCGAATTTTTCATCCTGGACATCCAGAATATTCCGGACATGTACATTTTTAACACCTCTCAATTTACAGGCTTCAACAGCATTGGCTGAAATATCGATCGCCTGAACCTCTAATTGTTTTGTGTTTTGAAGGTGTAAAGCATGGCTTCCTGCTCCGCAACCCACATCCAATACTTTCCCTTTGCAAAGTTGCAAGGCTTTTTGTTCCAGTTTGGGCATTTCTGAAAAATCACGGAACAAATACGAAACACTCATAACATCGGCTTCCGATATATTGGTTTCAGTAATTAAATCCTCAGGAGAATTATTGGTTTGATAATCTAATATGGCTTTTCCGAAAAGATCTTTCATTGGGACGATGTGTTATTTAGATTGTTTTTTGATGTGATTTGAGTAATTTTGCATTCTGAAACTGAATGAAATGCTGAAGCCTTCACTACAAGAAATACAAAGATTAGCCAAAGATAAGCATAACGAAAACAAAAAGTATTTCGACAAGCTGAAAAAGAAAGCTCCGAAGAATATTGATTATGTTATGCAGGAATTGCATGATGCCGAATTCAAAAGAACCGACTGTTTGCAATGTGCTAATTGCTGTAAAACAACCGGACCGTTATTCACAACTGCCGATATTGAACGCATAGCCAAACACTTCCGCCAAAAGCCACAGCAATTCATCGATCAGTATCTGCGTATTGATGAAGATAATGATTATGTGTTAAAAAGTGTTCCGTGTACGTTTCTGGACCATGAAAATTACTGTATGATTTACGATGTCCGTCCAAAAGCCTGCCGCGAATTTCCGCACACCGACAGAAAGAAGTTTCAGCAAATCTCGAATCTGACCTTAAAAAATGTAGCCATCTGTCCGGCTGCTTACAATATAGTAGAAGAAATGAAAAAGAAAATGCCTTTGTGAAAAGGCATTTTTTGTTATTGGTATAATAGATATTTCTTTCGCATCGTTTTAAAATCTTCCAGTCCTTTCGTCCAGGAATTTCTGATTTCAGTTTCAGAAACGCCACTTTCAATTTGTTGCTGTAGTTTTTTGGTACCGGCTAATTTGGTAAAAAAGTCATTAAAGAAGACGTTTTTCGTTTTACTGTTTTCCTGATACGCCTTAATTAACCATTGTAATTCCAGTCGTTTCACCTTTTGGATTTGAGTCAAATCTTCTCCAAAGCATTCTTTTCCGTTCCAAACCGGATCTTTAGCTCCTAAATTTGGTTTCGGGGTAAACGAAAAACCATGATTTTCTAAATAAGGTGAGCCATAAATTTGGAACTGTTTTTCGGTTCCCCGGCCCACGCTCACATTGGTTCCTTCAAAAAAGCACAAACTCGCATATAAATTAATAGACTGGTCATTCGGTAAATTCGGAGAAGGTTTTGCTAATAAACTGTAGGGCATGTTACGGTTGTAATTCAAACAAGGAATCACTTCCAGTTTGCATTGCACTCCGTTTTTTAACCATTTCTCCCCATTAGTCATTTTGGCATATTCTCCAATCGTCATTCCATGCAATACCGGAATCTGGTGCATGCCCACAAAACTGCTGTGTTCTTTTTCCAATACCGGACCGTCAACAATGCCACCATTCGGATTAGGTCTGTCCAAAACCAATAATGGAATATTGTTCTCGGCACAGGCTTCCATCACATAATGTAACGAAGATATATAGGTGTAAAAACGAGCTCCCACATCCTGAAGGTCAAAAATCATGACGTCTATGCCAACTAACTGTTCGGGTTTTGGCTTTTTGTTATTACCATATAAGGAAACAATGGGTAGACCTGTTTTAGTGTCTTTTCCGTCTTTGATCAGTTCACCGGCATCAGCGGTTCCCCTGAAGCCATGTTCCGGTGCGTATATTTTCTGTAAGTCAACTTTTTGTTCCAATAAGAAATCAACTAAGTGGGTTTTGTTGGTTAAAATTCCTGTTTGATTGGTTACAATCCCCACTTTCTTTCCTTTTAATAAAGGTAAATAAGCTTTATGATTATCGGCTCCGGTTTGTATTGGGACAATTTCATCGTTTTTAATGGTGTTTTTTTCAGATTTGTCTTTGCTCTTTTCTGTCTGTTCCATTTTCTTAACAGAATTTCCACACGACACTATCGTCAGAAACAAGAATAAAAACGTATTTTTGAGGGCCAATTTATAAATCATTGTCTTTTGAATTTAGAGTATTTTATTGCTAGCCGGTTAACCAAGGCTAAAGACCATAAAAGTAACATATCTTCGCCAATTATAAAAATCGCTATTGCGGCCATTGCAATCGGACTCACGATGATGATAGTTTCTGTGGCTACCGGTATCGGATTACAGCAAAAAATACGCCAGAAAGTCTCAGCTTTTAACGGGCACATCATCATTTCTAATTTCGAAGACAATCAATCGCAGGCAAGTATCCAGCCTATTTCCACTAACCAGGACTTTTATCCGAAGTTCAATTCAGTAGAAGGAATCAAACATATTCAGGCCGTAGCCGGTAAAGCAGGTATTATCCGCACCGAAAAGTCATTCGAAGGAATCGCTTTTAAAGGAGTGGGTAAGGATTATGACTGGGAAAATCTGCAGGAATATATTAAGGAAGGAAGAATTCCTGACCTGAAAGCTGATCTCAACAACGAAATCATCATCTCTGAATACCTGGCAAACCGACTCGAACTGAAAGTTGGCGATAAATGCAATACTTTTTTTATGAAAGAAGGAGGAAACCAGTTGCCCAATCTCCGTGTTTTTAAAATCGTAGGGATTTACAATTCCGGATTTCAGGAATTCGATGCCACATTTTTAATTGGTGACATCCGCCATGTCCAACGCATCAATAAATGGAAAGCAGATGAAGTGGGCTCTTTCGAAGTGTTTCTCGATGATTTTGACCAAATAGAACAAAAAGGCGCGGAAGTGTATAATAACACACAAAACAAACCGGACCCAACAAAAACGCTCAACACACAAACCATTGCCGAAAAGTATTTCTACATCTTCGAATGGTTAAAATTATTTGATTTTAATATTGTGGTGATATTGTTTGTCATGATTATCGTGGCCACCATTAATATGGTAGTGGCTTTGTTGGTACTCATTTTGGAACGCACACAATTAATAGGTATACTCAAATCAATGGGTGCAACGAATTGGTCCGTCCGCAAAATCTTTTTGTACAACGCTTTTCATCTCATTGCAAAAGGCCTGCTTTGGGGAAATGTCATCGGAATTGGGATGCTGCTTATCCAAAAGCAATACGGCATCATCAAACTCAACCCCGAAAATTATTATGTAACCACCGCACCGGTCGAAATAAATCCTTTATATATAATAGGACTCAATCTCGGTACAATCTTGATATGTCTGCTGGTATTGTTAATCCCGTCATACCTTATTACAAGGATATCGCCGGTAAAAGCGATTAAGTTCACTTGATAGATGAGTGATTAGTAACTAGTGATTAGTGAAGAGTTCTTAGTCCTTAGTGAGTGCAACCGGCGATTAGAGTCTAAGTAATCTAAGTAGTCTAAGTAGTCTAAGTAGTCTAAGTAGTCTAAGTAGTCTAAGTAGTCTAAGTAGTCTAAGTAGTCTAAGTAGTCTAAGTAGTCTAAGTAGTCTAAGTAGTCTAAATAATGGCGTGCCCCTCCGGGTCGGGCTCTTTGCTATATCTTTTATTCCGCTGCGCTGCATAAAAGGATGCCGCTTCACCCGCTCACGCGGGCGTACATCTCCAAAAGATAGTATACCTTATATATAGGAGTAAAGTCTTTATTTGTTAGCAACCCTTTCAGTGGCGGTTGCTGAGCTTGTCGAAGTATCAAACCCTGACAGCGGTTAATTAGTAACTAGTGATTAGTAACTAGTGATTAGTAACTAGTGATTAGTAACTAGTGATTAGTGAGAGTACTTAGTCCATAGTACTTAGTGACTAGAGGCTTACCATAGTAGTTCTCAGGCTCCGGCAAGTATATTCATTGAGTAATATTTCAATTTTTCCCTGTATATGTTTAGTCTTGCTTTCGTAACAAGCGCACACGTTACTGCTATGTGTGCACTCGTTACTGCTATGTGTGCACTTGTTACTGCTATGTGTACACTCGTTACTGCTAAGTGTGCACTTGTTACTGCTATGTGTACACTCGTTACTGCTAAGTGTACACTCGTTACTGCTAAGTGTACACTCGTTACTGCCAAGTGTGCACTCGTTACTGCTAAGTGTACACTCGTTACTGCTATGTGTGCACTTCCTTCCGCAACGGGTGTGCTTGCTTTCTCAGTCTATACTTATATATAGTAAAGGAGAGAAGGTATGCTTATACAATATATATAAGAGTAGGAGAGAGCTGTTTTAGACCATGCTTGCATTCTTCTGGAAAAACTTTCCTGTCTAACTTACTGAGGCTCAGTTGAAGTGTAAAAAAGGGGTAAAAAAGATTAAGAAAAGGTTAGGAAAAGTGAAAATAAGTGGTACTTTTGCACCCGCATTGAACAACAAGTGAGATGTGAAACAAGCAGAGTTCTTTAACATAATGTTCTTAAAAAGTCTAAGTGATTGGGTTTGAAACGAAAGTAAAAAACTTAAAAAATAATCGCGAAAAGATTTGGAAAGAAGAAAATAAAGATGTTATCTTTGCACCCCGC
>NZ_JAMLJL010000012.1 GCF_023634845.1 Flavobacterium amniphilum | reverse complement strand
GCATTTACAGAGTAGCATTAAAATGAAAACTTATGAAATAAAAAACAGAAGTAACTATAAAGCTACTTCTGTCTAAAAATGTATTTTTACTATTATTAATCCTGTATCGTTATTTTAGGACTAGTCATATTTATGTTTTAAAAAAATGTTTTGGCTTCATTTTTAAGACCGTGTGAGGGATCGAAGCAATTGTCTGAGCTCTTTTGTCCGCCAGGCAAAAAGCGAGTGCGTAGAGCCCGACCCGTAGGGGCACACCAAAATTATTTTGATGCACTCGTGGCAATAACAAACTTCAAATTGTTTTTAACGCCAATTTGTAATACATCTACTAAATCCTGAACTTGTAAATTGTAAGGAATACGAACCACAACAGCTTGTTCTTTATTGTCGCCAATCTTCGCTAAAAGTTCAGCTTCCAGTTTATCAAAAGGAACTTCCTGTTTGTCCAAATAAAAGCGTTTTTCTTCCGTTACCGATAAACTAATGAGTTGTTTGTTGGTTTTTTCATTGTTTTTGGCTTTCGGCAGCGTCATTTTGATCACGTTCGGATTGGCTAATGTCGAGATGATCAAAAAGAACAAAAGCAGGAAGAACATGATGTCACTCAGTGAACTGGTAGCGACTTCAGCTTCGAATCGTTTATTTCGTCTTATCGGCATTTGGTCTCTGGATTATGTTAACGAATTCCAATACGTGACGTTGCATATTCAAAGAATAATTGTCGATCATACTGTTGTATAAGTGATAACCTGAATAGGCTACGATTCCTACAATCAATCCGGCACCACTACTAATCATCTTTTCATATAAACCTCCGGAGATATTTCCGATACTGATGTTTTCGGTTACTGAAATGCTGTAGAAAATTTTAATTACCCCCGAAATCGTTCCGATGAAACCTAAAGTTGGTGCAATACCGGCAACTAATCCAAGAATAGCCAGTTTTTTCTCCATTTCACCAATTTCAATATTGGCTACTTTTTCCATATTGGATTCAATTTCGGCAATTGGTCTTCCGATAGTCTGGATTCCTTCTTTAATAACATTTGCCGATGCGGCTCCGTCTCTTTCGGCAGCTGTAATAGCCAAGTCAATATTCCCGTTGTTTAAGTGGGTTCTGATATCTTTTAATAAGTGCGGATCATGTTTGGTAGCCTTTTTGATGTACAAATAACGCTCGATAATAATGTAAATCGTATAAAATAATAAAGCAGCAATGGGAATTAAGAAAAATCCGCCTTTGAAAATAAATTCCAAAACCGAAATTTCATTGTCTTTTGCAATATTTTGCACCACTGCACCTGTTGCTTGGGTGATGGTGTCGTTTTGGGTTTGTAATAAAAATCCAATCATAAGGAAATTGTTGTAATTTATTGTAAAAATAGTTTCAATTTTGCAATAAAGATAAATGTCTGTACATTATTAAACTAAAAAATAACCGATTTATTTTATCGCTGTAATTTTTATAGCCAAAACCGTTCCAAAATGAATTATAATGAAACGATTGAGTGGATGTTTGCCCAATTGCCCATGTATCAGCATCAGGGAGCATCTGCATATAAAAAAGATTTAACGAATACATTGCTTTTAGCGAAACATTTAGGGAATCCTGAGACTAAAATTAAAACCATTCATGTTGCTGGAACGAATGGAAAAGGTTCTACTTCTTCCATGATTGCTTCTGTATTGCAGGAAGCAGGTTATAAAGTAGGATTATACACTTCACCGCATCTCAAAGATTTCAGGGAACGTATCAAAATTAACGGTTCGATGATTCCGGAAAAGTTTATTGTTGATTTTATCGCTGAAAACAGGCCTTTTTTTACGGTTAACAGCCTGAGTTTTTTTGAAATGACGGTTGGTTTGGCTTTGGATTATTTTGTCAAAGAAGAAGTTGATGTGGCTGTCATTGAAGTTGGTTTGGGCGGAAGACTGGATTCTACCAATATTATTTCTCCATTGGTTTCGGTGATTACGAATATCGGTTTTGATCATGTGCAGTTTTTGGGAAATACATTAGAAGGAATTGCTTTTGAAAAAGCGGGCATTATAAAACCGAATGTTCCGGTTGTAATTGGAGAATATACAAAAGAAACCAGAGAGGTTTTTATGAATAAGGCTAATGAATGTGATTCTGAGATTTATTTTGCTTCCGATTTGATTACAGAAGATTATCCATGCAGTTTGCTGGGCGATTATCAGTTTCACAATAAAAAATCGGTTGTGCAGGCTATAAAGGTTCTAAAGGATTACTTTTTGGTTTCGGAAGAGCAATTACATGCGGGATTGATTAATGTGGTTGAGAATACGGGATTGTTAGGACGCTGGCAGCAATTGCAATCCAATCCGAAAGTAATTTGTGATACGGCACACAACAGTCACGGACTAAAAATTGTCCTGAATCAGGTTCAAAAGGAAAAATTCGAACAATTACATATTGTTTTAGGTGTTGTAAATGATAAAGATTTAGATGATATCTTGCCGTTATTTCCAAAAAATGCCAAATATTACTTCTGTAAACCAAATGTTCCCCGCGGATTGGAAAAAAATATTTTAAAAAATACAGCAGAGAATTTTGGATTGAACGGATTTGTATATGATTCGGTTTCAGAAGCTTATCGGGAGGCTTTGTCAAAATCGGCCGAAAATGACTTCATTTATATAGGCGGAAGTACATTTGTTGTTGCAGAAATTGTGTAAATAATTTTGCAGAAGTAAAAAATACCTTTATATTTGCACCCACAATATCGGAAACGATATATGATAAAAGGGCGATTAGCTCAGCTGGTTCAGAGCACCTCGTTTACACCGAGGGGGTCGGGGGTTCGAACCCCTCATCGCCCACCACTTTTATCAAAAGCATACTGATAATAAAGAATTATCGGGCGATTAGCTCAGCTGGTTCAGAGCACCTCGTTTACACCGAGGGGGTCGGGGGTTCGAACCCCTCATCGCCCACAAAACAAAACATACTGATAAAAGAATTATCGGGCGATTAGCTCAGCTGGTTCAGAGCACCTCGTTTACACCGAGGGGGTCGGGGGTTCGAACCCCTCATCGCCCACAAAAGCACTCAATTTGAGTGCTTTTTTTGTATATGTATATTTAGAAATTTATACTAATAAAAAAGCACTTCATTTGAAGTGCTTTTTACTTTATTTTTTAATTTTCCTGATCTCTTTTAAGATTGCTTTGTCATCGTAGTTTTCAATCACAAGTTCCAATGGTTCGTTTTGCATTGTTTTGCCTGTAATGGTGTATAATTTTCCGTTTTTGTATCCAATATTACTTCTGTCAAAATCAACTTCGCCAAATTGAAGTGTGTTTTTAACGTCAACACTGTCAATCCATGATTCGGCAAGAACCGAAGAAGCTTCTTTGGAAATACTGAATGGTTTTGACTTAATATTGCTTAAAACCCTGTCGTTTGGGAAATAGGTACAACGTGTTTGCTTTTGGTTTAAAATTGCTACCACAGCAAAAGAACTGATAGCAAAACCAATCATAAAATAGCTTAATCTATAACGTAATTTCATTTTAACTCATTATTTCTGCAAAGGTAGTGAGAATATGAATTAAAACACAATTAAGTTAATGTCTCTGTGCGTTAAATCGAACCATTCACCAATTGTTTTATTGGTCAGGATACCGTGATAGAAATACACGCCGTTTTTAAGTCCGGCATCACAGCGGATGGCACTTTCAATTCCGCCGTCATCAGCAATTTGCAGTAAATAAGGTGTAATGATATTACTGATCGATAACGATGCGGTTTTAGAATACCTTGAAGGGATATTAGGAACACAATAATGTGTAACTCCGTGTTTAAGAAACGTTGGATTTTCGTGAGTGGTTACTTCTGAAGTTTCAAAACAACCGCCGGTATCAATGCTAATATCAACGATTATAGCTCCTTTTTTCATGTTTTCAACCATGGTTTCGGTTACGATGATAGGAGTGCGGTGTTTACCGCGCATGGCTCCAATCGCTACATCGCATCTTCTTAATGATTTCATTAAGGTTTTGGGTTGGACCGTGGAAGTGAAAATAGGTTGTTTTAAATTGTTTTGAAGACGGCGTAATTTGGTTATCGAATTGTCAAATACTTTTACCGAAGCGCCTAAGCCTAATGCGGTTCTGACTGCATATTCGGCTGCAGTTCCGGCACCTAAGATAACTACCTCCGTTGGGCGGACACCTGTTATATTCCCGAAAAGTAGTCCGTTGCCGCCTTTTCCACAGGTCATTAATTCGGCAGCGACTAAAACCGATGCAGTTCCGGCAATTTCACTTAATGATTTTACGGCCGGGAATGCATTGTCGTCGTCTTTGATGTATTCAAAAGCGAGTGCGGTTATTTTCTTCTTTTTTAATGATTCGAAATATTCTTTTTTCTTGGTTTTAATCTGTAATGCCGAAATAATGATGGTTTGTGGTTTCATCATGTCAATTTCGGTAAGGGTTGGAGGTTCTACCTTCAGGATCATCGGACAGTCAAAGACTTTTTGTGTATCGTTGGTGATTTCGGCACCGGCATCACTGTAATCTTTGTCTGAATAGCTTGCATTAACACCTGCGCCTGCTTCAATCAATACTCTATGGCCATGTGATGTGATTGAATAGACTGCATCCGGCGTCAAACAGATCCGGCGTTCCTGATAGGAAGTCTCTTTAGGAATACCAATAAAAAGTTCACTTTTATGTTTAGCTATTTCTAGTTTTTCTTCCTGCGGAAGTAATTCTTTCTTGCTAAAAGGGGTAATGGCCATAGTTTTGTGTTATTTGGCACAAATTACAAAATTTCTCACAATCTAAATCAATTCAAGTAATCTATTTCCGTTATCTAATTGGGTAATGGTGATTACAGAATGATTTTCGGGAATCAAATCCGGAATTTTTTCAGCCCATTCGATAAAGCACCAGTTTCCTGAATACAGATATTCATCAATGCCCATATCAAGTGCTTCCGATTGATTTTTCAAACGGTAGACATCAAAATGGTAAATTACTTCGCCGTTTAAGGTTTCATATTCGTTTACCAGACTGAAAGTTGGGCTGCTGGTAGGATTTTCAATTCCTAAATATTGGCACAAATTCTTTATTAAAGTTGTTTTACCCGCTCCCATTTCTCCGTTGAAAAGAATGACTTTTTCGGGCTTGGCTTCAATTATTTTTTTTGCAATTTCTGCTATCTGATGTAATGAAAATTCAATTTTCATGGGGTTGATTTCCTTAATTATTTTTCTGCAAAAATAACGATTGGTTAAGAAATAAAAAGATATTTATGAATTTGGTCTCCGGTATGTTTTTTATCCTAAATAAAAACCGATGGATTGCCATCGGTTTGAAATTATTTTTTCGGACTGAACACTAAAAAAGGTATAATCATTTCTTCCAGTGAAATCCCACCATGTTGATACGTATTACGGTAATAACTCGCATAATGGTTGTAATTGTTTATGTAAGCCAGAAAGTGATCGCTTTTTGCAAAAATGTACGAACTGGTCATGTTCACAATTGGTAAGCCAACTTTTTTCGGTTCTTTTACCGCATAAACATCTTTTTGTTCATAAGTAAGGCTTCGGCCGGTTTTATAACGTAAATTCAAACTAGTGTTTTTGTCTCCAATTACCTGTGACGGGTTTTTAACGTTGATGGTTCCGTGGTCAGTTGTTAAAACCAGTTTGAAACCAAGTTTTTGTGCCTGTTGGATAATTTCCAGCAATGGTGAATTCTTGAACCAGCTTAGTGTCAGTGAGCGGTAAGCTTTATCATCCGATGCTAATTCCTTTACCACATCCATATCGGTTTTAGCGTGGGAAAGCATATCTACGAAATTGTAAACCACAGCAACTAATTTTTTGTCTTTTAGTGCTTTGAAGTTTTCGGCTAATTTCTTCCCGTTGTTGAAATTGGTGATTTTGAAATATTCATGTGAAATGTCTAAACGTAAACGTTTTAATTGAGCTGAAAGGAATTCGGCTTCATATAGATTTTTACCACCTTCATCTACATCGTTTTTCCAGTATTCAGGATGTTGTTTTTCCATATCCAAAGGCAATAAACCTGAGAATAAAGCATTACGGGCATACTGCGTTGCAGTTGGTAAAATGGCATAATAAGGAGTTTCAGCTTCCAGTTTGTAATGGTTGCTCAAGACACTTTCAAAGGCTTTCCATTGATCGTAGCGAAGGTTGTCGATTACCACAAACAGTACATTTTCCTGTTTTCTCAATTCCGGAACTACCAGTTTTTTGAAAACTTCATGCGATTGGATTGGTTTGTCGGCATTCGGTTCAAACCAGTCTTCGTAATTCTTTTCAATGAATTTACCGAACTGTGAATTGGCTTCCGCTTTTTGGGATTCCAGAATCTGGAACATATTCTGGTCGTCTATGTTTTCCAGTTCCAGTTCCCAGAATAATAGCCTTCTGTAAAACTCAGTCCATTCTTCAAATGAGTTTACCATCGACATGTCCATGGCAATTTTCCGGAATTCTTTCTGGTAATCTAAAGTCGTTTTTTCAGAAATCAATCTCGAATGGTCAAGATTTTTCTTTAAACTTAGTAATATTTGGTTCGGATTTACGGGTTTGATGAGGTAATCAGCTATTTTTGAGCCAATTGCTTCTTCCATGATGTACTCTTCCTCACTTTTGGTAATCATGATAACAGGTACCGATGATTTTTTTTCCTTAATTTCAGCTAAGGTTTCCAATCCTGACATCCCTGGCATGTTTTCGTCCAGAAATACGATGTCAAAATTATCATCCTGAAACATGTCAACGGCATCACGGCCATTGTTACAGGTTACAACTTTGTAATTTTTTTTCTCGAGGAATAATATATGTGGCTTTAAAAGGTCGATTTCATCATCAACCCAAAGTATCTTGATATCCATAATTTCTTTAATTTCTGTTGCAATTTACTATTAAATAAACACCACATTCATAAAATTATTATAAAATAAGGGCTAATTTTTTATACCAATCCGAATTCAATATCTTTGGAGTCTAATCAAACCAAAAAAACAAATGAGATATTACAGAATGGCAACTCTTATAGCAGGTATTGCTTTAATGGCGGTGGGTTGTAAAAAAGAAAAAGAATTCGATCCTAACGCACCTGATGTATTGGTGACCAACAGGGATACGCTGACTGATCCATCAGACGACTTTTTTACTTATGCAAACGGCGGATGGTTTAAGAATAACCCAATTCCGGATTCTGAAAGAAGTAACGGGATTTTCAGGACAATTGGTGATACTATCAATAGCCAGATCAGACAGATTTGCGAAAAATCTGCTGAAGAGAATGCTTCTAAAGGTTCAAATAAACAAAAAATCGGAGATTTCTACGCTTCGGGAATGGATACAATTACAATAGATAAATTAGGTATCACTCCGTTAAAAGCGGAATTATCAAAAATCGATGCGATTAAAGATGTGCCGGGATTGCTGAATTCAATGGCCTATTTGCATACAATCGGTGCGAGCCCGGCATTCGGATTTTATGTTGGCCAGGATGATAAAATCAGTACAAAATACGCTTTGTTTTTCTCTCAGGGCGGATTAGGAATGGGCAACCGCGACTATTATTTTAATAGTGATAAAGAAACAGTTACAATCCGTACCGAATATGTAAAGCATTTGGAAGCGATGTCTAAATTAATGGGTAATGATGCAGTCTCTGCAAAGAAAAATGCTCAGGTTATCATGAAGCTGGAAACAGAATTGGCAAATAATTCACGTAAACTGGAAGCGCTTCGTGATCCGATTAAGAATTACAATAAAATGTCTTTGGCCCAATTCAAATCGGCTACTCCAAATATCGCCTGGGACAAAATGCTGGGCTTGATGAATATCAAGAAAGCGGATACTGTTATCGTAGGACAACCTGAATTCTACAAAGCATTGGATAAAACCATCAAATCCTATACGATTGAAGATTGGAAAACTTACCTGAAATGGGATTTGGTCAATAGTTATGCATCTTATTTGGGAAAAGATATTGAAAACCAGAATTTCTATTTCTTTTCTACCGTAATGGGTGGTGTTAAAAAGCAAAAACCACGCTGGAAAAGAGTAGTTGAACAGACTGACGGAGCTTTGGGAGAATTAATCGGACAAGTGTATGTTGAAGAATATTTACCAAAAGGAACTAAGGAAAAATTACTTGAAATAGGGAACAACATACGTGATGTGTATGCTGAACGTATCAAGAAATTAGACTGGATGAGTACAGAAACCAAGAAGAAAGCACTTTATAAATTGTCGAAAATTGTAATGAAAGTCGGATATCCTGATAAATGGAAGGATATGTCATCGGTTACTATTGAGAGAAATGCGTATTGTATGAATGTAATGAATGTGAATAAGTGGAGTTATGATTACATGGCAGCTAAATACGGTAAACCAGTTGACAGAACAGAATGGGGAATGTATCCGCAAACGTATAATGCTTATTATAATCCGAGTAATAATGAAATTTGTGTACCGGCTTGTAATATTATAGTTCCGGGATTTGAGGGACGTATGCCTGATGATGCAATTTTATACGGAATTATTGGCGGTTCTACTTTCGGGCACGAAATCACACACGGTTTCGATGATCAGGGAAGTCAATATGACGAAAAAGGAAATTTAAACAATTGGTGGACTGCGGAAGATTTGACAAAATTCAAAGCAAAAACGAAAGCAATTGTTGCGCAATACAGCAAATATGAAGCGTTGCCAGGTAAATTTGTGAACGGAGATGCGACTCAGGGAGAAAACATTGCCGATTTAGGCGGTGTGGTCATGGGATATGAAGCATTTAAAAAGACAGCCCAATTTAAAGACAATCAGAAGATTGCCGGATTAACACCTAATCAAAGATTTTTCCTTGCTTACGGTTATGCATGGATGGTGAATATTAAACCGGAAGCATTGGGTCAACAATTGATGGTTGATGTTCATGCACCGGCTAAATATCGTATCAACGGACCTTTAAGCAATATTGCTGAATTCTATAAAACATTTAATATTAAAGAAGGCAGTAAAATGTTCATTCCGGTTAAGGACAGAATTGTAATCTGGTAATCAAAAATATGAAACGGAAATAAATTAAACCTGACACGCTTTTGTAAGCTGTCAGGTTTTTTTATATTTGTTAGTCTAAATCAATTTCTGTGAGTAGTACAAACAAACTGAAAATTTTCAATGATCCCATCTATGGCTTCATTACCATTCCAAATCCATTAATTTACGATTTAATACAGCATCCTTACTTTCAGCGTTTGAGACGTATTTCCCAAATGGGATTGTCTTATCTGGTTTATCCCGGTGCAAACCATACCCGTTTCCACCATGCGTTGGGCTGTTTGCATATTATGCAGAAAGCGGTAGGAGTGTTGCGTTTTAAAAATGTGCAGATTTCAGAAGAGGAGGAAAATGCTTTGTATATTGCTATTTTGTTGCATGATATCGGTCACGGGCCTTTTTCACATGCGATGGAACACAGTATTGTAGAGGATGTGCATCATGAAGAAATTTCATTGTTGTTCATGCACAGGCTGAATAAGGAATTTGACGGAAAATTAAATCTGTCAATACAAATATTTAAAGGAGAATATGATCGTAAATTTATGTTGCAATTGGTTTCAAGCCAGTTGGATATGGATAGGATGGATTACCTTAAACGCGATAGTTTTTATTCGGGTGTGGAAGAAGGAAAAATCAATTCCGACCGTTTGATCCAAATGATGAATGTTGTGGATGATGTTTTGGTGATCGAAGAAAAAGGAATTTATTCAGTTGAAAAATTCTTAATGGCAAGACGCCTGATGTACTGGCAGGTATATTTGCATAAAACCAGTTTGGTTGCCGAAGAAATACTGACCAAAACCTTAAAAAGAGCCAAAGAATTATATCAAAAAGGAATTGAAATTGAATGTAGCAAGCCTTTGTATTTCTTTATTCAAAATAAGATTGCATTAAACGATTTTAATGATGAAATCCTGAATGAATTTTCAAAACTGGATGATACAGATATAGTCGGAGCAATCAAGAATTGGCAATATCATGATGATTTTGCGTTATCATCATTGAGTAAAATGATTATTAACAGGGATTTGTTAAAGATTAAAATGAGCGATGAAAAATTTTCAACAGAAGAAGTCCAGGAGCTTTTGGAGCAATATGGCAAAGAAAACAATCTGAGCGCTCTTGAATCGAAATATTTTGTATTCAAAGGAAAGATTAAGAATCAGGCTTATAGTAAAATTGCCGAGCCTATCCGTATTTTGCAAAAAGATGGCAGTTTGGAAGATGTTGCCATTTTATCAGACCAATTATCACTGAAGGCGCTGTCAAAGCATGTAACCAAATATTTCCTGTGTTACCCAAAACAACTCAATAATAGTTAAATTTTCATTAAAAATTTATACTTTTGTCCTAATGAAATTTACGGCCGAGCAAATAGCAGGGATCTTAGAAGGTGAAGTGGTGGGAAATCCAAACGCGGAAGTTTCTAAATTGTCTAAAATTGAAGAAGGAACAGAAGGTTCCTTAACATTTTTAGCAAACCCTAAATATATCAATTACATCTACGAAACAAAAGCGACAATCACTATTGTTAATAATACTTTTGTTCCTGAAGGTGAAATCGCGACAACCTTGATCAAGGTGGATGACGCATATAAATCATTTTCAAAACTACTGGAATTTTACAATCAGATCAAGCTCAATAAAGTTGGGGTTGAGGTGCCTTGTGTTCTGTCAGAAACAGCTGTGCACGGGGCAAACTTCTATTTGGGAAGTTTCAGTTATATAGGTGAAAATGTAGTCATAGGTGACAATGTTAAAATTTATCCGAATTCTTTTGTGGGTGATAATGTGGTAATTGGAGATAATACTATTATTTTTGCAGGCGCCAAGATTTATTCCGAAACAATAATCGGGAAAAATTGTACCATCCATTCCGGAGCCATTGTTGGTGCCGACGGATTTGGTTTTGCACCGAATGAAAACGGAGAATACAGCAAAGTACCGCAAATAGGGAATGTTATCCTGGAGGACAATGTTGATATTGGGGCCGGAACGACAATTGACCGTGCGACTTTGGGGTCTACCATCATCCGTAAAGGTGTGAAATTGGATAATCAGATTCAGATTGCACACAATGTGGAAATTGGTGAAAATACGGTTATTGCAGCACAAACGGGAGTAGCAGGATCAACAAAAATCGGTAAAAACTGTATGATTGGTGGTCAGGTTGGAATTGCAGGACATCTTGTTGTAGGTAACGGAGTCCGCATTCAGGCACAAACCGGAGTGGGAAGAAATATAAAAGACAATGAAACATTGCAGGGAAGTCCGGCATTAAATTACAGCGATTACAACAAATCGTATGTACATTTCAAAAACTTACCTAAAATTGTTTCAGAAATAGAAGAACTAAAAAAGAAAAACAACTAATCATGGTTAAGCAAAAAACCATTCAATCGGAAATTACTCTTAAAGGAGTTGGATTACACACAGGTAAAGAAGTAACAATGACTTTTAAGCCTGCACCTATTAACAACGGCTATACTTTTATCCGTGTGGATTTGGAAGGACAGCCAGTTATCGAAGCAGATGCAGCGTATGTTGTCAATACACAAAGAGGAACTAATCTTGAAAAATTAGGAGTAATGATTCAAACTCCTGAGCATGTATTGGCTGCTTTTGTCGGAAGTGATATCGATAACGTGATTATTGAGTTGGATGCTTCTGAATTGCCTATTATGGACGGTTCTTCCAAATATTTTGTGGAAGCAATTGAAAAAGCGGGAATCGTAGAGCAGGATGCAGAAAGATACGTATATACAGTTAAAGAAGTAATTTCATATACCGATGAAACAACCGGAAGTGAGATTACAGTTATCCCTGCCGATGAGTATCAGGTAACTGCAATGGTTGATTTCGGAACAAAAGTTCTGGGAACCCAAAACGCGAGCATGAAAGGAATCTCCGAATTCAAATCAGAAATAGCCGATTGCCGTACCTTCAGTTTCTTACACGAACTGGAAATGTTGTTGGAAAACGGATTAATTAAAGGAGGTGATTTGAACAATGCCATCGTTTATGTAGACAAGGAATTGTCTCCGGAAACCATGGATAAATTAAAAGTTGCTTTCGGTAAAGAAAAGATTTCAGTTACTCCAAACGGGGTTTTAGATAACTTAACGCTTCATTATCCAAATGAGGCCGCACGTCACAAATTATTAGACGTAATCGGTGATTTATCTTTAATTGGTACTAAAATCAAAGGTAAAATCATCGCTAACAAACCAGGGCACTTCGTGAATACACAATTCGCGAAAAAAATGGCAAAAATCATTAAAAACGAGCAACGTAATAATGTACCGGTTTATGATTTGAACCAGGAACCGTTAATGGACATTCACAAGATCATGGCCATGTTGCCACACCGTCCGCCATTTTTATTGGTTGACCGTATCCTTGAAATGTCTGATACGCATGTGGTAGGTTTGAAAAATGTGACCATGAACGAAGATTTCTTCGTGGGGCACTTCCCGGGGGCACCGGTTATGCCGGGTGTTTTAATCGTTGAAGCGATGGCACAAACCGGAGGTATCTTAATTCTAAGTACTGTTCCGGATCCGGAAAATTACCTGACGTATTTCATGAAAATCGATAATGTAAAGTTCAAGCATAAAGTTTTACCGGGCGATACATTAATATTTAAATTGGATTTGCTTTCACCAATCCGCAGAGGAATCTGCCATATGCAGGCTTATGCTTTCGCAAACGGTAAATTGGTGGCTGAAGCCGAATTAATGGCACAAATCGTAAAAAAACAATAAAGCAACAGAGTAACAAATGAATCAACCATTAGCATATGTTCATCCAGGCGCAAAAATTGCTAAAAATGTAGTAATTGAGCCTTTTACAACTATTCATAACAATGTGGTTATTGGAGAAGGAACCTGGATTGGTTCAAACGTAACCATCATGGAAGGTGCCAGAATCGGTAAAAACTGTAATATTTTTCCGGGAGCCGTTATTTCGGCTGTACCACAGGATTTAAAATTCGGTGGGGAAGAATCACTGGCCGTAATTGGAGATAATACAACCATCCGTGAATGTGTAACCATTAACAGAGGAACCATCGCATCGGGACAAACCAAAATCGGTAACAACTGTTTAGTAATGGCAACAGCACACATTGCACACGATTGTCATATCGGAGATAATGCCATCGTAGTAAACGGAGTAGCATTAGCCGGACACGTAACTGTTGGGAATTATGCTATTATTGGAGGTTTGGCAGCGGTACACCAGTTTATTTCAATTGGTGATCACGCCATGATTTCAGGTGGATCTTTAGTGAGAAAAGACGTTCCGCCTTATACAAAAGCAGCAAAAGAACCACTTTCATTTATCGGAATCAATTCGGTTGGATTGAGAAGAAGAGGATTCACCACTGAAAAAATCAGGGAGATTCAGGATATTTACCGAATTCTTTACCAAAAGAATTTCAACACCACACAGGCTTTGGCTAAAATAGAAGCAGAAATGGAGGCAACTCCGGAGCGTGATGAAATCCTTGACTTTATCAGAAATTCATCAAGAGGTATCATGAAAGGATACACAGGAGTTTAATATTTTTTACAAACAATAACATTTATATACACAAAATGGCAAGTACGGCAGACATCAGAAACGGATTATGTATTAAGTTCAACCACGATATCTACAAAATCATAGAATTCCTTCACGTAAAACCAGGAAAAGGACCTGCTTTCGTAAGAACTAAATTGAAAAGTTTAACTTCTGGAAAAGTGTTGGATAATACATTTTCAGCTGGACATAAAATTGATGTGGTACGTGTTGAAACACACACTTTCCAATTCTTATATGCAGAAGGAAACGATTTCCATTTCATGAACAATGAGTCTTTCGAACAAATCACTTTGAACAAAGATATCCTTGATGCACCTGAATTATTGAAAGAAGGAACTAACGTAATGGTTCAGATCAATACTGAAACTGATTTGCCTTTATCAGTGGATATGCCAGCTTCAATTGTTCTTGAAGTAACGTACGCAGAACCAGGAATAAAAGGAAATACAGCAACTAATGCAACTAAACCTGCAACTGTTGAAACAGGAGCAAGTATCAACGTTCCTTTGTTCATCAACGAAGGTGATAAAATAAAGATTGATACTGCTACAGGTAAATACATGGAAAGAGTTTAGTATTGATATCTGAAGGGAATTATTCTTTTACAATAGCTAAGGATTAATCACTTTTCACTAATTGCTCTTTACTAATCACTAATTACTTAGAAAAATATGAAGTTTCCCCAAGCACATACTTTAAAAGAAATTGCCGCTATCATTGACTGTAAATTCGTTGGTAGTGAACAGTTTCAGGTTCTGGGAATGAATGAAATTCACGTTGTCGAACCTGGAGATATAGTGTTTGTGGACCATCCTAAATATTACGATAAAGCTTTACAATCGGCGGCAACCATTGTTTTAATCAACAAGGAGGTTGACTGTCCTGATGGTAAAGCTTTATTGATTTCTGATGACCCATTCAGGGATTTCAATAAACTAACCAATCACTTCAGACCCTTTCAGGCTTCAAATGTTGCGATTGCTGCTTCTGCCCAAATAGGGGAAGGCACAATTATACAGCCGAATAGCTTTGTGGGTAACAATGTAACCATCGGAAAGAATTGTCTGATTCATTCCAATGTTTCCATTTATGACAATACAGTTATAGGAGATAATGTAATTATTCATTCAGGGACTATTTTAGGAGCTGATGCGTTTTATTACAAGAAGAGACCGGAAGGTTTTGACCAATTGATATCCGGAGGAAGAGTTGTTATCGAAGATAATGTAGGTATCGGAGCACTGTGTACCATTGATAAAGGCGTTACAGGTGATACCACTATTGGTGCAGGAACAAAAATCGATAATCAGGTGCACGTGGGGCATGATACCTTTATTGGTAAAAAATGTCTGATTGCATCACAAACCGGAATTGCAGGTTGTGTGGTTATTGAAGATGAGGTAACCCTTTGGGGGCAGGTAGGTACAACCAGCGGAATCCGCATTGGTGCCAAAGCAGTTGTAATGGGACAAACCGGGGTAACCAAGTCAATTGACGGAGGAAAAACCTATTTCGGGACACCGGTGGAAGAATCACGTGAAAAGCTTAAACAATTGGCAAACGTCAAAAAAATACCTGAAATACTCAATAAACTCAATCAGAATGAAGGTTAGGAAATTCATCGAAGAAATTTATTCTTCCGATGCATTGTATAACAGTGCGCGCTTGGAAGAATATTTACATCCCGAAATCACACTGGAATGGAACAGCAGTAAAGGTTTTCTTAAAATGCGCAAGAAAGACATCATATTGTTGACCAAAGAACTGGAACGGACGTACATTTCCATGCGCAGTGACATTTCCCATCTGTTAAAAGATGATAAAACCGTAACCATCCGTTACAAACATTACGGAAAAACAATCGAAAACCCGTCTGAAGAAGTCCTGTTGGCCTCATTTATAACCATCTGGGAAATAAAGGATGATAAATTGTTTTACGGCTATCAGATGAGCCAACTATATTAAAATTACAAGAACTAAATTCCAAAATCCAAATAGTTTATAAATAGAAATCAGAGTTTGGAATTTTAAGTGAAAATAATTTTTGCGAGTAGATATAAAAACTTACTTTTGCAACACAAAAAATAAACATAACAAGCAATAATATGAGTGTTTTAGTAAATAAAGATTCAAAGATAATCGTTCAGGGTTTTACAGGAAGTGAAGGTACTTTCCATGCTTCTCAAATGATCGAATACGGAACAAACGTTGTAGGTGGTGTAACTCCTGGTAAAGGTGGAACTTCTCACTTGGAGCGTCCGGTTTTCAACACGGTTAAAGACGCAGTTGACCAAGCGGGTGCAGATACTTCTATCATCTTCGTTCCGCCTGCATTTGCTGCGGATGCTATCATGGAAGCTGCTGACGCAGGTATCAAAGTAATCATCTGTATTACTGAAGGTATCCCTGTATCGGATATGATTACTGCATATGACTACATCAAAGGTAAAGACTGTCGTTTAGTAGGTCCTAACTGTCCTGGTGTAATCACTCCGGAAGAAGCTAAAGTGGGTATCATGCCAGGTTTCGTTTTCAAAAAAGGAAAAGTTGGTATCGTTTCTAAATCAGGAACTTTAACATACGAAGCTGCTGATCAGGTTGTACGTCAGGGATTCGGTATCACAACAGCAATCGGTATCGGTGGTGATCCAATCATCGGAACAACAACTAAAGAAGCTGTTGAATTATTGATGAACGATCCTGAAACAGAATGTATCATCATGATTGGTGAAATCGGTGGTCAATTAGAAGCGGATGCTGCTAAATGGATTAAAGCTGACGGTAACCGCAAACCAGTTGTAGGTTTCATCGCTGGTGAAACTGCTCCTAAAGGAAGAACTATGGGTCATGCAGGTGCAATCGTTGGTGGTGCTGATGATACAGCTGAAGCTAAAAAACGCATCATGAGAGAAAATGGAATCCACGTTGTTGACTCTCCGGCTGAAATCGGTAAAAAAGTTAAAGAAGTTTTAGGATAATAAAAGTCTTAAAATCAACATATTAAAAAGCGGATCAAAAAAGATTCGCTTTTTTTTATTTTTTTTTACGCAACCTTTTGTACGACTTTACATCTTAACTATGGTTGGTTAAATAAACAACAATTTCATAGTTTGTTTGGTTACTGAACTCCCTGTTTGGTTGCAGGGAGTTTTTTTATTTTTAAGTTAGCTCAAACAGAAAGTAATGGCAGAGCTTGTTCAGGCATAAATCTACTCAATCGCATACTTTACTTTATACGAAAACGTAACTGTTATTTTTTTGAATTCACTGCTGGAAAGAGGAGACGCAGTATTCGAAACATTCGCATTAAATTCTTCGTTATATACATTTCCTCTGTAATAATTAAAATCATTTGAATCTTGTTCTTCAACAATTTCAAGCGGTTTTCCCAATTTATTCCCTACTGCGTTCAAAAGATATTCTGCCTTTGTTTTAGCCGCTTTAACAGCATCAATACGTACTTCCTTGTTATAAGCCAAAATATCGGTATGGTCAATTCTGGTCACATCCGCTTCTTTGATATTGGCACTAAAAAGTTTATCAAACAAATCAGAAACCTGCCTGCCTGATTCCAATACTAAATTAAACTTCTTATTTTGCACAATACCAATTTCCTTTCTTTTTTGGGTAATGGCTGAAGAACTGAAATCAGCAAGGGTGAGCTTTGATTTCGGGATGTTTAACTCGGTTAAAATATGGTTTAGTTTAGCTTCCTGTGCTTCGATCGTATATTTTTTATTGTCGATTGACTTTTCCGTCAGCGTAATGGAAATATAAATCTGGTTGGGTTCGATTTCCTTTTTAGCTGTACCTGTCACTTCGATAAAAGCTTGTTGCGGAACATTTGGCGTTTGAGAAAAGGAAAGATGGCTTATGCAAACCAATACAAGTAAAGACAGTTTTTTCATGTTTTGTGCTTTAAGTTATAAAATGTCCCAAGAGCTTTTATTAGCGGGATTTTTAGTGTTAAAGTCACAAATATAAATACTATGCCTGTTAATAAAAGCACAATATTACTTAAAGCTAACAGACTGATATTAAGTTAAGAAATAAGTTTTTTTAACAGTTTGTTTAGCAACCCACAAACGTGAACATGCCCACAGGCTTTATAATTTGATTGTCGTCTGCCGGTTTTGATAAATATAGGGTAGGTCTTCCCATGTTGTAATGATACGAAGTATCAATGATCAGGTCGAGTTTCCCGTCACCATCGATATCACCTGCAAAAAGAATTTTAATCATCTGGTCATCAAATATATCCTGGGCCACAAGAAGTGCAGTATGGTCTTTTCCGTTGATGTTAGCCGTTAAATAAAGCCTGTAATCAGTTAGTACTTCATAATCCGATTCTTCATCCTGTTTTTTCATTGTTCCTTCCGCAGAAAGGGTATACTGATTACCTGAAAAGGTAAACTTGAATTTCTTTTTCGGCAGGATGGTTTCCGGGACTTTAACCGTTTTTATTTTCCGTTCGGTTAAAGAAGGAATCTTTTCAATTAAATAAAGGCAAGTGTCTTTTAATGTGGTATCGATTTCCCATCCGGTTTTATCGTCTTCAGTTTCATCAAGAATGGCATCATGTGCATGGGCCATGGTAATTTTGGTTTCTGCCAGGAGGAAGCCGTTTTTGGTTTCAAAAATGCCCATCCAACTTTTAGTATCTGAACCTTCCTTTACTTCGTCGTCATGAAAAACACCGCCGGCCAAAAGTAGTTCCAGAGACATATCTTCTTCAGTAGGGAAATTCGGAATGGCTGTTGTATCCTTTTTTGTGTTACGGCCATCATCTTTTGCCTCACTAAAAATACTGTCTGCCCTTTCTTTTTCAACAAATTCAGGTGCGTCATTAGATTTACCACAGCCTGTCAGCAATAAAATCAAAACAAAAGGAAGAATAGTTCTTTGGATCATCTTTGGGGAAATTTGAATTGCAAATATATCCAAATAGCAGCGTAAAGCAAGAATAAACTTTATCAGCTCCACAATCCTGATTCCCATCAGAATTGCAGAGCGGAAGCTTTTGTTAATCCAATCAGTTAGCGGCAATTTCAGTAATAATCGCACACAATTCATTTGGACGGCTGAAGAAAGGCGAGTGGCTGGTCGTCATTTGGTATACTTTTTTGCAAGGCAGTTCGGTGTACATCTTGCGTTGGATGAAAGGTGTAACCGCTTTATCTTCGGTGCATTCGATGTAGTAACGCGGTATACTGCCGTAATTGCCGTCGGTGAGTTGTAAGGGAGTAATTGCTGTGGCCATACTTTCATGGCTTAAGATGCATTTGGCCATTTCTGTGATATCATCGTCACAATCGTGGTACAAACCTTCTTTATAAATCTCGTGTTGTAACGTATGCGAATTGGTTTCCGGATATCGGGTAACATATGGTTTTAAAACGCCTTCGGTGTCCAGTGCCGAATACTCCGCCTGTGTTTTGCCATCGGGAATCAAATAAGCCGCCAGGTAAATTAATTTCTCGATTTTATGTGATCTGTATTCGGCAGCCTGTGAAATCATGATGCCGTTTTTACTGTGCCCGACCAGAATGACTTGTCCTTCCTGTTGGTCAATTATTTTAATCAATTTGTTAACGGCAACTTCAAGTGTAACTTCTTCAATAGGTGTTTTGTCCCTTCCCATACCCGGTAAGTCAATGGAAATCGCTTTGTGTCCTTCTCTTTCCAAAACCGGAACTACTTTGTGCCAATTCCAGGCGCTGTGCCACGAACCATGGACTAAAATAAATGTACTCATCTTGTAAATAATTAATTTGTTATCGGTACAAAGATGAAGCGGTACGGTTAGGATTAAAACCCGATTCTTGCGGACTTACAGTGCATCAATTTTGGCATTCTCCCAACCTATAATAGCCGTTTTTCGGGTAGTACCCCACATATAACCGCCAATATTTCCGCTTTGCTGAATCACACGGTGGCAGGGAATTAAGTAGGCGACAGGATTATTGCCAATGGCGGTCCCAACGGCTCTGGAAGCATTCGGGTTTCCAATTGTTTCGGCGATGGTGCCGTATGTTGAAAGTTGGCCCAACGGAATTCTCAGCAAAGTCTCCCAGACCTTTAACTGAAAGTCGGTGCCTTTTAAATGCAGTTTGATTTCCGGTAGTTTGCTCCAGTCGTTCTGGAAAATAAAGAGCGCATTTTGTTGCTTTAAGTCCAATTTTTGTTGTAAAGTGGCATTGGGGAATTTTGATTGCAGTTCATTTAGCGCCATTATATCATTTTTGGTGAAAGCCATGTGGCATACGCCTTTTGGGGTAGAAGCGACGATGAGGTTTCCGAAAGGGCTTTCTGCAAAGCTGTAGTTGATGGTAAGGCTTTTTCCGCCATTCTTATACTCGGCCGGAGTCATGCCTTCAATGGTGATGAATAAATCGTGAAGACGTCCCGTACCCGATAGTCCCGTTTCAAAAGCGGTTTCAAATAAGGTACTTTGTTGTTCCTTCAATAACTTCTTGGCGTGTTCCAGGCTGATGTACTGCAGAAATTTCTTGGGAGTTGTTCCCGCCCAGTCGTGAAATAACCGTTGGAAATGAAACGGACTTAAATGTACCTGTTCGGCCACTTCCTCCAGGTTGGGCTGTTGCTTAAAATTGCTTTTCAGATACTCGATCGCTTCGGCAATCCGGGTATAATTGAGTTGGTCCTGCTCATTCATGGTAATCAAATTTAGTAACGTAAATGTCAGAACAATAGGGTAACGATACAACCCGAAACTTGCTGTTTTGAGATAGTAGTAGGTTACAGGAGTGACATTTTTTTTAATATAGCTACATACAAATATAGAAAATACCAACACGGAACCGACGATGTAACTCTGGCTGACCAAATTCGCGCTATAGGGGGTAAAATTTTTTAAAGTACGGATTATAAATACACCATGGTTTTATAAAAAACCGCGTGAAAGGATTCACGCGGCTGGGTAGAATTTTCGTAAGTATTATATGAAACCAGTCAACTGACTATACAAGTTGTTATGAGCAGTTATTGAATTAAATTGAAGTATTTCCAATTAGTTGCAGAAGTACAAAGTTGACCGGAATTACGATACTTATATACAAATCGGTACTCAAATTCTTTATAATTTACTATTTGATAAGGATCGATAGTTGTTGGCCATTGATAAGTAAGATGCGATATTAAAACCTGTCCATTAGCAGGAAGAGGTTCCATTTGTATATTTCCAGTAGATAAGTCTTTTAATTCCAAATAAAACATAGTATTAAAATTAGCAATATCTACATTTATGTTCCAATTTAAAAGCATGCTATAGCTATGGTTTTCACTTATAAATACATTACCACCAACATTTGTTAACTGACTTTGGTAATAACTTTCACTATAAGACAGATTAGCATTATTGCAAGATAAATTTTGATTGTAGTTAAGAGTAACTAAGTTTAATGGCGCTGTCTTGCTGTTTGATGAATTATTGCTATTGTTTTTTACTATTGTTTGCTCGTTTTCTGTGCTTTCATTTAAGCTCTCTTCAACAGAACAAGAATTCATAGTAAAGAATAGGACAAATAAGGGTATAAATAATTTTGTTTTCATTTTTAATAAGTTTTAATATCCTACTTCAAAATTTAGTTGGCTTTTCGGATTATTCCCAACATTTAATAATTTAAGGTTTTTAAACTGGCTAAAAATTCAGGATTGATTTTCTAACGAATTTTGGTTTTAATTGTTCATAACGTATCGTGGCTTCGTATAGTAGTGATAAATGTAGGAAAAAAATGTAAGAAAATTTGATTTCTGGATATTCTCCAAGAAAGATTGACTAGCTATAGTATCCACTTGATCAAAGCGAACTGTTTGAAAGCAAACCGATAGGGTGGATTTATTTCATCGGTTTGCTTCGCTCGTGTGCAATCCGTGCCCATAAATTAACGGTGATTGGTTTAGGAATCTTAACTAAAGAATAGAAAAAAGGTTAAAGATTATTTTTTAGATTGCCTCAAAGTCAGGTCCCGATAGCTATCGGAATTGTGGGGCGGGTGTTGATTTGAAACCCGAAACCTGCTGTTTATTATAACACAATGTCGCTACATCAAAGTTCCTACCTGATATTATGCTTCTCTAATAATTCAGTCAATTCTTCACCACCCCAATCTTCGATCAATCCTCTATTGAGTTTCCGTACAGCGATGATCTGTTCGTTTATGGATTTGTCCTGATAAGCAATCAGAGTCTTTGCGATTTCAAGATAGACATGTGGATTATTTTCTTTGGCAAATCTTTCCAATAAAGGTTTTACAAAAATCTGATCTTTGTCTTTTTTTATGACTGCAGTATAGGTTTTAAAACCATGTACATCAGAATTGAGGATTTGTAATTTGATTATTTCGTTTGCCAGTTTTTTGTCATTTAAAAGAATCAGATTCAACATACTTTCACTCAGTTTTTCAGTTACGATATCCTGATTGTAAACAAGATTGTTGTATGATTGGGCGGGCTCGATACCAAATTCTTTTACTGTTTGTTTATAAGCTCGCTGAAGGTTGTTTTCGAGATAAAAAAGATAACCTGTTACGTTGATGTTCTGACCTGATTCCCATATTTTCCATAAAAGTTCGGCATACAACGGATCGTAGTTATCCAATACGGCATCATAAATAAAATCAAGATGGTACCCCTTTATGTAATTATGCTTCACTTCAGTAAGAGGAATGCTCAGTAACTCCAGGGCTTTCTGGTTTTTAAAAGCTGCAATTACGGTGTACAATTCTTGCCATTCATTACTGAATCCGGTTTCGTCCAGTGTTTCGCGCAGTCTGAGTTCTAAAAAAGGAATGTATTCTGTCCTTGGAAAATTTTGCATGGCTTTATAGGTGTAATAATAACCACTTTCCGGATCTTTATTTTCCTCACGATTTGATAAAATCAAAGGAATATCGGTTTCTTTTTTGTATTCGGATAGTTTTAGTAAAGCACTTTGGTTGTGGGTAGTTGTGTACAGATTTTTCAGAACAGGATAGAGTTGCTCCGAAGGCTCAGCATTTTCAATGGCGCGGTAACGGCTGGAAAGGTCATTCGGACTGTAAATCAGTAAGCTGTCTAATTCCTTGCGTTGGGCTTCGGTTAATGTTTTTGTCTTTCTATTCGGATTTTCATAGTTAGATGTAACCATTCTGACGAAAAAATCACCAACTTTTTCGCCTGATGCAATGCAACCGGATTGATATTCTACAACTTCAGTGTCGGACATATGATTTTTGACAATCCCGAAAAGATCAACATTGCTACGAAAGCACAATGCCCAGAAGGCATAAGATCTTACGGCACCATTGGGATGATTGGTCAGGTTTAAAAGTTCTTTGGTTGATGCCAACATCAATTTTTCAAAGTTTTTATACTGTTCCGATTCATTTCCGCTGTATCCAATGAATCGACCTGTTACCGTGTTCTCTTTGGCAATGAGCCCAACAATTTTCTTTGTTTTGGAAGAAATCTGCGATGCATCGTATTTATCCTGGCCATAGGAAATGGCTGCGGAAAGTAAAAAGAGGAGTAGGGCGAGGTTTTTCATGGTGTTAATTGCAGTTGGTCATTACAAATATAATGAAGTGTGTTAAATAGCTCATTACTATTGAATTTAACTCACTTTATGCTGTTGCCTTGTTACTTCATCTACTATTTCCAAAGCTCTTTTATAAGTAATTCCGTTTTCCTGATCAATGGTCAAGCGGTGTCCTTCTTCGATGGATTTGATTTTGGGAATTGTCCCGATTTTCTGTTCAATTGCAATCATTTTCAGGTTTAAAGTCTCCCCATAGGTTGGAATAATGGTTTGTAACCAGCCAAAATAAGGTTCTTCGTTTATTCTGCTTGGGTTTTCCCATAAATCCATCCGTTTGCTGAAGTTATCTGGGCTGATAGACGTCCAGACATTAAAGATTAAATCTTCATGATAATCGATGATTGGAATTGTGAGTTGGCCGCGATGGAAGAAATGTTTTCCGTCGACCACACATAAACTTTCCTTCAATTCTATTCTTTCTGTTCTTTCTTCCTCAGGAACCGAATGGTAGTAAATAGGATAGTCAGATCCAAAACAAAGCGGTAAACTGTCATAAACCTGTCCGCAACAAGAACATTTGTAAGCAGGTTTATCATTTTTTTTATTTAGGAATGAGAACAGTTTCATTTTCTATTTTTTAAGTCTGTTCCTAAACCATCACGGATAAGGTATTCGATTACGATACGTGTATTATCAGTATACTCTGAAAGGATTAATGATTCAACAATAGGTTTTATTTCTTTTTCATATGATTCTTTTGTTAACCCTTCACATGCAGTTTCTCCATACCTAAGGTATTGGATAACATCACTTAACTGATTTTCGTTTTTTGAAGTAAGTGCCTCTTTGATGGCATTCATCCGTGTCCAGTCCTTTTGGTTTTTCTTCCACCAGTTTTCCGCATTAAGAGCAAGGATATTCCTGAATTCAATCCATTTCTCTTTTGTGTTTTTTTTCTTCCAAGTCAGATTAAGTTTGCCTTTATGGATATATTCCGGATAATTGTCCTTCATTAATTTAATTAAGTCTTTTTCATCAATTTCGACAATTTTATAACCAAAATCCTGAAAGGTCAATTCTTCCAGAAGCCAACCGGCTCTGACTGAAATCCAATCCATATCATAAGGAACATAATGACCGTGACCATAAAATTCAGTCGCCCCAGGATAAATTAAATCTCCTGTACCTGTGAGTTTTACAAACGTTGTGTCTTTAAGTAATTTAATTAACTCAGGAATGATTTCTTTTTGCCGGTTTTCGAGTTGCATTTTGGCAGGGTAAACACTTTCGTAAAAGGAACTTTTTTTAAAGGCAATAAAAAGACTGTCGGTTTTATTCTGACTAAATCCTGCAGTTGAAAAAAGCAATATGATAAAAAAGGTTAGTTTTTTCATACTTTCAAAACCTTCTCAAAAGCTTTCCGCGGACTCCCGTTAAAAAAGACTTCACCACAATAGGTGTATCCTAGTTTATCCATTATCCTTAGCATGGCCGGATTGTCAAAATTAGTGTCGACTTTGATGCTATGGATATTGTTTTCGAGCGCGAAATCTTCAAAAAGCCCAAACATTTGCTGAACCAGTCCCTGTCCTAAATAGTCCTCCGAAATAGCCACCCGGTGTATCACGACAAAATCACCATTGGTTAGCCATTGTCCGTCAATTTCCAGATAAGCGGGTTCATCATTAATGATTACGGCACTGTAGGCTATAACGGTTTCCTGATCGGTTAAAACGTAACCGTTTCCTTTTGCGATATCATTTTGTATGGTTTCGGGATTAGGGTAACCGTTTTGCCATTGGTTACTGCCGTCATTTTTCCTTCTTTCGATCGCTTGTTGCAGGATTTTCCAGATTTGCGGAATTTCTGAATCTAAAGCTTTCCGGAACTGATACTTCATCATTATAACTGTATTGGATTGCGTGCAGTTGCTGTTCTGCTGTTTGTAAATTTAGCTAAAAACAGGCAAGTACAAAACCTCATTCAGGAATAATGTTCTTTACCATTATTGATTGATGCTCTTGGCTTAATTAATCTTTTTCGCGGCCAATGTCCCAATCATGGAATGAATAACTCCGAACGTCATACATACAAAAGTATAAATCAATCCTCTTAATGCCTCGCTCATTTCCATGATTTTGGTGGAATCGGAAACATCCTGGGCCGCCATACCCGAATGGTTTGCATTTTTATACTCGATTATTTTCGAAGCCAGTTCCGGGTCAATATAACCATTGAGCACGACGATGTAGACGGTGTATAGGAGTCCGCTGATCAATCCTGCCAGCAGCCCGATTTTTACGGTGTGTTTATACGAAAAGGAGGAAGGATCCTTCTTTTTGAATTGGAATACGGCATACAATACCGTTAGGGTGAAAATGCACCAGTACACATAACTCAGTGTTTGGTCGTCGCGGAGGATCATCCCTGTTTTATAGCGTATAATCCCGATGCTGACTACAACAGTGCCTAACAATGCTCCGAAAAGCGATCCCATTTTTAACGGGAGGTTTTTTGATTGATTCATAGTTGGTTTGTTTTTAGAGGATTAGACGGTTGGTAGGGGTTTTTGTTACGGGAATGAAGGATAGATTATCAGATTATCAGATTATCAGATTGTTGGATTGAAGATGAGCACGGATTACAAATCCGCGCGATCGGGTTTGGGCTTCGACAGGCTCAGCCGCCGGTGGAGGATTGAAGGACTGTTGACAATTTATTATGGCACAAGCGGGACGCACGCGCCAGAGAAGGACTTTCAGTGTACGTCACCTCGAGTGTTTTTGCGCAGTGTAACGGAGTAAAAATGTATCGAGAGGCCCTGCTTCAAAAGAGTTCTCAATACATTTTACTCCACTACGTTGTGCGTTTGTTTAAATCAATACGATAATTTCCAAAGCGTAATGGTTTTGTCCGAACTACTGCCGGCAATCCATTTACCGTCAGAAGAATAAGAGACATCATTTACATCATTGGCATGTTGCGAGAACGTCTGAAGAAGCTTACCGTTTTTTACATCCCATAAACGCATAGAAACCCCTTTGTTATAGTCCGAATCCCCAAAGAAATTTTGCAGGAATTCACCAATTGCCGGTTTATCCCTGCCCCCGGTTAACAATCTTGTACTATCGGGACTAAAATCTGAAGCTTGGATGTGTTCCGGAACTTCTATTGTTTTGATAAGCTTCCAGGTAGTTGTATTCCATAGTTTCAAAGTCTTGTCATCACTGGTACTGACCAGTAACTTATTATCCGGGCTAAATGCTAATGATACGACAGCTTCGGTATGACCAGTTAAATTGTTTAGTAGCTTCCCGCTTTTGGCATCCCAGATTTTTATCGTTTTATCATAACTCCCACTCGCAATTTTTGCTCCGTCAGGACTAAATTTAACATCCCAGACGGTAAGGGAATGCCCAATCAAAGTCCGCAAAAGTTTACCACTTTCCACATCCCATAATTTAATCGTTTTATCTTCACCGCTGCTTACTAATGTCTTGCTGTCTGAACTGAAATCTATGGACCAGACCGTTCCGTTATGCCCGGAGAATTCTTTTAGTAATTTTCCTTCCGGCAATTTCCAAAGCCTGATTTTTGCGTCATAGGCACAAGTGGCTAAAAGATCTCCGTTTGGAGCAAAAGCAACAGATGTCACACCAATGGGATGCTTCAGATCACGGATAAGAGCTCCGTTTTCTTTGTTCCAAATTTTCACGGTACCATCTACGCTGCCGCTGGCCAGCCAAGCATCATTGGGGCTAAATTTAACTGCCCAGACATCTGAGGTGTGTGCAGAAAACACTTTTTGTAATTTGAATATTGCACTGTTTACTTCTTTTGATTTATGGAAAATTTGATAGTATGCCAAAAAACTCCCAATAGCAAGTAAAATTACCGTCAGTAGTCTTATTCTTTTATTCCGTACATTATCTTTTGTTAAATACATGGCTTCATTTTTTCTGATTGGAATGCTTTAACCCCCTATTTACACAAACCTGGGCCTAAAGTTGAATTTACAAATTCCGTCATCGTTTCTTATTTAAGACGAAGTGGAGCCATTACCGGTTACATCCCGCCGGCTTTTTTTATTCGTAATACCCAATATTCCAAAAGAATTAATGCTGCATTACCTCGTTCACTCCGCAATCCCGATAGCTATCGGGATTAAGCAGCAGAAGAGACTGTTAGCAGAAATGGTTTAGCGTTACGATTTTATTTCCATCGATTTCCAGGCATCTTTACGTAATGTCTCCAAACATAGACCCAAGGAATCACAAGGGGTACGATGATTCCCATTAAACAGTTTTGCGTTGTTTCCAAATTTTCCGCATCCATTTGACCGGCGGACCACAGAGGTAATGCAACTGCAATCAGCCATATTGACTTCCAGATCAGTTCAAAGAAAAGCACAGGCAACATTTTCAGAGGATAGCGAATTCCCATAAAGGCCAAGATTGAAACTGCCCCCAGTAAACTGCAGCCTACTCCGTGCCAGAGAGACCAAGGAGTTGGGTGGTGGATTATTTGTGGCCATATGGTAAATCCAAGACCTACGGATATAAGTAAATAAGTTGCCCGAAGTAGGTATAGCCTAAATACAGATACTTCATTCATTTTATGATTCTCTATGTTGTGTGTCTCATTCATAAAAAGTTAGATTAAATGTCTGGTTTTGTATTGTATTTTGCCGCTTAGGTAGTACCGCTAACGTTCTAACGGCTTCAAAACAATGCAGTTGTATAAAACGATATTCCTTACTAAGATAAGGTTTTTCAGGGAACCGGGGTAAGAAATATGAACAGGCGAAGCATAATCGGCAAGTAGCTAAGAGGAAATGTGGCTATTGTGGTAAGCGGATGTTTTGGGAGTAGGAAAGTCCCTGTAAGCATGTAGTTTTAATTCGTTTTATGTGAAATGTTAACAATACTTCAAAGTCAGGTCCCGATAGCTATCGGGATTGCGGAGCTGAAAACCAGTGTTAGTACTCGTTATTTCTTTTTCTTCTTGCTGTTTTTGCAATGTATATAAATCATATCTTCTGTCCCGATTGTCTTGTCGCCAAGTGAAACTGCTTTATGAAAATCTTCACAAGCACTATCAGTCTGTTCAGGAGTTGGGTTTAGATTTCCTTTTGATGTGAACATATTGATTTTTGCATTTCCCCTATTGCCATAGGCTTGCATATATTCAGGATTGAGTTCAATAGCTTTGTCATAGTCCTTTATTGCTCCTTCAAAGTCAAAGTTATTGCCTTTACAAGTTCCACGATTAAAATACACTTGGGCTACTGTCGGATTGAGTTCAATAGCTTTGCCATATAGTTTTACAGCTTCTTCATTTTTAAATTGTTTACTTAATTCAAGTGCTTGTTTTGTTAAATCGATAAATTCAGGTGAATAGCCAGCTTTACCATTCACAAAATAGTATTGTGCTTTTAGTTTTCCTTCAGGAGTGTATTCAAAATAGTCACCTTGTTGAACACCATTTGAAAAATTTAATACAGCTTTAACTTGTCCGTTTTCGAAAAATGCTTTTAAAGTCCCATCTTCTTTACCGTTTTTGAAGTTTGCTTCCTGCTTTACTTGTCCGCTTGAGTAATATTCTATACTCGCTCCGTCATTAATTCCATTGAAATAATTTCTTTCAAGGCTTTTATTTCCGTTTTCGTAGTAAACAATACGCAAGCCGTGAACTAATCCGACTTTGAATTCTCCTTTACCCTTGATTTTTCCATTGTCAAAATATTCTACAAACTGTCCTGTAAAGGCGACCCTTTCACCTTTCTTTGTCCAAAGTCCGTCAATGCGTTCAAGGTTGTTTATGTCTGTCTGACCGAAAGTCCAGAGGGTAAGAAATAATGCAAAAAGCGTGAATGTTATTTTTTTCATTGTCTTGGTGTTTCTGTGTTGCACTTATAATGAGTGCTAAGGTCCTGCAGTTTGGCGCAGTAGCGGTTATCGCGATTGAGGGTTGGGTATTGACTTATTTTTCCAGATATAAATGTACTTTTATCAGATTGCCGGTTTCTTCATTCTTTAACGTGAAAATACATTTGCTTTCGCTGATTCTGATTATCTTAAGGTTTATTTCTTCTTCGTTATTTTCATAACTTATCGCTAGGTTTTTTGATTTTTCATCGTATGACCAAGTTCCTTTTACTGTACCAACATTAGTTACCCATACAGTACTCTTATCTTTATAAAAAATTAATTTTTCTTCTTCAGCTGATTCTTTAGGAGGTAAAATTTCTCCGTTTTCCTCATATTTTTCCAGTAGCCAAGTTTTGTTTATCAAATTTTCCAAATTGATTTCCTGTGCATTGGTTTTTAGGTTTATTAATAGGAAAAGTGAAAAGCTTAGTATGGTTTTAAGGAATATTTTTCTCATGTTATTATTTAATGTTTTTGAAACCCTAAGGTAATTTATTTTTTTGCTTTGGCAACAGTAGATTTTTTCTTCTAATTGCTATCGGGGTTGAAAGTTGAATGAACAGCAAATAGTAGCGAATGTTATGCGAGCAGTAAGTATAATCCCTTACTGCGCAGAGTCTTCTGGCTTTGAGCTGAAATTATATTTATAAGGTTTTGAACAAGTAATTCTTAAAAACTGTTTTAGGTATTTTAAAACATAATGTTAACAATACCTCAAAGTCAGGTCCCGATAGCTATCGGGATTGCGGAGCGGGGGGAAACAGGCGAGTGGTTTATTGATTTTTGGCAATCTTGCCAAACCGCTTTTAGCTATTGTTTTTTATATGATAACCACCATATTCTTTCCAAGTATTTTTCTGTGCATTCTCTCTCATTTTAATTATTAACTCAGATGCTTTTTGGGAAACAGAATTATTTATATGTTTTTTTAAATCGGTTAAGATTATAAATGTCTTATTTTCATCCTCTGAATAAAGCTTCCAGATCCAACCCCAAAAATACCATTCCGTATTATAAAAAAGACTGTCTAAATCACCATATTCATTAAGCAAAAGTTGATTATAAGAGTTGTGTAAATTTTCATCATAATATTCGACTGAATTCTTAAAATCTCCACTATTATTATACAAAACCTTAAATAGGGTATCGCCGTTTGGTGACAAGTATAAACATCCATTTTCTATCCTTCTTTGCTTTGGATTTCCATTGTTATATAGCCAGATTCCATTTACTTGAATTAATTTTCCATTCAAATCCCATTGTTTCCCTTCTGTTGAATCAAATTTGATTTGACCATTAGGATGCCACTCTTGGCCTTCTATATAATCTCCGTCCTTATAAATAGCTTTTTCTGCTAATTTGCCATTTTTATGGTAGGAAACATTTTCACCATCATAATCTCCATTTTTGTATTCGGCATATGATATTGGGTTTGTATCATCAAATATCAGTGTTCCTGTAAAGAGTTCCCCTTTGTATTTAAGATAGTTTGATCCCCAAAGATTATACTCAAGATTTGGGTCTTCTTCGTGTATTATAGGCTTTCTCATAAAATGATGGTTTGATTCCGTTGGTTTTATACGGTTGAGGTATTGCTGATATTCACAAATATACCAAAATCATTTTGTGTGTTTTTGGAAAACAAAATGAAGAAATTAAAATTAAAATGTACTGTAAGAAAAGTGTTTTTGTTTCATGATTTTGTTTCTAAACTATTCCTTTTCCTTCCAACTTAAAAAACGCCTCGTTTCATTATTGAATACTTCAACTGCTTCCCCATAGGGAAAGGAAGAAACACATCCGCTTACGCATACATAGTGAACAGTTACTAATTTTTCATTGATATTTTTTTCTTCGGAAGAACTCCAGCAATTGGATCCGCCTATCAAAACGAAGAATTTATTTTCCGAGCATAATTTTCGGGACAAATCTTTTAAACGCTGATGAATATTCGATATGGTTTTACTATCATTTGCATACGAGTCAATCATACTCAAACAACCGTAAATATGGTTAAACTTTTTTCTTTTTTTGATAACTGTTGCCAAAGAATCCAGATATGTAATTTTGGGTAGGCTGTCATGACTCCGGTAAAAGGAATTAAGTACATGATCTTCAAGGTTCTCATGAGTCTGGGCAGTTAGTGAATTACTGAGCAAAGCTAAAAGAAATGTTATCCGGAGTATATGTTTCATGACTGATTAACCTTGATTTAGTATAGATACTTTCAAATATAGTGAAATCATTGCTTTTGCGTTACTCTGTTCCGTTAGGTATTGAACATCAACTAATATTAATCGTGCGGTTGCAATAATTCATCGTGCGGAAGCAATAATTCATCGTGCGTTTGGTAATTGTAATCGTGCGGAAGGAATAATCTATCGTGCGTTTGGTAATTGTAATCGTGCGGAAGGAATAATTTATCGTGCGTTTGGTAATTGTAATCGTGCGGAAGGAATAATCTATCGTGCGTTTGGTAATTGTAATCGTGCGGAAGGAATAATTTATCGTGCGTTTGGTAATCGTAACCGTGCGGAAGCTACTATTTATCGTGCAGTACCAACTATTCACAGAATGGTAAAAAAAAACCTTGCAACAGAGAGGAAAAATCCAAATGCTGCAAGGTTTTTATTTGAATAGGTTAAACTATTCTGCTACGTTCCTGAATTTTATAGCGTTTACCTGTTTGAATTCAGTGCTGTTTGCTCCGTAGGCTGATTTGACGTATTTTTTAATTTCCAGTGCGGTGTCCACTAATCCGTTATTGTCTTCGTAAAGGGTTTTGTTTCTGGCATTTCTGGCATTGCGGATTACTGCATGGGCAATGGAGACATCGTTATTTCTTTCGAGTAATTCGCTTTGTTTGGCTGTGAGCGTCTCGATTTTAAGTTCGTTTTCGTTGGGATTATAGCTTTCTTCCGACTCCAAAACCGTGATTAAATTCCTGAAATGCTGGATTTGCAGATCGTATGACTGTTGGCTCGCACTGATGGTCACCGGAGCGGGTTCGTTTTCATTTACCGGCTTAACGATAGCGGATGCTCTTTTGCCTTGCAGTTTGCGGTTAAATCCTTTGGCATCGTCGACCATTTGTTTTGGAGCATCGGATACTGCGAGTGCGTTAACCAATCTTGTCGAGAGTTTTTTCAGATTTTCGAAGGCTATGAACCGTCTGTTGACAGCATTGTTGTACTGGGTGTTTTTTACGGATACAGAAGTGAGACTAGTTTGGGCATTTGTGGCTATGGTGTTGAGGTTTGGGATTTTGAGGTTGGCTCTTGCCGGATTGTAGTCTGCCCCATAGCTGTTGACTAAGTTTACCAGTTGCTTGAAGTTGGCTACATTTTTTGTGTGGCCGGTTTCTGAATTTGTTTTCATGATTAAAATATTTTGATCGTTGATTACGTAACGTCTCTCGTTACGTTTTTACATTTGAAGGAATTGACTTACAAATGGTGTGCCAAGATTTTTGGGATTGTTCGATTGTCCGATTTTCAGATTGTTGGATTTTTAATCTTGAAATGAGGATTTTACGGGAATCCGTAAGGGATTGAAGGGTGGAATGGAGAGATTTGTGTGGGGTGAAAAATACGTATTTATACTTATAGAAAATTGAAAGGGAATGTGGAAATTTGGTAGAATAAATGGTCAATCTAACCTTTGATAAATAAGTTTTCTAAGTTTGAAAATAATTATTTAGTTAGCGAATATTAGAAATTTTAAAAACAATGAATTTCAAATGATGATGAATGGAAGAACTACTCAAGATTTAATTGCAGAAAATAAAAAAGGAATAGCTATACTTGTTATTATAGCATTTATAATTGTAGGTTATCTCATTATTACGAAAACTCCCTTTAAAATTGGGCCAATTGAAATTGGGTCACATTCAAAAGTAATTGCGGATTCCATAAGTACTAAAAGCGAAGGGTCTATTAATGGCAATAATAATATTAATGGAGATAATAATATAAATGGTGACAATAATACTATTATAAATAATCCCATAGAAAAAGATGACAATAGAAAGCAAATTGAATATTCGTTGAGAGGTAGTACAAATCAAGATCTTATAAAAAAAGTATCACAACTCAAAAAAATAAAGATTGTTTCAAATTCGAATAATCTTATCGAAATTACTTATTCAGGAAATATTGAACTAGTAGATAATGGCTCAAAAGCATACTATTACTCAGGAGGAAATTTAAAAATCTTAATTAATAATGATTTTTGTTGTGATTTAAAAGAATTTAAAATAAATCAAATGCGTCCAAATTCTAAGACTTATATAATGGATGAAATAAATGCTTCAATAGATAACTATGTTAATTCTAATGTTGATTTAGTATCAAAAAAAATTGTTGCATGTATAAAAACTTACTAATAATTATTATTCTATTTTCTACAATTAATGTAGGATTTTCACAAATAAGTAACCAAGGTAATAAATCAATTCTAATTTATTCGGATGATAGGGGATATATGCAACCTTATATAGAAAATATAATTAGAAATTTAGTTAATACTGAAACTGAAAACCTCTATTTTAATTCTGTAAACTCATTTAATAGGTTTATTACTGATAATAAATATCAAGCTGAATTGAATGATTTAATTTTGATTCATAAACCAATTAATTCAAAATCAAGTCTCTATTATAATGAATCAGAAAGCCAGGTAAGAGAAAGAATTTATAATATATTAAAAAAGTACGATTACTTTTTGACAGTCAAGACAAATACTTTGGGTGAGTTAATTGAGTTTCAATTTCAACTTTTTGAAACAATAACTTCAGAGCAAAACACTCCATACAATATTTCAGATAGAGTTTTAAATATTGAGAACTTTTTTATAAATCCTAAAGAAAAGAATTATACATTAGAAATTAAAAATGCTATTCAACGATTATTCCCAAATACAAACAGAATCCCTGAAGTTGAATTGAAGCTTTTAGAAAACACTTTTGATGGTTCAGAAGATGAATACTTTATAACATTGCCATTGAATACAACTATTGATTTTGATGGTTCAAATTCTGGAGATTATGATACAGAAAATATTGCTTATCTCTGGCGAAATGTTATCAATAAGGATGAAAAATATCAGACTATTAGTAAAATTCCACTTGAAGAAAATAGTTCTAAACAAGTGATAAATATTAACAAAAAAGGGAGATATAAATTAGGATTTAAAGTATATGATGGAATACAATATTCTAGGGAGATAATTATAAATATTGATACAAAGGATAAGCCCAAAGAATTAATACTATTTGATTCAATTGCTACAACTACAATTTTTGAAACATTGATTCCAATAAAACCAAAAAAAAGTTTGATTGGAAAAATTTATTTTGAAAATTTAGAGTTAAAAGATAGTATTAGTAAAAATTTAATTTTATCCAAGCAATCAATTGACCAAAAATTCATTAATAATGTTGATGAGTCTTCTATTGTGAAATCTTTTAAAGTAAATAAACAAGATTATCAAAATTATTCTTTTTTTGAATTTGAAACCACTTTGCCTAATGCCCAAAAGACTGATAATAAAATATATTTTCTCTATACAAAGGATAAAGATGGTTTTTTAAATAATGAAAAGCAGATTAAGCACAAAATATTATCTAGAAGTTTTCTAAATCTTAGTTTAAAATTTTCATCAGATGTTATTGATTTTAAAGACGATGAGCATGAAGGCGGCTATTCATCATTTTATACTAGTTTATCATTTGGATTACTTTTAACTGAAAATTTTGAACTTGATTTTTCAATTCCACTATCTAATTCAAATAGTGTAATTTATAATGGTTATAAGTTTAATTATCCTAACAGATTTAATTTTTCTATAAATTATTTAACTAAGCCTGTTAGCATGGCAAAAGATGGGGAATTAAATCCAATAATTTTATGTGAATTTAAATCCTATACTTTGGAGCCAGTTACAAATGAAAATGAAATTATTTATGCTTTTAGCGTGGGACCAGGTTTTGGAGCCGAATATAAAATATCTTCTTCAAGACTTTTCGATTTTAATACAAGATTGTATCTCAATTATAGTTTTTTTTCAAGTAATACATTTGATAAAGTTAATTCATCAGAAATTTGTATAGCGACTGTTTTTAGATTTTAATTTTTTAAAAATAATAATTTTATGTTAGTGTTTTATGAGTTAAAAAATAACATCGTAATCTTGTGCTAGAAAGGTTAAGCAGTAATATTATAATGAACCCAACAATTAAAAATAAGCTTCTTTACAACGTAGTTAAATTTGAGGACTTAGTTAAAAGTCAAAGTAATAGAGATGAAATATTTTTTTGTTTCAGTGATATTTTATCTGCTTTATTATCTAAAGACAATTATCAAACAATATTGAATCCAAGTACAGATAGAAGCAAATTCGATTTTCTATGTGTTAAAAATAATCCTGCTGAAAGAATTGGTGTTTCATTTCAAAACAGTAGTTTGACTCTTGTTCCTCAGGTTCTTGAACGGATTTCAGTTGCATATAATTACCCTTATAATAGGTTAATTATAGCTAATCCAAATGGTTTTTCATCAGAATGCTATAGTTTAGTAAATAATATCGATCCAGTAAATGTTGAACTTTTAAATTTGGATGGTATTAAAAATTGGGTATCACGAATTGAAGTTGAATCAGACCTCAATTTATTACCACATGAAGATATTATTAAAATAGTTAGTAAGGTTTTTATTGAAAGAATAGTTAAAGATCCAAGTTATCTTTTAAATATTGAATGGAGAGAATTTGAGAAAACATTAGCCGAAATATTTGAGGGTCTTGCATTCAAAGTCAAATTGACACCTCCAAGTAAAGATGGGGGGAAGGATTTGATTTTGGAAATGGTTAAAGAAGGAACAGCTATAAGTTATATTGTAGAAGTGAAGCATTGGAGATCAATGCAAAAGGTAGGGCAAAATTGTATAAAAGACTTTCTTAATGTTGTTTGTAGAGAGAAAAGAGAAAGTGGCATTTTTTTGTCAACTTATGGTTTTACAGAGAATGCCTTTGAGGGTTTGACCGAACTGGAAAGAACCAAAGTTAGATTTGGAAGTGAAGAAAAAATAATTTCTTTATGTAAAACATATTTAAAAGTTAAATCAGGGATTTGGACACCATTACAGGATTTACAGGATGTATTATTTGATGAAACGTTTTAGTATTTTATCTTACTTTGATAATTAGTTATTGGAATTTAAATTCTCCATTATACGTCTAAGAAAAGTCCATTTATAAGTGACAAATTCGGACTAGTTTTCGCAGGCTAGGTTCCAATAATTGAAGAATCCCGATAGAGGATTTGTAACGCGTGTATGCAACCCGTAAGAAAAATACTGATTTACATAATGATCATTAATATTTAAAGTGAATTAATAGTATTGGAAAGCACGGATTGCAAATCCGCGCTTTCTGATTGTAGCCTCTCAATACATTTTCTCCACTTCGTTACGAAAACACTCGAGGTGACGGAAGCTAATCTTTCAATCGAATAATCGTACAATCAAGCAATCAATCTTTCTTTAAAACCTTCCCCAACAAATATTCCGCAACTTTTTTATTCTGCTGATTGATATCATGAACGGTATTCACGTTAATCTTAAAAGACAGTAGTGTTTCTGCAGTATTGTTTTTATTGATTGTACCCTCAAGTTCATAAGATATTTCACGGTCATACCCGCCATTTTCATGAATGATTTTGGAATTGTCCACTTTGAGTGTGAAGATGGTTTCATCAGTGGCTTCGTCAGTGAAATTAACCCGGATTCCTTTTTTGGTAAATAGTTTGTTGAGGTGCTCTTTCAAGTCGGCAAAATAATAATTTGCATATTCTAGATTCCCGTAGAAGGCAAAGGTTATTTGTTTCGGTTTTGTGTATTGTTCTGAATAAATACATTCAGTTTCTTTAATAACCGGCTTTGAACTTTGCGGGAAAGCAACGTTTGTACACAACAGAATGAAGAATAAGGAAATGTTTAAAAAAAATTTGCTAACTGTTTTCACGGCGTATAGTTTTAAGGCTGCAAATAAAGACCAACTTTAGTTTTTGCGCAAACCATTCCACCCCGAATTTATGAATTCAGGGTTAAGACAACCGTGAATTCATGAATTAAAGGTTTCAATTTCCGTCAAAGACATACGATGAACTCCGGCTTAGGATTTACAGGCGAGGTTCCATTCCTTGCGGAACCAGAAAAAGAAAAACTGTTTAAGTCTCGTCAGTTCGAGTGATTTTAACGTAACGCAGTGAAGGTAAAATTGTATCGAGAACCATTAAAGAAGTAGCCTCTCGATAGATTTTTACTGCGTTACTCTCCGTAAAAAAACACTCGAGGTGACGCATGCAACATGATAAAAGAAGAGAGAAAAGTTGTATCCTGTTTTTAAAAATGGTATGAGGTAAAAACCTCTCGATACATTTTCTCCACTTCGTTACGAAAACACTCGAGGTGACCGAAGCTAATCCTTCAATCCTTCATCGGTGGCTGAGCTGGGTTACTGAGCTTGTCGAAGTATCGAAGCCCAATCCAATAATCTAACAATCGGACAATCGGACAATCTGACAATCGGATAATCTGATAATCCCTATAAATATTCCCCCACAAACTCTCTACAATACTCCTTAACCATATCCCTCACTTCTCGGAATTCCGCTTCAATTTCAGCATCGCTGCCAACCGCCTTCGCCGGATCAGGAAAGTTATGGTGGAACATTTGGGCGTTAGTAGGGAAGAAGGGACAGCTTTCCCGGGCATGGTCACAGACCGTGATCACAAATTTGAAGTCAATGTCGCGGTATTCATCAATATGGTTTGACGTATGGTTTGAAATATCGATACCGTCTTCCTTCATGATCGAAACCGCCTTCGGATTAACACCGTGTGTTTCGATTCCGGCACTGTAAATGACTGCTTTATTGCCGGCGAAATGACGCAGGTAGCCTTCCGCGATCTGGCTGCGGCAACTGTTCCCGGTACAAAGGACTAAAATGTTTGTTGTTTCCATGTTTTATACGAATAACCAGATGATGTTGATGATGCAAAATTTAGGATCAAACCCAAACAATAACTGCAAGACGATTACCGAAAGTGTGATGATGACAGGTTTCCGGTATTGGATTAGCTTTTCTTTCATGCTTAACAACAGGTTGAGGTAGTGGAACAACAAGCGGCTGTCTTTTCGGTGTTTGGTGCGGGAACCCCACAGCTTGAAGAAGCCAGGCAGGCTGTTTTCTTGTTTAACAGGACAAAGTGCGAGCCGTTGAAAGCCAGGTCATATTTACCGATGGTACCGTTTTGGAATTCCACTTCGATTTCAGAGTCTTCAATTCCCAGTTTATCTTCCGAGAGTTGGATAATGTGTAAAAGTTTACCCGGTTTTAAACGGTGTTCAAAATCATTGGCGTCCCAAAGTTGGAAGTTCACGGTTTTCTCCTTGCGGATGGTACCGCCGCAATCGATAAAATGTTTGTTAATGGTACCAATTTCAGTGACGTGGAAATGCTCAGGGACAAAAGTCCCGTTCTCTAATTGGAATGCAACATCATCCAGTGCAGGAAGAATGGTTTTAATTTCAGATAGTTTCATAATAGTTGTATTAAGTTGTTTTATTGTAATATTACGATGGTTATAACTAAAAAAAGGTCAGCAACAATTGTTTGAAGAGATATTCTCCGAAAAGAAAATACCCAATTCACCCTGTATCTCGCTCCAAATAGTTTCATTAATGCAATAGCAAACACTGGTTCCTTCGATATTGCCTTTAATGATTCCTACATTTTTAAGCTCTTTTAAATGCTGCGAAATAGTAGCCTGAGCCAAACCCAGTTCGTTTACCAAGTCATTACAGATACAGGCGTTTTGCTTGATGATGTATTGGAGAATGGCAATTCGGGCAGGATGTCCCAATGCTTTGAAGAGGGTAGCCAACCGGTTTTGCTTGTTGTTAAATATCTCAGTCTTAGATGTTCCCATGATATATTTGTATATCGCAATATTACGATATATAATTTAAACTTCGAGAAAAAGAAGATGTTTTTTTTGATTGCGATATGTTAGTCCCGGTTATTATGAAGTCAGAAGTCAAGTTATAGCCACCGTGAATTCACGAATTGAGGGTTCAATTTCCGTCAAAGACATGCGATGGGTTTTGGCTTAGGACTCGTAGGCGAGGTTCCATTCCTTGCAGAATCCGTAAAAAGAAAAGCTGTCTGAGCCCGAAGGGTGAGTTCTTTTCTTTTAGGATTCAAAAGGAAAATGGAACGCCGAGAGTCCAAGACTTGATTTTGCCGTGTCTCGGCCTTAGACGAGATTTCTGCGTGTCTCGGCCTTAGACGAGACATCAAGGCAAAAGAAAAGAACAAGCCGTATCCGCATCAGCGGATGAGGTAAAATAGTCGTTTCGTCAGTTCGCCCCGATAGCTATTGAGACAGCCATAACATCGTGGAGTTAAAATTGTATCGAGAACCTTTATAAGTTGTGCCTCTCGATATATTTTCTCCACTTCGTTATGAAAACACTCGAGGTGACGGAAGCTAATCTTTAAATTCTTCAATCCTTCACTGGTGGCTGAGCTCCGGTTACTGAGCTTGTCGAAGTATCGAAGCCCTATCCTTCAATCTTTCCCAGCAAATACTTCACTACCTCTTTATTCTGCTGGTTCATGTCATGGAGGGTGTTTACGGTAATTTTGAATGAGAGAAGCGGTTCTAAAGTGTTATTGGTATACAAGACACCATCAAGTGTATACCGGATTTCCCGGTCGTAACCGCCGTTTTCATGGATTACTTTGGAATCAGACACCTTGAGTGAGAACGTAGGGGTATTTGTGGGTACATTCGGGAAACTTACCTGAATCCCTTTTTTGGTGAATTCCTTGAAGATATGTTCTTTGAGATCGTTGAAGTAATAGTTGGTATAATCATCGTCACCGGCAAAGGCAAAACTGATTTGGGTTGGTTTAGTGTACTGTCCAGTGGAGCTGTATTCCTTTTCCTTGATGCCTAATCCTGCATTTTGCGAGAAAACAGGGCAGGAGTACAGGAAAACAATAAGGAATAGAATCTTTAGAGAGAAATCAATAATGGCTTGTAAAAACATGGGTGTAATGAATAAATTGGTTTGGATCAGACTACAGAATAAAATTAATTGACGAGCGTCATGCCGTACAGTTGTCCTAATTCAAAGGCAAGAATAAGGAGCAATAGGAACAAGCCTATTATCAATAGTAAATAGCGTAAGTCTTCTTTTGTGTGGTTAAATGTTTTCATGGCGTATAAATTTAAGCCGCAAATAAAAACCGGATTTCAATTTTCTGCAAACAATATCACCTTGGATTTATGAATTCAGGGTTAAGACAACCGCGAATTCATGAATTCAGGGTTGGGGTTTCCGTCAAAGACATGCGATGGGTTTTGGCTTAGGACTCGCAGGCGAGGTTCCATTCCTTGTAGAATCCGTAAAAAGAAAAGCTGTCTGAGCCCGAAGGGTGAGTTCTTTTCTTTTAGGATTCAAAAGGAAAATGGAACGCCGAGAGTCCAAGACTTGATTTTTTGTTTCTTTGCTGTGTCTCGGCCTTAGACGAGACATCAAGGCAAAAGAAAAGAACAAGCAGTATCCGACGCAGGAGGATGAGGTAAAAGATAAAGAATGGAAGAGAATTAGTTTACTTTATGGGATTTATTTCATCAGTCGCTGTCGCTCGTGTCTCCTTCGTCGAAATGACAAAGCCACTAATTCATAAATAATAAAACACTATCCGCCAGCCGTACCCGTCTTTACATCACCATCCCTTTCGTATGTCGCAATAATCACCCCTTTTGGGGTTACCAGGTTTTCTTTCAGGGTAAAAGCAGCGGGAATGGCGTTGTCGGCAAATAGTTTTTTGCCTTTGCCCAGAATAACGGGGAATGTTTTGATTGTGAGGACGTCGGATAAATCATGTTGGAGGAGGAGCTGTACCAATTCACTGCTTCCCCAGACCTGCAGGTCAGGACCATCCGTATGTTTTAAGGCTTTGATCTCGGCTACATTTTCGAGGAAGATCGAGTTGTTCCAATCAGAGTCTTTGACTGTTTTCGACAGCACATATTTGGTACCCGCATTAATGGCAGGCCAGAAGTGGTTGTGATTGGGCCAGTAATTCTCCCAGATTTCGAATGTTTTCCGGCCCAAGAGGTAATCAGACGGTTCCATTTCCTTTTTCAGTGCTTCCCCAAAAACCGGATCCCCGAAGGCAGCTGTCCAGCCGCCGTATTCAAAACCGTTTGAGGTATCCTCTTCCGGGCCTCCTGGGCCTTGCATCACGCCGTCAAGAGACAGCATGGATAAGATGATTATTTTTCTCATAACGGTATCTTTTTGAAGGAGTCTGCAGTAAAACGCAGGTGCGAATGGTAGTAAAGAATGATGGCCCCCGAATTAAAGGTTTTGGTTTTGACCAAAGATAAGACTACCCTTTCATTGATGTTTTTAAACAACGGCATACCTCCTCCCGCAATTACCGGATGTAGGCAGAGTTGGTACTCATCGATCAGGCCAAGCTGTGTCAGGGCAATAATCAAACTGGGGCTTCCCACTAAAATGTCTTTGCCTTCTTCCTGTTTGAGCGCCAGGACTTCCTCTTTCAGCTCATTTGTGGCGATGCGTGCTGTATCCCAGTTTGTTGTTTCCAGTGTACGGGAAAACACCACTTTCGGGATGCGGTCGATCGAGTGGGCGAAGTCATCCGTTTCCCGGATGCCGGTAGGTTCCTTCAAAACCGTAGGCCAGTATTCCATCAGTTGGTATGTGATCCTGCCGTATAAAACAACCCCGGATTCGTCCAGCAAATCCGTATAATGCTGGTGCATCTGTTCATCCGGAATGATGGCGGTGTGGTCACAAAACCCGTCGAGTGTCATATTGATTGCTGCAATTACTTTTCTCATGGGATATCATGGTTTAGCGTTAAATTCAACGATTAAAGGTTTATGGTCGGAGTACATCGACCAGTCTTCGTATTTACCCACTTCCACCGATTTGAGGTTTTCCATGAAATCGGCCGAAGCAAAACAGTAATCCAAGTGATAGGGTTTGTCCTGATGGCGGTACAGGTACCAGGTGGGATGCGCTTCTTTTCCCTGAACCTGATTGAAAAAGGTATGGTAGGTACTGTATATTTTCTTCGCTTCCAGTTTGGCCACCACCGTTGAATGGTTCCCTTCCCGTCTGGGTTTGTCCCAAATCGTATTGCTGTTAAAATCCCCGATCAGGATCGTGTTGGTTTCCGAGAGTAAATCTTCATAATATTTCAAGGCTTTCCAAACCTGGGTGACATAGGCACCGTCTTTGTCTCCGGGATTATTGGCCCAGATGGCAAAGAGCATAAATTCCTCTTTGTCTTTTGTAACCGAAATGGGCAGAATGTTTTTGAAGTTGGTATTATGGCAGTCCAGTAACTTCAGTTTGTAGTTGTTGAAGGCGAAGATGCCAATTCCTTTGTTTTGGTTTTTGCCGTGCCAGATGATATCATCCGGTGTTTGTAATCCTTCGGCGAAGCTTAATTTCTCCGGGTTTTCACATTCGGGAACCACGAGAATATCCGGATTGTAAGCGAAAATAGGTTCCGCTTTTTTCCGGAAAGCCATGTTACAGTTCCAGGTGATGATTTTCATTGTTCCGTACTTTTAATTGGTTGTAAAACCAATTAAAAGTACGAAATTTTAGGATTGGTTATTCTACAACGTCAATAACATAGGTTATAACCGAATTGTACAAATTACCAATTTTAATAACTCTTTTAAATTCGGTTTTTTTCAGGATACTTTTCTTTAAATCTACCTGCTGAATTGTTTTGTTACTCATTTCCAACGGGTATTTTTCTAAAATTAATGCTACATCTTTATCACTGTAATTGTATATTTTTTTTGTGTAAGCAGCTACTTTTTCTTTTAATTCCTTATCATCGACAATTACTTTGGCATTAATAATGTAAACAGAATCTTCATTATTGAGTTCTGATAACTTTATGGTTTCTGTCGCAGTAAAAGGTTCCCCGCCTAAAAAATTTGGATGTTTCGGATGGAAAATATTTTCTTTATCCAATTCAAATCTTTTACCGGAATAAAGAAAATACATTTGTATTTGTTTTAATATTACGATTTCGACTCCTTTATCATTTGCTATGAAAAGTTTTGTTCCTTTTAAAGAGCTTTTTCTTTCTGGATTTTTTCTTTTGCAATAAAATCATCAAGTATCTTGTTGCAGGTCAACCTTAATTCATTTTCATTATCGATTCTAATAAATTCCCCGTATTTTGAGAACTTAATGCGTATTTCCTTTCCCTGCAATTTTGAAATAACTTTGTCCTCAGAGTCATCTACGGTTGGAGACAATTTACTGTTGGTGAAAATCCATTGTAAAATATAACCGTTTTCATTTTTCTCAACGACTTTAATGGTTGCGTTAAAAGTAGAAGTACTGTTAACTGTTTTCCTGTCAACTATTTCTGATACAGTTTTTTTGGTAACCAGAGTGTGGGTGTCATTTATTTCCCATTTCGGGAGAATGTCGATTATTTCAGGTTTTTGTTCCTGTCCGTACAGGTAAACTGAAAATATTGATAATAAGACAGTAAGTATTTTTTTCGGATTCATTTTCTTTTGGTAAAGATTTGTAATTGGGGATTTTTGGCAAAGATATCGAAAAGAGTAAAATTGATTTAAGAAGAATGGAAAGTTTACTGAGATTATCGGTATCAATTCTTTTTATAATAATAGTCAATCGCTTCGTCAAAAGTCTTATTGTGTTTTTCGTACAGGAGTGTCAGATTTGCTGAAAAAGCGGGAAATGCAATTTCAAGATTCCAGTTTTGTTTAATAGCCGGGAACTGCTCTTCGATTTTTTTAAGAAAAACATACCATCCGGGTGTTTCTTCTGAAATAGTAAATAAAATATCGTCATCACAGAAAACATCCATCCGGATTTCATCTAAAGTATAGAGATCAACTTTGTAACCAAACAGCGCCTGAATACCAGTCCAGGCAATACTATGGCTATGGCCATTGATTTCAACACCAAAACCATTATCGGAATAAGTAAAAAAGCCAAGATCTGTCAGACTTGCCTGAAAATCTTTTTTAATCTGCTCTTTATACTCCTTTGTTCCGGTCAAAATAATTTTCTTTTTTGGTTCGAATAAGCGGTACGTCATTAAGACAGCACATAATCCAAAAAAAATCAATCCGGGAATAAAAACGGTGAAAATGCATATAATGACAAAAAACCAACAGATTATCAGTGATGTGAAAAACCGGAACCGGTTTATGTAAATTACTTCTTTGTCAGGTGTTTGCAACATTGGTTTTTAGTGGTTCCCTTCAATTTTAAATGGAATTGTATTTATAACTATTTTAATTGATATTGTTACTGTGTTGAGTAGAATTCATTCTTCTTTCTTCAAGCAATTCAGTTACTGCTGTTTTAGCTTCATCAGTAAGAATTTCATTTTCAAGTTTCATTTCAAGTTCTCTTTCAGACAGGTTTTGAAATCCTTTTTTAAAGAACATAAGTTTAGCATCCGATTCTTCTTTTTCATTTTTACCGGTATGGTAATACCATTTGCGGATCATTTCCCTTCTTTTATAGACTAAAATAAGCAGTAAAATCAATGACAATATGTTGATTTGTAGGTCGATATTTGAGGATTTGATTCCCGTGTGAAAATTAATCGTACTGAACGTGATGTGTTCAAAAAGCGAGAAAAGCAATAATAACATTAAGAAGTGACTGCCATATTTTGGTAGTTTCCAAAAGCATAAGGTTGCAATCGTTAAACCGGCCATTCCGATTTTAAATTGCGGACTTACATATGGATTTACGGCCAATGAAAAAGCGACATTTATCCAGAGGATTATAAGTATGATTGTTTCAGTTTTGAATTTAGGCATATTGCTATTGAATGGTATAGGGTAAAAAGCTATTCTGGTTTAGTTTTATTTCACTCTGACAAATCTGACAGGAAACTTATTTCCTTCAATTGAACCGGTACCGGTTATGACGTTGCCTTCAATTTTTTCAAACTTGACATTCATCACCACACCGGGTTTGAACGGGAAATCAGGTAATGTTGCTTCGGTCAGGGTTGCATTGTATTCACAATCGTTTACCCATTTTAAATCCGACTTGATAAAGTATTTTCCATTCTCGAAGGACTCAACATGTTTATTGTCTTTAATGATAACCGTTCCGGTATTTCCGTCATCGTATTTCAATTCACAATTTTTGAGAAATTTACAATCGGTTTGTGAAAATGATAAGCTGCTAAGACATAGGAATAAAAGTGTAAATAATGATTTCATAAGTATGGGGTTTGGGTTATGGGTGTAAAGATAAGTTTTTTGGATAATCAGAAAATAGTAAGTGCTCTGTATCGTAAATATCAATAACTACTTTTCGCATTCAGTTTTTCAACAGGGTTTAAATAAAACATTTTTTTCCAGCCCTGAGGGGTTTTGTCGGCACGCCACACATAAGGGATTAAGGTAAAAATGGAATAATGCAGATGAGACGGTTTGCCTTTTGCGTTTCCGGAAGTGCCCACAGTCCCGATTGTATCTTTGTGGCCCACAACTGAAAAGACGGAAGTTTGTATCGTATCCAAATGGGCATAATAATGAAGACGCCATTTCGGGCCCAATACCAGCACAATATTGCCGCCCATTTTGATTTGGCCGCTGTAAAGCACAATGCCTTTCGTTGACGACACTATCGGTGTGCCTGTTTTGGCAAATATGTCTACACCTTTATGGGTTCCCGATTTTCCCCATGGGTAATACCAAAACGAATCTTTATTGTAACTGCTTGTGGTGGCGCCGGTAACCGGCATTTTAAAACTTTCGGGAAGTGCCAGAACAATAAGGATAAAGGTTAGAAGTACGAGCAGGATTTTTTTCCTTCGGGAAGTTTTATTCATATGTAGGTTGTTTTGAAGCAAAAGTATTTATTTTTCCAGTGTCACGGCAATGCCTTTGCGTAAGGTATTATGGATTTCGGCAATGGTGTTTACATACGCTATTAAATCTTCAATCTCTTCCTCTGTAAGCTGTTCCGATTCTACATTTACTTTGTATGTTATTTTCTGTGCCGGTTCTCCTTCTTTTCCAAACGTACCCGAAACCGTAACTTCCACGGCATCGTTTTTTTGATTCCGTTTGGCAGCTTCCCTGTAAATATCATTGCAGAAACAGGTGGCAATGGATAGGAACAGCAATTCCCCGCCATTAACCGCTGATCCGAATCCGCCATCCTTTGAAGCAATTGCAATAGTCTTCTCATTGTTTTGGGTAGAAACAATTACTTCGTTTTTTCCGAAAGTATTCTTCAGGGTAGCCGAAATGTTCATGTGAAAGGATTTACACGTTAGTTTTGTATTTATTTCTGCTCTTTATTGATTTTTTCCCATGCTTCCTTAGTCAAAACAACCAATTCATTTTTTTTGCAATCCCAGATGGAAACATATTTTTCAGAAGTAACAAGATGTGTTCCCCAACCGGCAAGATCCTGATAAAGCATTATGGTGCATATATCCGTTGGGGTTATTACATCATCATATTCCGGTAAATGTGTGTGTATGCCACTAACTATTATTTCTTCAGTATTGCCATATTCAAAAACAAGTAGACCTTTATGAAGTTTTTTCACTTTTTTCACATTGCTTTTTTTGTCGAACTCGATTAAATAATCGTTTCCGATGATGAATTTTCCATTTTCTTTGGAACCGGTGAGAACATAAACCTTTTTTTCATTTCCCGAGATTAAAGGAACTATATTAAAACCCGTATTTTTATAGTACGCGAAAATGGTATCAGAACTGATTCTTTCAGATGCTTTGATTCTCAAATCAAAATATTCTTTTTCAGTTGGCGTCAGTTTGCGTTCGGTTAAGTCGGTTGTCGCCGTTTTAAGGTCAAAGGTCTTATCAAAAGTAATGGTTCCTATTGCAGTAGTTCTATCTTGCTTTGAAATAAATACGCATTTCGGGTTGTCACCGTCGGTGTATGAAATATAGCCGCCCAATTTTTCCCGCTCAGTAAATTTTTCAAGAAAAAGATCAGTACCATGCCATGAAGCTTTTTCAGACTGGTATAGCAGGAGCCCTTCTTTGACCGCTTGGTCTTTTAGCTTATCCAATTTATTTTGTCCAATGGCGCTAAAAAGAGATACCAGTAAGAGTGTTATGGTGAATGTTGATTTCATTGATTTAAGGTTTTAATTTTAATCCAATTTGTAAATGTCTTCTTGATTGATATGGCTTTTCCGGCTGATGGTATAAAGCAAATTACCGGTTTCATCTAATATCACTGCAACGCTTTCGTCTTTTTTAGGGAAATGGATCATATAGCCGCGGCCATCGTCTAAACGGATTCCATAGGTTTCAATTCCGTTTTCCGTTTTAACGGAGTTCTGGCTATATTCATACACCTTGATTTTACCATCACTGCTTTTAATGGCGAATTTTTTCGGTTCGAAATTAATTTCAGATTTCTTCCCGCTTGGGTCCATGGCTTTCCATTTTCCACGGTACGTATCAGATCCTTCACAAGAGATTAATAGCATAAACAGAAGAAGAAAAAGAAGGCTGTATTTTTTCATAGTGAATTGGTTAAAGGGTTATAAAAATAGTTATGGTTTGTTTTGTAATTGGTTTTATTGGCCAAGTTCCAATCCGTGCCGTATCGCTGCTTCCAGTACGGAAATGTTGATGTCTTTAACGGCTTTGAATTTAATGCAATATCCGGTCACACTGGCCTTGCCGATTTCCTTTCCATAGGTTTGCTGCAAAAAAGTTTTGTCTTCAATCCCCATGATATATACCGAAATCCCGGTGGTGTTTGCACTGAGGCCGATCCGGTAAAATTCCTTTGTACTCCCGTCAGCATATTGAATCGTTTGTGATCCGTACCCTATATTGGGATTGGATACTACTTTGCCGTCACTGTTTTTACCGTCCAGAAACCACAGCTTCGATGCCGGTTTGATGTTTAATATGGTTTCGTGCAAAATTTGCATATCGTTACGTTTTGCTTCCGGCTGACTGGTGATATAATTGCTAATTTGCGTTTCTGTGTCCATATTACTTTTTTTAGCCCTTCAATAGAATAGAGTAGTGTGTAGCCTAATGGCCAGATGGATGTTGGTGCTAATTTACGCAAAATACTCAGGCATGCTGTATTTTACGGTTATTGTTTGTATTGCTTCAGGATTTTTTCCAATTCTTTGTATTCACCCGATTGACCAAAATTGGAATCATTATAACGTTCCCCGATCATTTGATGTTTCGAACCGTCAAAACTGATTTTGGCCATACCGATTATATGCTTGTCCCTTCTGAATATCAAAACATCACCAAAATCGGGTGTCACAGGTGAAGTTACAGGTTTCAATACCTCGCGTAATGAAAACAGGTGGGATATTTTTGGGTTTAATTTAGCATCGATGGTGTCTTTTTCAAAGCCAAGAATATCCATGTTTTTGATAAAGAGCGTATCCTTGATGGAAACCGGTACATTTCCCGTCAGGATTTGCAACAGGGCTTGTTCTTTCCGGGTTTTATCTTCTTTTGCTCCGATAGTCTGAAGCTCTTTTTTTGAAATGTCTTTATGGTAATATTCGATTTGGTCAAAATGGAAAAAAGGAAGATCCTGATTTCCCGCTGTTTTTGTATTTTGATTGCAGGCGAGTAATAATAGCGTTGAAAGGGGAATTATGATGTTTTTCATGCTTTTGGATAATGCGGGATATTTATTTAGTAGGGATTTTTTGTGACTATGGTTGTTACTATTGGTTTGTTTAATTACGTATATGTATAGAAGTGTTTATTGATTTTCTTCAAACCACTGTACAATCGACGGCATATTCCGTTCAAACCCACCCGGAATGAAAAAGTTCAGCACCCCCGTTTTTGTATCGGTTTGATTCTTAAAATCATGCATGGTTTTAGCGGGGATTCTTAAAAATGTACCTTTTTCGGCATCAATCCATTTGTCACCAATCAAAAACGTTGTCGTGCCTTCCAGTACATAAAAAACTTCATCATTGTCTTCGTGAAAGTGTGCTCCCGGACCACCTGAATTGGGTTCCAACCACCATTCCGAAACGCTGTATTTTTCATTTGTTTCGTTTTCATCTGCCTTAAAAATGGCCGTCATGGTGCCGCAATTGTAAGTACGCCCCTGATCCTTAGGAAGAATCAAAATATCAGAATGGTTGTCTTTATGTTTCATTTCCTGCCGGTATTATATTTATTTTGAAAGTTAATGAAAAATCTGACAGGAAAGACGAAAGGACAGGGGTTATTAACTGTCTAAGTAATCTAAGTAATCTAAGAAGTCTAAAAAGTCTAAAAAGTCTAAGAAGTCTAAGAAGTCCAATAAAAAAAGCCCCTAAGGGCTTTTTATTAAAAGTTCGGACTTAAATTATATTTCTTGTAGAAATTATCAAGCGCTTCAACCACTTCTTCTTCAGTGTCTACGATTTGAATTAAATCCATATCACCCGGGCTTACCGTTTTCTCCTGATTGATCATGATTTCTTTGACCCAATCAATCAATCCTTTCCAAAACTGGCTTCCCACTAAGATAATCGGGAACTTACCAATCTTCTTGGTTTGGATTAATGTGATGGCTTCAAACAATTCATCCAAAGTTCCAAAACCGCCCGGCATAACCACAAATCCCTGTGAATACTTCACAAACATTACTTTACGCACAAAGAAGTAATCAAAATTTAAGTTTTTATCCTTATCGATATACGGGTTGAAGTGTTGCTCAAACGGCAACTCGATGTTCAATCCCACCGATGTTCCTTCGCCACGGTGCGCTCCTTTGTTACCGGCTTCCATGATACCCGGTCCACCGCCTGTAATCACACCATATCCTGCCTTACTGATCTGATACGCAATACGCTCAGCTAATAAGTAATATTTATCATCCGGTTTTGTTCTCGCCGATCCGAAAATAGATACACACGGACCAATTCTGGCCATGCTTTCGTACCCGTTAACAAACTCCGACATGATTTTAAATATTCCCCATGAATCGTTTGTACGTATTTCATTCCAGGTTTTCTGCATTAACTTATCCTGGATTCTGTCATCTTCATTCAAAAATTCTTCTTTCATTTATCTTTTAATTGTTTTATTATTAAGAGCTGTTTTCTCTCGTCCCCAAGACGAGATCGCTGTATCTTTTTTTGCCCGCCGCCCTGAGATAGTCGAAGGGGTCAAAGCAAAAAAAGGATGACTCTCGGACCGTCCTCGGGACGAGACTATAAGGGCTAGAAAAAAATCAGCCGACTAAAATAATTCTTTTTTTAGAAATTGAGCCGTGTAGCTCTTTTTATTTTTTATGATTTCTTCGGGAGTTCCTTTGGCAACTACCTCACCACCGCCTTTTCCGCCTTCATAACCAATGTCGATAATGTAATCGGCGAGCTTAATCACATCCATATTATGCTCAATGATCAACACCGAGTTCCCTTTGTCAACCAGTTTATGAATCACGTCCATCAATACTCTGATGTCTTCAAAATGCAAACCGGTAGTCGGTTCGTCCATAATATAGAAAGTGTTTCCGGTATCTTTTTTGGATAACTCGGTCGCCAGTTTGATACGCTGTGCTTCCCCGCCCGAAAGTGTGGTGCTTTGCTGGCCTAACGTAATGTAACCCAATCCCACATCCTGTATGGTTTTGATCTTACGGTAAATCTTCGGGATGTTCTCAAAGAATGGTACGGCTTCATCCACCGTCATGTTCAATACATCGGATATCGATTTTCCTTTGTAGCGTATTTCTAAGGTTTCACGGTTGAAACGTTTTCCCTGACAAGTTTCACACTCGACATATACGTCGGGTAAAAAGGCCATTTCAATGGTTCTCACACCGCTTCCTTCACAGGTTTCGCATCGACCGCCTGCCACATTGAAACTGAAGCGGCCTGCTTTGTATCCACGGATCATGGCTTCGGGAGTTTGGGTAAACAAACTTCTGATTTCTGTGAAAACCTCGGTATAAGTCGCCGGATTCGAACGTGGTGTTCGCCCAATCGGACTTTGGTCTATATCAATCACCTTATCAATGTGCTCCAATCCTTCAATCTTTTTGTAAGGCTGGGGTTTCTTTACCGCATTGAAAAAATGTTCGTTCAAGATAGGGTATAGGGTTTCATTGATCAAGGTCGATTTCCCTGATCCCGAAACGCCGGTCACACAAATCAGTTTTCCTAAAGGCAATTCCACCGAAACATTCTTCAGGTTGTTACCTGTCGCTCCGGTCAGTTTCAATTTTTTTCCGTTGCCTTTTCTTCTTTCCTTCGGAATTTCGATCTTCATCTTACCACTCATGAATTGGGCGGTAATGGTGCTTTCTTTTAATAATTGTTCAGGCGTGCCTTCGCTGATGATTTGTCCGCCATATTTTCCGGCCTTCGGGCCAATGTCAATCACATGATCGGCACGTTCAATCATGTCTTTGTCATGTTCGACCACAATTACTGAATTTCCGATGTCTCTTAATTGTTCCAAAGAGTGAATCAGTTTTTCATTGTCTCTCTGATGCAATCCAATACTCGGTTCATCCAGAATGTATAAAACGCCCACAAGTTGGGAACCAATCTGCGTTGCTAAACGGATACGCTGTGCTTCACCACCTGAAAGTGATTTTGAATTCCGGCTCAAAGCCAGATAATTCAGCCCCACGTCGACTAAGAACTGCAATCGGGCTCTGATTTCCTTTAAGATTTCAGTTGCAATGATTTTTTGCTTATCGGTTAAGTGCGCATCAGTATCAGCAAACCAATGGGTCAGTTCCGAAATATCCATATTGGATAATTCGGCTATGTTTTTTTCATTGATTTTGAAGTATAAAGCTTCTTTTTTCAAACGTGAACCACCGCAATCACCGCAATCCACTTCATCCATGAAGTCTTTTGCCCAACGCTTGATCGAAGTCGATTCCGACTCATCATGCTGTGATTTGATAAAGTTGGATATTCCTTCAAAGTCGATTTTGTATTCCTTGGTTACACCGGCTGTCTTTGATTCGATGGAGAATTTCTCTTTTCCGCCATTCAGAATCATTTCCATGGCTTCTTCCGGAATGGTTTCGATGGAATCGGTCAGTTTAAACCCGAATTTTTCACCAATGGTTTCCAATTGCTTAAATATCCAGGTGGATTTATACTCGCCAATTGGTGCCAATCCACCGCTTTTAATGGATAGCTTCGGATTTGGAATAATCTTTTTAACATTGATTTCATTCACGGTTCCCAATCCGTTGCAATACTCACAGGCGCCTTTCGGGGAGTTGAATGAAAATAAGTTGGGTTCCGGGTTTTGGTACGAAATTCCGGTGGATGGACACATTAAATTCCGGCTGAAAAATCGCACTTCATTCGTGTCCTGATCCAAAATCATCAATACGTTTTCTCCATGATACATGGCGGTTTTGATGCTTTCGTTCAGTCTTTTTTCATTGTCTTCCGATGAATCGATCACCAAACGGTCGATTACGATTTCAATATCATGGGTTTTATAACGGTCGAGTTTCATGCCCGGCAATATATCCTGAACCTCACCATTTACACGGACTTTCACAAATCCCTGTTTGGCAATCTGCTGGAATAATTCGGCATAATGACCTTTACGGGCACGGATGATGGGTGCCAGAATATTAATTCTTTTCCCTTCGAAATTGTCAATAATCAAGGCTTTAATCTGCTCATCAGAATAGGAAACCATTTTTTCGCCTGTATTGTAACTGTAAGCGTCACCGGCTCTGGCAAATAATAAACGAAGGAAGTCGTAAATCTCGGTAATGGTTCCAACAGTTGAACGCGGACTCTTACTGGTGGTTTTCTGCTCAATGGCGATAACCGGAGACAATCCGTCAATTTTATCCACATCGGGACGTTCCAGACCACCTAAAAACTGTCGGGCATAAGCAGAAAATGTTTCGATATAACGGCGCTGACCTTCTGCATAAATAGTATCAAAGGCCAATGATGATTTCCCTGAACCGGAAAGTCCGGTGATAACCACCAGTTTTTCCCTTGGGATTGTAACATCGATATTTTTAAGATTATGCGCCCTGGCGCCAATGATTTCAATCGTTTCTTCTGAGTGTTGCATAAAAATGGGCAAAACACAAAGATACTGAATCCTGAACAAATTCGGAATTGCGTTTCATCCTGTTTTTCTGAAAATAATCTTAAAGTTTTAAGAAGGGCTATTCTTTGCTAATTGCTTTTTCGATAGCTTCCCTTCTGTTTTTAACTTCGAGCAATTTGTAGATGTTGTTGATGTGGGTTTTTACCGTGCTCAATGATATGAATAGCTGATTGGCAATTTCATTGTTGGATAATCCTTTTACAATAAGGTTTAATACTTCTTTTTCCCTTTCGGATAACATTTTGGAAACCTGTTCTCCTGTTTCTGTACCGGATTGTGTTTTGAAATAATCCTGTTTAATGGCCTCTTTCTGTTTTTCAATTTCGAAGGCTACCCATTTTTTGAAACAAAATAAGGCACCTAAAAGCAGTAATATGGCAAAGTAAGGATGTCTTTGCCATAACCACATTGTTTGGGTACCATTGAAAATAAATACAACTGAAGTGAACGCTAAAAAAATAGCGGTTGCCATCAGTAAGGTTTGCTTACGCTTTATTGTCATGGAATTTTATTTGTTTTAGTTTGTCTTTACTTCTGAAAAATTTTATTAAAACTACAATTGCAAGAATCCAAATCACGATTGCTGTTAACGGACTTTGATTCAAAAGTACAAATTCAGTGTGTTTTTCCGAAAAATAGGAAGAAAATGGGAGACAGCTGTAAAAGATAGCCAATGCAAGTAATTGTTTTTTATTGAGTGAACTTTCGGTTCCAAGTAAATAAAAGGCGACTAAAAGTAGGCTCCAGGCTATGTAAGCAAATGATGAGCTGATTAAAAAAATAAGACCATTTTGACTGAAATAAAAAGCAAGCGGACTTAATCCTGCGAATACTAAAAAATACATTGTTGTTTTCCCGTTTAAAAAATTTTGACTCATAACGATTTGTTTTAAAATTGATGAAGCAAAATTATCCTGTCGAAATCATTTTGGGTAATTTTTAGGGGTGGAAAACGAGGGTGGAAAAATGTAACTGATTTGTTTTCAGTGGTAAATTAGTTGTGTGTGAATTATAAAACACCGTCTCTAAATTTTACCCAAACATAATCATCAACGATTTCATTGTTTTTGATAACGCCTTTTTTATGTATGCTTTCCAGTATGTAACCGTTTTTCTCCAAGGCTTTCATGGATGCTTTATTAAATTCGAAAACGCCGGCAACAATCCGGATGACGTCAAAAGTTTTAAAAGTATATTCAGTCATTAACCGAATGGCTTCGGTTGCGATTCCTTTTCCCCAGAATGGTTCGGCAATGAAATAACCGATATCGGCATTGAGACGTTGGATGTCATCCCTTAACCAAATACCTATTTCACCGCAAAGTTGATTGTCATGGAAAATTAAAAAACGTTCGGCAGGATTTTTATCCACGTTACGTTCAAATAATTCGGTTGCATATTCAATTGTATAAGGGAAAGGTGTCCGGTCAAAACCGTTTTTGGCAATATTGGGATTGTTTCTATGCTTAACAAAATCTTCAAGATGTTCGAAAGCGTAACTTCTCAGTTCTGTCATTGTATTATTTTCTTGCGGTAAAACCTACAGGGATCATCAAAGCACCCTTTTCAAATTTATTGATGTATAAAATCACGGGTTTGGTGTTTCCTTCCCAGGTAACTTCAAACATATCAATGATTCCGGCTCCCATTTCGGTTTTTTTGGTAGGGAAGGGGCAGCAGGCATCTTTTTTTACATAGGTAACTTTTTCCCCATTCGGACCGGCCAAAGCATTTAAAAAACGTATTTGGTTGTTTGGGCCGTCATTTAATGAAGTAAAACCAACGTTTACGGGATAGTTTTCATTGTAGGCATATTTTTTATCCGTAGCCTTCTCTGTAATGATAAAACTGTTATACTCTCCGTTTAAAGCAGGTCCGGGAACGCTGTCGTCAATATTTCTGATGGTTAATTTTGTGCTGATACAAGAAGTTAATACAAGGAATAATGATCCTAAAAATAGCAGTTTGGTTCTCATTTAATGTCAATATTTACTTTTTCATTTGATGTGTAACAAATATAGTGACAAACTTATATTTTTGTAAAAAAATATTATCTGATGGAGTTTATTACAAATACCTGGCACTGGTCGGTTTCCGGTTTCCTTATCGGAATGATTATGTTGCTGCTGACTTATTTCGGTAAGTCATTCGGAATGTCTTCTAATCTAAGAACCATTTGTACGATGGTTGGTGCCGGAAAATGCGCTTCTTTCTTTGATTTTGACTGGAAATCCCAAAAATGGAATTTGGCCATTGTACTGGGGGCGATTGCAGGAGGATTTATTGCGCACCATTTTTTGGCAAATCCGGATAATGTAGCGATAAACCCCAAGACTATTGCACAGTTGCAACTTATGGGAATTGATGCACCAAACGGTAAATTAGCACCCGATGCTATCTTCGGCATGGAAACTTTGTTCAGCGGAAAAGGCCTTCTGATATTGCTTTCAGGAGGGTTCTTGATTGGTTTCGGAACACGATATGCCGGAGGATGTACTTCGGGACATGCTATTTCAGGCTTGAGTAATTTGCAGTTACCATCATTAATTGCCGTAATCGGATTCTTTTTAGGCGGATTGCTTATGGCTCATTTTTTACTCCCTTTAATTTTTTAATTATGAAATTGTTTCGATTTTTTGCCGTAGGAATGTTATTTGGGATTGTATTAACCAAAGCTGAAGCTGTTTCCTGGTACCGTATTTATGAAATGTTCATGTTTCAGTCTTTTCACATGTATGGTATAATTGGTGTAGCTGTTTTTACAGGAGTATGCGGTTTGATGCTAATCAAGAAAAAAGGGATTAAGGATTACAAAGGCATGCCGATTGAGATTCTTGATAAAGAAAAAGGCTTTGTGCGTTATATTGCAGGAGGCTTCCTTTTTGGATTGGGCTGGGCACTGGTAGGATCATGTCCCGGACCTATATTTATTTTACTTGGCGCAGGTGTTCCGGCAGTCGCTATAGTGCTTTTTGGAGCTCTTTTAGGGACTTTTGTTTACGGAATGATAAAAGATAAATTACCCCATTAAAAAAGGCCTGAAAAGGCCTTATTTTTTTTCGTTCAATTTCAATATTCCAAATGTAATCAGATACTGTGCAATAAGATACGTTGACATGATCAGTAGCGATGCATTAGGTAACGGTGTGAAAAATTTATTGATTGCCAAAATACTGTCAGAAGTCACAAATGAAACAGCTCCGTTCAAAATAAGAATGTTCATTGGATTTCTCCAGGTTAAAGCGCCACGGATGGCTATAACCAACATTAATGAAATTACAAAAGCATATACCGATACCGGTATTTTAAGATCGCCCAGAGATGGCAGTAATATCGTTAGCATCGTATATAAATAAGCTGCCACAGCCAATATTCCAATACCGAAAATTAACTTATTGGGAGCGCCGATTCTTTCCTGTTTGATGAACAAGGTTATAAAGAGAATATGACCTATCAAGAAAGAGACTAATCCGAAAATAAAGAATAATTCCCCTTTATCGGCAAACATTAAGATGACATCTCCAATCCAGGAAAATGTCAAGGCTAAAAATAGCCATTTCTTTGTTGGAAAATTATTGGATTCATTAGTAGCCAATAATAAACCCGGTAGTAATAACGGTTTAAAATACCAGGCTAAGTCTTCCTTTCCGATGGCAATTAACAATAAATAAAAAACACTGATTCCGACAAAAAATTTTAAATACTTGCTCATGTTATGCGTTCAGGATGGTTTGGTTTTGGGTTTTAAATTCAGCAGTTACAAAATAAATATTAATTAAAAGGGAAATGGTCAGATAGCCTAAAACGATATACGTTCCAAAAGGTACTACAGCGTCAATATCAAACCAGCTTCCTGTAAGGGAAACAACAGCTATGACATATGCAAAGCGGATGGCTTCCCAAACAAATGAATATTTGTTTTTATCCATAAGTTCGGTGTAACTGTAAACGGTTATGAATACGAAAGCACCATATAAAAAGATTCCCGGAATGCCAATATTTGCAATGTTGTCAAAGAAATAAGTAATCAGAAGTAGTGTAATCAGTAATTGTGCTATAGACCAGCCAATAAGTGTTTTCGAATTATCGGTTCCGAATTTTTTGAAATCGAAAACATTATCAATTTTATGTAACGGATATTTTTCATCAAATCCTTCCGGTCTCCAGCCTGTCGGCATAAACCATATTTTTAATTTATCTGAAAATTTCTCGGCATGCCACGCATCACGGATTAAAACCCATAAATGCTGGAAGTTGATTTTTATAGGATTCCAGGTTTCTGCCGGTCTTGTAATTCCGAAAACAGCAGGGACTTCTGGTAATTCTTCCTGAAAAGTACCGAAGAATTTATCCCAGATAATAAAAACCTGAGAATGGTTTTTGTCCATATATTCCGGATTAATGGCATGATGAACCCGGTGGTGTGAAGGTGTTACAATGATTTTTTCCAAAAAGCCCATTTTGTTGATGTATCGTGTATGATACCAAAACTGTACAAAGAACTGGATTGGAAGTGTAATGGCAATTACTTTGGCAGGAACGCCTAAAAGCGCAGCCGGTAACAGTAAAAATGTAAAAATGTTTATAAAAGTCGATACAGACTGGCGTAAAGCACAAGATAAATTAAATTCTTCACTACTATGATGGATCGCATGTTTGTTCCAGAAAAGATTAATCTGGTGTGACCATCGGTGTGTCCAATAGCCTTGAAAATCAATTGCAATAAAAGCAATTACATACGCTAAAACCGATTCCTTAATGGTGAAAAATGCCAGATGATCAACCATCCATTCATATGTGAGGATAGTTATACTTAGTTGAAGTACATCTTTTGTGGCATTGGCTACACCTGAACTGATGCTGGAAACACTGTCCATCAATGGAACATGATCGACCCCTTTGTAATAACCATATAATTTCTCAATGATGATTAGTAACAAAAAGCAAGGCATTGCTATAATGAGTATTTTTCCGTAGACTTCCATAATCAATAAAAATTTAAGAATGGAAAGATAATCAGATTTAAGGATTTAACAAATTAATTTTTATTTGTTAAATGATTTCTGCGCTTAGTCCTGCATCCAATAAAGCTGTGCATTGTGGTTTCAACTCGTCAAAAGATCCTGTTTTTACGGCACATTTTCCTGTGTAATGCACTAAAATGGCACATTGTTCGGCTTGCAATTCTTCGTGGTCACAAACTCTGATCAGGGTTTCAATTACGTGGTCGAATGTGTTCACTTCATCATTGTAAAGAATAATTTCGTGGTTCACACCGATTTGCTCCAAAATTGAAGTCAGATTTTGCGTTTTTTCTATTGTTGCCATAATGCAGTACTAGTGTTTAGATTTGTGGAATTAGGACTTAATTAAAAATTACTTCATGAATTTTTCAAGGGTAAATCTTTTACGAATTTACATATTTTAGTGATACCCAGTTGTTTCTGTTTATCTTTTTAACAAAAGTTAACCCTTTTTCTGTACAGGAAGCATCGATGAAAGGAATATCCTGCTCGTAAAATCCGCTGAAAAGAATGATACCGTCTTTGTTGAGACAATCAACATAGGTTTGCATATCATTCAATAAAATATTACGGTTGATATTGGCAATAATCAAATCGTATTTTTTACCGTTTAACAATGAAGCATCACCTTCATAAACAGCTATATGTTTACAGTTGTTTCTTTCCGCATTTTCGATTGAATTGAGGTAACACCAGTTGTCGATATCGATGGCATCAATTGGTTGGGAACCTTTCATTTCGGCAAGAATGGCCAAAATTGCCGTTCCACAGCCCATGTCCAGTGTTTTCATTCCGTTCACATCCATTTCCAATAAATGTTGGATCATCATATGTGTTGTTTCGTGGTGTCCGGTTCCGAAGCTCATTTTAGGTTCGATAACGATATCAAACTGAGCATCAGTTTTCGGATGAAAAGGAGCGCGAACGTGGCACAAGCCATCAACATCGATTGGGTCGAAGTTTTTTTCCCATTCTTCATTCCAGTTGGTTTGCTCAATTTCTTCAAACGTATATGAAATCTTGAATTCCGGGTTTTCCAAAATATAAATATCTTCCAGGATAGCTTCATTCCAAAGGTCTTTTTGGATAAAAGCTGAAAAACCATTTTCGGTTTCGATAAAGCTGTCGAAAGGTTTTTCGCCTAATTCGGCAATTAAAATCTCTGAACCTAATTCTTTTGGTTCAACCGTGAAATGATATCCAATGTATATGTTTGACATGATTTATATTTTTTGCAAAGATACAATTTCAAAAACGAATTATAAATAAAATAGCCAGAACTACTGGCTATTTTTTGATCTCTTAACTTTAAAGTCTGATTATTTTACAATCAATTTTTTAGTAATTCCTTCGGATGTTTTTACCACATAAATTCCTGATTTTAATTGGGAGATATTTAAGGTTAGGGCATTTTCTCCGGAATTGATTTCTTTTCCGGTGAAATCAAACAAATGATACGAAATTGCTCTGTTGAAATAAACGATTCCGTCATCTGCGGGATTAGGAAAAAGTGTCAGCGTTTTAGGATTTTGACCAAAATCATCATTCGATAAATTAGTGGTATTGACTTCAAATAAGGCAATTGTTCCGCTGATTTCATTGGCAACTGCGATATAGTTTTTTCCTGTCGGACTGTTTCCTGACGGAATAAACGTGATCCCTTCCGGACCGTTGTCACCGCCATAAGCAGAAGTATTGCGGCTGGTTTTGTAATCGGTGAATTTCACATCTGCGGGATTGGTGATATCGTAAACCATTACACCTCCGGTTCTTTCCAATGTGATAAAGGCAAATGTCTGACCGTTTAATTCAGCAATTGTTAGTCCTTCCGGTTCCGGTCCTTTGGCGCGGCTTCTGTTTTTTGCAGCATTGGAACTTGTGTGATCAGCGTTGAAAAGCGAACTGAACGGACTTACAGTTGCCGTATACGTTTCAAAATCGTCCCCGCTATCGTATACCAATGCTTTAGTCGAAGTATTGAAAATAGAGAAAGAACGGCTTCCCAAACAATATAATTCCTCGAAAGCGGCATCAGCATCTGTATTTCCGTTAAGATTGGTTATACGCATCCTTCCGGCATTGTTGTTGTTTTTCAGCGCCACCGAATTAGGGAAATTCGTAACGTCCAATGTGCTGGCTCCAATAGTTGTTCTTTCATTTAAACCAGTGTATTCTTTTTCGTCACCTTCATTTGCCGTGACGATATAGGTTGTACCTGCGACTGAATAATTAGCAACTGCATCCGGGATATAATAAGCTTTGATTGGCCAGTTTGCGATTAATACCTGTCCGTTATTGTCGGAGATATCCATTCCGTTTCCGGGTTGGCTCACGTCTTTTGTTCCCAGTGCCCAAACATCGGCAATTGTATTGTTTGTTAGGTTAATTTCGGAAATGGCATTATTTTCCTGAATGGTTACCCATGCTTTCTGTGAATTGGGACTGATGGAGATGTATTCCGGTTCAAAATCCTGTGAAAGTGTGCTCGTGCTTTTGGTTTTTCGGATTCCCGATGCCAGTAATGGAGTTTCCTGAACATTGAAATTTGTGAAAAGTAGTGTTGTCACATTCGATTGCGCTAATGGAGCAATACCTCCGGTAATATCGATGATAGAAATTGAACCTTCCGGATCTACTGTGTAGGCGTCGTTTGGTTGACCTTCATTAGCGGTTAAAACTTTAGTACCGTCAGGAGTAAAAGTAATCATATCCGGTAAAGCACCCACGGTAACCTGATTTTGGTAAACACCATTAGTATTGAAAAATACGACTGAGCCGTTTAACTGTTCGTTTGCATTAGGTGATGCAACAGCAACAATTCCGTTTTTAACAGCTACCGAAGTAATTCCGCCATAAGGTGTCATGTCGATAGAATTGACTAAACTTAGATTTGAGGGATTGGAAAAATCGATAATGTCTAATTTTTTGGAAACGGCACTAATCGTAAACAATCGTTGGGAAACCGGGTCATGGACAACAATTTCGCAAGTACTGTTACTGGCTCCAGATGGATCAAAACTTCCAACATAGTCAAGTGTAATGTTGTTGTTTGGCGTTTTTGCTACGTTGTCATTGTCTTTAATGTAAATTGTTGTGAAAGCATTGGAACCAATTGTTAAACCAACCGGGTTTTCAAGGCTTAATACAAAATATTCCGAATGTTGTTCGTGTATTGCATCATCGATAACCGGGATCATGATGGTTTGTGTTGTGGCACTTCCGGAAGTAAAATTTAAAGTTTGTGAAGTGTACGTGAAATCGCTTGAATTAGCCGTACTGAAGGGAATTCCTTTAACTACAACATTTACAGATGAAGTTGTTGGTGAGGTTAGCGTAATAGTTACATTTACCGTGCCCTGATTTTCGTTGGCGACAGTCATGGTTGAGGTAAACGAGGCTGTTTGTGCTTTACTTTCAGTATTTTGTGTAAAAACAACAATAATGAAAGCAACTCTGATTAGATTGTAAATTTTTGACATAAGTTAGTTTGATTTTCGCACAAATGTCAATTACGTGTCTTAAGATAAGATTAAATTAAAAACATCATTTCATTAGAAATTAATTATCTAAATGTTAAGTTGTTCTGAAAGCGAATTTTTACAGCTATTCAAGTAAAATCTGCATAAAAATGGAATCAAGCCAGCGGTCAAATTTAAAACCTGTTTCTTTGATGTGTCCCACATTTTTAAATCCTAATTTTTCATGAAACGCTATACTGCCCATATTTTCGGAATCAATTACACCAATCATAGTATGAAGATTTTGGTTTTTGGCCAATTCGATAAGTTCTTTGATTAATGTGCTGCCAATACCGTTTCCGTGGAAATCTTTATGGATGTATACTGAATGTTCAACCGTAAATCGGTATCCAATTTTAAATCGGAAAGTACCATAAGTTCCAAAACCGACTATTTTGGCTTCTTTTTCAGCTACAATAAACGGAAAGTTTTTCTCCTTTTTTTCATTGAAAATGGCTTCCTGTTCGGATAATGTTCTTAAATCATAATCCCAAATTGCCGTTGTATTGGCAATTTCATAGTTTATAATTTCCAATACCGATGGCATATCTTCAATGGTTGCCTGTCTTATTTTTATGGACATAATATTTTGAATATGATTTATTAAATAGTAAATTTATAGATTGCTAGTCCCTAAGCCCCTAATAGAAACATACATGAAATTACAAAATTCCTCAAAATTATTGATAATTCTGTACTTTGTCAATTTGGTGTTGTATAGTTTTTCATCTTTGTTGGAGGTTCAGCCTTTTGAAGCGGTATTTTGGTTCGTCAGAATTCCTATTCTTATGGTTCTTTATTATATCACTTCAAAGAAAAAACAGGCGGTTTACCTTGTCGGATTGATGTTATATCAATGCGCTTCGGTTTTTTTTGCAACAGGAGATGCTTCTTTGTTCATTTTCGGGACACTTTCTTCGGTTTTGTTTAAATTATGTCTTTCATTATTGGTACTGGATTTGGTAACATCTAACAACCGATTGGCAGTTACGATATCGGTAGTGCCGTTTTTTGTCCTGTATCTATATATTATCAATTTTGTCATTGATGAATTAGGAGATTCGTATTATATATGGATCCTCAATGCTTTACTGACTTCCTTTTTGGGCGGTGTTGCAATTATCAACTATATCAATACACCGGGGAAAAAGGAATATTGGCTTTTAGTGAGTGCTATTTTCTTTGTCATTCAGATAGGAGCCTTTTTTATCAATAAGTTTTATGTAAAGAATGAAGCAGTCTATCAATTGGTGATTTTATTATACGGAGTTTCTCATTTTACATTCTACCAATTTCTGATTTTAAAAGAGAATGAAGGAAATGACAAAAAAAACATCCCAACTTTGTAACTTTGCTTTTCTGAAATTTAAAAAATGATTTACCCTAAAATACCTTTGGCACAAAGTATCATTGAGATTTGCAAGGCTAAAGGACTTCAACATATAGTTATTTCACCTGGTTCGCGCAATGCGCCCTTAACCATTGGATTTGCAAATAACCCGGCATTTACTTGTTATAGCATTGCAGATGAACGGTGTGCTGCTTTTTTTGCGATGGGAATTGCACAGCAAATCCAGAAACCGGTTGCGGTGGTTTGTACTTCCGGATCGGCTTTGTTAAACTACTATCCCGCAATTGCTGAAGCTTTTTATAGCCAGATTCCTTTGGTTGTTATTTCAGCCGACAGACCTCATGATAAGATTGATATCGGCGATGGGCAAACCATCCGCCAGGAAAATGTGTTTGCTAATCATATTCTATATAATGCTAATTTGACTGAAGATACTTCAGAAGAAAATGATTTTAAAATCCAGGAAGCTTTATTCTTGGCTGTAACCAAAAAAGGCCCGGTTCATATTAATGCTCCTTTTGAAGAGCCATTATATGAAATTATAGAAGAGCCAACAGTTAGACCTAATTTGGTTGAGTTATTTTCGGAAACCAAAGAGAACGCAAAATTTGATGAATTTGTCGATATTTGGAATAAATCACCTAAAAAACTAATCCTTTTAGGCGGAAATTATCCTGAATCAATAACTCAGGAGTATTTGGATTGGTTAGGAAATGATAATTCGGTTGTTGTGATGACTGAAGTTACGTCAAATGCACATCATCCTAATTTTATCACTAATATTGATACAATTATCACTCCGTTTTCTGATGACGACTTCAAGTCATTCCAACCGGATCTTCTAATCACTTTGGGCGGAATGATTGTTTCGAAGCGAATAAAGGCTTTTTTACGCAAATACCAACCTAAAAATCATTGGCATATCGATGAATTGAGAGCTTATAATACGTTTGGGTGTTTAAACCAGCACTTTGAATTATCTGCCAATGTGTTTTTTAGTCAGTTTTTCTCCAAAACCACTCGAATTCAGAGTGATTTTAGGGAAAATGCATTGAAAATACGCGATTATAGGGCCAAAATGCATGAAATGTACCTGAAAGATATTCCTTTTACAGATTTAAAAGCTTTTGAAACAATTCTGCAACGGTTACCGATGAATTCCCAACTGCAAATCAGTAATAGTTCTCCAATCCGATATGCCCAGCTATTTCAGATTGATAAAAGTATTGAAGTATATTGTAACCGTGGAACCAGCGGTATCGACGGAAGTACAACAACAGCAATCGGAGCGGGAGTTGCAACTGGAAAACAAGTGAATTTCATTACAGGTGATATTAGTTTTTTGTATGACAGTAACGCCCTTTGGAACAATTACATTCCAAAAAATTTCAAAATTATCCTGATTAATAATGGTGGAGGCGGAATTTTCAGGATTCTTCCAGGTCACCAGGAAACTGAAACATTCAATAAGTATTTTGAAACATCCCATCAGTTAACTGCTGAGCATTTGTCAAGAATGTACGGATTTGAATATATTACTGCAAATAGTAATGATGAGATCATTTCCAACTGGAATTTGTTTGAATCGGCAGAAAAACCAGTCATTTTTGAAATTTTTACACCTGAAAAAGAAAACAATAAGATATTATTGAATTATTTTAAAAGTTTAGGATAATTGCTTTTCATCGGTACTAAATAGTTTTATAAGAGCGTAAAAGTGATTATATTTGAGAGTATAATTAACTAAATAAACAATAAACTATGAGTAAAAGAGATGAACTAATTGTAAAGTATGCAGCCGATTTAAAGGACAAATGTGGACTTACAGCTGATATGGATTTATTAACCAAAGTTGTGATCGGATGCGGACCGTCTATCTATAATCCTGACGCATCAACTGTTTCGGGAAGTGCACAATCGGAATTGGATACGGTTAAAAATAATTTCTTAATCAACAAACTGGGATTGAAAGACGGTCCGGAATTGGATAAAGGAATTGAAGCAGTTATTGAAAAATACGGAAAATCAAACAAAAATAAATACCGTGCCGTTGTGTATTATTTATTGACTTTACATTTCAAAAAGGAAAGTGTTTATAAATAAAAAGGTGTGTATATAATTTAAAGCGTTCGTGTACCGGACGCTTTTTTTATTGTAACAACTTCTAAACTTTGTACCTTTGCGGCACGATATAAAGAAAAAATGATGCAGATAGGAAAATTCAACGTACTGAAAATTGCCCGTGATACTAAAATTGGGTTATATCTTACTGATGGTAAAGCGGATGTTTTATTACCTAATAAATATGTACCGGAGCATTTTGAAATTGGAGATGAATTGGAAGTCTTTATTTACCTGGATCAGGAAGAAAGACCTGTGGCTACTACTTTGGAACCTTATATCTATCTGAATGAGTTTTCATTATTGCGTGTAAATTACACAAATAAATTTGGAGCTTTTCTTGATATGGGATTGGAAAAAGACTTGTTTGTTCCTTTTAAAGAGCAGGCGCGTCCCATGGAGCAAAGTAAGCGATACTTAGTTTATATGTATCTGGATGAAAAAACAAACCGATTGGTAGGATCGAGTAAAACCAATCAGTTCCTGGATAATAAAGATATTTCGGTTGAAAATGGGGAAGAAGTTGATTTGATTGTTTCTCATATCACTGAAGTTGGTATCAACGTGATTATCAATGAAAAACACAAAGGTTTGTTGTACAAGAACGAAGTTTATGACGATTTGCGTACCGGAGACCGAATTATTGGTTATATAAAAAATATCCGCCCTGACGGAAAAATTGATGTATCAGCGACTAAAATAGGTTTTGATAAAGTGGAACCAAGTGCCCAATATATTCTTGATGAATTGAAAGCCAGCCGAGGTTTTTTACGATTAACGGATGATTCACATCCTGAAGACATCAAAACGGTTCTGAAAATGAGTAAAAAAACCTTCAAAAAAGCAATCGGGACTTTGTACAAACAAAAACTGATTGAAATCAAAGAAGACGGAATCTACTTAGTTTAAGCTGATTTCCAATTTTTTTTCCTTTTCAGGAAATAATTTATTCAGCATTTTTTCAAAGAGTGGCAGAAACCACACAAAAAGCAATACACCACCAATATTGAAAAGCATATGGGCATTGGCTACCGATTTTTCTATCGGAATGCCATTGCCGATTACTTGTACCATTTCAACAAAAGGATAAAAAAACAATAATCCGAGTATTACTGAGATAATATTGAAAGTGAGATGGAACAATCCGGTTTTTATGGCTTGTTTGCTTCCGTTTATGGTAGCCAGTAATGTGTCGCTGCATGTGCCCAGTTCGGCACCCAGCATTATGGCTACAGCTCCTCCAAGTGTCAGTAATCCTTTTTTGGCCAGTAAAATAGCCATTCCTACTGTAGCCGAAGAGGATTGAATGATCAAAGTGATAATGGCACCAATGAACGTTCCATAAAAAGGGTTTTCGGTATGTTTTAAAAAGTCTGAAAATGTTGAGACTTGTTTTAATGGCTCTACAGCTTGTTCCATGGTAAATAAACCAAAGAAGAGAATTCCGAAATATAAAATCACTTTTGCAGAATTATTGAATTTTTCTGATCTGGAAAGTAATAAAAAGGCAAAGCCTATTAATAACAATACAGGTGAATATTTCCCGATATCCATGGCAATTATCTGACTGCTGATGGTGGTACCTATGTTGGCTCCAAGGACAATTCCCATGGATTGCTTGAAGGTTAATAATCCGGAGTTTACAAATACAATGGTAATGATAATAACGGCCGAAGAAGAATCCAATAATCCGGTCACTACAATTCCGGTTAAAACAGATGTAAAAGTGTTGGAAGTAAACTTTAAAATCCATTTTTTGGTATTTTCACCCAAAACCTTCTGAACGGTTTCGGATAAACTGCTCACAGCAAAAAGAAACAATACCAGTCCTGCTACTATTTTTAAGACAATCTCAGTCATAACTCCAGGAATTAGAGATTAAATGTACTGACTGATTGTTACTTTAAGGTTAATTAAAAGTTATTTAAACGAAAAATGCCAATCTTACTTTAGATTGGCATTTCCCTCTAGTTATCTCAAACTTCCGATTGCTTTAAAGCTTTCATTTTCTGAAATAACCGATAACATACGTAAAGCGATAATAACATCTTTACAAATCAAAAAATTAAATAAACTTTTATAGAATAATTTCTTTCATGTAGAGTAAATCGTTAACATTTACTCTTTCTTATTCTATGTAATTTTGTGTTTTTACCGACTAACAACTTTGGGTGATTGTTTTGGTATAAAACCAATATTCGCTTTATTACCTGTGGATTTGTTTATTCAGTATATAGACTTTTAGCTGGATTTATTTCTTGCTAACTGTATCTATTGGTTCATCCATAGGGGCTACTGTATCAGTTTTTACACTATCAACAACTTCCGTAGTGGTTTCTTCCATTGGCACTTGTTCTTGAGTAGCTTCATCTACTTTTTTGTTACAACTTGTAAGCAATGCACTAAATGTAAGAGCGGCAATTAAAACAGTTTTTTTCAAAAATTTCATTTTTAAATTAATAAATCAGTGAACTATATTAGCAACATATAAAATGTTGATTTTCAGTTGTATAAAATTAAATAAAATGAATTTAGATTTCAAAAAAACAGATGTTAATTTTTAAATTTTAACATTTATAACGACTTCTGTAAGATTTCTTTTTACAACACTTTTCGAGTTTGGCCTAAATAAAGTATTTTTACAGGATATTATAAATCAAATCAAAGGATGTAAGGTTGTTTTGGCACCAAGGCATCTGATAATAATAAGAAATATGAGTAAAATAGAATGGAAAACCGCCCGTGAATTTGAAGATATCACGTATAAAAAATGCAATGGAGTAGCCCGAATTGCTTTTAACAGACCGGACGTGCGAAATGCATTCCGTCCTAAAACCACAGCAGAATTATTACAGGCTTTTCACGATGCACAGGAAGATACTTCAATTGGGGTCGTTTTGCTTTCGGCGGAAGGACCTTCTTCAAAAGACGGTATTTGGTCGTTTTGTAGCGGAGGAGACCAAAAAGCACGTGGTCATCAGGGTTATGTTGGTGACGATGGTTACCACCGGTTAAATATTTTAGAAGTTCAACGTTTAATCCGTTTTATGCCAAAAGCTGTTATTTGTGTGGTTCCGGGATGGGCCGTAGGTGGCGGACATTCGTTACACGTAGTGTGTGATATGACTTTAGCGAGTAAGGAACATGCTATTTTTAAACAGACTGATGCTGATGTAACCAGTTTTGACGGTGGTTACGGATCAGCATATTTAGCAAAAATGGTGGGTCAGAAAAAAGCCCGTGAAATATTCTTTTTAGGCAGAAACTATTCGGCTCAGGAGGCTTTTGAAATGGGTATGGTCAATGCGGTTATTCCTCATGATGAGTTAGAAGATACTGCGTATGAGTGGGCTCAGGAAGTTTTGGAGAAATCGCCAACTTCGATCAAAATGCTGAAATTTGCAATGAACCTGACTGATGACGGAATGGTCGGACAGCAAGTGTTCGCCGGTGAAGCAACCCGTTTGGCATATATGACAGAAGAAGCAAAAGAAGGACGAGATGCTTTCCTTGAAAAGCGTAAGCCAAACTTCGAGAAAAAATGGTTGCCATAATTTTCAGTAGTAAATTTTTCAAATGAAGGTAAATTCGGTTTTAGTTTTACTCTTTTCGGTTTGTAGTGTGTTTTCACAAAATCCAGAAAAGAATAACATCCAGTATGTGAATCCTTTTATCGGAACTAAAAATATGGGACACACTTTTCCGGGAGCAGCTGCACCTTTTGGAATGGTTCAGTTAAGTCCGGAAACGAATGTAGAAGCCATGTTTAAAAACGGTAAATACAATTCCGAAAGCTATAAATATTGTTCCGGTTACCAGTATGATGACACCAAAATTCATGGATTTGCCCATACTCATTTTAGCGGGACCGGTCATTCAGATTTAGGCGATTTGCTGGTTATGCCGGTTGTAGGGGAATTGAATTTAAATGATGCCCAAAATAGTATTTTTTCGACTTTTTCCCATGTAAATGAATCAGCACAACCCGGATATTATAAAGTAAAACTGGATACTTACAATGTTCTGGCTGAATTGACAGCTTCAGAAAGAGTTGGTTTTCACCAATACACGTTTCCCAAGTCTGATCAGTCGCATATTCTCTTGGATCTGGTTTATAATATTTACAACCATGAAGATAAAAACGTATGGACTTTTGTCAGGGTTGAAAATGATTCAACAATAACAGGTTACCGTCAGACAAACGGGTGGGGAAGAACCAGAACGGTATATTTTTCCATGAAATTTTCAAAACCTTTTAAGTCATATCATCAGAAAAAATATGAGCAAAAGGTTTATAACGGTTTTTACAGAAGATTCAATGAAAATGATAATTTCCCTGAAATAGCAGGAAAAAACATCAAAATAGCCTTTGATTTTGACACTGCTGAAAATGAAACGATAAAAGTTAAAATGGCTTTGTCTTCCGTGAGTACGGAAGGAGCGATGCTGAATATGAATGCTGAGGTACCACACTGGAACTTTGATGATTTAAAAAAGGAAACTCAGGCAAAATGGAACAAGGAATTATCAAAAGTACAGATTGAATCATTGTCAAAAGATGATAAAACGGTTTTTTATACTTCTTTGTATCATACGATGTTAAGTCCTGTTGTTTATGAAGATGTTGATAAGAGTTACCGTGGTTTGGATCAAAATATTCATAAATCGGAAGGTTTTACTAATTATACGATTTTTTCACTTTGGGATACATTCCGAAGTTTGCATCCTTTGTATAACATCATTCAACCAAAAAGAAACAATGATATGATTCAATCGATGTTGGTGCATCAGGATCAAAGTGTCCATAAAATGCTGCCGGTATGGAGTCATTATTCAAATGAAAACTGGTGTATGATCGGGTATCATTCGGTTCCGGTTATTGCTGATGCGATTGTGAAGAATAACTTTACATTTGATCCCAAAAAAGCCCTTGACGCCTGTGTCGCTACTTCTAACGTTACATATTATGGCGGACTAAATGAATACATACAGAAAGGTTATGCGGTTGAAGATAAAACCGGTTCTTCGGCTTCAACAACACTTGAATATGCTTACGATGATTGGTGTATAGCCCAAATTGCAGCTAAACTGAATGATAAAGAAACCGAATCTGCTTATTTAAAAAGAGCAGATAATTTCCAGAATCTTTTTGATCCGAAAGTAAAATTTATGCGTCCTCGAAACAGTAATGGGGAATTTGTTTCTAAATTTGACCCGCTCGATACGCACGGACAAGGTTTTATTGAAGTAAATTCATGGACGTATAGTTTGTTTGTACCGCACAATCCAAAACAACTGATTGAAATGATGGGCGGAAAAGAAAAATTTACGACCCATCTTGACTCGTTGTTTACAATGAAACTGGACGATAAGTATATTGAAAAGAATGAAGATATAACACGTGACGGAATCATTGGAAATTATGTGCACGGAAATGAACCGGGGCACCATATCCCGTATCTTTACAATTGGACCGATAAACCATATAAGACACAGGAAAGGGTCAGAATGATACTGAGTACCATGTATGGACCCAATACTGACGGTTTGTGTGGTAATGATGATGCCGGTCAGATGTCGGCTTGGTATATTTTCTCGGCTTTAGGATTTTATCCGGTAGCTCCGGGTTCTCCTGAATATGCATTGGGAAGCCCTAATGTTGTCCAGGCTGAAATAAATCTGGAAAATGGTAAAAAATTTAAAATAACAACTAAAAAGCAAAGCGATAAAAACGTTTATGTAAAATCAGTTTTGCTTAACGGAATCGAATTAAAAAGAAACTACATCCTCCATGATGAAATAATGAATGGGGGGGAATTAGTATTTTATATGTCTGATAAACCAAATAAAAAATGAAACACTGGATTGAAGCGGCCCGATTGAGAACTTTACCCCTTTCGGTTTCCGGAATATTGGTGGGAAGTCTGTACGCACTGAATAACCCAACAAATAATGTATTAACACCAACGCAGGTTTTTGACTGGCGGATTTTTATTTTGGCGATTCTGACCACAGTTGGTTTTCAGGTATTGTCCAATTTTGCAAACGATTACGGTGACGGTGTAAAAGGAACCGATAATGATGACCGTGTTGGTCCTCAACGTGCCATTCAAAGCGGTGTTATCTCTCCTGATGCCATGAAAAAAGCCATGTATTTGACAGCTTTGCTTACTTTTTTGTGCGCTGTTTTACTGATTTACATTGCATTTACCGACAAATACCTGCTTTTTTCATTATTCTTCCTGATTTTGGGAATTGTGGCAATTGCTTCGGCGATTAAATACACAGTTGGTGATTCAGCTTATGGTTACAAAGGTTTCGGAGATGTTTTTGTATTTGTTTTCTTCGGATTGGTGAGTACTTTGGGGGTGAATTTTCTGTATTCCAAACAGTTTGACTGGCAATTGGTATTGCCTGCCTGCGCCATCGGAATGTTAAGTGCCGGTGTGCTAAATCTTAACAATATGCGCGATGAATTATCTGATGCAAAAGCCGGGAAAAACACTTTGGTTGTAAAAATGGGCGGGCAGAAAGCTAAAATCTATCATTTTTTTCTGGTTGGAGGTGCGATGATCCTGGTTTTGATTTTTGCAGTAATTTACAATAATGTAGGTTTCCGTTGGGATCAGTATGCTTTTTTAGCTGCATATTTCCCTTTAATGAGACACTTGAGAGTTGTCTATTTGTGTGATGATAACCGCAGATTGGATCCACAGCTTAAAGTGTTGGCTTTGAGTACTTTTTTGCTGTCGTCGATCTTAGCTTTGGTGATGGTGTTTTAATTTAGTCATTTAATTATACAAAATATGAAAATAACATTTTACGGTCACGCTTGTCTGGGAATAGAAGTTTCGGGAAAGCATATTCTGGTGGATCCTTTTATTACTGGAAATCCTAAAGCCAGCCACATAGATGTCAATTCACTGAAAGCTGATTATATTTTGGTTACCCATGCCCATCAGGATCATACTCTTGATGTTGAGGCTGTTGCCAAAAGAACTGGAGCCGTTATTGTTTCCAATTATGAAATTGCGATGCATTATGCAGCAAAAGGCTTGAAATACCATCCGATGAACCATGGCGGAAGCTGGGATTTTGATTTTGGGAATGTAAAATACGTCAACGCAATCCACACCAGTTCATTTGCTGACGGAAGTTACGGAGGCCAGCCCGGCGGATTCGTAATCGAAGGTGAACATAAAAATATTTATATTGCCGGTGATACAGCTTTAACCATGGATATGAAGCTGATTCCAATGCGTACAAAACTGGATTTAGCCATCCTGCCAATTGGAAATAATTTCACCATGGATGTTGATGATGCCATTATTGCTTCAGATTTTGTGGATTGTGATAAAGTTTTGGGCTATCATTTTGATACTTTCGGTTTTATTGAAATCAACCATGAGGAAGCCATTAAAAAGTTCTTTGATGCCGGAAAAGACCTGATGTTGCTTGAGATCGGGCAAAGTATCGATTTATAGGAGCTTTTTCCCGCTTTCCACTGTATCTGCTCCTGTTCATTCTTCACAGGATCAGGATGCCGTTGCAATCGGGGCTAGGGAATATTCGTAAAAACTGGCATTTAAATTGCTTGTAATAATTAAAAAATAATATGAAATTCAAAATATTACCTCTTTTTCTGTTTTTAAGTTCAACTTCTTTTTTTGCCCAGGAAGCTGACGGCTATTGGGATAATCAGAGAATGACCAATAAAGAAATCAAGCTTTCGGCAGGAGAAAAAATTATTGTAAAATCTGAGGATTTCCCTATCGGAACAACAGAATTTGTTTACAGAATAACATTGTTGGATGAAAACCAGAAAATTGTTGGTGATCTTGCTTCGGTTTTAAAAGCAATACCGGATCCGTATTATATCGGAAAAGGAACAGGAGGAGCACTTTCACTGGCTTCCGGTATTTCGGGAAGTGATAAATGTACGTATGCTGTTTTCCAGGATCAGGCTTTAGCTAATGCTTTTGCAGGTTCGGGAAAGTTTGACAATGCCTGTGTTTACCAGAAAAATCCGGTCAGTAAAGATGTTAAAGTGATTTCTTTGGCCAAAAACATATGCCTTGACGATGAGGTTAAAACCATCTGGTTTGCTTTTAAGAACGAAAACTGGATGATGAATGAAAAGATTGTTCTTGAAATTGTGCCTTGGGTTGATAAAAAAGCAAGCCGTGGCTGGAATAAAATAAACAAAAAGAAAGTACTGGAAGAAATCCACTCTTCCGGAATCTCATCAGCTCTTAAATCCGCAAACCGATCCAAATTCGATTTGATTTTGTTGGAAAAAGCAGAAAAACAGTACCGTTTTCAGGATTATAGTGCTTTAACATCAGAAGAGAAAAAAATCTTCATGGATAAATATGCTGAAGAAGCACTCACACAAAGTGGTTTGCCAAATGCCTATAATGACATCATTTGCCAGGAAGCATTGAAAATTGCAAATAAAGGAAACATTGATGAAGCTATTGAAATCATCAACAATAAGGTGATTTCGAAACCCAATGCCACTGCATTACAGCACAATTGGCTGGCCGAATTGTACATCAAGTCCAAACAATTCGAAAAAGCGCTTAAAACGCTTAAAAATGCCGAAAAACTGGATGCGAGTGAGTTAAAAGTAAAAATGAATCTGGCACATGTGTATATGTTCATGAATGAAGTGGGGCAATCTAAGGAAATCCACAAGAAATACATGAATCAGAATATTTCGGCTAAGCAAACATGGAAAAATAAGGCCGTAAATGATTTGAATGATTTTACAAAAACAAATCTTCCTCAGGAAAATATCCAGAAAATCTGGAGACTGTATAATTAACAAAAACCGGTTTAAACCGGTTTTTGTTTGAAGTAAATAAACAGAGTTTATTTTATGAAGTTAAAACAATTCATAACTCATAACTCATAACTCATAACTCATAATTGAAAGCAACTTATCAAAAATACATACTCGATTTTAAGAAGCCATCCGGAACCTCAAGAGGGATTATAACCCAAAAAGAAACATGGTTTCTGATATTTGAAAATGAAGGAAAAATAGGAATAGGGGAGTGTGGGATTTTGAGAGGTTTGTCTGCTGATGACCGACCGGATTATGAAGAAAAATTACAATGGGTTTGCAGTAATATTTCGTTAGGAGAAAAAGTACTTTGGGAGGCTCTTATGGAGTTTCCTTCCATTCAGTTTGGAGTTGAAATGGCTTTCCGTTCACTGTCGTCCAAAACCCCGTTTTTACTCTTTCCTTCTGAATTCACTTCTGGTCAAAAATCAATCCCGATTAATGGCTTGATCTGGATGGGTGATGAAGGCTATATGAAGCAGCAAATCGAAGAAAAAATTGCTCAGGGTTTTGATTGTATTAAACTCAAGATTGGAGCTATTGATTTTGAAAAAGAGATGCAATTATTGCAATTTATCCGTCAGAATTTCGGTCCGGAAGCTATTGAAATAAGGGTTGATGCAAATGGTGCTTTTGGTAAATCTGAAGCTTTAGATAAATTAAATCAATTGTCTGGTTTTGAATTGCATAGTATTGAGCAACCTATTCAAAAAGGACAGCATGACACAATGTCATTTTTGTGTAAAAAAACGAATTTGGACATTGCTTTGGATGAAGAGCTGATCGGTGTGTTTTCATTTGCAGATAAAGAGACGTTACTTCAAAAAATCCAGCCGCAATTCATCATTTTAAAGCCAAGTTTTATAGGCGGTTTTCGGGGAACAAATGAATGGATTTCACTGGCGGAAAAGTATAAAATCGGGTGGTGGATTACTTCAGCATTGGAGTCAAATATCGGGTTGAATGCTATTTCACAATTTACCTTTTTGAAGCAAAATCCTATGCCGCAAGGGTTGGGTACCGGAGCACTTTATACCAATAATTTTGACTGTCCATTGGAGGTTAAAAACGGTGCGCTTTTTTATAATCCCGAATTGGATTGGAAAGTCAATTTTGATTAAAAATAGATTTTTTTAGTCTAACTTTTTAATATTTTTTACTCTCTTCCGGCATCAAGTGAGTCTTGGTATTCTTTAAGATCCTGCCATTTTCCAAGATAAGCTAAGACAGCTTGTTTAGACCAGGTTTCCGGATTGTGCATAGCAAAGTTACTGCCTGCTTCGTTAAGGATATCCTGAAGGGTTTGAACTGGTGTTTCGCCCAAATCTTTCCAGGTTTTGATTCCTGCTGCGTGATAGAGCTCTTCAATTTTTGGTCCGATTCCTTCAATTATTTTCAAATCGTTTTCGGTTATCTTGTGTCCAAATACCGAAGCTGCGGTCTCTGCATCAAATGCAATGTTTGTTTCGGACTTGATTCCCTGTGTGGTTTCAGTTTTTGCTTTTAAGTCTTCCAGTTCCTTTTTCAAAAGGTAAATTTGGTAGTTTAACTGTTCATTTTCAGAGGAACAGGTATCCAGTTTTGATTTCATATTTAATTGATCACCTCCAACAACCATTTTTCCTAATAAAAAGCCTAAAGCGGAACTGATGATTCCAATGGATATGGGGATTAAAATGCAAAGTGTCATATTGTTTGTTTTTTAAATTATTTCAAAATGATTGTTGTTCTTTGGTTTTTTGCTTTGCCTTCAGGTGTTATGTTGTCTGAAATAGGATCTTTAGAACCTCTTGATGTGGTAACAATCCTGTTTTCAGGAATTCCGTTTTTGACAAAGCATTCTTTTACAAAATCAGCTCTTTCCTGGCCTAGTTGGATATTCACATATGAATCATTCGTATCGTCCGAATTACCGATGCATTCCAATATTGAATCAGGAATATTATCAAGGTATATTGTCAAATCGGCAAGACGCTGTCTTTCATCTTCAGTTAATGTGATTTCCGGCTGGTTGGGATTAAAATAAAGATATAACGGATTGTCATTGTATTCTTCTTTTTTCCCTTCCCAGTCCTGTGCCCTGGCGCTGAACTGATTGTTTGTTATCTGGAAAAGAACCGGCCCGCAAATCTTATTCTGTTTAGTATGCCATTTGCTTACTGTTTTGCCGATAATTTCGATTCTGTTCGATGCTATTCCATGCTGGATAAAATAATTTTTTATGATATTGGCTCTTGCATATCCTAAGTTTGGGTAAATTGATCTGTTTTTTTCATTTTTTAATGAAAACCCCATGATTATTAGTCTTTTGTTTTGATTTTTGTCAAAAAATAGCTTTACATGGTCAATTCCGGAAAAGATGCTTTTGTCAATAGGTTCGATAGCATAGAATTCCTCTTTTTTGAAATCGAAGTTGTTTTTGGAGGAATAATCAAAGTCATCTCCTGTAATTTGAAAAACAGTTTTTGGGGCAAAATCTTCTGTGCTTTTAAATTTAAGAGGCTGAAAATCGTTCTTTTGTAAATGACAGTCAATGCAGCAATATTTACTGTATGTATAACTCCCCAAGATTAAAGTTGTAATAATGCCTAAAATGTAAATCGTTCGTTTAGACATGGTTAGGTTGGTTTATGGTGAAATCAAATGTAATAAAAAAAAATGTTTTAACATTTTTTTTGTTACATTCGCAAAAAATATTCCAACACACACAACTAAAACAACCTATGAAACAAAATTATTTAGTTTTAATGTCGGCGTTAACACTGTCAGCATTAAGCATGGAAGCTCAAACGAGCAGGAAGTATGATCCGGGAGACGCGTATCAGAAAACAATGAGAATTGAAAGTCCAATTACCAAAATTCAAGCTCTTAAGGAGTTCGGAAAAAAATATGGACTTGATGAGAAAAACACATTTTTGGTTCAAACCGAAACTTCAGATTTATCAGGATTAACCCATCAAAGACACCAGCAGTTTTATAATGGATTGAGAGTTGAATTCGGAACTGTTATCACACACGAGAGAAATGGTAATGTGGAAAGTATCAACGGAGAACTTTATAATCCCTCAGGATTAAATCTGAAACCATCTTTAACGGCTGAGCAAGGTTTTGATATTGCCGTTAATTTCATTAATGCTGAAAAGTATTTATGGGAAGATGCTGTTTCATCTAAAATGATGGATTACAGCAAACCAAAAGGAGAATTGGTTATTTTTCCAGTTATTAATAAAGGAATATTGGTTCTGGCTTATAAATATGATATTTATGCTGCTACACCGGTTTCAAGAGATGAAATTTATGTTGATGCGGTTTCTGGAGATATTCTATATAAAAATCCTATAATAAAACATGCTGACCGATTAGTATCCAACGAGGAAATAAAAAGTAATGCAAAAAAAGTTGAAAGTATTTTGTCAAATCCATTGGCAACAGGTTCGGCAGCTACTCGCTACAGCGGAACTAAGAGCATAGAAACTACACTGGATGGCGGTTTGGCAAAGTATGTTTTGTTGGACAATACAAGAGGAGGAGGGATTGTAACTTATAATTCCGGAAAAACTAATACGTATCCGTCAACACATTTTACTGATACAGATAATACCTGGAATGACGGGAATTATACTTCAGGATCAGCTACGAAAGATAATGCAGCACTTGATGCACATTGGGGAGCAATGATGACGTATGATTTCTGGAAAAACATTTTCAACAGAAACAGTTTTGACGATAAAGGAACCCAAATTAAAAGTTATGTGCATTACGATGATACAGCATCACCACCAAACAGAGGAATGGAGAATGCTTTCTGGAACGGAAGTGTAATGTCATATGGAGACGGTTTCTCTACTTTTAATGGGCCTTTGACTTCGATTGATGTTTGTGGTCATGAAATTGGACATGCAGTTTGTACTTATACGGCTAATTTAGCTTATCAAAATCAATCGGGAGCCTTAAATGAAGGGTTTTCAGATATTTGGGGTGTTTGTATTGAACAGTATGGTAGAAACGGAAATTTAATTTCGCCTGTTGATACGGCATCACCTGGTTCTTCGGCAGTTTGGAGAATTGGAGAAGATATGACTACAAGTGGATATTTGAGATCAATGAGTTATCCCCGTACAAGATCGCAACCGGATACTTTTAAAGGAACTGGTTATGTAACGACTGCTGATGACGGTTCTTGTACGCCTACCGGTGGAAGTACTGGTAATGATTACTGTGGGGTACATACTAACAGTGGGGTTTTAAATCACTGGTTTTATATAGTTACGGCAGGGAAAACAGGAACAAATACTGCTCCGGTTCCTTTTGCTTATAATGTTACCGGGATTGGAATGACTAAATCTTCTCAAATTGCTTATTTGGCAGAACGTGATTATTTGACTCCTAACTCTACTTTTGTGGATGCGCGTAATGCGACTATTGCAGTGGCGAGTGCATTATATTGCAGTACCAGTAACGAGGTTAAAGCGGTAACGGATGCCTGGTATGCAGTTAATGTTGGTGCAGCTTTTTCATCACCAGCAAATGACGTAGCTTTAAAAAGTATTTCAGGTGGAAATATAAATGTTAACTGTGGAGCTGCTTATAGTCCTACAATTGTATTGGAAAACGGAGGAACGGCTAATTTAACAAGTGCTACCATTACTTATAATGTTGATGGTGGTACAAACTCAAACATTAACTGGACAGGAAATCTGGCAAATTGTTCTCAGGCAACGCAGGTAATTTCTGTTACTGGTTTGACCCGTGGATTTCATACAATTAATGTAACCATAACTACAGCAAGTGACGGAAATGCAACAAATAATACAAAATCTTTGGTGGTTGTTGTAAATGACAATGGTACAGTTGGTACTGTTAATACATTTGATAACTCTTCTGATGTTTTGGTTTCAATTGATTCAAATGGAAAAACAAATTCGGTTTGGGAAAGAGGTGCTGTTAATAAAACAGTATTGACTTCGACTGCAACAGGAAATTCAGCCGGATATGCAACAAAACTAGTGGGAGATTATCCTGATAAAACTACTTCTTATTTGGTATCTCAATGTTACAATTTATCAAATATAAGTAATGCAACTGTGAGTTTTGACATGGCTTTTGACTTGGAGTCGAACTGGGATATTATTTATTTTGAATATTCGACTGATTCAGGTGCTAACTGGAATGTTCTGGGAACATCTGCTGATGCGAACTGGTATAACAGTTCAAGAACGCCAAACGGAACTGATTGTTTTAACTGTATTGGTAAACAATGGACAGGAACTTATGCAGCAGCTCCTTCCGGAGGAACTGGAGTAAACGGAAATAAGAGAAATTATAGTCACAGCTTAACTTCTTTAGGAGCACCTGCAAATGCGATTTTCAGATTTACTTTTGTGTCTGATGATGCTGAAAATCTGGAAGGTGTGTTTGTTGATAATTTTGTGGTTCAGGGAACTTTAGGAAATAATGAAAACAGTTTTGAGCAGTTTGCGGTATATCCAAACCCTTCAAATGGTAAATTTAACGTTGTTTTATCGACATCAGATGTTGTAAATATCGGAATTTATGATCTTAGAGGACGCTCGGTTTATAACAAATCATTTGAAAGTACTGGATCAGTTTTCAATAAAGAAATTGACTTGAACTCACTTTCTTCAGGAGTTTATATTTTGAATGTGAACAGTGGCGGAAAGAGAGAAGCAAAGAGAATTATCATTGAATAATTGAAAGGCTTATAAATAAAAAAACTCCCAATTTGGGAGTTTTTTTATTTTCTGTGGAACCGGAGAGAATCGAACTCTCGTCCAAACAAGCAATCAAAAAGCTTTCTACATGTTTAGTTCCTGATTGGGTTTTCGACAAAAGGCGATGCCAGGAACAGCAACCTATTGCTTAGCTTTGTAAATGTCAGAAAGGGTTTAAAGCATTACCTTTCCTAGGTTTATTTTTACGGTTCTCCTTAATCAACCGCCACAAACCAAGGCTTTTGAGGAGAATCTAGCTTTTCCACCTTGTGGAAACTAGGCAAATCGTACTATAATTCGGATTAAGCAGCTAAAGCGTAATTATTTTCGCCGTGTAAAAGTTCGGGACATTATATTTATGAGCAACACCCCAATGCTCAACATGCTTACAGATTAATTCCACTCGCTGTCAAAACCAGTCGGCCCCAGTAAGACTGCAAATCTACATAATATTTATCAAATATTATTCCAAAAGTGCTTCTCCTTTTTTTCGGATATGAAAAGGATAATCTCCAAATAATCCGGTAGCTAATTTCATATAATATGTTTTTCGGGTGTATTTATTTGAAATACAGATCAATGTAGCTTTTTCTTTTTTCATTGTTACGTAAGCCGAGGTACTTCCATGCCACCATCCATTGTGGTAAAAAAGTTGTTTTCCGTCTTCCCATTCCAATAATCTGATACCCAAACCATAATTTCTGGTCCCACGGCTTTCATAACTATAGCCTTTATAGACTTCTTTTAATAAATTTTTGTTTAAAAATGACGGATTATAAGTTGCCATGTCAAACTTCAGTAAATCCCTGACAGTTGAATAAATGTTCTTATCTCCGTAAATGTCATCTAAATGGTTTAAAGGATATTGGATATAGTTTCCTTTATAAGAATTACTGCAGGTATCTCCATTCTTTTTCATGTCAAAAACAAAAGTATTTTTCATATCCAATGGTTTAAAAATAAGCTTTTTCATGGCTGTTCTGTAATCCATTTTGGTTATTTTCTCAATAATCAATGCTAAAATTGCATAATTGGTATTGCAATAACTGAAACGAGTACCGGTTTTAAATTCCAGTTGGATATTGTGTTTGTTGATGATTGGAATCAAATCACTGTTTTGCAGCGTATCTCTTTTGTTCCAGATTTCTTTTTTATCAACAAAATAGCTGTAATTACGTAATCCGGTTCTGTGATTCAATAAGGTTCTGATTGTTATATCTTCATAAGGAAAATCCGGAAGAATAGTATTCACTTTTTGATCTAATTGTATCTTTTTGGAATCAATTAGCAATAAGGTTGCTGTTGCTGTAAGCACTTTACTAACTGAAGCAATATGTAAGGGAGTATTTTGATCAATTGTTTTTTTATTTTTAAAATCGCTCATCCCATCGTATTTTTCATAGATGATTTCTCCGTTTTGTGCCACTAAAACAGCACCTGAGAATTTATTGGTTGCAAATTCCTTGTCATACAGGTATTGCATACTGTCTTTGATTTGTTGTTTTTTTGACTGGCTAAGTGTCGATTTATTTGAATCGTAAGGCTGAAGCGTGTAAATTCCGTTGATCTTAGTGTCTTCTTTTGTCTTGAGTGCTTCTTTCTTTTCTTTTGAACACGACAAAATAGTAATAGTTGCCGCTGCCATAGCGGTATATTTTAAAAAAGTTGAATAATTCATTGGTATTAGATAGAAAAGCAAATATAGTTAAAGTTATTTTTTTGATATAGTATTTGAATGCTAAATCTGTTGGTTTATGTCTTTTAAAAGTTATATTTGCAACAAAATCAAAGTAAATAGTGATTATTTATAAAGACTAATTAACCAAAACCAAATATGAAGTTCGGAATTATAAAAGAAAGAAAGAACCCACCAGACAGACGGGTGGTTTTTACTCCGGAAGAATTGGTGAAATTAAAAACACAATTCCCGCAGGCTGAAATTAAAGTTGAAAGTTCTGATATTAGAATCTTCCCAGACGAAACCTATTCAAATTTGGGTTTTGATGTTACAGAAGATGTTTCCGACTGTGATGTGTTAATTGGTGTTAAAGAAGTGCCTGTTGATGCTTTGATTCCTAACAAGAAATACTTTTTCTTTTCACATACGATAAAAAAACAACCTTATAATCGAAAGCTGTTGGTTGCCTGTCTAGAGAAAAATATTGAATTAATTGACCACGAAACAATTGTTAATAACACAAACCACCGTTTAATCGGTTTTGGGCGTTATGCTGGTATTGTTGGTGCTTACAACGGGTTTAGGGCTTTCGGTATTAAATTTGAATTATTCAATTTGCCAAAAGCTGAAACGTTACCAGATAAAGCAGCTTTGATTGAACGCTTGCGCCGTCCTGTGTTACCACCAATCAAAATTGTACTTACCGGTCATGGTAAAGTTGGAATGGGGGCCAAAGAAATTTTGGATGCCATGAAAATCAAAGAGGTTTCCATTGAAGATTACCTGGCAAAAACATATACCCAACCGGTTTATACCCAGATCGATGTAATGGATTACAACAAGCGTAAAGACGGACAATTATTGGGGAAAAAGGATTTTTATGATAATCCAACCGAATATACTTCCGATTTTGAACGCTTTACCAAAGTATCTGATATTTTTATGGCCGGGCATTTTTATGCAAACGAAGCTCCGGTTATTTTAACCCGTGAAATGCTGAAAGCAGCTGATAATAAAATTAAAGTTGTAGCAGACATATCATGTGATGTAGCAGGACCGATTGCCTGTACATTGCGTGCTTCGACTATAGCTGAACCTTTGTACGGATATTACCCAAGTGAAGATAAAGAAGTTGATATCAACCATCCGGCGGCAATCGTTGTAATGGCTGTTGATAATCTTCCTTGTGAATTACCTAAGGATGCAAGTGAAGGTTTTGGTGAAATGTTTTTAGAGCATGTTATCCCTGCTTTTTATAATGAAGATCAGGATGGTGTACTGGAAAGAGCTGCCATTTGTAAAAATGGTCAATTAACAGAAAGGTTCAAATACCTTCAGGATTATGTTGACGGTAAATAATAATAATTCTGATATTCATTCTTTGTAAAAAAGGATTTAAAAAAATAACGTATTGCAATTCTAAAGCCTCAATTTTTGAGGCTTTTTTATTTCTTTAATTTTGTATGAAAAATCGCATGCAAAAAATAGGTAATCCACTAAATCTGAATTAATTTTGGAAAAAATAAACAATCAAATGAAGAGAATAGCAATTTTATTTCTGTTCACATCTGTTTCTACATTTTCACAGTCTACAGATGAGGAACAATTGAAAGCCATTTACAATCAGGCTTTGACTAATTCAAAATGTTACGGCTGGTTGGATCATATGTCGAATAAAATAGGTCACCGTTTGTCAGGATCAACAGGAGCCGAAAAAGCGGTTGAATACACTAAAGCCCAAATGGAAGTTTTAGGAGCTTTTGATAAAGTATACCTGCAGGAAGTAATGGTTCCTAAATGGATAAGAGGTGAAAAAGAAACAGCCTATATTCAAAACGGAAAGAAAAAAACAGATGTGGCCATATGTGCATTGGGAGGTTCAGTGGCAACTTCTAAAAAAGGGGTTACTGCTGAAGTGATTGAAGTGCAAAGTCTGAAAGAACTGGAAACTTTAGGAACCGAAAAAATTAAAGGAAAAATTGTATTTTTCAACCGTCCGATGAATCCTGCTAATGTTGAGGCTTTCCTGTCTTACCGGGATGCAGGTGACCAAAGAAGATCAGGTGCTAAAGAAGCTGCTAAATATGGAGCTGTAGGTACAATTGTGAGGTCGTTGAATTTTAGATTGGATGATTTCCCGCATGCGGGTGCTACCAGTTATGGGGATTTGCCAAAAGAACAATATATTCCAACTGCTGCTATCAGCACAAATGGTGCAGAAATTTTGAGTAAGCAGTTAAAAGATAATCCGGGTCTGAAGTTTTTCTTTAAACAGTCCTGCTATCAGGAGGCAGATGTTTTGTCATATAATGTAATCGGAGAAATCAAAGGATCTAAAACACCGGATAATATTATGGTTGTGGGTGGACATTTGGATTCCTGGGATTTAGCAGATGGTTCACATGATGATGGTGCAGGCTGTGTACAAAGTATGGAAGTAGCTTCTATTTTTAAAAATATTGGCTATAAACCCAAAAACACTATTCGTGTTGTTTTATTCATGAATGAGGAAAATGGTGGAAAAGGAGGAGATAAGTACCAGGAATTGTCTCTTAAGAACAATGAAAACCACATATTTGCAATGGAAAGCGATTCGGGAGGATTCACACCTAGAGGTTTCTCGTTTGAGGCTGATGATAAAAGTTATGCTAAAATAGCTAAATGGAAATCTCTTTTTGAGCCTTATTTAATCCATGTTTTTGCAAAAGGGCATAGTGGTTCGGATATTCAGGATTTGAGCTCTAAACGTATTGTTAAAGCCGGATTGCGTCCTGATTCACAACGTTATTTTGATTACCATCATGCTGCCAATGATACTTTTGATGCGGTGAATAAAAGAGAACTGGAATTGGGTGCAGCGACTATGACCTCATTGATTTACCTGATTGACAAGTACGGAATATAATAAGTTTTGAAACTAAAAAAGAGAAGGCGTCTGATTTTAAAATTAGACGCCTTCTCTTTTAAGGTGTTACCAATATGTATTTTTCCACTAATTCATCTAAAAATTTAGTGCCTTTCGGATTTATTTTTTTGCATGATTCAACATTGTCATAAACTAATTTAGCATTGTTGGGGTTGTTAATTAAAATCATGTAAACTATTGATTGGACCCCTAAAGAATACTCGTCTTCTTCTGATTTTATCTGTCTGTATGCCTGATCAAGATAGAATTGCACCAAACTGTTTTCAAAACCTCCTTTCAAAGAATTCAAATGGGCGAGTAAACGAAGGGCATCAAAACTGTCAGAATCAATCTCACGTGCTTTATTGCACCATTTTTCAGCTTCATCCAATTCGTTTCTGTACAAATGAATGTAGGCCATATTTATGTAATCTGCTATTGATTTTTTATAATCTGAATTTTTCTGGATTTTTTCAATAATGTTTTTTTCTACATTGATTTCATCTTTTTTCATTAAATACAACGATGATAGTAATTCATAAGTTTCATTCGGATTATAATGTGCAGAACTTTTTGAATCAGGGAAAGCTGCTATTGCTTTTTTTGCATTTTCAATTGCTTTATCATAATCTTTAAGCAGGAAATTAAGCATTGCTATATTTTTGTTGGCGCTATATGGATTCAATTTCTTTTTAGCCATTAATTCCTGAAAATCCAGTTTTAACTGATTGATTTTTTCAATTTCAAAAGCGGTATAGTATGTCTTTATATTATTTTCTTCATCGAATTCAAATGTGAACATTTTTAAAGTTAAGCCTAAAACGTCAAGCATTTTTTTCATATGTTGGATTTCGATGTTTTTTTTGTGAAGTGTTGCATATTTTTCAATGTTTTTGTAATCAAATAATTCGTTATAATTTTTACTTCTGTTTTCAATTTTTTTTGACTCATCACCCAGATTGTCTAATTCTTCAAAGATGACACCCATGCCATAAAAAGTAAAAGCCAGTAATTGGTAGTCATTTTTCCCGTCATCCAAAACTGTTGAACATATTTTTTTTACTTTGGAATACCCCTTGTTCTGAACTAAAAAGATTGGGTAAAAAGATATTGCTAAAGAATCTTTTGGATTTATTTCCAAAGCTTTTTCGATATCAGCAATTGCATTATCTTTTTCCAGATTTGCTTTTAAAAGTCCACGGAATGAATAATAAAGGGCACTGTCTTTTTTTGTTTTGGATTTTAATACCAAATTATTGAAGGATTTTGTAAAATATTTCCGGGCAAGTCCTGCATTTCCTATATTGTTGTAATAGTTTCCCATATTGTTTAATAGGAATGCATTGAGAGAATCTTTGGCTAATTTTTTCTTAAGTTTTGCTAAATACTCATCATTATATTGAATAACGTTGAGATCTTCTAATTTAGCTACTGCATCATATGAAGATGCATTGTAAGAGAAATTTCTTGAGAGCGAAAACATTTTTTTTGTCAAACCAAGAAAAGCATTATGCTCACTTACCGGTACGCTTTTTTTAAATGTATAAGTTTGGCTTAAAAGGTTTTGATTAAAAAATGTGACAAGTAAAACCAGAAGAATTCTTTGGAGCATAAAAATAGGTATTTGTTGTTTTTACAAAGATGATGAAAAAACATGAAAATTCTTTTTCAAAATTGTGAGCCTTGAGCTGAATTGGTTTTTGTGGTTTTGTATATTAGATATATTGAATAAATAAAAAGGCCAAAAAGAGCCGAAAAAAATAAGGAATCCCTACTTGTAAGAAGTATTCCAATATCGAACAATAGTTTTTGCGGATTACTTAGGATATCCCAGCTATTGTATCTTAGAACCCTTCCTAAATAAATTCCAAAACCACATAAAAAACAAATTCCGGGAATTATCATAATTGTAATTTTTGGCGTAAAAAAATGTTTGATGATTTTTTCAAATTCCAGGATTGACAATATCCCCATAAAAAAGCCTGTAATGGAGAACGAACATAAAATAAGTATATCAAGCCATATGGTTGATTGGTCTGATTTGGTTAAGTGAACTAAATCGGTCACAATATAAAATGAATTGGGTAAGAAGAGAAGCCAGATGAATAAGGAAAAACCAATTTTGAACCCGATTTGTTTGTCTTGATTGTATTTCCTAGCAGCTAACAATAACACATATGGTATTCCAGCAAGAAACAGATTCCAAACAAGAAATAGCATATAAATACTTTGCGTAATTTTTACTCTTAGTAGTAAAAGAGTGATGCAATAGATGATAAAATAAGTTATTGAAATATTATAATTTCTGTTGGCGTTGAATAAGGTTATTATTGATTTCATATTAAGTGATATTAAAAGATTTGCGTAGTGTATTGGTAGGGACATTTAAAAGTTTTAAAAAATCGAGTTGGTGAAACATATGGGCATTTTTTCCTCTTCTGAATTCTTTTATGAAATTTTTTAAATTAAGAGGGTAGAAGAATGTCCCGGTTATAATGACTAAGTATAGGTACAGACTTTTTTTACCATTCCCAAGTAAATAATATTGCATACCAATCTCATCAATTACACAGACACCAGAATTAGTAAGCACATGGATGATATCATGATCTTCGAGTTTTTCCTGAATATCAAAAGCGTTGGATTCAAGGAATTTGCCTAATTCTGCTCCCAAAGAATCAGGAGGATAATTTAAAAGTTCAGTTTTTGTAATATTCCAGGGTTTATTCCTTTTGAATAGTTTTTGATACGGTTTTTTACTGATGTCGTACAATTTTTCGATTATCCGGTCTTTCATTTTAAAATTTAAAGTACTTTGAATTTCAAAGTTGATGATTAAAAAAATAGATTATCCTTTTGTGATTAGTTTTTCAAGTGCTTCGATGTGATTTTGAAAAGCTTCTTTTCCTTCTTTTGTAGCTTTGTAGCTGGTATTCGGTTTCTTTCCTATGAATTGTTTTTCGATTAAAATATACTTTTCGGCTTCAAGTGCCTTTGAATGACTGGCAAGATTACCGTCAGTTACCCCCAAAAGTTCCTTAAGTGTCGTAAAATCAGCACTTTCATTAACCATCAGAATGGACATAATACCTAAGCGGATTCGATGGTCAAAAGCTTTGTTTATATTTTGGATGATACTTTTCAAAAGGTATAGGTGTCGATTATGGTTTCTAATAATTTTGAGTCGGCGAGTTGTGAAGGTGCCACTACTTTTTCGTTCAAAGGTATATTATTTCCGTAACGTTCTTTTAAAATTTCCTGAACCTTTTCATTTTTCAAATCAAATGATTGCAGGGTTTGCTGCTTGCACAATTCAATACCGGCTCCTTCTTTATAAATTTTCCAGACTAATTCTGAACAATAAATTCTGTCGTCACTCCATTCAAAATAAAGGTCATAGTTTTTACCAATAAATTGGGTTCCAACATGCTTCATGTTAACCATTTTCTGATTATTGATTTGTAAAGTGTCTTTTAAACGTTTTACAAGATAGCAATTATCTTTTCCATGTTGGATCCAATCTTCGAAAGGTGTTATTTTGACCGGTTGAACCGCTTCAAGGACAAATTTTTTGTTGTCTCTGGTGAAAATGATTCCGCAGTGTGAAAATTTTGAACGTGTTGCAATACGTACAGCCTCACATTGTGCTGATTGTGAAGTCTGGAAAATAATATCACCGTCTTTTAAAGTTTCAACACTTTGTTTTTTAGTGTCGGGATTACTACCGCTTTTGGCACAACTGTACAAACCGGCAAATGTAATTAATCCGGCAACGATGAATCCGTATAGTATTTTTTTAGTCATTACTTTCTGTCGTATTTTAAGTACATTATTGTACCGTAAACAATGTGGCATAAACCGAAGCCAATCATCCAGAAATATAGCCCGAATCCCGAAAACTCAACCGCCAATAAACCTAAAATGATTTCAGTGATTCCCAAATAACGCACATCTCTTAAAGTATATTTACTTGCGTTCAGACAAGCCAGGCCGTAGAACAATAAAGTCATCGGGCCAATTAAAGCATAATATTCTTTTCGGATAAGAAGCATGGCTAAAATTCCGCCAGAAAATAACGGAATGGCAAAATTAATTAAAAGCCTTCTTGAAGTTGGGTTCCAGATTTTTTCACCCATTCTTTTCGCTTTTCGCGCGGTCATAATGTATGCAGTAACTAATGATGCTAACAAGACGATAACAGCGGTAAGGAAAATATTTCTGAAAGTTTCTGATTCAAATGTGATGTATCCTCTTCCGTGGTTAAAAATTAGCTGATTTACATACAATCCGCCTAAAATGGCATATATTCCTGCCAAAACTCCTGATAATCCGCTCAGGGAAATGAATTGGGAAGACTGTGACATCATTTGTTTGATATCTTTAATGTCCTGCAAATAATTTTTAGCTTCATCCATTTTTAAAGTGCTTTGAAAAACAAAGTAAAATATAAATTCGGGTATGACCAAATAAATAATCAATTATTTTTTTCCAAAAAAACATTTTATTTCCTGAAAAGTATCTTAAAGTATCCGGTTTGTCAGGTTTGGTTACTATAAAACAGTGTTGATTATCAATGGATAAATGATAAATACTCATTATGACGTGTCAGTTACAGCAGGAGAGGTGTCATAAAATTAGGGAAAAGTTGTGACAAGTTACTTTACAGGACTTAAAAGTCTTTTGGCTGAAACAAAAAGTCTTTTGGCAGGAATAAGAAGTCTTTTAACAGATACGAAAAGTTTATATTCAGAAAAGAAAAAACTATTGACAGAACTGAAAAATTTAAAAGCAGAAGGAAAAAGTCTTTTTACAGATAAAAAAAGTCTAATGAAAGGAAGAAAAAGTCTAATGAAAGGAAGGTAAAGTATGGTGGTAGAAGCTAAAAGTCTTTTGGTCTGAGTTTACTGTGTTAGTAAAAAAACAGCTTTCTTATATTCACTACTAAACCGTTGAATATAAGGAAGCTGTTTCAGAGGGGAAGGATATTAGTTATAAAACTTTCCTGAATCTTATTCCTTTGATCATTTCAAATTCGGGGCTTCTGGTGCCATAAACAGATTTAACGTACTTTTTAACTTCGGTGGCGACATCTACTAGCCCGATTTCGCTGTCATAAAGCGTTCTGTCTCTCATGATTCTGGAGTTACTGACATTAACATATGCGACTGAAACTTCCCTGTTTTTTGCCTCTAAATCAGATTGTTTAGAGGTCAAGGCAGTAATTTTCAATTCGGATTCGTTTGGTTTATAGCTGATTTCAGATTGTAGTACTGAAATAAGTCCATTAAAGTGCTGGACCTGCATGTCAAATGATTGTTGGCTTGTGCTGATCTTTACCGGGGCAGGTGTGTTAAGATCCGGAATTATCGTTGCGCTTAAAGCTCTTTTTCCCTGAAGTTTACGGTTGTAACCCTTGGCATCTTTGATGGTTTCCTTTGAGGCATGTGTAGCCTGTAAAGCATTTATGAGTCGGGTTGAAAGGGTTCTGAGATTTTGAAAGGCAAGAATCCTGTCGTTGACAGTATTGTTGTAATCGGTGTTTTTCTGGGTGACATCTGACAATTTAGCATGGGCATTTGTTGCGATGAGGTTTAGTTGTGGGATCTTCAGGGTTTCTTTGGAAGGGTTGTAGGTATTTCCATAACCTGAAACGAATTCGATAAGTGTCTGGAAATTAGCAAGATTTTTTGCGTGTCCTGTTTCTGCAGATGATGACATACTTTTTTCTTTTTTTAGTTTGTGTTTTTTTATTCTGTTTATATTATTTGAAAGAATTTTATTACAAATTGTATGCCGTTTTTTTTAGATGATTAGATTCTTAGATTATTAGATTGTTGGAATTAGGAATTTTCCTCCTGTATAAGTCATACTTTCTTTTAAGATGGGCGTTCGCGTGAGCGGGTGCAGCGGCATCCTTTTATGCAGCGCAGCGGAGTAAAAGATTGCTTCGCCAGTTCGCTTCGCTCGTGTTAGCGGAACACGCGGCCCGGAGGGACACGCCATTATTTGTCTATTAGAATTTTTAGATTTGCTATAAAAAATGGGCTGGGCCGAGATTTCAATCAGAAACCGGGCCCAACCCAAAACCAAGGATTAGTTAGTAATTTATTGTGTTTGCGCTATTTTATATATGCGATTTAATGAAATCGATGATTTTTTGGATGATTTCGTCGATTGCATTTTGTTCAGGACTGAAAAGCGTTCCGTCAAAATAGCGTGCATTTGTGCCGTCACCAGTTGGCGAGCCATGATGGGCATCGATAGATTTCCGCCAGAAGTCTGCATGGTTTTTCCATTCAGGAATATTAACCAGACCAGGTTCGGTAAACCAAAGGTTCCATGATAAGATATTGCCGGGTTGCAGCATATTACCGGAACCCAGATTGAAAGCGTCCATGACTAATTTGTTGAATCCGTCGACAATTGGGTCTTTGGTTAATTTGATATCACCAATCTCCACGGCGATGTTTCCGGTTGCAAAGGCTTGTGGATGTAAAGCAAAATCAGGATTAGGAAAAAGTGTGGATATACCACCTCTTACCGGGAAAATGGGTTGGTCAGGATTCCCCGGGAGATGGGTTTGAACCCTAATTGCATTTTCTTTGTCTAAAGGAAACTTCGGTAATGAATATTGAAGAAGTGGCCATATTTCGTTTATTTTATCGCCTTGTTTCTCACTTGGTGTGAACCATATTTTGCCTTCCACGGTCATATCGGCAGCCAGGTATTCATTTTTATTTGAAGGTTGTTCGTTTACCCAGCCTCTCTGTCCGGTAACGGTAACTTCAACATTTAGGCAAAGTTCGTCCTTAAGCCAGATACCCTGTTGCGGGCAAATAATCGAGTATACCCTTCCTTCATCTGTATAACCGATTCTGGAAATGTAAGGCGCGAACTGCTGGTAACATCTTTTGGGATCGGCACTTCCTTTTTGGGTTTCCCAACTGAATTCAGGCCATCTGACACCCATTTGGCGCTGAAGGAAATTAATATTGTCCATATTGCCGAGCATTGGCAATGAGGAAAGATCTGCTGTTGGATACTGCATAGGTGAGCCTTGAGGCGGAAAACCGCCAACCCATCCTGCCGGAATACCCGAATCTTGATTTGTTTGCATAGTATTTAGTTTATAGTTTATTTGAGTTTAAACTTCAAACTTAATACGATGTATTGTCTTACAAAAGAGTAGAAGTACGTGTTTTTTACTGAATAAGGCCGGTTTTAATGTTAATTATAAATGTATCAGTCTGAGATTAAGTTCCCGTGATGTAGTATCAATGGAAAGGTAAATGGATTCGGATTTGAAGCCTTTCGGTTTTTGGATGTATTCCAGAAATACCGAATCAGAATGCCAGACTCCTTTTATTTTAGAGGTGTCAATTGAAAACCATTTTTTATCATATTCATTGGTAATGGTATTGAAGTTGGCCGAAGAACGGATAGTTTTTTTGACATTTTCAAAATAGTCTTTGTCAAATCTGATATTGGCATACCAGGTATAATCCAGGTCAAAAGCTCCTTCTGTGTTGTGTACAGAGTCGGTTAAAACAACAAATTTTGAGGTATCAAGTTCAAGATTGACCAGATGTTTTAATTCGGAATGGATTGCCTGCTTTGAATTGTGAGGCTTAGAGCACGAGGTTAATGCTATAAGCCCAAGTAGGGTTACGATTAGTTTTGGGGTAAATTTCATGGGGCTTTGGGGAGTAGTTTTGGTTACATTTTCGATTTAATTAATGATGAAACAGTTGATAAAAATACTGATATTGAGGCAATAGTACGAATTGTATGGTAATTATTCCAAGGTTTTTCGAAAAGTTTTCGCATGAAAATGATTTCTTCCACTGTGGCTGTGCTGATTTGGAAATTATCGGGTTGATTGTTGAGAGGTATATTGCAGAAAATGGCTACACCAAAAAAGGCGGTGAGCTAGATGGTGATTGCAGCCGCCAGAGAATCAAAAGTGTACTTATATTTGTTTTCATGTTTATATAAAAGTGACTGTGATTATCTGAAGTATTGCAGCAGTATCATAGCTAATCCCAATATAATTTCAAAAAGCATGATAAAATTGAAATAACTACCGGCTGAGCCTACCTTGATGCGGGAATAGAACCGGCCCAAACCAGAAAAAATCACTACAACTCCGATGTAATAGATTAAATCACCGACTTCTTCAAAATGTAAAGTTACCCATGCCATAAGAAAAGTGAGTCCGAAATAAATACCGGCCAGAAAGCGGAAGAGGTTATCAAGAACGGGTAGCGGAGGACTATTTTCAGGTAAGAAAGAAGTACTTCCCTTGATGAGAAGGTTAAGTCCGCCCAGAAAGCAGATCAATGAAACGAGTCCGAGTAAGATTTGCAGTACCAGTTGCATATTTCAACGATTTAATGTTCAGAGACATAAATATACAAAGTTTTTAAAATTAGTGATTGGTAAAGAGTGATTAGTGAAGAGGAAGTTGGTAATTACAAAAAAAGACCCACATAAAAGCAGGTCTTTTTTACTTATCCAATCAATGGTAAGAAATATTTATTGAGTAAATTATTTATTTATTATAATTTCACTAAATGGTCTTTCCATTCCTGCGGAATTTCATTGATACCGTACACTTTAAGTTGTTCTTGGTTTTCAGCACTTGCTGTTGTGTTATTTTTAACCAAAGTCTCGTTAAGGTAATTCGTCTCAAGACGGTACATTGCTCCTGTAGCTGGGTCAATGATCAAAAATCCTAAAAGTCCGCCGAAAACTAAGTTACCGATATACCAGCCGTTTAATTTGAATTCAACCGGTAATGTTCTTGACTGGTAACCTTCTTTTTCGAATTTTACCTGATAACGTGCTTTTCCGAAGAAACCGCTTCCGGATTTAAGTTTTAATGTAGCAGGTGTCTGCCCGTTGTAAATTTCAATTCCTTTTTTGTCTGTAATTGAGATTTTGGCGTTATCAGGCACACTGTTGATGGTAATGGGCCAACTACTTTTACTGACAATTGAGGCACAACCTGTAGTCATTAAGAATACTGCTGAAAGAGCGATTGTGGAAATTTGTTTCATTCCTTTCATTTTAAATTTTTCAATAATTTTACCTACTTCTGTTTAAGGTCTTTTTTCGGTTTGTTCCGACCGTTTTTTTTCATTTATGATTCACACATCAATGTACTAAACAATGAAGTGGGAATGTATTTTTTTAATAAGTTTGAGAATCAGTGTATTGGAAAGATGGTGGTATTGTAAGATAATTGAGATAGTAATGTTTTCTTCATGTACTTATAGATTAATTTGAAGAGCTTTATTGTGAAATTCACCTAAAGGCTTGTAAATTCAGGGCTGCAAAATTATAGTAAAATGTAATATTGAGCAAATTCTCCGTACTGTTTATAAGAATAAAAGAAGTATTAATACAAAGTTTAGATTTGGATTCGTTGTTTTATATACTTTGAAAATGAAAAAAGGATAAGCTTTTACACTTATCCCTTTTACTTACCAAATTAATGGTAAGAAACAACTATGGCGTAAATCAATGGTTTATAATTTTACTAAATGATTTTTCCAATCTTGTGGAATCTCGTTTATTCCGTACACTTTAAGTTCTTCCTGATTTTCAACTTCGGCAGTGGCGTTGTTTTTAATCAAAGTTTCGTTAAGGTATTTATTCTCCAATTTGTACATGGCCCCGGTTGCCGGATCGATAACCAATAAACCTAAAACCCCACCTACCAATAAGTTACCAAAATACCATTTGTTTAATTTGAATTCTACTGGAAGCGTTCTTGACTGGTACCCTTCTTTTTCAAATTTTACCTGATAGCGTGCTCTGCTGAAAAAGCCGCTTCCGGATCTTAGTTTCAATGTAGCCGGTGTTTGTCCGGTGTAGATTTCAATTCCTTTTTTGTCGGTTATTGAAATTCTTGAGTTTTCCGGCACACTGTTGATTGTGATAGGCCAACTGCTTTTGCTTACAACCGATGCACAACCTGTTGTCATTAAGAACACTGCTGAAAGAGCAACTGCGGAAATTTGTTTCATTTGTTTCATTTTTAATTTGTTTTATGATTTTACCTACTTCTGTTTAGGGTCTTTTTTCGGCTTATTCCGACCATGTCGTGAAATTTTAATCTTTTGGGATTACATAAGGCCGAAAAGCCAGAGGATAAACTTGATGTAGAAATGGGGCTGTGTCTGTTACAGGTAAGTAGGCAGTTCAGCAGATTTAAATGAAATTAACGGGGCGTCAGAAATTGCATTCTTTGTTTTGTGTAATTTGTGTTTTTGTTCAGTGTAGTGTAATTTTTTACTCATGGTTTACAATTTTATATCAGTTTTTTATTACGTTTTGGTTCCTGACAGAATTTGTTTACAAAGTGCGTGCCAAAGTGTAAATAACCAGAGTGTTAAGGTTTTGTTATTTTGGATTTTATATAACCTTATCCCTTGTTTTATGGGAGTTTTTATGAAGTGATTTTTTTGATTTTGATTGAAATTTAATTCAAACCAGAATTAAAAATTACCGAATCCGGAAACTTTTAGTAGTTTTAAGATATGAAACCTGCAGAAGAATATATTATCAACCAACCTGAAGTTTATCAGGAGATTATTTTTTACCTATGTGATGTGGTACAACAAATTGTGCCCGAAGCACAGCTATTGTATAAGTGGAAACTTCCTTTTTTTTACATTGGGAAAATGCCTTTATGTTATATTAATGTAGTGCCAAAGAAAAAGTATGTAGATCTTGGCTTTTTTTACGGAAAGCATTTGCAATTGCATCCTGAGTTTTTAACCGTCGAAGGCAGGACTCTTGTCAAATCATTGCGATATTTTGGTATGGATACTATCCCAGATGAAGTGTTGCGGGATTTGCTTAAAGAAGCAGCTGTGATTTCAAGTTAAGAGTCCCGGGGTTTTGCTTAATCTTTAGTTTCTTTTTCTTTTTTTAATTCGAAATAAGCTTCTCTTTCAAATTCGTTATAGTCTTCGGTCAGGATTTCACCGTTTTTTAAATAAAAATATACTGTATCTGAGCCTTTTCTTTTACTTACAGAATCACTGATGCTTATTTTTTCATAAGTTGCTTTCTGTATTCTTTTTTCATCATAATTACTCAGAATAATTGACCTCCCTGCTGTAGGATGATCTCCTTTTTGCTTCTTTTGGATTACCTTACCGTTAAATTCAAGGTTGTGGCTTTCATAATACCTTTTCTTTTGGTAGTTAAGTGAATTATCCCGGAAATAAAAGATTACGGATAAAACTATTCCAATGGATAAAAAGACCAGAAATACATTCTTTCTGATTACTGATTCCTGCTGTTTTAACTCTTCTTTGGAATAGCTCATTTAATTTTTAAATTTGATAGCATTAAGGTCAATGATTTCTCCTTTATGCCCTGAATATTCGGTATAGCGTATTTCAATGGTATTTTCAGATACGAATTTTATTTCTTTGTTGCATCCGGTTGCACAGCTTTCGACAAAAACTGGGAAATAAAGCTTTTTGTTTTTATCATATGCTATAATACTGTTGCGGAAATAGCTGACTATTATATAATTGTTGTTTTCAATTGCTTCATTCTCTGAATAATCTCCTGTGAATTCAAAAAGGTTTTCTTTGTAGTATGTGCTGTATAGTACATCAGGGAGAGGTGAATTCCCATTGGCTAAATTATTTTCGGTATTATTATCTGCATTCCATTTTTGCACATAGTTTTTGTAATGGGAAAGGTCTTTTTCTTTTCCCTTCGGAGTATAAATCCATTTACTTGTATTAGCATATTGATAAAGAACGTCTTTAATTTCGGGATTTGATTCCAACGTTTTATTTTTAATGAATTCTCCATCGATACATTCATCACATCTTAAACTTTCCTCTCCTTTGTATTGTAATGAATAAGACTTAAGATTTTTTAGATCAATCATAAAGAAAGTCACATATCTTTCAGGATCTCCATTTCCCATTGGTGTTTCCAATACTGACATAAGAAGGTTATTTCTATTGTTGATTGTCTTTTTTACAAAGTTTTTTGCATCAACATGAACATATTGAAACTCATCTGAAAGTAAAGTATCCTGTTGGATCAGTTTCATACTTCCGTCCATTTTTTTAAGTATGGAAGCAATAATGAAGTTTTTGTTTCCCGTGAGGAAATATTTATCATTTTCATGTGACTCAGAAGCTGAAATCTGAATTGATCCGGAACCGTTATCACTATCTTCACTATAGAGGAGGGAAAGATTTTTGCTCTCAGGATTATCAACTGCTTTTTCCAAATCTTCTTTTTGTGGTATAACTTCAGATTTTAATTTGTTATTATCATTTTTACACGATATAAAAAGGATGGAAGACAAGATTAAAAAAAGAGAGGATGTTTTAATTTTTTTCATTTATCAGTTATGGCTAAGTCTTCTTTCAGTATTATAAAAGTATACCGAAAAGTTAAGAATAGCAATGTTTTTAAAAGCGTTTATAAAAGAAAAAGCCGGAAGATAATTTCCGGCTTTTGTTTTATTCAGTTTTCAGGATTAAGTTTCTTCCGTCTGCAGACATCATACTTATTTTAGTTTTTGTAAGCTCCAGGATTTTGTATTTTTTATCCGGTTTGCCTTCTGCTTTTGTGGTTAATTCTTTACCGTCTTCACTTACTGACCAAGTTCCGGTAACTGATCCGGTTGGATCATTTCTCAACATAACACCATCGGCTTTGTATTCAACTTTTAAAGTGGCAAGCTGTGCCATTGTTTGTTCAATTGCAGATGCTTTTGTCGCTTCGTCCAATGCCAGGAACTGAGGGTTTGTAGCCATCAGTGTCATAACAACCGGCTTCATGGCTTCTAAATCCATTACCCATTTGTTCACGATTAATTTTTTTGATTCGGCAGTTTGTGCTGAAGCCGTTGCGAATGTGAAAGCAACTAAAAATACAGCTGCTAAGTTTTTAAGTAGTTTCATGATTGATTATTTTAATTCTGTAGTAAGACGTATGGATGTATCTTTTGTTACAGTTTTGTAAAATAAACCTGATTTATTTTTTATGAGACTGCATTGTATGGCTTTGTAACCTTTTCTTTATAAGTGTTTTGTAAACCGAATAATGGTCTGATGAGTAACCATCTTCTGATGAAAAATTCATAGATTATCCATGATATGAGGAAAGTTCCTGCCGAAAGAAATATGAATTTTGATGAAAATCCCCATTCGAGATGCATTACAAAATAGGCTAAAATTACAGTTACTGTTTGATGCAGGATGTAAAACGGATACACGGCCTGATTGCAATAGTTTAAAAGATTGCTTGGTTTGTTCAGGTATTTTGAGGCATATCCGAAGAGCGTCAGTATCCACGACCAAAATGATGCAACATAAATGAATGCTTCGATAAAATGTCTGGTATAGCCGTCTTCAAAAACGGTAATGATGAACAACAGTATGCTGAAAGCGGTTAATCCGCAGTATAAATAAGTTCTTCTGTATTTTTCGACTGTGTTCCAGAACGTTTCCTTAACCGAAATAAGTAAGAAACCATAAAAGAATAGAGTCATGCTGTTGATGATTATAAACCAGTCGCCAATTAAAGCGTGAGTTTCTTCAAAGAAAGGTTCTATGAATGATTCTATTAAATATAAAGGCACGATGAACCAGTAGAGATTCCATTTGCTTTGACAGATTCTTTTTGTCAGTCTTAAAATGCTACAATCCGGATTTTTTCTCAGGTAAATAAATACCGGGATGAGTACTAATGAGAATAATAGGAGGTAGGGGATGAACCATAAATGGTGCCAGCTTAAGTTTCCTTCCGGGTATTCACCGATAAAAGCCTGCGACGGCCAGAAGTCAAAGTAACTTCCTTTGATAAGTCCTTTTGAGAGCTTTTCAATATACACTTGTGGTGGTACGATAACCAGCATTCCGAAGATAAGCGGGAGCAAGAGCCTTTTGATTCTTTCCCAGGCAAACATTCCGGCGCTTCTTTTAGACAAAGCATACGAAGTTCCCATTCCCGAGATTACGAAAAGGATGGGAAGTCTCCATTGATTTAAAAACTTCATTGGATATTTAATCCATTCGTAAGTTACATTGTTTTTGATGTGCCATTCCCAATCCGGGGCTACAAAAAACATGGATACATGATAAAAAATGAGTAACATGAAAACAATTACCCTAAGCCAGTCTAAGTCATATCTGCGCATAATTCTAAAATTTTTATGCAAAGTTGGCCGAAGCTAAATTCCTTTACAAATTATTGTTTTGAAAGGCATTGATATGGGATGAATTACATTGTTTTGGGATGTTATGCTATGTTTTGGGATGAACAGCAAAGCAGTTTACCGTGTTTGCATGACTATATTAAAGGTCTGGATATAGTTTCTTGAAACCGGGACCGGTTCCAAACAGTCTTTCATGGTCACTTTATATCCTTGTGCATTCCCGCTTACATTTTCGATTTGGTTCAGGTTGAGTAAAACTGAACGGTGTGTTTTGACAATAAAAGGGAAAGCGTTAAGTTGTGTTTCCAGGTTTTTAATCGGGATGCGTTTGATCAGTTTGTTAGTTTTCCCGTCTTCATTCAGGAAAATTTCGGCGTAATTGCCTTCTGCTTTGGCGTAGATGAAAGAATTGATGTCGAACGAAAACTTCTCTGATTTGACTTCGGTTTCGATTGTTACGGTTGTATCGGCCGGAACTTCTTCGACATGGGGTAATGTGGCCGCGATACGGTTTGCATTCTCACTGTTTTTATGCTGTTGGCGGTTTAGGTTGATGAAAATAATCAGCGGACCGATGAAAAGTCCGGCGAGAAAAGAATTTGATACTTCTTCCCTTAAATAATGCCAGGACCAGTTATCTGGATTATTGTAAATAATATCCCGGATCAGAAATTGGGAGATACCGGTACACAACACCAGAAAAAAGATAAGAACTATTTCCTTTTTGATGGTCCAGTTATCGGTAGTTTCAGGTAAAAAGCGACAAATGAAGGCAATGCCAAAGAATAATACAATAGGTGTAGTGGAATGAACAACACATATCCAGAAATTAGGTATTTTATGTTCGCTGAAATTAACATCAAAAGGCTGTAACAGATAATTGAAAATCAAACAAATGACGAAAGCGATGCTTATTATCTGTAATAGTTTTTTGCCCTCATAATAAAAAGGGTAAGGTTGCTTTAAAAAAGAGAAGATAGAGCTTTCTGCATTCATGTTTTTTTGGTGGCGGACTTATATCACCAAGCCAAATATACGAAAGTTGGCTCTGAATGTTTATTTCAGTACTTTTTATCGGGACAGATTATTGAAATGATAACATTATTCCCTGCAACCGCATTCATGGTGTTCTTCTATGTATGCAATTGATTCTTTGCAGAGTTTTTCAAGTATTTCCAGGTTGATATCCGAAAGTTTTTTGACGTAGATGCAAGCTTTACCCATCTTGAATTTCCCTAAGATATCCAATAAAACCTTGCTTTCATCAGTAGGAGAGTAGACATAAAGTGAAAATTCGGCTTTGCGTGGAGAGAATCCCAGAAGCGGCATATCACCTTCGTGACCGCTGGCGTATTTGTAATGGTAGCTTCCGAAACCGATGATCGTTGGTCCCCACATTTTAGGTTTGAATCCCGACCATTGCGTTATTAATTCAATTAATTGAAAGCTGTCAGTCTTTTTTTGATCATTATCAACGTATGAATTGATAAAATCAGCTGGATTTACTTCTGTTTCGGTGGTTTTGTTTTTTGCCATACCAGTCTTGTTTATTTACTGTCTTAAAATCTTCTCCATGGCTTTTCCTTTCGCCAGTTCGTCGACCAGTTTATCCAGGTAACGGATTTGCTGCATGAGTTTATCTTCGATGTCTTCTACGCGGTAACCGCATATTACGCCTGTTATTTTCGAAACATTGGGGTTGATTTGCGGCGCTTCGGCGAAGAAAGTTTCAAAATCTGTCTTCCTGTCAATTTGCTGTTGTAATGTATCCTTGTTGTATCCTGTTAGCCAGAATATAACCGTATCCAATTCCTCTTTCGTTCTTCCTTTTTTCTCTACTTTTTGAATGTATAAAGGATACACGCTTGAGAACAACATTTTATATACGCGGGTATAGTCCATAGTGAGTTGGTATTACTGTTTCAGATTTTGGAAAACAGATTAAGCCGGTTCCCAAAGTTCAATTTTATTCCCGTCGGCGTCCATGATGTGGACAAATTTGCCGTAATCATAACTTGTAATTTCATCGACGATTGTCACACCGTTTTCCTTTAATTGTGCTACCAGACCTTCAATATTCTGGACTGTGTAATTGATCATGAAATCCTTTTTGGAAGGAGCGAAGTATTCACTGCCGTTTTTGAACGGACTCCATTGCAATTGGGTAATTTCTTCCGGGTTATCGATATTTCTCGATTCGAAAGTCGAACCCCAGTCATTCACATTAAAGCCTAAGTTTTTAGCATACCATTCCCTTGTATCCTTTGGATTATCAGTGAAGAAGAAAATTCCGCCGATTCCGGTTACTTTCGGGGTTTTGTTGTTAGATTCTGCCATGGTTTTTGGTTATACGTTTTATGATTGTTAAACCGAATATACATTTTTATTGTGAAGTTCCATCCATTTAGAAGCATCGGCAATATCTGTCCATCCATATTGACGGTATAAACCGTGTGCATCGCCGGTTAACAGTATCCATCTTCTGAGTCCTTGTAAATCAGGATGATTCATTATGGTGTCCATTAACCATTTGGATAAACCTTTTCCCCTGTATTCTTCCAAAACATATACATCACCCAGGTAAGCAATGGTTGCCCTGTCAGAAATTACCCTTGCGAAGCCAATTTGCTTATTGTTTTCGTATACTCCGAAGCACAATGAATTATCGATGGCCGTTTGTACTGTTTCTTTTGGGATATTAAGAGACCAATAGGCTTTTACCGACAGAAAATCATGGATTGCGTTTACGTCCAGTTTTGCTTTATCGGTTGAGATGGAGAATTCCTCTTTAGTTATGTTTATTTGTGTCATGAAAATATTGTTTAAATGATTTTTATTCTTCCTCTTCACCATCTTCAGGCAGAAGTAAAACAAAGAAATCGATTACCAGAGAAACGATTTCATTATCATTTGTCATTCCCCAATATGCAGGATACATTCCGTCTCCATAACCGGAAGAAAACATTGTAATGTTTAAGTCTGTACCCGGTAGTGCATAGTTTACCCAGTCTCCGCACTCATATTCGTTGTCCGGATTTTTGGCACTCTTTTTAAATTCGTAAGCAAAAAGATCATCATAAATATTTCCGTCAGGGTTATCCTTTATGAATTGCAGAACAAACCGGTTATATTCAAGAGCAGTTTCATAATCCATGAAGCCTCCCAGTCCGGCATCGACAGGAAATCCGAAGAAGTCGCTATCTTCCGTGAGATCAGCCAGGTTTTCATCATCGCGTAGTGCCAGTACCCATTTATCTGCTTTTTTGGAACTGAATTCCAATTTGGCCACCGTGATCCGGTCGCCCATATCTTCCGTTTTAGCCTGATACAATTTAACCGGATATTTTCCCGGTTTTACTTTGTTTTTGAATGGAGGTATATCAGGATAAGCCAGAGGATCACACACACTGATTTTTCCTGTTGGGAGATTTAATTTACCAATTTCAATCACTTCAATTTGGGTGTTTTCAACAATTTGATTGTCGAAAATGATATTATAATCGGCGTGGGATAACTTTTCGGTTGGTTTGTCTTTCTTTTTGAAGAAGTTGAACATTTTGTATTGGTTTTTAGTATTGTTTAGAAGCGTTTAGTTTTTCCGAGAGAATTGAAAGAAGTTCGTCGAAAGAAATGTCCAGTGCGTTAGCCGTTATGCTTAAAGGCGTACCGTACATTTGATGGTTCATGGCCATCAGTTTGCGTTTGAAACCGTTTGTTTGTCTGTTGATGTATACCTCCGGATTGTTTACCTGCAGCATGATTAGTTTTTGGCGTCCCATTTCGAAAATGGAAATATTCTCGATGTCCTTCCATAGTATCTGTCCTCCCGAAACACCACTTGAGTTATCGATGAAACCTTCGTTGTCGATTATTAAGCCCGGTTTGTTATCAGGCAGTTTCCGGATGCAGAAGAACATACAAATTACGGAGAAGATTATTGAAGCATACCCCAGAATTGTGATCATCAGCGGGTTTCCGAAAACAGGATTTTTGATAATTGGCGGATTGATTACAAACCAAAAACCGATTGCGGTAAAGAGAATTGAGATGAGAAGGATTAAAAAGATCTTTTTCTTGCTGAGCGGAATTTCGATTTGGTTTCCGGATGTTGTCATGGTTTGTTTACTTTATAAAATAATACAGATTGATTGTTGACGTAAATGTATAAATAAGGTTTGTATGTATCGAATGTATAGTCAAATTTTACTTCACCGTTTTCCTGGGTGAAATTGAGTATGGGCGATTTGTTTGCGCCCGAAGGATTTGCCAAAACCTGTTTTACATCGATATCTGCCTTGAATTTAAATTTGACAACAGCCCCTTTTTTAAAGTTTAATGTTCCGTTTTCAGGCGTTAAATTGCGGGTATTCATTTTTACGGTGAGCGGATAGAAATGCGGACGGTTATTGAATTTCTCTTTTGATAATTCTTCTCCAAAAAGCCATTCCTTTTGTTGCGGGAAATGATTGAATGAAAATAATTCAGGCGGCGTACAGAAGTATGAGTCGTTAAATTCGAAAGTAAAGCCGGTTGTACCTTCGTAAATAGATCCTGCGCCCCATGTCACATCACAGAGATACCATTGATTTTTGAGTTTTATGGCGTTCCAGGCGTGGTTTGGGATGTTTCCCAAATTTTTTCCGATGTTTTCCTTTATGTGGCTCCATCCGATGATTGTGGTGCATTCCAGATTAGCCAGTTCACACATTTTCCGGAATAAGCCGGTGTAACCTTCACAGATTGTTTTTTTGCTCCGGAGCACTTTAACCGGTTCGACAACCGCCTGTGACGGATTTTTCAATGCATTGTAATCGTATGCGATGTTGTGTGCTATCCATGTGAAGATTGAGCGGTATTTATCTAAATCGGCCGTGTACTTTTCGGTAAGTTTTAGAGTCAGTTGGTTGAGGTCGGCCGTAGATTTTACGGTTTTGGCGTATGCATCGATTTTTGCATAATCTTTCTTCCAATATTCGTTCGCCTGCATGAAATTGGAACAGAAGAAAGAGAGTAGCAGAATGATTATCCGTGTTTTCATTTGTTCTTATTTTACCAATGTTAGGATTGTTTGGGAGATGGTGAGTTGTTACACAAATTTATCCAAAAGAATAAGTGGTAAAAAGAGAATTAACGCAGTTTTAAGGATTGATAATCTTGTTCCAAGCCTTACTTCAGTTGTTCCAAGGTATTCTTCGGTTCTTCCGAGGCATTCTTCACATCTTCCAAGGCGTTCTTCGGTTCTTCCGAGTCGTTCTTCGGTTCTTCCAAGGCATTCTTCGGTTCTTCCGAGGCATTCTTCGGTTCTTCCGAGTCGTTCTTCGGTTCTTCCGAGTCGTTCTTCGGTTCTTCCAAGGCATTCTTCGGTTCTTCCAAGGCATTCTTCAGTCGACCTAAGCCTTACTTCAGTTCTTCCGAGGCTTACTTTACTTGACAGATACTAACCGTTCAGTATATTTAATTTGTCTTCGGCTTCTTTGATTTTTTCAAGCCAGTATTGCTTTTCTTTTTCGGTGTTATTACCCGGCTCTTTTTTTAATTGCCAATACTTAAGATGGCCGTGGTATTCATTTAGGATTTCATTGAAGTGAGCGATTAAGCTCTCTTTGGAATTTGGTATATACCCTGGGCCTGAGCATCCGCAGGAATGAAAATTGATACCCACCGAATATATGCTTTTAAGGAGTTCCCATTGTTTTATATTGTCTTTTTTGGGAGCGGCAAAATCTTTACCCATATTAGCCATGAGTGTACTGCATTGTGGGCATTTTGCTTGAATTTCCTGATCCTCATCGCTCCGGTTGATATCCCACAATAATCTCCGTTTGAAAGTTTTTCGGCAATCGAAACAGGCATAGTGGGGTTTGTATGTTTTTGCGGCGTATCGGCACATGTTTTTATTGTATTTGTTGTTTCATCAGGTTTATTCTGATTGGTTTATACCCAAAAGTAAGCATTAAAAGACTTATTCAGCATAACTACCGGCTAAAGCAATTATGATGTAAATCCACGAACTGTAAAGGAAAGTGTAAGTGATTCCGTATGCAAGGCTTTTACCAAGATTGCCATTACAGCTTGGTGACTTTTTGAAAATGAGCCTCAAGGCTCTGAAAAATACCCAGTACAGCATGCCCAGAAACGTTAAAACCGAAAACCAGATTACGGTTCCCAGTATGAAAAACAGATAACTGATTAGAATCATTACTATAATCCAGAGTATTATACTCAGTATAACCCCGAAAATACCTTCATCAGCATCTCCGAAATCTAAATCAGGTAAATCACCGATAGATGTTGATTTTTTTAAATTTGATGTGTCGAAGTTATCGTTAATTTTTCCCAGATTATCTTTCAGCTTTGTTCCGTTGAAAAGATTTATTGAGATGAAAAGAAAAAAAGCTACTGAGAGGATTAACGTTGACAGCAACGAGTTTTCAATTACCGTGCGGTGTTTCCCTAAACCATGAATCCATACACTTAAAATGGTTAACGTGATTACGATAATGGAGATCGTAAACAGGTTTTTAGTGTTTAAGAGTGTTCTTTTATTTGGGATTTTCATTTTTGCAAGATTGGAGGAGATAGGTTGTTTGTTTTTGGACTCATTTTTGAAGTCAATCCGAAGCCTTTATAATGTTACAGTAAACTATCCGATATGGCATAACTTGCGGAGTAGAGTAGCGGTTTGTTTTGCTTTTTAAACATTTCAAATGCCTGTTTGTACCAATTTGCGTCATATGGGTCATTACCAAAATCTTTAAATCCGGCAAAATCATAAAATTCTTCGTTAAGCCAGGGTTCTATCCCATAGATTCCGATATTCAGTTTTTCTGTCCGGTCTAAAACTATCTGGAAATCTTCTTCCGAGAAATAATATATAGCTTCACTGTCAAAACCGGAATTTCTGTTTTTTAATCCGTAAAAGACTTTTTGATTCAAATAATCGGTTTTTTTATCCTCTTTATTTTTCTGAAACTTTTCTATGTTGGCTTTTGCCTTATTCCCATACTTTACTACATAAAATGCCCCAATTAATATGGCGGTAAAAAATAAGATTTGTTGTGTCATCAGATTATCATTGGATTTTATGGAAAAAAAAAGCCTTCATTTAAAGTTGGTTATTTTTAAAATTTAATAGCATCCCGTTTGCAGAAGAACTTTGCACTAATTTCTGAAGAATTGCAGCCGCCGTCATATACTTCTTCCTTGCCGTATCCTTCATAAGTGGTGTAGGGAGGCTGGTTTTCGGCGTATATGACAATTGATTTAAATCCGTATGCGATTGTGATGGTTTTATCTTGTTTGTTGCATTTTGGGCAAATTGCTTTTCCGGCTTTCTTTTGATACTCCTTCGGGATTTTGAAGGAAAGGAAAACCGAATCCTTGTCAGTTGGTTTTACCGTTTGCAGGTACGTATCACCGATTCCCATTCCGGTATAGTAAATGTCCAGCTCTTTGTTTGCTTTTGTTGTAATCCTAAATGAGCAATCCTGTTGAAGCATGTTACCGGCAACCGCTTTTTTGTGATCCCTGAATTCGATGTTGAGGTAAGCTATTTCGTCTTTGTATTTAGGATCGATTGTTACAGTTCCGGTGTAAACCGTTCTCTTTTCGGGTTTGTAAAAACCTAAAAAAAGAAGTGAGAGTAGCATCAGGATACATTTGAATGGAGTACTCATTTTCTTTTTTCAAGATTTTCGTTTAGGCGTTTCAATTCTTTCAAGATAGAGTCGTTAGTGTCTTTTCCGGTGATATCGTTGATTACCTTTTGCATTTTAGTTGGCAATGAATCGCCTGAAAAAGTTTCATTCTCTACTATTATCATGCTCCTTTCATTCAGTTCTTCTTTTTGGGTTCCGATTTTTACGGCTATGACTTTTGATCCGATAAAACCTTCGCTTTCGACTTTAAATTTAGAATCGGCCGGTAGTTTTACATCCGGTTTTACCGAAACATTCAGCAATAGCATTTCCCCACTTTCATCGAGTTTGACTGTGTTGACTTCACCAATTTCGAAACCGTTAACTTTTAGTTTCGTTTCAGTTGAAATTCCTTCACCGTTTTCAAGTCTCAGGTTTAGTGTTCTTGTTTTTGAACAGGAAATGAGCGAGAATATTATCGTGAGAAAGAGCAATTTTTTCATTGTATTTATTATCCAATTACTTCATTGCATAAAAACCAACCGAATAAACAGGTAATTATCAATTGAGTTATGATGTAATTGTTTGCCAGTTCAAACTCAGAAGCCTTTCTTTTCTTTATCCACATGTAAAAATTGAAAATTGCAGGTGGTAGTATCACTAACATAATAAAACATACTCCCATTATTGTAGCATCATTCAGGATGTTGCCATACAATAAGAGTAATAAACTAAAACTCCCTATAAGTCCTATGAAGTAAAGGAATTCTAAGGCAATCAGTGTTATTAAGTGAAAGAAATTTATTTTCATTTTGACTGATTACTTTTTATAAAGTTTGAATCCGTATAACCTATTGTCAGCTGTCTTTGCCCAAATTAAATAGACATCACCGGTTTTTTCATAAATTCCGTACTGGTAGATATCGTCTTTAACACTCAGGTTTTTTCTGGTTCCGTTATTGCTTTCTATGAATTTCAGGTCAAATTCACCGTTTTCTTTATGAATTAGTGTCAGTTTTGAAAAAGTTCCGTCGTGAAAAGTTTCCGACCATTTTTTTCCTTTAATTTCCACGTTAACGATCGTTCCGTTATGTTCTTTGTAATAGTAGCTGCCTCCTCTAGAAAAATCTTTATAGTCTTTTTGTGTTATTTTGGAAGAAGGTTTAGTGTCCAATACTTTCCAATCGCTTTTGTTTTCCTCAAGGGTTTCCAAAAGATCGCTGAAATAATTACAGTTTTTCTGAAGGCGGAAAAAGACTCTGTCACTGATTGAATCAGCTTCGGTTTGTGTTGAAACCTGGATTTTTTCAAAATATTCCGGAATGTGTTTTTGGAATACAAATTCGATTTTTTCCTTATTGTTCTTATCCGTTGCCATCGAAAGCGATTTACACATTTCTACGGTAAGTGAGTCAATTTGCGCAATATTTTGGGCGAATAAAGAGCCTGTTGTTAACCAAAAGAACAGGAATACGAATATTTTATTTTTCATGTTTTATGTTTTAGTATTTTAACCGTTTAGCTAAACTATAGATTTTTTTGGATTAGCGGTTTAATTGTTTTCATTATAGAGCCAATTCCTGTTGGCATCGTAAGTAAGGTTCCAATTGAGGGTATAGTCAACTGTTGGAGGACTTGCAATCGGTTCAAGACTGAAATTCTGGTCAGGGTAATAATAGCTGCCGGTCTTAACACTATATCTTCTGTAGTTGTTCTTTGATAATGATCTGTAAAACGTTTCTTCAAATATCCCCAATTTTTTTAAAGGATTAAAGGAAGTGTCGTAGTTTTCAAAGATATGCACCTTTTTGGATTTCAGTATTTTATACGGTTCATCACTGTATTTTATAGATGTTATTGTGACTATACTGTCCAGATTATTCTTTTTATTGTAATAAAGCGAGGATTCTTCAAAAGTCCTGATATCAAAACGTGGTGTTTCCTGATTTGAAGTTTTGACGTAGCTTATAAGTTTGTCATTTTTGTATTTGAAGTTAATGGTATCGAATAAAACTTCTCCAACATTGATTTCAAACTTATTACACTTTTTAACCATTCTTTTTTGCCCATCAAGAGTAATTACGGCTTCTTTTATTGCCGGTGAAAGACCAGGTTCAGAAAGCCCTTTTGTAAGTTTTATTTGATTGTTGGAATATCCGACAGTTGTAAAATAAGAATGTGTAATTGTGGGGCCAAGTCCGGAGCCGGAAGCATAAGTCATTACATCACCAATTCTTTTGCTTACGCGTCCTTTTGTATCATATTCAAGCTTTACTAAATTTACGGAACGGACAACCGGGTATTGGTTCGAATCATATTGTCCGTAAACAGAGTTATAGCTTTCAATTTTAGTGTTGGTGATTGTATTAGAATCATCATTATCATCACAATTGCAAAATGCAATCAGAAAAGACAGGTAAAATAATTTTTTCATTTGGGGTGTTTTAGTGCATTACCTGTTTAGGTAATGTTTCAATTTTATTATGGTTTGCAAATATATTGAAGTTTGGCAGAAGCAGTTTGTTTATGGTTTAATTATTTTGTCACTCCGATGATCACTCCGAAATCACCGTCTGTTTGAACCCAGTTTTTTTCCGGCAGGTATGTTCTCGAAACAAATCCGTCGAGGTATAAAGCATTTTTACATCCCATTTTTTTAAAATAAGCAGCAAAATCATAGAAGTTGATTTCCTTTTTCGACATGGCGAAGAGGATTTCGTTGTTGGGCAGGATTCCAACCCCGTTCCGGATATTCAGATTGGTTGAGTTTTCCTTGAATGCGGAATGGATTTCGCCGTTTATGACCAGCATTGGGCCCGATTGTGTGGCATAGTTGACTTTTCCGTTGTTGATGAAATCTTCGGTTGTACAGATTTTAGCCGATTTACCGGTAGTGATGTAGAAGATACCATTCGGTTTCAGGTAAAAGTTGCCATTTCCTGAAGCTGTATCGATTTTACTTTTTTCCGTTTTATTTTCAATGTACAAACCCTGTGGTGAATGGTCTTTTTTGTACATGCCGCCATTGGTTGCAAACAGAAGTTCGTTGTTTTGTTTTTTTAACCAAGTCTTTAGATTCCCTGCATTCTGATAATTTTCACCGGTTTTGGTCTTCCAGAAAAAAGCAAGGTTTTGTTTTTTCGGATTAACGGTGTAGCTGACGAACCGGTTGTCCTCTTTTTCAGATTGTATGAAAAAACCAACCGAAACAGTTGCAATCAGGATGAGGAACAATATTTTTTTCATGGAATTTTAGATAATTATCAATTTTATTGAAACAATTTATTGATTTGCTTTTCGTTTGTTTCAGTCAATGTCAGGTTGATCGTCTGGTTTTTTGTTATGATCAGATCTGATTTAAAGGAATAGGTTTTTCCGTCTTTAATTGAAATAGCGATAAGTTGTGTTTTGGCTCCAACTGGAATATCAATAAATGCTGAATTGTATTTTTTGTTTTTAATGGTGAAATAGGGTTCAGTCATTACACTGTTGATGTCTTTGAAAACCAGATACACATTTGCATAATCGACATTATCTTTTTCGTTAAAAGCAAAATTTAAATTGGTTTTATTTTCAACCTCATAAAACCGGTCACAGTTGATCCACCCGAACTGCTTTAATTGGATTGTTTCATAGACTTTGTCTTCAATTATCTGATTTTGATCTGGTTTTGCATCGCCGCGCTGTTTAGAGGTTCTATCACTTGCATCTTCTGTATAGTCAAGAATAGCATCGATATCGTTTACAACAATACTGTCAAGTATTTGTGGTTTCCCGGCTTCCGGTTTCGGTTTGTTTTCAAATTTTTGGTTGGCCAGTTGCCAGTCAAGTTGTCCCAAAGAATCACGTTGTGCATAAAACAGTTGCATTTCTTTGTTGGTCAGTTTTGGAAACGCAACTGATAACGTTTTGTTTTTTTTCAGTTTTAACTGTTGGCCGCCGGAAGTTAAATTGATAAAATAAGCACCACCGGAAACCAGTTGCTTTCCGTTTGAAACTGTTTGTGCGTTTGTGCGTAACAGATCACTTTGATTCGTAAGTTCTTTTAATTCAACTTCAATGGTTTTACCGGGTTGTTGACCGTTTTCTGTTATAAGATCAGCCGGATTGATGGAAATTACGGTTCCTTTTTTACCTTTTACGGTTGAAGGTTTGTTTGAAGCAACTTTAAACAGTTGAGATGGTTCTTCGTACTTTTTTAATAGGTTGTTGATTTTACCGACTTCGGTTTTTAGATCGGGTTCAGCATCATTGTTCAGGCTGATTTGATTGTTGTTATTGTCTTTGGTATTGCAACTTACCGATACTAATGCTAAAGTTGCGGTAAGTAAGAGTTTTGTGATGTATTTCATTATATGTGTTTCATTGTATTGATTGCAAATTATCGATGGCAGTTGTGTCGAAGGTCAATTGGCTTCCACTGTATTTATTAATGATTTTTGAAATGTCTTTATCTGATAATTTAATCCTGTTGGTTTTCTTCAGTTTCAGGTTTTTCAGATGGGCTTCAATTCCGTTTCCGTTTGGGTAATTGTTGATTTCCAGTTCATCTGTTTTATTGAGTTTGCTTTTGTTCCAGGTATAATCTGAGATTATCATTTCGTTGAATGCACAGCAACCACTAAATCCACGTACAATTTTCTTTCTTGGGATCAGGATTGGGTTTCCTATTTCTGCAAATTCCGGAACATGTTTGAATGACTCACCGTCGGAAAGCCATAGGTGAAATGCCATAATGGCCGTGCCGTTTGAAACCTGGTTTTTAATCCCGATGTCTTTGATACCGTCAAAGTTGTAATCTGCAATAAAAGCTTCTATGCTATTTATCCTTACTATATCAACGTTGTTTTGCTGATACTTTTTCTCCCATTTACCATTTTTGAGATCATAGACTTTTAAATTTGTAATAGAATCAAGGCTGACCACGACAGCATTTGTTTTGTATGGATTTAAAAACTTCCCGATTTTAATGTATCCATATTCAGAATCTTCTTCGAAGTTTTTCGAAAACATTTCTGTATTCAATTTGTTTTCGAAGTATTGTTCGGCTTTGGACAGTTTTACGGGTTCTTTACAATTATAAAGAAAGACTGTTGTCAGGATTAAAACGAAACTTTTCATTTTCAGGATATGATAATCAGTTGTTATTCTAATTTATAGATTGAGGTGACGATGCGTTTTTTGTTTACCTTGAACAGATAATAATTTTCCGGATTATCTTTTAATTCATCATAAAACATAAGTTTTGCACCGTCAGCAGTTATCTCCATGTATCGCATTTCGTTACAGGCGTAATCGTAATCCGGAGATAATTTCAGTTCATGGTTTTGTGCTGAAGTACATTTTACATCATTTAATGCAGGAGGTCTTTTGTAAGTTAGCACATCATTTTTGACCGAAGCACAATTGAAGGTTAAGATTTGTTGATCAGCATTTGTTTCAATTGTAACATCCGAAGCAAAAAATATGGAATCATTATCTATTGTTTCTTCACAATCACAACTATCAGGTGACTTGCTTATTTTACTGTCGTTGCAGCTGATAAGAAGTAAAACAGGTAGTAAGAATATTAGTTTCATTAATTGTTGTCAGTGTTATAATTCCGGGACTGTTAAAAGTACATAATTTCCCGTTCCGGTTATAGTTCCGGGCTATTTTATTTAGAGTAAAAAAATACCGTTAAAAAAGATAGTTTCCCATATTTTTTAACGGTAAGTAATGATTGTTTTCAGATAGACTGTTAGGCTTTTCTTTCGGCGAAGCCCAGAATGTAGCCGTTGAGGTCTTTCAGGTAAAATTCCTGCATTCCGTACCAGGTCGTTTTTAAGTTGGTTACCTCCAGGTTGCGGGATTTCATTTCGTTGTGGAATTCGGTAATGCCTTCAATATCCATGTAAAATGAAACTGAAGCCCCGATAGGCAAACCCTCTGAAAAAACAACATCTTCCTTGAAAGTATCGGTACGCTGGAAGAAGATTTCGACATCATCCTTTTGGACCATGGCGAATACATATTCTTTGTTTTCTTCGAAGGATTGTTCGATTCCGTCCTGTGTTACCGGAACCGTCATAATTAGTTTAAAATCGAAGTTTTCTTCATAAAAAGCAACCGATTTTTTGACATCCGTTACTTCAAAGTTGGGCGTAAGTTTTGTGATTCTCATTTTAAGTCTGTTTTGAATTTGAGTGTAAAACTACTGCTATGATTTTGTTGATAATTGTAAAAAACGGTCGTTTTCATTTTTGAACAATTCCCCCGGAGTCGTTCCGGTATGTTTTTTAATTTCCTTTATGAAATGAGCCTGATCGAAATAGTCATCAGTAGGAGAGAGGTTGCCTCCGGAAATAAGTTCGTAAGAAGAATTACAGCGCACCACATTCAGAAAAGTTTTCAGTGAGCATCCGAATTGCTGATTGAAATAGCGGTTGATTTGCCGGGAGCTCCAGTGTATGTTTTCCGAAAGTCCGGTCACGGATAAATTATGATTACCGTAGATTAAATCAAAGAGTTTCAGTTTGCGGTTATCAATTTCTTTTAAATGACTGATAGCATTTTGGAGTTGGTTTGTGATATCCGAAGCAAATTTTTCAAAATCATCTGTTTGGTAAGAGTCAATGTTCCAGAATGATAAAGGCAACTCTTTTGACGTATTCAGAATAGATTTGATTTCCTGTTGGAACAAGTATTCGGCGGCGAGGAGTTTAAAGCGGACGGCAAATATCCTTGTCGATTCAGGGATTGAAACCGCTATTGGGCTCGTCCAGACCCCGGTGAGCTTTACAAGTTGGAGCGAATCGTTTTCATATTCGGCAATCAGGTCAAAATAACCGTCTGGTATGATGGTATGTTCAACGGTTTCGGTTGAATTGTACTCCCAGAAACTTTGGATGAAATGGTTTAAGAATCCGGTGGGTTTAATTTCCCTGTAAGTCATGTTTATTGGTTTAAAGTCCTGTTTTATTTTTTATAATAATCATATTTTCCAACAAAGCAGCGCACGGTATCGACTATTTCGTTGTTCCATTTTACATACCTGTCCCGTTCAGCCAGAAAATCAGCGTTGTCAAGTTTATCAGAAGTGATTGTTTTATCTTCATAACTAAAGTTTTCCGTTAAAAAGAGAGCAGGGAGGAATGTGTAATCATTTTCTTTTATAAACAGCTGTTTTATATTTTCATAACCAATTTTCCTTTCGGGAATATAGTCCAGTATTAATTTTTTCAGCTCGATTGCAGTATCCGGATGGTTTTTAACCAGGATGATTTCTGTAATTTGATTTTCAGCAGTGTCTATTCTTGTCATTTGATCAAGAACGATGAATTCGGGACTGCTGAAAAAAAAGGACTTCACGGGAAAATATAAAAAAGGTAGGAGTAAAAGTCCGGTGAATTTCTGTTTATGTTTGATGATATATTTCAAATTTTACTTTTAAGGTTTACAGATTCTGAGAAGATTTTATTTGGTGTATAAATTCCATAACGGCAATTTAAGAAAAGACCGTTAATAGAATATGCAGAGCGAAGGTAAAAAAGCAAATTGCGGAAAGTAAAAAGTATGCGTGCGTTAGCCATAATTCTCCGAGCAGTAACAATAATTCCCCGAGCAGTAGCTATAATTCCCCGAGCAGTAGCTATAATTCTCCGAGCAGTAGACATAATTCTCCGAGAAGTAGTCATAATTCTCCGAGTAGTAGCTATAATTCTCTGAGCAGTAGCCATAATTCTCCGAGCAGTAGCCATAATTCTCTGAGCAGTAACCATAATTTACCGAGCAGTAAGGAAAAGTATGCGTGCGGTAGGGTATATTATTTCATCTTTTTCAGTTTTTCGATTGCCGCTTCAAAATCATCAAAGAAGAATTTGTTGTCAACGATATCTTCTTCCGTGTCTATTCCGAGCATTAGGGTTGAGATGGCCCTTCTGTTATTTTCGCCGACAATCACAACCGTTTTTAAATGATCCGGAGCATCAAACAATAGTTCCATGTCGTCTCCCCATTCGTATGTTACATTTTGGATATCAATAGCTACTTTAAAAGGATCCCATACATTGATTCCCAGTTTAACCATCCCTGCCATATACCCCAAATCAGGTTTTCCCATGGATCCCGGGCGGTATTCACCATTGAATCTGACCAATAATATATCGGTCATGTAGGAATTCTGATAGCTAGTGGTTTCGTATTCACAACGCATCCCGTTGCATTCCTCTTCAAGGGTGACTTTTTTGAAGCCTTTATTATTTTGCTGCATAGGTTTTTTTTAGATGATGTCGTGTGGAGTGAGATTATTGTTTTTGTTTGTAGGCTTTAAAGATTTTTATCGCTTCTTCGGGGATGAAGGTTATATCTTCCGGATTCACAGCTATTTCGGTTGAAGCAAAAATCTTGAAGACCACATTATCAACCACGAATATAAAATAATGTTGTCTTTGTGAGACATTCAGGCTTTTCATTAGCATTTCAGCCTGTGGGCCTTCTTTGAAAACATGTAATTCAGCGGCACCTTCCAGTTTTCCGTTGAAATTAATTTCCGGTCCGCCCTCAGCATTTCTCCCCAGCATGGTAGTGTGGTATCTGAGCGCTTCTTCATGTGTTGTGAATACCCATCGGATATCTACCAACCGTTGGATTTTTTTATTCTTTTCGGAATTCCATACCCTGAATTCCTTTTCCACCTGTCCTTTTTTAAATCCGTGTTTCCCGAGAAAGTTTTCTGATAAAAAAAGAACTTCCGGAACTGTATCGGCAGGAGTAGGAATTACGTTTAATTTTTGAAAGATTTCAATTGTTTTTTCACAACCCGCCAATTGGTTGAAAACCTTTTTTTGAAGGGCATTCATTTTTTTGGGATCCGTTAAATAATCATTTGTCAATTCGCCCTTATTCAGATAAGTAACCATTGATTTTGTAAAACAGTCTTTCATGTTATTGAGGATGGCAACCCTTTCTTTATTGAGGGTGATGGTGTCCTGGCACTGGCAATTAAAATCTGCCATATTATGTATTGTTGTCTCAGTAGGAGTTTGGGCAAAACAATTATACGATAATATGACAAGGAAGGAGATGAGCAGTTTTTTCATGTAGATGGTTTTGTGGTGCTAATTTCAGCAGAATTTGGATTTATTCAAAATCTATATTTCCATAATTAAATTTTTCAGTCTCTTCTATGAGACCGTTATAAGAATCTGCCATCCATTTTCCGTTGCGGTAAATAAAAGAGAGATACTTACGGATGTATTTTTCCGGATTATAAATTCTCAGGTTATCACCTTCATTTGGGTTATAATCAAAATCAAAGCAGTTTTTGGAGTTGAGTTCTTCCAGAACCGTTTCTGTTGTCAGGTTTTCTGCTAAATCATGATCCGGGTAAATGAGCATTCCATCCATGGGATATTTTGCATATCCAATATATTTATCCAGTGTCCAGGTATACTTTTCCCTGTTGTGTTTGAATCTTCTTGATTTTTTATTGTGTACGATAGTGTTTGCGCCATTTGGCATACAAGTACAAAATTTAATTTCTTTTCCTGTTTCGCACATAGAAGTTAGTATCGGGTATTTTCAAAAGAATTATTAAGTGTTTTTTTTAATCAGTTTTTGATATTCCTTCACTTTTTTCATTAGTATTTCCCTATGCCTGAACGGGTTGAACAGCGATGGATTTTTAATCATCACCAGCAACATGATCTGTTCTTCCGTTGTTAGTTGGTTTAATTCTTTTGAAAAGTAAAATCTGGCGGCGTTTTTAATTCCGATATTTCCCATAGCAAAATCCGAATGTTGTAACTCAAATCTTTTGCATTGTGATTTTGTATAATCCTTTGCTATTTTCAATTCAAAAAGGGCTTTTGTAAAAACCGAGCTGAAAAGATAACTGTGTACATTATACAGGGCAGACCTGCAAGAATGATCATTTTTGTTTGTTGCCTTATTGATCTTCTCATAAAGAAGAATAATAGCGTCGAGTTCCGGACTTTCTTTTTCGAGTTCCGATTGGAGATGAATAAATCCCTCATCTTGGAAAGTAGGATTAAAGTCGCTTAACAGGAAGCTGAAGACAGCAACCAGCGTTACTATGAAAAGCGATATAAAACATATTATTTTCTTTTTTGTCATAGTTTATCAGATAGAAAGGACTTTACAATGAGGTTAATCTTCGGTGAAACATTTAATTTTGAAGCCTATTTAGTTGCAATACTGTTTAATTGCGATATCAGCTTCGTCATTTCCGTATTTTTGGGCATTGAGTAAATCAGTACAAAAATCAGTCTGACCCAATTTCTGTTTTGCCTGAGCCAATACCAAATAACCATAGGCATATTTAGGATTTATTTCAACCGATTTAGATGCATCTTCAAGAGACTGTCTGTATTGTCCAAGCTCCAGGAATAAAAAGGCCCGGTAACCATAAGCCCTGAAGAAATCAGGTTTGATGCTTAATGATTTATTAAAATCTTTTTCCGCTTCGTCGTATTTTTTCAATTTTCTGTAGTTGAGTCCGCGGTCGATATACGGCACATGATTTTTAGGGTTCAGTTCAATTCTTTTGCTTGAATATTCAATCGATTTAGTATAATTATCCTGGTCAAAGTATAATAAACTTAAATTGTCATAGAGTAAATCCTTTACGGGATTAGGGAGTTCCAATGCTTTTAGATAATCTTTTTCCGCATTAGCATACTCTTTCAGTTTATAGTAGCAGTAACCTCTGTTTAAAAAGATATCCGATTGGTACTCCTTTTTATCGATTAGGGCAGAGTAGGCCTTTATAGCCTGTTTGTACATATTACTGCCGGCACAATAATCTCCGGCGAATTTCATTTTTTGGATGAAAGAACCCTTACAGATGGTATCCGGGATTTGGAATACCCTCATATAACCCAAATCGTAAGCTGCTGATTTATCGGCACAGGCAGCGTCGACATTTAAAAGATATAAATGGTTTTTGGAACGCGTTGAGTAAGCCATTCCGTTTTTTTTATCCATTGCGACGGCTTTGTTGGCATGTATAAGGCTTTCCGTGAACTTTTCATTGATCATTAATATGTTTGTATAATTGTTGTGGAGTTCAGGTGTTTCAAATCCGTTTGCCAATGCCGATTTGTAATCTTCTTCGGCATCTTTAAGCTTATTCAATTGTTGGTTGACAATTCCCTTCCAATAATGATATTCTCCCTTAGGTTTTAATTCAACGGCACGTTGCAGCGCTATCAATGCGTTTTCCGGTTCACCAATTCGATTCAGCATCAGTCCTTTTTCAAAATGATACGCCGCATTTTGCGGAGCCAGTTTGATTGATTTATCAATTGCAGCCTTCGCGTTTTCGTATTTGTAAAGGGTGAAACTGGCTTTTGAATACCGTAGCCAGTATTCTGCATCCAGCGTATCTTTCTTGGGATTGTCTTTTAACTTTTCCAGAACGGTCATGGCATCAATCATTGAATTTTTATTGAGTAATGCATCAAGTTCTTTGTATTTGTTTTGTCCTGTTGAAGTGAAGCAAAAGGAGAACAGAATAAAAGCCAGCAGGATATTTTTTTTCATTTTGTGATGGGTTCTTGGGTTTTGGAGTTGTCTAAAGTAGTAAAAATAAGAAAGCGGAAGATTTTGAAAATAGAATCAATTGCAGTTATGTACTGTATTTTGAGGCTTTCTATTAAATAATTCACAGATTCCCACTCACTACGATATAATCGGCATAGTTTAGTTTATCATTAAACCAGTTGGTTACCTCTTTGATGAATTTTATAACTTCCGGATCGTTTATTTCCAATTGACTCATCTTTTTCAGAATTACACTGCAGATTTCCTTGTCAAAATAATTATCCCCGCAAACGTCAAAATGTTCTTCGATGGTATTGTTCCAACTGTCATGTAAAGGGAAAACCGATTGGAAAGCCTTTATGATATAGTCGAAATCGGATGCAGGTATAAAAGCATCATTCCGTTTTACGGTTTTATAAGGCGTACCGTTTTTATCCTCCGGCCAAAGGATGAAACCCGGTTCATTACGGGAAGTTGGATTTTCACCCGTTGTTATGATTACCTGCTTTGAATTGATTTTTTCAATGGTTTTAGTTTTGTCGTGCTTGCAAAGAGTATAACTTTCTTTAGCCGTTTCAAAATCGCATTCGGCTGCAACACTGATCTCATGTATGTTGTTGTGATGGAATTCCTGTTCACAGGCTTGTATATCACCATTGTTCTTTTTCAACAGTGTGAGGGCAATGTCGAGTGGAACAGCTATTTTGCTGCGTAATATTTTTATTTGTTCATTATCCATTTGTTCAGTTCAGGATTGTTCCATTGGAGTTCGATGTATTGGGTACAGTCGTTTTTTATATCGCCAAAATAGTCCAAAAAAATGGCAGCGCCACCTTTCTTCACTATTTCTTTCACTATCATATAAGTCTCTTCAGCACCTTTTTTATCCAACCCGGACAAATCAAAGATAATGTTATTTGTTTTTGTAAGTGAGGCAAATAAACTCAATTGTTTTCTGGGAGTTCCCGGAAGCCAGTTTATTTTTGTTTTTGGTGTAATCCAATCGGTTTCATAAATTTTTGTGGCGTATGGACTATTTGAATTGGCATTCTTTTTTAAATAATTTCCAACATTAAATGGACGGAAAAGGGATTTGAATTTAGGTTCAAAAATATAATCAACAAAAGTCAGGGCAGTGTATACAATTACATTTTTGTCTTTTAGTTTACCCGTGAAGATATCTTTAAGTACCATTTCCGCATTATGGGAACGTTCATCATTAAACAAATGAAGGATTATAATTTCCCCTTTTTTCAATGTGAACGGAGGGACATAAAAGGCATCGGTTTGTATTCCTTTGTTTTCGATTAGCATGTTGTTATTTCGCTTATTTGATATAGAGCTTTAAATTTTCTATTTCTTCTTTACTGAGTTTAAAATTATGCCTGAAACCGTTAGGGAACTCTTCCTGTAATTTGGTTGCCCGCGGGTGTTTTGCTTTCAGGAGCGAATCTTCATTTGTGATAAACAGATCAAAGTATTGTTCGTTAGGTATTTTTTCAAAAACATTTTTAATGAAATCAGGAGTAGTCATTGCATTTATTTTATGGCAGGCTGCGCAATTCGTATTAAAGATTTCCTTTCCTCTTAGTTTTTCGGGAGAAGAAGGTCCGTTTCCGCATACCGGGAGCGGTTCTTCATCAGTTCCGCACCCCGGAATTTTCCGTTGCGGATTGAAATAGCAATAAAAAAACAAACTGGCTGCAGCCACTAGGATTAGTCCGGAAAGCAGTAAGAGGCGATTTAAAAATTTCCGTTCCATGTATTGTTTTAAATAGTCCGGCTTGAAGCAATGCACAATTTACGGAATTATTTTATAGTGAAAATTGTTACGTTATTATCTTTAACTTCAAAATAACCTTTGGTTTTATAATCAGAAGAATGAAAGAAAACTAATTCAGTATTATTTTTTGTTTTTTTAATTTCCGTTTGATGGTCCCAGACACCAATATCCATTATTTTCTGGAGTATTTTAAAATCATTGTTTTCGATTTCGGCAATATATGTTTTTTTATAATCTGAAATGATGTGATACATTTTAGTATTGTAAATAAAGGTGAAGAGAGTTGAAAAAGAATATTTGTCAATTAATACCTTGGCACCTTTTTTTTCTTGTGAGTCATCAATATTTCTACCTTTAATTTTTTTCTTCCCGTCATGTATTTTCTTCAGCAGTTCCGGATTAGCAATTTCAAGTATTTCCGTCCATCCAGACATATGGTTTAAAGTGTTTGTTACAATATAACGTCCTTTAAATTTATCTATTTTGACTGCACAGGTTGATCCGCAAGTGAATTCGGCTTTTGTAAATTTATTTTTAAAAATAATTGTGCCTCCAAATTCTCCGTTACAGGTTTTGCTGACAACATATTTTTCATCCTCATAAAATGGATTGCCGATTGATGAGGAATCTATCTTTTTAAAAATTTCTGAAGTTGATGCATCAACTTTAATCACATTAAAGAGATTTTTTGACTGTCCTAAAGCAGATAAGTTTATCAGTAATATTAAAATTTTGACTTTCAATATTTTTGTTTTGTTGTGATGGAAATAATTAACTATGTTTTGTTGGTTCCGATAACACTTATTTCAAATATAAAGAATCATTTAATTGATTTCTCTTTTCCGGTCCAGTTTTTCCTTAAGGAAAGCCGACAGTTTTTTGATTAAGAAAGCCAGTATCATCCCGGTTATAAGTCCGCTTACCAAACCGGCGCCCATTCCAATAAGTATGGCTTTTATTTCGCTCCACCAATGTACGATCCGGTTGAAAACCCAAAACGAACCGGTACCGATTACGGTCATTCCGAGTGTTGAAAATACGAGTATAAAGGTCCGGAATCCTGATGTAAAAGATTTTTGGTGTATCCCGACAAGGACTGATGTTGATAATGCTCCGATGGTAATGCAGGCAAAAATAAGTAAGAGCAGCACTGCGGCTACAACAATTGCAAGTAAAACACTCAGGCAAACGAAAATAAGCCCTGCGATAAGCATGGCAAATAAGAATAAATTGAACTCCTTGTCTTCTGGAGCGTCCTGGAGTAAGGCAATAAGAAAGTGTGTCAAAGCGAAAGCTGTTTTTGGTTTTATTGATATTGTTGTCCTTTACTATTCCCGGATAAATTTATTTTTACCGTTAATTTTCAGGTAATTATCAGGGTTGGTATACCATTCTACAAAAGCATCATATTTTTCAGTGTTAGCGTTTTTCCACGTTGCAAATTCATCGCCGGCTCCCACTTGTAAGATGTATTTGTTGTAAGCGTCAAAAACTCCCTGGTCAAGCATGGTTTTATGGTATTCAAATAAAACATTCGGGTATTTTTTATAATCTTCCATGAAAAAGTTTTTGATGAAACCGATTCTGATTTCGGATAGTGTTGTCAGATTAATTTCTTTTTGGCCTATGATACTCAAGAGGAAATTTTTTCCGAAGGATGCACAAAGAGGGAGTTTTATATCATTACCTTTTATATTTTTTGCATCAATTACAATTTCACAAAAATCAATTTTAGTTTCATCTCCGTTAAACTGGATGGATTGTTTGTAGGTGTCAAAAAGTAATTCACTTATTTCCTGGGTTCTAGTTGAGGTACGTTCTAAATTCATGAATATCTCTCCATAGATTAAGCCTGATAATTTATCGGTTGAGCCAAGGTATAAAAGAGCCAGACGGTAATAATTTGATGGAAATTCCGGGTCAGCCTGAATTCCTCTTTCGTAATTTTCCACAGCCTCATTGTATTTTTTTTGCTGTAAAAAAATATTTCCTTTTTCCAGGTGAAGATTTCCGGCATCGGGGAACTTTTTCATTCCTTCTTCATATTCTTTGATGGCTAATTCCGGTTTTTCCAGATAACTGTAGCAATTTCCTGATAACTGGTAAATCTGGCTGGAGGCGTTTTTATATTTTTTGGTCTTGTCCAAAATTGCTATCGCCGTTTTGTAGTCTTTTTTTAAAGCGTGGGCATAAGCAATTTCGTAAGGATAGGTGTGGTCTTTTCCGTCTAATTTCTCGCATTCCTTTAATAGCGCAATACTTTCATCTATTTTTCCTTCATCCATCAATTTGATGGCTTCTTTTGCCTTATTCCAGGCTACTTCATTTCTTTGGGAAAATGCGCTTAACGACATTACGGTTAAAACGATCAGGAACAGATTTTTCATATGGTTTGTTTTAGGGATGGTGTTTTGGTTTCAGGGATGTGGTAAAATGCGGTTAATATATTGCAGCTTGGCGGTTTTACCACAAAAACAAATATACTGAAAAGGAGGGAAGCAAAATCAATTATTTTCCACTTGATGTAATCAATTTATTAGTGTTGATTTGTATCGTATTGTTAATTTATTAACCCTTGGATGTTGTTATAAGAGAGCCCACTCCATAGATCATGATCATGGAAGCTTTTCCTGTTTCAATGAAGTATTTTAATTCATCACCGTTTTGAAGCTGAATGACTCCATACGTGAAATCTTTGTCTTTGTAACCTTTAAAATCTCCGTATAGTTTGTCAACCGCACCTTGGATATCCCCGGAACTTTTTTGGCCGTTTTCTTGGGTCAATATCCGTCTCGTTGTCAGTATACTGAAATTATCCCCATCAATCACAGTCGAGCAAATAATCAGCTCATCTTCGGCCAGGTTAAGTCCAAGTTCTGAATAGGGAAAATCTGAATTATTTTCATAAAATTTAGTCCATTTAAAGTCATACGGTTTCATTGTCTTTCTTTTAATGGAGGCAATGCAGATGTTATGAAGGGATTTGTCGGTTTTAGTCATTTTGAATTATGGGAAATTAACGCCTGCATAATTTATAATCAATAGTTTTCCTTCTCATTTTGATACCATGCAAAGGCTTTAAAACTTTCTGAAAACCCAAAAAAATGTATAGCAAAAGAGTAAATAAATACCATTACAAATAAAGGGGTTTTTAAAAGAATATCCTGGTTGATGGTGAAAATTCCGATAAGACCTGATAGAACACCTATTGAAAATAATATCAGAGCAGCTATCCGGGCCCAATTTTTCCCCTTGTAAATAAACAGCAGTAACACTACAGTCAGAAAAAAACGGATGACTTGCTGGGTTATTTTTTTTGTCTCTATTTCAGGAGTTGTTGAAATGTAAAAATAGATGGAGTGTAAGGAAATGATCAGTATGCTGATTGAAATCAGGATAGTCCTTTTTTTACCTAATTTTTCTAAAAAATCCATTTCCATAGTGTTCTTTGTTTTAATGTTTATAAACGAATGATCCGCTTTATGCAATGGTTTATTTCACCAACAGCCTGATTAGTATTTAGCCAAATATATTGAATTACCGGTCAATTTAGCCTGAAATGTGTTTTTCTTGAAACAGTTCCTAAATTATTTTTTTATCACTTTCGCCATTGCCCTGACCGGAAATGTACCAACGCCTTTAAATTTTGGCGGAATGGCACTGAAAGTGAAGCCGTCTTCGGGTAATGAATCCAGGTTGCAAAGATGTTCAACAATCAATATTTCGGCTCCCAGAAGTGTTGTATGGACGGGTCTTGTTTTTCCCAGTGTACTGTCAATGTTATGGGAGTCGATACCAACCAACTTAACACCGGAATCTCTTAGATATTGGGCAGCTCTTTCTGTCAGATAAGGATGGTTTTCATAATATCTTTCGGTATTCCAATTGAGGTCCCAGCCCGTATGAACCAAAACAGCCTTATTTTTGATTTCCAGATTTTTAAAATGTTCTTCGGTTATTTCCAGTGTCTCGGTAAACGGAATGCGTATGATAACTGCATCAAGATCGGTAAAGGCTTCCAAACCGATTTCCGAAAGGTCTTTTCCGTTTTCAAACCGGTGAAACGGACAATCGATATAGGTTCCGGTGTTTGCCACCATCTCAATTTTTCCAATTTGAAATTCGGTTCCTTCGGCATAAAAATTTCTGGAGTTTTCCCGACTTAAATAATCACAAATAATTGGCGCCGGTAAACCTTTGTATGTGACAAGACCATGTTCGATTGTATGGCTTAAATCAATTAAGGAACTTTTATCATGATTCAAGGGAGTTACTTTTTTATCCATTTTGATGATAATTTAAAGTTTGTTGTACAAGGAACGCTAAAATCCCGTAGCCAGGTTTTGCTACGGGATTTATGATTGATTTGTTACTGCTAATATAGTGATTTTCCGGCAGATTTAGCTGGTAATTGCGAAGAGATGAAATCAACCGGGGTGGTGTCAGATACTAATGTCTGAATTCTTTAACCAGTTTTGTTAACTCTATATTTTTATCCTTTAAAATTTTTAAAGCCCTACTATTTTCCCAAAAAACTCTTTCTCTTCCGTTACCAATTTCTATTCCTTGAATTTCTGTTTCAGATTCTACATATTGAAGATATAGATTCATTGATTTTTTATGTAATTCTTTAATTGATTTATAGTCTGTTATATACTCTAACGTCACACTGTGTTTGTCTTTTTTGGCAATGGCTATATCATTATTCTGCCAAACGATTAAAGAATCATATATTTTCAGGAGTTTTTTATTTAGGTTATCAAATCTGTTTCTTTCAATACATAATTCAACTCCTGAGCAGTAATTTATTTCTAAATTTGAAAATGCTGAATCGCAATTACAGGTTTCATTCTCAGCGTATTTTACAACAAGAGGATTTAAGGAAACAATATCTTTTGAACAATCTTGATCTAATTCACTTAATTCGATATTTAGTAATTCACCCTCTTTTTTTTGCTTTTCAGTTTTAACTGTTTGGTTTGTTTTTTCTTTAGTTTTGAAGTTTCCTGAATCAGTTTCAGTTAATTTTATATTAGCAAACCATCCTAAAAGACTGCCAATTATTATCGAAATCAAAATAATTGGAATATTGCGAAAATTCATTTGAAACATTTTTTTAATTACTACTAAAGTTCCGTCGGCTTTAAGATATTTTTTTTCTTTCTTTCTAAAGCACTGAAGTCAAATATATAAAAATGCTTTAAATTTTATCTGAATCCTGATGAGCATATAACAGTTGTTGGCTACAGTTTGCAATTGGTTTAAAATATCTGATTTAACTCCTTTTTCAAATCATCTGATATTCCGGTTAATGGCAATCTTAATTCAGGTGTATCAATCAACTCTAATTTATTTAAAATATATTTTAGAGGCATTGGATTGGATTCCTTGAACAACAGCGGAATGTTTTTTTCAATTTCTTTCCATGTTTTTAAGGCAGATTTCAGGTCATTATTTTGAATGTCTTTAAAAACGGAAACATATTGCTCTGTCTGTAAATGGGAAGCAGCAAGTATTCCGCCGTCTCCTCCCAATGAAGCTGTTAAGTAAAACATGTGGTCTTCTCCGGTTAAAACGGAAAAACCTTCGGGACGGTTAAAAATCAAATCCATGGATTGCATGATATCACCGCCCGAATCTTTGACTCCAACAATATTTTTGATTTCAGAAAGCTCAAAGATTGTCGGGTTCTCAATATTTCTTCCGGTTCTGTGCGGAACATTGTAAACGATAATGTTTTTATCCGTTGAACTGGCTATTGCTTTGAAATGCTCACTGATTCCTTTTTGGTCCGGTTTACTGTAATAGGGAGAAACCGATAAAATTCCGTCAACACTATATTTTTCAACAATTTTGAGTTTTTTGATTATGTTGTTGGTGTGATTTCCTCCAAGTCCGAAATAAACCGGTAAATCCTTGGTATTGAATTCGATGGTTTTGTCAATTAGTTCTTCAAATTCATCTTCCTCAATTGTTGGTGATTCCCCTGTTGTTCCGTTTGGAATTATTCCGGAAATTCCTTTTGTGCTGTAAAACTCAATTAATCTTTTATAAGATTCAAAATCAATTTTTCCATTTTTAAATGGGGTTATAATGGGTAGCCAGATTCCGTTTAACTTGCTCATATCTTTTTTTTTATGTGATTAATGATGCAATATTATTTAATTATTAGTTGGCTTTTTTATTAATTTTGGGGTATAAAACGCAATTTTGTTTCATTATGATGGATGATTTGGACTATAGGATTTTAGCGATACTGCAAAAAGACAATTTAACGCCACAACGTGATATTGGTGATAAAATCGGACTTTCTGCTCCGGCCGTTCAAAGACGTATAAAAAAAATGCGGGAAGAAGGTATTATTGAAAAAGATATTGCTGTAGTCGACAGGGATAAAGTAGGCAGTAACGTAACGATAATTGTTGAGATATTTCTGGAACGGAAAAAGATTAATGAAATTGACGCCATTAGGAAAGAATTTTCTTCAGTTCCTGAAATCCAGCAGTGTTTTCATATAACGGGCGAATCTGATTTTCTTCTTATAATGGTTGTTCCGTCAATGTCCTATTATGAAAATCTTACCCGTAAAATATTTTTCGGAAACGAAAGTATCAAACGTTTCCGGACAAGTGTCGTAATGGGAATTAGTAAAAACAGTCTGGAAATACCGTTGAATAATTTTTTGTAGGATGCAGTATCCGTGCGCAGCGAAAGGATGAAATAAATTACTGTTAGTCGTTCGTTTTTTTATCTGGTTCGAATGTATAATTTCTTTTTGCCCACATTTTGCTTGGTTCTATCCATTCTTTTAGTGGTTTGAATAAAAATCCGTGTTTAAGATTTGTATTCAGTTCTATTTCTTTAAATGTATTGATTTTTAATTTTGATGTTTTCATTCTGTCAATTGCCGATACTCCAAAAGCATCAGATTTTTCATAAATGGTCAGGATATTTCCGCAAAAATTTATTTCAGGATAATTTTTTACATCCGTTTCCTGATAACAACCCACGAAGACAAAGTTGATGTCAGGATTTGCAATATAAGTAGAAACATATTGAGCAATATAGCCGCCTTTTGAGGTTCCGATTACACTAATATGATTGGGTTTAATTCCTTTTTTTAGTAAACTGTCGATTTGCGAAACAATTTTTCGGGCATATTCCTCTACATCTGTATTGGTTTTTCTTTTTTCACTTAAAACGATAAAGCCATCTTTTTGAAATGATTTAATGATCTCCTTGTATTCGGCTTTTCCATATTCAGGATGTTCAGTTTCTAAATCATTTTCTTCCACGAATTTATTATGAAGGAAAAATATATAGTTTCTTTCTTCTGTTTCTTTTTTAGGCTTATTGCAACTAATTACAAGATAAAAACTCAGTATGAAAAGTAAAATATAGTTTAGTTTTTTCATTTTTTTATTTTGGTTTTTTGTGGTTTGAGATTGGTGGTTAAGGTTACAGATTTTTATGAATTGTTTTTATTTCCATTTCCAGTTTAATTCAATATTTTCTGCTAAACCGTACTTCCTTGAAATCTTCTTAATTTCTTCTTTTACTTCTTCAATAGTATCAACTTTTGCTTTTGGAATTATTAAACTTCCTCCCGAAGTTAATTTTAAAAAAATATAATCTCCAATTTCGTTTATTTCTTCCAAAGCGGTATAATTTATTTTAGACTCTGAATTGGAATCACTTGTTTGAAGGTATTCTTCATGGAAGTTTACTTTAGCAATTTCTCCAAATCTGCTTTTATAAGTATCTGTTATAAATTTTTGGTAGTGCTTTTTGTAGTGATTTCTCAGATAAAAAGGATAAAAAATCAGCGTGATGATTCCGAACCCAAAAAAGTAATAACTCAAAAAGTTATTCTCTTCTTTTAAAAACAGTAATCCCAGAATAAAAAATAGGGAAGAAACGATTATCCAGCTTTTTCTTCTCTGTTTTTTTGTTCTTTTACTTTTGGATGCTGTGTAGAGTTGATGTGTTAAATAATCATTTTCGTCTAAACTATATTCTAAAACCATTTATAAATAAATTTTTTGTGAATTTGCGGTTAACATTCTATCGATGTGATTTTTTTGCTTTCAGGCTATTCCGGCAGGAGTGAAGCTAAATACATTAAAAGCCTGACTCATTATGTATTAAGGTCCAACACGCGTGTTACGGACAGACAAAGTGATTTTTTTAAAACCGTTTACGGCAATAGTTATTATTTTAACTGAACTTCTATTTTTTTGTCTTCCATAAATAGTTTTATCCAACCCGGGTTTTCATTATTTCTCGGGATACATTCATCCAGACTTTTGTTATTCTTATAATTTTCCAATGATTGTTCTCCGAACTTTATTTTCATTTCATAAATTTCATCGCCTCCAGAACCAATCCAGGCTTTGGTTATTATTTCCTTATGTTTTTCTATGTTTTTATAAAGTAATGAATTTATGTCATAGGGTAAATGTTGAACGCCATCACACCAAAATTCCTTGACAGAATATTTTATAGTTTCATTTTCGACATTTTGAAAATCCAGTGACCATTCTAATTGACTGCAAAAATTGATATTGAATACGGGTTCATTTAGATTATAATTGAAAGCTCCACAGTTTGGACAGTCTGTGTTTTCTTCATTCAATTCATCAAATTCACATTCTGAACATTTTCCGTTTCTGTTATTCAAATGTTTTGCAATTATACGGGCCTCATTTTGGGTTAATGTGCAATAATCGATTAACTTTTTTTCGGCAAATATTCTTAGATCGTTTTGCATTAAAACGTAAATGTCAAGTTTTTGTTCTTCCGATAAGTTTAGTCTAACTAATTCCTCATTGCATTTTTTACACTTAAATTTCATTCTGATTTTTTCGTTTATTTGAATTTAGACTTTATTCTGTTCCAAAAAGTTTGTTTTTCCTTTGCATTATCTTTTTTTGTCAAATCGAAAGTTATTGATGCAATTTGTCCGTTAACAATTTCAACTTTGTCAGCATCTTCAGCGCCAATATTTAAAAATTCCTGGGTGAGTATATCTGATTGTTCTCTTAATCCTTCCCAAACAGGCGAATCGAATACATGATTTTTGGCATCTTTGTGCTCAAATCCGAAATCATTGATTAAAGTCAGGATTGTTTGCATTGGAGAGATCCCGATGAGTTTTAAATCGGAAATCAATTTGTCATAATTGATTTTTTCTCCAGAACTTTTTAATTGACTTATCAATTCATTTTTTAGATAGTTTTTGGCAACTTCTTCAGCTCTTTTCCTTGCATTTTCTCCTCCAATAACACTTTCATCATAGTTATTTGAGCTGTCAATTTGGTTTTCGCTATCTAACATATCATAGACACACCACCACCAATACTCTTTGTCCATCCATTCGGCCCGAAGCATTAATCCGGCCCAATTTGCAGTACAATCGTCATTCAAATCACCTTTCCAAATGATGGAGTGGCGAAAATCTCTGTTTAATATGTTTGGTTTCATGGTTTTGTAAAATGATGCACAATCTGTTGGTTTTAAGAAGTTGGGTGTATTCCTCAATCGGTCTGTTAAAAGTGGAATCAAATATACGAAAGATCGTTCTAAGCCCCACTTTCACAACCCAAGGCTGCAAGCCGAACAGAGCGTAGCTAAACCACTGTTAGCCGTTCGGGCTTTTCAGTTTGTCAATTTCACCTTTAGGTTTTATTCAATATTTTATATTTTGAAGTGTCTATGCCTTTTATAAGTAACCATAGACACAATGATAATTCCCCAATAAAAATCGGGATTGCTAGATAAGTAAACAAAGGGTTTGTAAATCCTTTGGAAAGAAACATGGTAAAACTGTTTATTAGATAGCCCAATCCTGCAATAAAATAAAGTATTCCAATAATTTTTGGCAGCATTTGAGACTTGTAAATTATGTAACCGATTATCAAACAATAGAAAGCGAAAAATACTAATCCAATTGCATATCCCTGTGACTGAACATTGAGAGATAATAATGATAATGTCGCAAGTTGATCCGGTTGAAATGTATTGAGGTAAGTCTCATTGCTCAATACTAATAATGGGAAAATTTGATTTAAAAGATTTACCGCAATGATTGCTGTTTGAATTATTACAAATGTCAAAGCAATTTGTAGCAACAGTTTGTTTACTCTTTTGAATAAAAAGTAAATAATTAGGACACATGGTATACCAATGACAAAGTTAACAAGGTCAGCTACAAAACCCCATCGATAAAGCATCTCGTGTGATTGTATGTTGTGAGCAGTAGTTAATGCGTCATTTGACACTCTCAGCGTTTGCCTTACAAATACCTCTGAAAACAAGCCTGCCGCAATCACAATAAAATAACATAAGCCTGCTATTCGGGCTAAATTTTTATCTGAAATCATTTTTTTGTTACTTTCTTTTTAAGGTATCTCGTAGCTTGATACTAACGTTTAGTGGCTTGACGCCGTTGCAGTAAATTTAGGAAAAATATTCTGTGTGAATAAGGATTTCCGGAAACCATTAGGAGCTATGGCGCAAAACCACTGCTAACAGTAGTCTTTTATTTTTACCAAATAGTTTCAAAATATTCGCATACAATTTTCATTTCTTCATTGGGTTTTTCACCAAATTTATGCATTTCGTTAGTATAATAAGCCCAATGAACCTTTTTCCAATATTCTAATGTTTTATTTCCTTCGCCTTCTATAAAAGCATATTCGGGTGTTATATTTTTAAATTTTACAATTTCTACTTTTTGAGTTCTAATAATTGCTTTAGGTTCTTTATTCCAATTTGTAACTATTGCTATATCTCCAATTTTTGGAATCTCTTCTTTGTTTTTTTCAAACCACCAGACTGAAGGTGAAGTAGCTTGTTTTATTTTTTTCATTACTAATTCTGCACATTCGTCAGCTTCTTCTTTATTATCGCAAAAATAAAATGATTGAGGTTCATTCATATTCTTATATTTTGGATTTTTTAATTGAAAATCTTTCCAATAAATAGAAATTAGACTCATTTCCTGATTGTTTTTAGAATTATTGATATTTAAGTCTAAACTATTCTCTTTTTGTTTAGTACAAGAAAAAGAAATTAATAATAAAAATATGAATTTGTTTTTTAGCATGTTTTTAAGGTTACTGCTAACGTCCCGCCAGCTTGGCGCAGTAGCGGCAATTTAAGAAAAATACTGTTATGAAAACGGTGAGTTGAAAATCCGCAGGATTTTCCAATGAAAAGGAGTGGAGCTATTGCGCAACTGCTGTTATCTGCTGTTTTTTGTTATCAATTTATACTTTTAGATTAAACTCAACTGAAGAATCAAGAGTGTCATCTATTGTTGTGTTTTCTTTCAGTTTTCGTTTTAATTTCAAAAGAAATTTCGTTTGAATAATCATAACTAGTTTTGATTTTACATTTCTCCACCAAAACTCCGTTTGCGTATTTCTTTTCAGTTTTGGTTTTATAATCGATAACATAAATTGTATCTGTTTCAATTTTCCATCGATCGGGATTCTGGTAACATTCGGTCCTGGAAATGAGCAACAAAATAGAGTCGCTCTTGGTGTCAAAAATATAGCAACTTTCACTGTCACACATTTCTCCACTACTTTGTAAAATCAGCAGTTTTAATTTTGAGTTGACAAAATAGGATTTTTGTGGATGTAAAACTAAATCAGTGTAGTCAAATTCCTGAGCATTGTAAGCTTCAATCGAATCTTTTAGATCACTCTCGAAATTGGAGTATATCCTATCATTCGGATTGGAGCAGCCTGCAAAAATCAAGGTCAAAAATATAATTGGAAAGTTACGTTTAAGCATAGTATTGTTAAAATAGCAGATAACGTTCCGCCTTTAGTTTGTATTACTAAAAATAATTAATTTTCCGAAGAGGAAACGGGTGAACTAAAACGTTCCGTAGGGTTGAGACCTATAAGCCGCATAAGTCCCGTTTCCACTTTCGGTCTT
>NZ_JAMLJL010000011.1 GCF_023634845.1 Flavobacterium amniphilum | reverse complement strand
GCAGACACAAATCTGTGTGGTACATCAAATCCGTAACTCAGCCCGTTATGTAGTCTGGAAAGATAAAAAGGAGTTTTCTAAAGACATGAAACAGATTTATGATGCACCAACCAAACAAGCTGCAAAAGGAGCTTTGGAAGATTTTGCAAACAAATGGAATCATAAATATCCATATGCCGTAAAATCCTGGGAAGAAAACTGGGAGGAACTTACCGTCTTTTTTGACTTCCCCATTGAAATCAGAAAAATCATTTATACGACAAATTTAATTGAAAACCTCAATGGAAAAATTAGAAAATACACCAAAAATAAATTATCAGGAAGCAACCAAAAAATGGTCGATGCCAATCCGAAATTGGGGATTAATCCTCAATCAGTTCTTAACTATATTTGAAAAAAGGGTTCAACTTTAAGTAAAAAGTCAAACCCCGTTATTTTTAAACTTACACACTTTTTGGGATAGTGTCAGGGTTGCCAATGGCAACCCTTTTTATTACTTAGCATCAAATATTACGACTTAGTAAGCAACTTAGGCTTAGTGTTTTTAATCGCAACATTCTTATTTACAAAATTACTTTTTATATCTCCTAAAACATTCAATGCTTCATCAATATAAGCGTCTTTGGCTAATACATCATGCCAGTCTTTTCTTTTTTGAGCCAGCACACTATCTTTTTTCATCACTTCAATTTCACTAGGCAATGAAACAAAATTCAAGTTGTTCTTATAACTAGTTATTGCTTTGTATTTTTTAGTTACTTCTTCAATAGCTGCTACTTCTTTTTTATATTTATCAAGACTCAGACTTACAATATTGTCTTCTTTTCTATCATTGATCCATTTTGCATTTTCATCGATCAGTTTGAATTGAGCATTTTCAGCAATACGCTTCTGGCTATTAATCACAACTGTTTCGAAGTTTAAAACCGATTTTGTTGGCTGATATACAGCCTGATCAATTTTGTCCCATGGCATCGCATTGTGAACGTCTCTCTCCCCTATTTTAATATAAGAATAACGATCCGGCATTGGAATATCGCTTGTCACTCCTTCCAACTGTGTAGATCCACCATTAATACGGTAAAACTTCTGAGTAGTCGTTTTCAAAGCACCAAAATCTCCGAAAGTACTGTTCTTGATGAATTGATTCAGATCAATAACATTCTGAACTGTTCCTTTACCATAAGATTGCTTACTACCAAGGATAATTCCTCGTTTATAATCTTGAATAGCTGCTGCAAAAATTTCTGATGCGGATGCTGAGAAGTTATTTTGCAATACTACCAACGGTCCGTCCCACTGTACTTTTGAATCATGATCATTTAAAACTTCTTTCTTACCGTTTGACGATCTGATTTGCACAACCGGTCCTCTATCAATAAACAATCCGGTAATATCAACAACAGTCTTTAAAGAACCACCACCATTATCACGTAAATCCATTACAATACCTTGCACTCCAGCTTTTTTAAGTTTTTCAACTTCTGTTGCAACGTCTTTTGCAGCATCTCTGTTATCATCATTTTCAAAATCGATATAGAATTTTGGTAAATAAATAATTCCGAATTTTTTACCATTCTTTTCAACTACGCTTGATTTTGCATATGTTTCTTCAATTTCAACTACATCTCTCTTCAGTATAACAACCTGAATTGAACCATCCACTTTTTTAACCGTCAAACGCACTTCTGTACCTTTTGGTCCTTTAATCTTTTTCACTACATCATCCAAACGCATTCCAACAACTTCAACCGGTTCTGCTGCTCCCTGTCCAACTTTTAAGATGATATCTCCAGCTTCAAGCTGTTTACATCTCCATGCCGGACCTCCAGAAATCAATTCTGATATTTCTGTATGGTCATTCTTTTTTTGCAAACGGGCACCAATACCTTCAAGTTTTCCACTCATGCTGATATCAAACTTCTCTTTTTCTTCGGGAGCAAAATAGAAAGTATGCGGATCGAACTGTGTAACAATCGAATTCACATAAATTTCAAACCAGTTACTTTTCTCCAGCTCATCAATAAAATCGAAATATTCATTTAAAGATTTCAACGTTGATTCACGGGATTCTTTCTCCAATTGCTCATAAGTTTTAACCTTATAATTAGGATCTTTTGTTTTTTTACCTTCTTCAATCTCCTGTTTATCAACCAATGAAGCCAGAACTGAAAGTTTCATTTGCAAACGCCATCTGTTTTTTAAATCAGAATAATTTTTGGCGAAAGCAATTTTATCCGAATCAATATTTATTGTCTCGTCAACTTTAAAATCATAGGGTTTGTCATTTAAAGCCCTGTAAATTACTTTAGCTTCCGACATACGTTTTTGCAATTTGTCGTACACCAGATTAAAGAATGTAAGATCACGGTTTTTGATCATGTCGTCGATTTCATACTCATAAGGTTTGAATTCCTTGATGTCCGATTCAATAAAAAATCGTTTCGACGGATCGACTGCATCCAGAAAATCATCATAAACCCCTTTAGAAAACTTATCATCCATGGCTGTCGGACTATAGTGTCCTTTCTCAATCACGAAGGAAATCAAATCCAGAAGCATCTTATCTTTTTCCGGATCATGCTGTCTTTTAGGCATAAAACTCCATAAAAATGCCGATACAGCAACGACTGCAAGTATTACCTTAAAATTCTTTCTCATAAACATCCAAATTGCATTCATAATAGTTACTAAAGTACATAAAAAACCATGCCAACAAATAGTTCCTCACATAATTTTTTGTTAAAGCTGTAAAATTAAATAGTTACATATAAATTTACGTATTTTAGCCGTACTTTTTATATTAATTTTATCAACCGAAATGAAAAAACCCTTGATACTGGTTACTAATGATGACGGCATCACTGCTCCCGGAATTAGGACACTTATCGAAATTGTAAGAAATTTAGGCGATGTTGTAGTAGTAGCCCCCGACAGTCCGCAAAGCGGTATGGGACACGCCATAACCGTAAACAACACTTTGCAAATCAACAAAGTTTCAGATGAAGGCGCAGAAGTAACTGAATACACCTGCTCAGGAACACCGGCAGACTGTGTCAAAATAGCCAAAAACGAAATATTGAAAATTAAACCTGATTTATGTGTATCAGGTATTAACCACGGCTCAAACTCAGCGATTAACGTAATTTACTCGGGAACGATGAGTGCTGCCATTGAAGCTGGGATAGAAGGCATTCCTTCCATAGGTTTTTCCTTAGCTGATTTCAGTTGGAAAGCCGATTTTGAACCTGTAAAACCTTTTGTAGAAAAAATCATCAAAGAAGTTTTATCACAAAAATTACCCGATGGTGTCGTTTTGAATGTCAATTTTCCAAAACTTCCTAAAGATGAAATAAAAGGCATCAAAATCTGCAGACAAGCCCGTGCAAAATATGAAGAGAAATTTGACCGTCGTATTTCGCCATTTGGCAAGGAATATTATTGGCTGTCAGGTGAATTTGTAAACGAAGACAAAGGAGAAGATACTGATGAATGGGCTTTAAAAAATGGATATGCATCAATTGTTCCGGTACAATTCGATTTAACTGCCCATCATGCAATTCAACAACTTAATACTTGGAATTTATGAAAAAAGCTGATTTACTATTAGGAGTTCTGATAGGTTTTGCTGCAACTTTCATTGGCATTTTTCTGTTTTTTACACTATTCACCGATTTTAGTTTCGGAGAAGGAATACGAAACTACGAAGCTTTCGGATACTTAGGGAAAATTATCACCATTGGCGCAGTAATGAATTTAATTGCATTTTTCATTTTACTGAAAATCAACAAGGAAATGATGGCACGTGGTGTCGTTTTGGCAACAATTATTTTAACCGTAATCACACTTTTGGTTTAATGAAATATTATATCATTGCAGGAGAAGCTTCCGGAGATCTTCATGGCTCAAATTTGATGAAAAGCATTTTTCAGGAAGACAATAACGCCCAAATCCGGTTTTGGGGAGGCGATTTAATGCAGAACGCCGGCGGAACATTAGTCAAGCATTACAGAGATTTAGCCTTCATGGGATTTGCCGAAGTAGTGATGAACCTAAGAACTATCCTGTCTAATATAGACGTTTGCAAAAAAGACATATTAGATTTCAATCCAGATATTCTTATTTTTATAGACTATCCGGGTTTTAACATGCGTATCGCCAAATGGGCAAAAAAACTCGGTTTTAAAACCCATTACTACATTTCACCGCAAATTTGGGCCTGGAAAGAAAACCGGATCAAAGCCATCAAAAGAGATGTTGACAAAATGTATGTCATCCTTCCTTTTGAAAAAGATTTTTACGAAAAAAAGCATAATTATCCGGTTGAATTTGTTGGGCATCCATTAATTGATGCCATTCAAAACCGAACCTCGACGAATCCGGAGGAATTTAAAAAGGAACACCAGCTTTCAGACAAACCGGTTATAGCATTGTTACCAGGCAGCCGCAAACAGGAAATTGCAAAAATGCTTTCCGAAATGCTTTCTGTGGTTGACTATTTTCCTGATTATCAATTTGTTATTGCAGGCGCACCAAGTCAGGAATACTCATTTTACCAACAGTTTCTGACACAAAAAAACATTAAATTCATTTCAAATAAGACATATGATTTATTAAGTATTTCACATGCAGCCTTGGTTACATCCGGAACAGCCACTTTAGAAACTGCGCTTTTCAAAGTTCCCGAAGTTGTCTTATATAAAGGAAATTGGATTTCATACCAAATTGCCAAAAGGATCATCACATTAAAATACATTTCCCTTGTCAATTTAATTATGGATCAGGAAGTTGTCACTGAACTGATTCAGGATGAATGCAACCAGAAAAGAATAAAAGAAGAATTAACCCGTATTTTAAATCCGGAACATCGTTCATCACTTCTGGAGAAATACAGCGAATTGGAAACAAAATTAGGCGGAAAAGGTGCAAGCGCGACTACAGCTAAATTAATCGTATCAGCTTTAAAACAAAAATAAATTCACATCACCTACTGAATGTATAGTTTGAAAGAAATAAAATCCAGACTATACATTCTCTGTTTATTTAACAAAAATAAAAGCCTTTGACTATAAAAAATTAAAAAACATCAAAATATCCTTGTGTTTTTTGTAATTTAGCATACTCCCTCTTGCATTTCCGGAATTTAATAACTGATCCTCATTACTCTTTGTAATTTTCACTAAAATTAGACCATATGATTGGCAGGAATTTAAAAATACTCATTCTTGAAGACACAATAAGCGATGCCGATTTACTTACTTGGGAACTCAAAAAGTCTGATTATGATTTTGTTTTTGAAGTTGTTCAGAACAGGGAAACATTCATAAAAGCACTTAATGATTTCAAGCCAGATCTCATACTGTCTGATTTCAGCCTTCCTTCTTTTGACGGATTCAACGCATTCCAAATTAAGCAACAGGAAAAACCGGACATACCCTTCATTATCGTTTCGGGAGCAATTGGTGAAGAAAAAGCGGTTGAACTAATCAAAAACGGTGTTACGGATTATGTTCAAAAAGACAAACTGTTTACACTCAATCAAAAAATCAATAGGGCTTTAAAAGAAGTTGAAGAGAAAAATGAAAAGAAAATTGCTGAGGAAAAGATACGTACACAAAATAAAAAATTGCTCGAAATCGCTTTTCTTCAATCCCATCAGATTAGAAGACCGGTAGCAGACATCCTTGGCTTAATCAGTATTTTCAATTTTGACGAACCCTGCGACCCTGAAAATGTAGAAATTCTGACACGTCTGGAAACCACTGCAACAGATTTAGACGGTATCATCCGTGAAATAGTCGAAAAAACAAACGAAATTGAGTAAAACTATATTTTTCACTTCTTTACATTCTGCATAAAATACATTTCAATTATTTTTTTTTAAATTACACGTTCATTTCCATACTATATATTCAATTTTAGGCCGTCTTATTTGAAAAAAAACTCTCTCATATTAATCCTGTTTGCTTCTTGCATATTCAATCTGCAAAACAGTCTTAATGGCCAGAATCTGAAAAAAAGAGATTCACTTGAAAAGCGTGTCAAAAATGCAATATCTGACACGGACAAGGCAAATTCTATGGTTTTGTTAAGCAGCGAGTTGGCCCAATATGACATAAAAAAATCGAAATCATATGCAGAAACAGCTATAAAAATTGCCCGTAAAAACAATAATCCAAAAATTGAAGCTGAAGCATTATTAGTATTGGCAAGAATTGACAGAGCCCAAAACAATTATATTGTATCACTTAACAAAATCATTAGTGCCTTACGAAAGTTCGAACAGGTAAATGACACAACCGGACAGGCGAAATCCTATTTTGAATTAGGATACATCTACAAAGACATCGATAACTATCAAAAAGCAATCAATAACTTCACAAAATCACTTTCGCTTTACAAAAAAACAGGAGATGAAGCAAAAGTTGCCATGTGCCAAATGGTAATGGGACATGTAAATGCAGATCGGGCCTGGATATTAAAAGACACATCCTACTCACAAAAAACACACACACTATACACGAAAGCATTAAGTTATTACAAAAAAAACAAAGATGAAGAACGAATAAGTGTCTCCTTATTGAATCTCGCCAATCTGTATCTTGGCTATAACAGAATTCATCCTTCAAATACCTTTCTGGAAAAATCATTATTCTATTCCAATGAATCATTGAAGCTAAGTCTAAAGAACAATGATAATTTAAGATCAGCCATAAACATTGGCAATATCGCAGAAGCCAATTATGCACAGAAAAAATACAAAGAAGCATTACAAAATTATTTTAAAGCAAATAAGATGCTTAAAGAAACCGGCAATATAGACTTTACTCTCGGCACCCTATATTCGGTAATTAATGTTTACAAAGACCTCAAGATGTATGATAAGGCATTGGAGTATTCAAAGGAACATCTCAAAATAGCAAAAGCAAATAACTACATTGGTCAAATCAAGGACAATTATTTTACTGTTTCGGAAATATATTCTGCTCAGAAGAAATTCAGTGAGGCATATGAAAACAGACTCCTTTATGAAAAATATCTTGACAGTATTTTAGATGAACAAAAAGCCAAAGCACTTATCAAATCCCAAATCGAATTCGAATCCTACAACAAAGACAAAGAAATCCTTCTTCTCAGTAAGAATCAAGAATTACAGGGAAATAAACTAAAACAGGAAGAGCAAACCCGAAACTTTTTAATTGCCATCATTCTGTCGGTACTATTATTATTGTTGTTAATATACAGCCGCTTTATTATTAAGGCAAAAGCCAATACAATAATTGAAGAAAAAAACAAGCAGCTCGAAAAATTATCAATTGTGGCCCGTGAAACCGCAAACGGAGTTTTCATTACCGATGCAAATGGTAAAATTGAATGGTTTAACGAAGGATTTTCAAAACTCTTCGGCTGGGAAACCATAGAAGAATATATAGAAAAAAGAGGTGACAATATTTTCAAAGTAAGTGGCAACAATGACATTACAAATTTGATAAAAAAAGCAATTGACGAAAAAACTTCAGTTACTTACGAAAATCCAACACCGACAAAAGATAAAAACCAACTTTGGATTCAAACTACCCTTACTCCTATTTTTAACAAATCTGAACAGCTCACAAAGTTAGTTTTTGTTGAAACAGACATCAGCAAACTAAAAAACTCAGAAGAGCAATATCAGGAAGTAAACAAAGAACTGGAAGCATTTTCGTATTCTGTTTCTCACGATTTAAGATCACCGTTAAGAGCTATCAATGGTTATTCGAAAATTTTACAGGAAGATTATTCTTCAGACATTGGTCCCGACGGAACAAAAGCTCTTGGTGCCATTTTGAACAATTCCAAAAAAATGGGAGAACTTATTGACGACCTGCTCACTTTTTCACGACTGGGAAGAGCCGCACTAACCACTACTGAAATCAACATGGCAGCTTTGGTAAATACAACTATAGAAGAAGAAACAAACGGAAATCAGCAAAACATTAGATTTACACTAAACGAATTATTACCTTCGGTAGGCACACCATCATTAATCAAACAAGTATGGGTAAATTTAATATCCAATGCCATAAAATTCTCAACAATAAAATCGAATCCGCATATTGAAATTGGATCTTATCCTGACAAAGAAGATTTTGTCGTTTATTATGTGAAGGATAACGGAGCAGGATTTGATATTCAATATTATAATAAACTTTTCGGGGTTTTTCAAAGACTTCATTCCCAAAACGAATTTGAAGGAACGGGAATTGGTCTTGCAATCGTACATAAGATAATCCAAAGACACAACGGAACTGTCTGGGCCGAATCAACATTAAACGAAGGCTCCTGCTTTTATTTCAGTTTGCCAAAAAATAACATTTAATTTGAAATGCGATGAATTATAATGATGTAGAAATTTTATTTATTGATGACAATCTTGACGATGCAGCACTCACGTTACATGCGCTCAAAAAAGGAGGTGTTACCAATACCGTCTTTCATGTTAAAGACGGTGCTGAAGCATTGGATTTCATGTATTGTAAAGGTGATTTTTCCAATAGAAATATCGACAGTCAGCCAAAATTAATCCTGTTGGATTTAAAAATGCCAAAAGTATCAGGAATTGAAGTTTTGGAAAAATTAAAATCAGATGGTCACCATAAAACGGTGCCAGTTGTCGTTTTAACTTCTTCGAAAGAAGACCCTGATGTTAAAAAATGCTATGAACTTGGTGCCAACAGTTACATTGTAAAACCTGTGGAAAGCGTTAGTTTTTTCAACACAATTAAAGATCTTGGATTATTTTGGATGAAAATAAACCTGAGTCCTAAATAAAATAATCGCAATCCTCTTAAACTCAAATGGAATTGAAATCAAAATGACAAAACAATTAAAAAATCTTATTCTTGTCGATGATGACGATATCATGGTTTTTTTAACCAAAAGGCTGGTAGCTAAAACCAATTTGGCAAAGCTAAGTCAGGTCTTTGGCAATGGGGAAGATTTAATCAATTTTCTTAAAGAAAATCAAGACAAACCGGAAGTTCTTCCGGAAGTTATCTTTCTCGATTTATTCATGCCTGTAATGGACGGATGGGAATTCTTGGAAGAGTATGACCAGATTAAACCTGTACTCTGCAAAGAAATCACCATATACGTTATTACATCTTCAGTTTCATCAACAGATTTTAATAAAGCAAAAAAGAATAAGCATGTTTCCGATTACATTGTAAAACCAATGGATAAGGAACAATTCACAGCAATTATAAAAAGTATATAACTCCTCTGGTTAACTAACACTTTTTCTATTCTTGGAGAGCAAATAAAATTAAGTAATTTCCTACTAATTTGTATTTTCGTATAATGAAGATACTTGATTTCCCAATAGTAAGAATTACGGCCTGGTTAATAATTGGCATACTTTCGGCAAACTATCTGAACATCCATTACTTTCCCGCTACTATTTGTTTATCCACAGCCCTATTGTTTTTTATATTTACCTACTTCAAAACTCTGAAGAAAAATAAAAACCAACAATGGTTTGGCATTACGCTTTATTTGCTCTTCTTCAGTATAGGTTTAAATCTTATTGCTTTTCATAATCCCAGTCTGAAAAAAAATCACTTTTCACAAAATCAACTGAATTACGGAACAACACATCATTTCTCAGTTGTTATCTCCGAAAAACTAAAAAGTACAGAGAAGTACAACCGCTATATTACAGATTTACAAAAAATTGACAATCAAATCCATAACGGAAAAATACTTTTAAACATCCGTAAAGATTCAAATAAAACAAATTTAACCATTGGGTCTAAACTTCAGATTAAAGATCAATTAGCCGAAAATTTCAAACCCAACAACCCAGATCAATTTGATTATGGTAATTATTTAAAAAACAAAGGGATATATGGACAAATCCATACCGAATCATCTCAAATAAAAATAAGTAGTATAACTGTCAAAAATTTGCGCTATTACGCGGCATTTTTCAGAGATAGAATCATAAAAAAATTATCTAATTCCGGCTTCAAAAAAGAAGAACTGGCAATGATCACAGCATTGATTTTGGGACAGCAACAAGATATTAATCAGGATATTCTAAGAGATTACCAATATGCAGGTGCTGTTCATATTTTATCGGTATCAGGTTTACATGTGGGCTTCATTTTGTTATTCATCACTTTTATCCTGAAACCGTTACCCAACACCAATAAGGCAAATTTAATCCGAATTACACTCACCCTTGTCTCATTATGGCTCTTTGCGATTGTAGCCGGACTTTCGCCTTCGGTTATCCGATCCGCAACAATGTTCAGCTTTATGGCAATTGGTAAATCCATAGACCGCCAGAGCAATACCTTACACACCACTATCGCTTCATTATTCTTAATACTCCTGATTGAACCTTTATTTTTGTTTGACATTGGGTTTCAACTGAGTTATCTGGCTGTTTTGTTTATTCTTTGGCTTCAGCCTGTTTTACAAAACATCTGGACGCCAAAAAACATTGTACTGAAATATTTTTGGGACATAATTACCGTTTCGTTTGCAGCACAGATAGGCACACTTCCCCTTAGCATTTATTATTTTCATCAATTTCCCGGATTATTTTTCATAACCAATTTAATATTGATTCCCCTACTTGGTTTTGTCATTATGCCCTTGGGCACACTATTAATTATTTGTACATCATTCAACTGGGTACCAAGTTATTTGGCTAAGCTGGTTGAAATCACCATAAAAATCATGAATCAGTTTATCAATTGGATTGCTTCACTGGAAGGTTTTATATGGAAGGAAATTCCATTAAACAATAGTATACTATTGCTAAGTTACATCGTGATTTTAGCTTGGTTTATTTGGTTCCAAAAACCGAATTTCAGAAAATTGGCTTTTGCATTAGGCAGCATACTTTTATTACAGACGGCATACACTTTTACCCAATGGAAAGAAGAGAATAAAACGGGGTTCATTGTATTTAATGCAAAAGGTAAATCGATCATTGCAGAAAGGAAAGGCAAAAAGATTAAATTGATGTGTAATGACGCAATTCTGAGAGACAGCTTTGAACAAAAAATACTTCAGACGTATGCAACCGCAAATTTCTGTACGTTGACAATTCCAAAACCAATACCGAATTGTTTATATTTTAATAACCAAAAAATTCTCTTTGTAGATCAATCGGGTACCTATAAAATCTCAGAAAAAGCAGATGTTATTATTTTAAGCAACTCACCAAAAATAAATTTAGAACGGCTTTTTACTTTATACAAACCTAAAATTGTCATTGCTGACGGATCCAATTACAAAACACATATTGATGTTTGGAAAGTGATATGTGCCAAAAACAAAATCCCTTTTCATAGTACGTATGAAAAGGGATTCTATAAATTATAGTAAAACACTTTATCCTTTTTTAGAAGGTTTAGGTGATTTTCTTTCTTCTTTAGTGTAAGGAACAAATTTAGATATAATCTGATTGGCTCCGTCTAACCAAGCTGATGGTCCGCCGGCAACGTAACCCGTACTTCCTAATTGCTCAAAGTTTATATTTCCGGAACTGTCATTTGCCTTTACAAACCATACGGTAGGATAACCCCTTACAGCAAAGACCTGCTGCAATTGTGCATTTTGCATTTTCACTTCATCAGGCTGAGCCGTTCTTCTTGGAAAATCCAATTCAACCAAAACAACTTTTTCCTTAGCCCATTTTTCAAATTCTGGTGTTTTAAACACTTCCTTCTGCAAACGGATACACCATCCACACCAATCACTTCCTGTAAAAAACATAAAAATTGGTTTGTTTTCTTTTTTTGCAATGGCTACTGCTTCCGCAACATTAGTATGCCATTTTAACGATTCTTCTTTTTCGCTTTTCAAAGCAAAACTGAAAATCACGAAAAGCGGAAGTAAAAACAATAAGTATTTAATTTTTCCCATAGTATTACTTTAAAAAACGAATTAATTCTTCAGGTGTTTTAAATCCGGTGGTTTTTTCTTGTACATCACCACTACGGTTTAATATAAATATAGACGGATAACCTTCAACTTTAAGGAAAGTTGTTAATTCATGCGCACTGTTTCTTCCTTTTCTGTTAGGGTCGAAATTAGGATTATTAAAGCTGTTTCCTTTATAACTAACTACAGAATTACCTTCAGCATTGAATTTAACCGCATAATAATTACGGTTAATTAAATCTGCCACTTCAGGATGTTGCAAAGTATTAGCCTCAAACAATTTGCATTGAGCATACCAATCGGTGTATACCTCCATAAAAATAGGCTTTGGATTTTTCTTTTGCTTAGCCAAAGCTTCCTCCAGAGACATCCAGCGAATTTCCTGTGCCTGCAAGGTAAAAGCACTCATTACCAAGAAGAAAACCAAAAGTAACTTTTTCATCATTCAATTTTTATTTACTGTATCTCAAAAACAATGCCGAAGTTACAAATTATTTTACTTCCTGCATCAATTTTCTGACTAATGGTGAAATAACTATTAATACTACACCCGCAATTAATGCATATACTGCCAATTGCCAATAGCCGTCGGCATAAGTATTTAGCTTTTCGAGATTTGTTGCATTTTCAGAAGCCTCAGCAATTCCCGCTCCTAATAAACCGGCAAAGTACTGTCCGTATGCACTTGCCAGGAACCACATCCCCATGATTACAGCTTGCGTTTTTTGAGGCGATAATTTAGTCATGGCACTCATTCCGATAGGTGACAAACACAATTCACCGAAGGTAATAACAAACCATCCGAAGGTAAACAAATCTAAAGATGTTTTTCCTGAAGCATCAGCAAAAAACTTAGTGTAATAGAAAACCCAGAAACCTCCGGCAAGGAATAAAAATCCTAGTCCAAATTTCACAACCGTATTTGGCTCAATTTTTCGTTTTGCCATCCATAGCCATGCCATTCCGACTAAAGCTGCAAATGCAATTACAAACAATGAATTTACCGAATTATTTACCCCATTCGGATCCAATTCAATACCAGCAACCGTATTATGTAAATTATTAGCCGCAAATAAACTTAATGAACCTCCACTCTGTTCAAAAAATGCCCAGAAGAAAATCGAAAAAATGATAAATACCAATGCCGCCAGCAATTTCATATTCTCAGCTTTAGAGAAATTTTTCATCTCATAAAACAAATACAAAATCGAAGCCGGACCAATGACCATCATGAAATAATCAGTGTATTTTGTGTTGGCAACCATCAAAATGATAACCGGAACAATCGCCAAAGAACCAATATAAGTAGCTATTTCAAAAATTTTCCGTTTAGAGTTTTCCAAATGCATTAAAGGTGACAATCCAATTTCACCAAGACTTTTTTGCGTTTGTGTAAATGTCAGCAAACTCACAATCATAACTATCGAAGCGAAACCGAAAGCGTAGTTCCAGCGTAAACCTTCAGGCACAAAAGAAGTCCAAAGAGTTCCGTTTGCAACAGCAATACAGATATAACCTCCAATTAAAGCACCCAGATTAACCCCGGCATAAAACAGTGAAAAACCTGCATCACGACGTACATCCCCATCTTTGTATAACTGACCGACCATTGAAGAAATATTCGGCTTAAAGAAACCGGTCCCCACAATGGTAAAGGATATACCGATAAAAAATAAATTTTTAGGATCCAATGCCAGGATAATACTTCCCGCAATCATCAATAAACCACCCCAAAATAAAGAACGGCGTAATCCCAGAATTTTATCAGCAAACAATCCACCAATAAATGTAAAAGCATATACCCAGGCTTGTGTGGCACCATATTGAAGATTTGCAGTAGTTTCATTCATTGTTAGCTGACTTACCATAAAAATAGTAAGCATACCCCTCATTCCGTAGAAGCTGAAACGCTCCCACATTTCACTGAAAAACAAATACCAAAGTTGTCTTGGATATTTTCCTTTAAAATTCTGTATTTCTTCTATTGTTGTTGCCATACTAATTGATTCCTTTCTCTTTCATTACTTTATTCAACTGCTTCAACAAGGCAAACATCAATAATGTTGCAAACATCAATAAACTGAAATTTACCCAGAAGAAATGCGATTTATCTTCGTATTGGTCCCACATACTGGCCAAAACTCCTGATAATTTATTTCCGATTGATGTCGATAAAAACCATCCACCCATCATTAAAGAAGTAATATTTGCCGGACTTAATTTAGACACAACCGACAATCCCATCGGGCTTAAAAACAATTCACCAATAGTAATTACACCATAATTAGCTACAAGCCACCAAACCGAAACTTTCTCGGTTCCGTTAGCGCCAATTTTCACTGCTGCCACCATTACCAATACTGACAAAGCTGAAATCAACAATCCGAAAGCTATTTTAGTTGGTGTAGTAGGTTCTTTTTTTCTACTGCGTAAAAACGTAAAGAACGCAACAACCAATGGCGTCAGGATAATTACCCATCCCGGGTTAATAGACTGGCTTAAGTTAGTTGCCCAAAGCGAAACTTTTGAACCTTCTACCGGTTTTAATTCTTGTTTTACATTACGGAAATACAATGGATAATTCACCTCTTTTTTAACCACCCCGTACTCTTTCTGCAAACGGAAATTATCATCATATAACTCAACTGAATCTTTTTTGAATTCAACATCTTTCGATAATTTCAAGCTACTGAACAACGATTGGGAAGTTCCTGTCATTTCACGGTCTGTATATCTATCTGCCCAAGTCGTTAAAGCTGAACCGTTCAATTTAAAAACAGCCCAGAATAAAATTACAACCGCAAAGATGGCCAATAAAGCACCAATAGGCCTTTTGTCTTCGGTCTTAGCCTTAAAATAAAGACTCCCATAAAAGAAAATCACAGGGATACAGGCAAAAATAAATGCATCTGTACTATCTGATCCAAAAATATAACTATCAGGATTTGCATCGGAAGTCACTCCTTTAAGCAACCATCCTATTACTCCAAATATAACCGAAGGCACCAAAATAAACATCACAATTTTCCAGAATGGCATATCACCCGGCTGTACACCTTTTTTCTCAGCTTTATCACCATAATGCTTCGTCCCTAACATAAATACTATTACACCGATGAACATTCCGACACCGGCTGCCATGAAGGCAAATTTCCATCCTAAAAGGATTTGCAGTGCCGCACCGAAAAAATTACAGATAAAAGCCCCCACATTAATCCCCATATAAAAGATGTTATAACCTTCATCTTTTTTATCCTTGTATTGATCTTCGGTATAAAAATTACCCAATAAAGTGGAAATATTCGGTTTAAAGAATCCATTACCGACAATTACCAATGTCATGGCAACATACAACATGGTCAGATTATGAATTCCCATCATAAAATATCCTGCTCCCATCATGATACCTCCAATAACGATCGATTTTTTGTAACCGAAATAACGGTCAGCTACCAAACCACCAATAAATGGCGTTAAGAATACTAAAGCAATAAATGTTCCGTATAAATCGGACGCTTCCTTTTCGGTCATGGCAAAGCCGGTTTCTACATCTTTCAAGTAAAGTGTAAAAATTCCGATCATTAAATAATAACCGAAACGTTCCCACATTTCAGACAAAAACAAATAAGGCAATGCCTTAGGATGAGATTTCCACATAATTTTTTGGTATTAAAATAAAAAGCCTGCAACTACGTTACAGGCTTGAAAGATATAAAATTATTTTTTAATGGAATTATCTTACTCCATGCATCATTTTTTTCAATTTTGGAGTCAATGCAAACAAAACGATTGATGCAATACCACACAATACCACGAATACCATAAAGAACTCATATAAATTGTGAATCTCAAATCCGGCAAAAACAGGATTTTCGGCACTAATCTGATTATCTGTCAATAATTTTAACTGCTCAGCAGTTGGCGTTACAGTCTTATTTAAAACTCCTTGTAAATCAATCCCTAACTCCTGTGCTTTTTTAAATTTATCACCTGTAGCCGGCAAGATAGAACCTAAAGTTCCAGACAATGCATAACCTGCAGCATTAGAAATAAAGAATACCCCATAAGCTAAAGAAGCAAAACGTTTTGGAGATAATTTACCCACTAATGATAATCCGATTGGAGACAAACACAATTCTCCGAAAGTTTGGATTAAGTATAATAAAATCAACCAATAGATTGCTAGTAATCCGCTGTTGCCAAGATCTTTTACATTGTGTGCAATAATAAAATAACTTAAAGCAATTAAAGCTAATCCGAAAGCTTGTTTTACTGTTGAAATAGGCTCTTTTCCTGAAGCTCTTAGTTTATCCCATAACATACTGAATGGCAATGCAAACATTACAACAAATAATCCGTTGAAAATCTGTACCATTGACGGCGGCATATTCCATCCGAAGAAATTACGGTCAGTCTGGTTATCAGCAATGAAAGTCAAAGATGAACCTGCCTGTTCGAAAGCAGCCCAGAAGAAAATAATAAAGAAAGACATGATATAGATTACCCAAATACGTTGTGTTTCTACTTTCGTTAATGTCTTATCCAAAAGAATTAATAATGCTAACGAAATACCACTTGAATAAATAATAGGATAAATAATTGTTTTTACAACATTATCTCCTTCTGTAGTATAATGAAAAGCGAAGAACAATGCAACAAATACAGCAACTGCAGTAAATATTGAAGTCATTGTAAAATGTGCTTTTTGTGATTCACCTTCTTCAAAATCAGATGCATCGTTTCCTGAAGGTAATCCTCCAATTGGCTTCCCTTCCGGAGTAACAACATATTTATTTTTAAGAACATAGAAAACAACAGTACCAATCATCATCGCAATTGCTGCTGCCAGGAATCCCCATTTGAAAGCGTGAATATCTCTAATACCTGCCTGATCTTTAACATCTCCAACAAACGGACAGATAAATTGACCTAAAAACGCTCCGATATTAATACCCATATAGAAAATGGTAAACGCGGTATCCAATTTAGTTTTTTCCTGTTTTGGATATAAACTACCTACCATTGAAGAGATGTTCGGTTTGAAGAAACCGTTTCCAAAAATAATGATTCCTAGTGCGCTCCACAATAAAGTGTTTGCCAAATCAAGGTTAGTACCAAAAACACTTGCACTGAAGAACAACAACAATTGGCCAATAGCCATCATCGTTCCACCCAATAGAATACAGTTTCTGTTACCGAAGAAACGATCAGAGATAAATCCGCCCAATAACGGCGTTAAATAACACAATCCAAGGAATCCACCATAAATTAATGAAGCATCTGCCTCTTTCATCATTAAGGAATTCACCATGAACAATGTCAAAATTGCTCTCATTCCGTAGAAGTTGAAACGCTCCCACATTTCGGTTCCGAATAACACCCATAATCCTTTAGGATGTCCTTGCTTTACTGTTGTCTCACTCATTTTATTGTTTTTGGTTAGTAAAAATATTTAAAAAATTATAATTTTTCTTTAATGAAATTAGTCATCTTCGTGTACAATTGCAATCTGGTTTTACCGCCATAAATACCGTGGTTTTTATCCGGATAAATAGCCATATCAAACTGCTTATTTGCCTGAACCAAAGCTTCCACCATCTTCATTGTATTTTGAACATGAACATTATCGTCACCACTTCCGTGGATTAAAAGGAAATTCCCTTTTAGTTTGCTTACATGGTTAATCGGCGAATTGTTATCATAACCACTTGCATTTTCTTGTGGTGTTTCCATATAACGCTCTGTGTAAATACTATCGTAATATCTCCAAGAAGTCACAGGCGCAACAGCAATTGCTGTTTTGAATACATCGGCTCCCTGAAAAATACAGTTTGACGCCATAAATCCTCCGTAAGACCATCCAAATATACCAATTCTTGATTTATCCACATAAGAATATGTACCGAAAACCTTAGCAGCATCAATTTGATCCTCCACTTCGAATTTTCCTAATTCCTTTTGTGTACATTTTTTGAATTCAGCACCTTTAAAACCAGTCCCGCGACCATCTACACAAGCTACAATATAACCTTGCTGTGCCAACATCATAAACCAGTAATCATCTGTTCCATTCCATGCATTATCTACCTGCTGTGAACCCGGGCCCGAATATTGAAACATAAAGACAGGGTACTTTTTATTCGGATCAAAATCTTTTGGTTTGATCATCCATGTATTTAACTTATGTCCTTTTTCTGTGGTTACTTCAAAGAATTCCTTAGATGGTAAATTATAGGCTGCCAATTTACTTTCCAATACTTCATTTGAAATAATTGTCTTCACTAACTTCCCTGTTTTTGTTTCATGTAAAGTATGCTTAGGTGCATTTTTGGCACTAGAATACGAATTGATGAAATACTGAAAATTTGGACTAAAAACAGCTGCATTAGTTCCAGTCTCAGTAGACAAACGTTTTTTTCCGCTTCCGTCTAATTTAACAGCATATACATCACGATTGACAGAACCATTTTCAACAGACTGATAGTAAATCATGCCTGCTTTTTCGTCAAAACCATAATAATTTGTTACTTCCCAAGCTCCTTTAGTAATTTGTTTTTTAAGTTTACCTGTTTTATCATAGTGGTAAATATGATTAAATCCATCTTTTTCAGAAGTCCAGATAAAACTGTTATCTTTTAAGAAAGTCAGATTATCTGTAACATCAACATATGCCTTGTCCTTTTCGTTCAATACTACTTTGGCAGTAGCCGAATTCCCATCAACAAACAATAAGTCTAAATTATTCTGATGACGGTTTAACACTTGCGCGCTTAATACATTTGTGTCATTTGTCCACTCAATACGCGCGATATAAAAATCTTTATAATTGTCAAGATTTACTTTTTTTGTTGCTCCCGATTTTACATCATAAATATGTAAGGAAACCACTGCGTTTTTCTCACCGGCTTTCGGATATTTGAATACATTTTGGGTTGGGTATAACCCTTCATTGTAGAAATCCATAGAAAACTCCGGCACATCAGTTTCATCAAAACGGATAAAAGCAATTTTATCTGATCCTACATTCCAGTCATAAGCCTTTACAAATGCAAATTCTTCTTCATAAACCCAATCCGTTACTCCATTAATTATAGCATTCTTTTTACCATCATTAGTAATCTGCTTGTGTGACTTTGATGCCAAATCATACACATACATATTATTTTGATAAGCATAACCAATTTTACTTCCGTCAGGAGAAAAAGTTGGCTCCTGCACTTTGTAATCAGCCAATTTTGTAAGCGATTTTGTAGCGGTATCGTAAATAAAATAATCCGCCACGAAAGAATGACGGAAAATCTGATCCGAATTATTCGCAATCAAAATCTGTTTTTCATCTTTACTGAAAGTATAGGCATCTATACCTTCCAGTTGTTTGAAATCTTTTGTATCAATCAAAGTTGATACTTTATTCAAAGTTGCAAAATCGTATAAATCGATTTGTGATGTTTTTGAAGCTCTGTCGAAGTTCAGGACGGTATACTGATTCGTGTTTTTCATAGCTTCAAGAGCCGTCATACCTTGTGTTCTGAAGGCACCGCCCCAAATTTCCTCTAAAGTAAGTTTTTGTTGTCCAATGGCTGAGAATGAAGCCAAAACCAAACAAATCGCAATAAATCTTATCTGTTTCATGAATTGATGATGTAAAAAAACGCCCAATTTTAGTAAAAAAAACCCACATAAACACACATTATTTTGTTAAATGCTTAACATTGAAACAATATCAGAAATTTAAAGCCTCAAATAACCACTATATTTTAAACACTAGTTTTATCTTTGTAGCTTATTAAATCAGATTCAAAATGCCCAAAAGTATCTCCGGATTTTCAAAATTATCTAAAGAAGAAAAAATAAACTGGATCGCTGCAACTCATTTCGCAAATGCGGAAGAAGTGGTTCAAACCATTAAAAAGTATTGGAATACAGATGCTTCCTTACAAAAACTACATGATGAATTCATCGAAAACACGATAACCAACTTTTACTTACCACTTGGTGTCGCACCAAATTTCACCATCAACGGTAAAAATTACACAATTCCCTTTGCCGTTGAAGAAAGTTCAGTGGTTGCCGCAGCAAGTAAAGCAGCTAAATTCTGGGGAAACAGAGGCGGATTTAAAGCTACAATCATCAATACGGAGAAAATTGGTCAGGTTCACTTCATCTATAACGGAGACAAAGAAAAGCTCAACACTTTCTTCTCACAGATTAAACCGAAATTTTTCTCTGAAACTGAAGGTATTACCAAAAACATGCAAAAAAGAGGCGGAGGAATTCTGGATATTATCCTGAAAGACAAAACTGCCGATTTAGATAATTACTATCAACTTCATGCTACTTTCGAAACCAAAGATTCGATGGGCGCCAACTTTATCAATTCCTGCCTGGAACAGTTTGCCAAAACTTTAAAAGATGAAGCACAAACATTTGATGCATTCACTGAAGACGAAAAAAACATTACGGTTGTAATGAGTATACTTTCCAACTATGTCCCGAATTGTGTTGTTCGTGCCGAAGTATCATGCAACGTATCAGAATTAGCCGAAAAACATATCGAAAACCCACAGGAATTTGCCGAAAAATTTGTTCAGGCTGTCCGCATCGCCGAAATAGAACCTTACAGAGCTGTTACTCACAATAAAGGTATTATGAACGGAATTGACGCCGTTGTATTAGCAACTGGCAATGATTTCAGGGCTGTCGAAGCCGGAGTTCATGCTTACGCATCAAAAGACGGACAATATTCCAGTTTATCACATGCAAAAATAGAAGACGGGATTTTCACCTTTTGGATGGAAATACCATTAGCTTTAGGAACTGTTGGCGGATTAACCAGTTTACACCCAATGGTAAAAATCGCATTGGAAATGTTAGGAAAACCATCAGCACAGGAATTAATGCAAATTGTTGCTGTTGCCGGCTTGGCACAAAATTTTGCGGCTTTACGCAGTTTAACCACTACAGGCATCCAACAAGGCCACATGAAAATGCATTTAATGAATATTCTAAATCAGTTTAAAGCTACTGAAGATGAGCGGAAACAAGTAGTAAAACACTTTGAAAAAAACACAGTTACTCACAGTGCTGTAGTTGATTATCTGGCAGAAATACGCAAATAATTTTGGAACAGACATTTTACAGTAACGGAAAATTACTCATTACCGGCGAATACGTAGTGTTAGATGGCGCCATCGCCTTTGCTTTACCGACGAAATTTGGTCAATATTTAAAAATCGATGATAGCAAAAACAACTCCATAAAATGGACAAGTTACGATAGTGATGGCAGCATATGGTTTGAAAGTACAATTCCATTTGAGTCAATCATCAATAAAGAGACATTTAAAAGCGACAAAGTAAAAACCACTTTGATCGAAATTTTGCATCATGCCTATTTATTAAATCCTGACTTTTTAAACTCTCAGGGCTACACAATTAAAACAGAGTTGACTTTCCCAAAATTCTGGGGATTAGGCACCTCTTCAACATTGATTAACAACATTTCCCAGTGGTTGAAAATTGACGCATTTACCTTGCTGAAAAACAGTTTTGGAGGCAGCGGCTATGATATCGCCTGTGCACAAAACAACACACCCATCCTCTATCATTTGGAGAACGGAAAACCACTGATTACTCCAGTCAATTTCATTCCTGATTATTCTAATAAAATCTACTTTATTTATTTAAACCAAAAACAAAACAGCCGGGAAGCCATTCACAATTACTACAATAAAAAGGGCGACATCAACAAAGTAATACCGCTTATTAACACTATAACACAACAAATTGTAGAAGCAAAAGAAGCCAAAGCATTTGCAAAAGCCATTCAAAATCACGAAATAGAAATGAGCAATGTACTCGAAACACAAACTGTTCAAGAAGCCCTATTTCCAGAATTCGAAGGAGTTGTAAAAAGTTTAGGAGCTTGGGGTGGCGACTTTGTTTTGGCAATATCAAAAGAAAATCCAACTGAATACTTCAATAATAAAGGTTACATAACAGTTATTCCCTATTCAGAAATGATTTTATAAATTTTATTTTAAAGATTTCCAAAATAAAAAGCCCCACACATGTGGGGCTTCTTTATATATAATAACAACTTATTAGTTGAATTCCGCTCTGTTATCTTCGATATCAGCATTTTGTCTTAAAGTACTGTAAACTCTTCCGGCAGCAGACCCTTTAGCCTGTCCTGAAATTCTATTTACAACAGCTTTAAAATCCTTTGTAGCCGGAGCTTTAGCAGTAGATTTTACTTTAATTTTAAAGACACCTGAATTACCAGCAATAGTCTGAGAAACAACTCCCGGTTTCAATGAGAAAGCCGTTCCAACAACTTTTGGCTCAGATCCGATAGTTTCAATAAACGAACCGGCAGCAACAACATCTTTAGCTTCTTTAACCGGAGAACCAGTTGCCTTAGCTACTGCTTCCAAAGTTGATCCAGTCATTTTTGCTTCAATTAATTTCGCTTTCTTTTCGTTTAACAATTTGAATCCGAAAATATTTTTAGCATCAGCTACTGGCATTAATCCCTTATCGTTTACTTTTTTCAAACGTGCCACAACATGTCCTGCAGATGTATTGAAAAGTTTCACTTCACCTTCTTTAGCATTGAATGCCCAACGAACAATTTCTCTTTGAGGACCAACACCCTGAATATTTTCATCTAATGCTAATACTTTAGCCACTGGAGCAACTGTTAATTTGCTTTCTTTAGCTGCAGTTGCAAAATCTTTTTCATTTGCTAAAATTTCAAACTTGCTTGCAGTTGTAAAAGCCGCATCTGTTGTTGCTTCCGAAGGAACAATTTTTTGGGCGATAGTCGCTAAACGAACACCGTCTTGCTTATCTGTAACATTAATGATATGATAACCGAATTCTGTTTCAACCAAACCGATTTTTCCAACTGGATTACCGAAAACAAAATCTTTATATTTTGGAGCAAAATTAGATTCTTTAGCTATATATCCTACATCTCCTCCTTGTTGTTTTGAACCTGGATCATCAGAGCTCGTAAAAGCTAACATTGCAAATGAAGCTGGATTAGCTTGTGCTTGAGCTAAAATTCCTTCAGCCTTAGCTTTTGCTTCTTCTTTCGTTATTGAAGATTCAGAACGCATTGATCCCTTATAAGAAACCAGAATATGGCTCGACTTTACATTTAATCCTGCTTTTTTAGCCAACATTTTTGAAATACAGTAGTAATCACCAAAAACGTACGGCCCATAAATAGCTCCAGGTGCTGTGTTATATAATGCCTGAGCATGATCAACAGGCAATTCATTTTTAGCAATATACGTAGAATCGTATTTAATATCCGAATTTGCATTTACAAATTCGATAACATTTTTAGCATTTCTAAAACCAGCAACCGTATCATTTTTACCGGTTTTTGTGTTATAAACAACTGAAGAATTCAATAAAGCATTTACTTTATCTTTAATTTCTTTTTCATCAGCTGCTGATGGTTTATCTTCAATTAAAACATATTCGAATTCACGAGATTCTTCAGCTTTGTATTTCTTCTCGTTTTTCTTCATGTAAGCAATTACTTCCTCATCTGTTAATTCAACTTTCTTATCATCGATAGTCGTATAAGGCACAGAAACCACATCAAAAGTTACTTTATTGTTTTCTAACTCGTAGTTAAATTTACCTTCAGCCTGAGTAGTGTAAAATCCAGATTTTACAATTGTATTATACATTTGCTCAGTAGCAAACTGACTAATTGCTTTCTCATAGTTCAACCATCTCTCCCAATCAGGTTGGGATTTTTTCATAGAGGCAACCATTTCATTAAATTTCGCCGTATTGAATTTACCGTTTGGACCTTTGAACTGTGCAAACTGAGGATCATCCTGCATTACTGTAATCAATTGATCATCACCCAAACGCAATCCAAGTTTTTCGAATTGGTCTTCCAACAATACTCTTCTAACCTCTTGCTCCCAAACTGCATTTGTAGCCTGCATTAAAGAAGCTCCTTGTCCTTGCTGACTTTTTTGTGCATTGTCTACTTTAACTCTAAAGCTTTCAAAAGGAATATCAACACCGTTAATAGTACCAGCGTTTCTAGATCCTGTTCCAAAACCTCCATTTTCGATTAAAGCCCCGATAATGAACGCAAAAAGGGACAATCCCACGATAGCGATTACCAGCAATGAACGTTGTCTAATTTTAGATAAAACTGCCATTATATTATATTATTTTTTTTATTCAGTTGGCGAAAATACAATTATCTGTGAAATAATAAAAGATGTCCGCTTTTATTTTAATAGAAAGTTTAATTTTTTATTGATTCTTATTTCTGTCCTCGAATTTCTTAGCAAATTTTCTACGGAAAAAGAACAAGCCGATTGCAGCAACTCCAAATCCTAAGATAAGATACGCATCTTTTTCGGCAGCATTAAGCTCAACAATACCATAAATCAACATAAGCACACCTACCAACAAATAAGCATACTGTGTAAATTTCATATAATTCTTCATAATTTTTAATTTTTAAAGACTGTACGTCCCATTGATTTGTTGTGTATCCAGATTTTTAAAATCCTTACTGAAATCGATACCCACACCATTTATTACACTGCCTCTGTCTGTAAACCTAAATGGCTTTTGTGTAAAAAACCATTCATTTTTTTGATCATAATACAATTGCTCAGTCTCAAGTTTTTTACCATCATGAGTCTTAATCTCAACATTCCCCTGCAATTCAATTATGTTAGATACAGAATATGAAATTGCGTATTTTGAAGTTACAAAATTCTGATTACCGGCATCATCATAAATAGTCACATTAATTCCCTTTGGAAATTCGGTAAACGGAAATTCCAAATGTGAAAAATCTAACATTTGAGGCGAAACCAAAACTGCTTTTATTTTTCCGGAATCAGTATATTTTAAATTGAATTCCTGTGCTTCACCTACCGGATTCAACTCGGTAATATTAATTTTCTGTACTTCTTTAAAATTACTTTCACAAGAAACTAAAAAAAGTGGTGCTGCAAAAAACAACATCACTTTTTCCACATATTTTATTTGAGAAAACAATTTCACTTTTTAGTCAAATTTACGCTTTACAAACCATCGGTCATTGAAAGAAAGTCCAACAGAGAAACTCATGTAATTTTCTTGTATCAAACCTGAATCCGTAGTTCCTCTTTTCCCTAATTCAACCCCAATATTCACATTGGATAAAGAGCCTGAAATTGGCAATCCAAATCCAAAAGTCACTGCTCTGTCTTTAATTGATTCTGAATTAACCACCAAACCAGTATTTTCATATCTGACACCTGCTCTGTACGTAATTCGGTCAAAGTAACTTGAAAAAGAATTATATTTCGGAATATAATATCCTCCCAATGCAATTTTTGAAGAACTCTCATAAGATGCATTCGGATAATTTACACCATAGTTTCCTTTACTGGAAAAAGTCGATTCAACTCCTAGAAACCATTTTTTATCCAAACCTAATCCAGTTCCCAAAGTCAACCTGGAAGGCAATCGGATTTCGGAATTAGGAATTACCACATCCTGCGAATCCCACACTATCTCATCTCCTGACGGAGTATATGTAATTTTTGCAATATTTCTCGTATTGTCAGATTTCAATATTGATGTTGGCGAAAAAGTTAAAGCAGTCGTAAAATCAAACTTTTTGATTTTAGACTTGAAATTCAATCCGGCCTTATAAGTCAAACCGTTCATTTCGGCCAAATTGATTTCTCTGGTTCCGAACTGCAAATCTGAAGAGATAAAAACAGCACTTTTATCTGAACTACCAAAATTATAAGCCAAGTCAGCTCCAAAACTCAAATTCTTAGTCAACTGGTACCCAAAACCGGTAAAAAAACGGTTCACATTTCCTGAACCTGTAAATTTAGTTCCTTCAGTATCTGTATAATTTACAATTTTATATCCAACTGATGAATATGGCATTAAACCCAAAACCACACCCATCTTTTTGCTTACCGGAAATGACATGGCAAGATAATCGAATGTTGTTCGTTGCGCCTTTTGCTCTTCTTCAGTAGTTATCTGTTTTGTTGGTGTAAAAGTTCCCGCTACAGTAAATGTTGTTAATTTTAAATCAGAAAAAGTGGCAGGATTTTGTAAGTTAATATGAATACTGTCACTTACAATACCCAAACTTCCCATAGCTCTGTTTTCAGTAGTCCCTTTAGATTTGACTTCTCCAATTCCATAAAACGAATAAGGCGATGCTGTTCCTTCCTGAGCAAATGTTTGTAACGAAAAAAGGAATAAACTTCCCAAAATTATTTTCTTAATCATTGTTGATTTGATATTGATATAAATAGTTCAAACTTTCCAGCAGAAAATTTGAATTGGCAAATATGGTATTTTTTAATCGTTTAGCCAAAAAATTAGCATCGCCACCAGTTAAAATTATGATAAAGTTTTCATTTTGGGTTCTTAATGCATCTATATAGCCATCAATTTCAAAAGCCAATCCGTTTACCACTCCCGAATGCATCGATTGCAGCGTTGAATTCCCAATCAATTGTTCAGGCTCTTCCTTTTCCAATAAAGGAAGTTTTGCCGTATAGGAATGCATTGCATCATAACGCAAACGGATGCCTGGCGAAATTGCACCACCATGATATACATTCTTTGCATCAACAAAATCATAGGTAACACAAGTTCCTGCATCAATAATCAACCTATTTTGATTTGGAAATTGCAAAACTGCACCGGCAGCTAAAACGGCTCTGTCAATCCCCAAAGTATGCGGTGTAGCATAATTATTAATAAACGGAAAAGGTTTTTCTCTATCTATAAAGTAAATTTCAACCCTCTCAGCAAACATTTCCAATGACTCTTTTTCGAGTTTTCCAACCGAAGCAACCACCAAAACTGAAATTTTTTCAAATTTTTTAAAAATATTTTCAATTGAAATTTTGAAATCTGAAAGCAAAAAAATAGCTTTTTCCAGCAATCTATCCTCCTCAAAAACAGCACTTTTAATCTGGGTATTCCCTACATCGACAGTTAAAATCATATCATGAATTATTGATTCTGCTAAGTTACAAATAGATTTTTTTAAAAAAATGTTTTGGATAAATGAAAAATGGTTCTATATTTGCACCCGCAATCAACAAGCAATACACGCTTAACGAAAGCAGACATAATGGTGCCTTAGCTCAGTTGGTAGAGCAATGGACTGAAAATCCATGTGTCCCTGGTTCGATTCCTGGAGGCACCACAACAAAACCCACTCAATGAGTGGGTTTTTTGTTTTCAGAACATCAACAAAGAACAAATCACCACTAAGTGATTGCCCACAACCTACAGCCAAAATTATTTACCTGTCTTCATCATGATCACCGTCATGATCACCACATTCGTCATCGGCAACCTCGATTATAGCTTCCAATTGTCCGTTATTACTCACCACAACCATACTACCATTAGAATCCGTTATGGTAACCGGAAAATTTATCACAAATGCATCATCATCTTCCAAATTATCCAAAAAGGCAAACAATTCACCGTCATCATTAAAAACCAATACATTTTCGACACCAACCGAATCATAAAAGGAAATTTGTAAAGGATAATGGATTACCAGGCATTCAATATCATCATCGTCATCATCATCCGAATGACAACTACGTAAAGCCGCATGCAAATCCATTATACTATTTAAAACCAAAGTAGTGCCGTCTTCATAAGAAATAGTAATCGGAAAGTCAAAAATAACCGATATATCTTCATCATACATATTATGGAGCGCAATCAGAAAAGCAGAGTAGTTTGTCTGATCAGCAACAGTAATCAATTGACCGTTCATACTAAAAGTTATGGGAAGACTGACCGTAAAGCAAACCGACTCATCTTCATCTCTGGTAGACATATTTGCTGCACTTGAATGTGAAACCCTCATCAATAAATCGGCTAACACAGATTGGTTTGTCAGCTTACCATTATCATTTGAAACATCATCTTTTTGACAGGAATTAAAGATCAGACCAATCAAAGCCAACAGCATTGATAAAATTATTTTTCTCATAACCGGGATAATTAAAGGAATGAAACCGAAAAACAGAGAATAAGCACAATTCTGCTTTAAGCAAAATAAAGATCAACAACTATAACGCAAAAAGCACAATCTTAGTACAAGAAAATATTATAAAAAACTGATAATCAACAAAAAAGACAGAAGTTGAATTCTGCCTTTTTGTTATTACTTTACACTATTCCTTTTTAATAGTATCATTTTCCTGATATTCGGTTTCTTCCAGATCATCAGATTTTTTACCAATTTTAACGATTGGCTTATCTTGTGTACCGGTTATTTTCAATGGAATTCCGATAATCCCAAGCGGCGGCAATCCCAAACGCATTTTAAGATTAAGCCTTCCGTCCAAAGAAGCCTGTCCTGATATTTTAGGTCGGAATCCAGCTACTTTAAATTTAAATTGCTCAACTGTCATTATATTATTCTTAACTGCACTTTTGATGTCTATTTCCGAAAGATCCGGGTTTTTTATACCATCATGTGAAGTGGTTTTACTCACCGCATTGAATAATTTAAAACCTTTCATCTTTACTTTTTTAACCGATAAAACACCTCCACCCTTCAACGAAGGATAAATAGGCATCATATTTTGATCCAGATAACCAGCCACATTATAATCCAGTGAAATAACACCTTCTGCTGTTTTAGCTGCCGGAGCCATATCACGAAACATTTTCACTTCATTATAAGCCTTTTTAACATCAAATTCCTTAGCAATAAGTTTATAATCAAAAAAAGCTTTCTTCGGACTTAAGTTCTTATAAGAGGCGTTCATTTTGACTTGACAGCCAATCAAATTGAATCCGGTATTTTTTAATTGCATTTCCCCTTTATCCATTTTCAGGTAACTCGTAAGATTATTGATAGACAATCCTTCAAAATTAACCTTTCTGAAATTAGCCAGTAAACTTAAATTAAGATTAGGCGGAACTACAACTACACCTGAGGAAGCAGACTTAGAATTATTCGCCTGAGAATTCCCAACTTCTTTTGATGCCACCCCTCCCGCGAATTCGTCCACATTAAGATAATTCGATTCCACTCTGAACTCTCCTTTCAAAATTGCTTTATCAGACATTACAAAATTGATTACATTTTGCATTTGTCCATTCATCTTAAAATCAGACTGACCGTAAGAAGCCAGAAAATTTTTAAAATTCATTTGATTTTGATTAAAAGAGAAAAAACCTTCTTTAATTACAAATGGTTTTGGCAGATAACTAGAAGTAGTGCTTATATTTTGCAAGAACAAGGTTCCGCTGTTGTTTAAACGGTTATACCTTCCACCGGTTGCATCACTTTGTCTTCCTTTAAGGGCCAAATCTGCTCTTACAAAACCTTTGATATCCAAATCTTCCTGAGAAAAAACTTTATAAATCCTTCCCAAATCAATTTCACCTTTAGCTTTTATATCATAAAGAATATCGTCGAAATTCTCAAACGACGCATTCACATACATCTTTTTCCCTTCAAAATCAAAGGAAGCCGGTGTCACTTTCACTTTAAGATCTTTATACATTCCTGTACTATTATCCACATTGGCAGTCAAATTAATCGCCGAAACAGGATTGGGATACCATTGTGTTTTCAAGCTTGCATTTTGCAACACAACATTACCCTTTGTAACAGGAAACAATCTTTTATTTTGATCATAGATCCCTTTTGCTGTGACATCAGCAATCAATTTACCTGAGAAATCCATATTCTGAATCCCTAAACCTTCATGCAATTTTTTCAAATCCAGATTGGATTTAATTTTCGCATTGATGTTAGGAGAAGTCAAGCCAACAGTTTCAATAGTTCCGTCAAAATAATCCTGTCCCATTTTAAAGGACAAAGGAGTTATTTTAACTAATAACTTATCTACATCCAGTGAAGGTAGTTTTGTATCCAGTTTTAAAGTCAGTCCCGATGCTGGATTTTTTGAAGCATTGTAATTAACCAAACCATTACGGATATTCATGGCAAAAGCCAAATCCGGTTTTTTATTTTCTTCGACATTATAAATTCCCTTGAGAGTCAAAAGAAGATCCGTTTTACCCTGAATTTCAGTTTTTTCAAGCCATTTCACATACTGAGGCGGTAAAGCTGTAAAAAAATCATGCAGGTTACTATCATCCGACTTCACATTAAAATCCAACTCATAACCACTTTTAAGAAAATTCAGTTTTCCGATAAAATCAATTGGGAGTTGGTTTATAACCAAATTATTCTGCTGAAACACAAAAGCCAATGAGCTTGTATTGATTTGTGTAATAAGATTAGCATTTACCTTTTTATTTTTAAGATACTCTTCACCTCCGAAGGCAAAATCAAAAGAATCAATTTCAGCTTCTGTTTCCAAATCAAAAATAGCTTTATCAAAATCTCCTTTCCCCAAATAATTAAAGCCAACAGCGTTAATCAGGATATTAGCCGATTTATCATTGTAAGTCAGATGCGTGTTTTCGATTTGAATACGGTCCAAACGAAGAGACGTTTCTCCAGGTTTTTCTTTTTCCTGCTTCTTTTCAGAAACATATACATTGTAATTAGCCTGACCTTGTTCATTAACCAGAACATTCATTTCCGCATCAGAAATATAAATTTCATCAATCTTCACCGAACTGTCGAAAAGCAGACTCATCAAATTCACTCCGAAAGAAATATCATCTGCTTTAACCAGATTTTCGTTTTGGAAAGGAGCAGATCCTTTAAGTGAAAAATCAGTAAGTGTTAAAGTCAACGATGGGAAGTGACTGAAAAAAGACAAATTCGCTTCTTTGAAATTCAGTTCGCCGTTGAGTTTTTTATTTGCAAAACCTTTAACTTCTTCTGCTATTTTTCCCGGAAAAAGCATTGGCAAAACAAACATCAACAATAAAACAGAACCAATTGCTATGGCGCTAATTTTCAAAACCTTAAATACTATTTTCATGATCTGCACTTTGATACTACAAAAATAAGATGCTCTTTTGGTTTTATAATGAATTTACCTACTTAATTTAACTATGTTTTAAAAAATAAGCATAAAAAAACAGGGAGTTAATTCCCCGTTTTAATCCAATCATTAATTTTTGTTTCCAAAAGTGCCAGCGGCATTACACCTGACTCCAATACTTTTTGGTGAAAAACCTTGATGTCAAATTTATCACTCATCTCAGTCGAGGCTTTTCTGCGCAATTCCATAATTTTTAACTGACCAAGCTTATAAGACAAAGCCTGCCCGGGAATAGCCATATAACGTTCAATTTCCGAAACGATACTGGCTTCGCTTTCCGCTTCATTTTCCAATGAATACTTGATTGCCTGCTCCCTTGTCCATCCTTTCGAATGCAAACCGGTATCCACAACCAAACGGATAGCGCGGTGCATTTCATTTCCTAACATTCCGAAATATTGGTACGGATCTTCATATAACCCCAATTCAGTCCCTAAACTTTCTGTATACAAAGCCCAACCTTCACCATAAGCCCCAAACCAGTTAAATCTTCTGAAATCAGGCAATTCTTTATTTTCCTGTTGCAATGAAATCTGGAAATGATGACCTGGAATAGCTTCATGTAGAAACAAATCTTCATCCCCATAATAATTATACTTCGTCACATCCGGGATAGGCACATAAAAAATACCAGGACGCGAACCATCTGCAGCACCCTGAATATATTCAGCACTTGCGGTTTTTTCTCGGAATGCTTCTACTCTTCTCACTTCAAAAGGTGTTTTAGGTTGTAATGCGAACAGTTTATCAACATTCGGTTTTATTTTCTGGTGAATGACATTAAAGTTTGCAATTACTTCTTCCGGTTTTTTAAAAGGCATCAATTCCTTTTTGGCACGAACATAATCGAAGAATTCAACTATGGTTCCCTTGAAACCAACCTGATTTTTAACCTTCTCCATTTCGGCTTTCAAACGGGCAACTTCTTTCAATCCCAATTTATGGATATCCTCAATTGTAGTTGTCGTGGTAGTCCATTGTTTAGCATAAACCTTATACAATTCATCCCCGCCCGGCAGACTTCCGATCCCGCTTGTCGTTCTGGAAGCCGGCAGATATTCATTCTTTAAGAAATCGGTCATTTTTTGATATTGCGGCATTAATTTTCCAGAAATCATTTTAGAATATTCTGCTTTCAAAGCCGTTTTTGTAGTTTCAGAAAAATCAGTCGGCATCGTTTTAATCGTTGAATAAAACAAATTGTCTTCCACTTTCGGTGTGATTTGATCGGCAAATTGCGGAATTACTTTTTCGGTCAACGCTTTTGGCAATACAATTTTCTTTGCCATTCCTTTTTTCATATAAACGATAGCCGAATCGATCCAAACGCTATAAGCATCCATACGTTTTAAGAAATTACGGTAATCTTTTTCTGTTTTAAAAGGCTGTGCAGCTGTACCGCTGGCAAATTGTGTCATCATTAAATGAGTGCCCGAAAATTGATGCACCGGCATCAGGTTAGCATCCGTTTTAAGCAAATCCTTTCCTACTTCGGTTTCCCATTTGATAATTTCGTAACTGATTTTTTCCTCTTCAGATAAATTTCCCAAATCATATTCAGACAGTTCCTTCTGATATTTATCAAAAAAAGCGGCTTGTTTTTTACGGTAGGAATCAGTCATTTCAAAAGCAAACTGGTCATTGAATTCATTTTGACCGTTTAAAGTTGCATTAATTGGATCCAACTCATTTTTCCCTTTGAAATAATCCTGTGTCAGCTTTGCAAAGTCCTGACTTGATTTTTTGGAACAACCTGTCAGCTGAAACAAACCAACCAGGGCAATTCCTAAAACTGCTATTTTCTTCATCTATTTTGTTTTTAGGTTGCATAAAACTAATGGAATGCATCCTAAATAAAAAATTCCTGTTAAATATTTAACAGGAATTTCAAAGATTAAATTTACAATTAGCTATTTTTCAGATTAATAACTTCTTGTTCAGTCAGAAGCCTCCAGTATCCTCTTCCGATATTTTTTTTGGTCAGACCGGCAAAAATAACGCGGTCAACTTTTAGTACATTATAATCCAGATGTTCGAAAATATTGCGGACAACTTTCACGTTACTGGTTTTCATCTTCAATCCGATTTCAGATTTCGGAGCATTTTCAACATAAGATATCTCTTCCACCCAAATTTTATGATTGTCGATTGTTACTCCGGATCCAATTTTCTCCAAATCTTCATATTTCAGATTACGATCCAAAGAAACCTGGTACACTTTTGAAGATCGCTGATTTGGTTCAGTAAATTTACGGATCATATCAGTATCATTGGTAAACAACAACAGTCCTGTTGTCGTTTTATCCATGCGTCCAACAGGCTGTAATTTAGCTTTTGTAGCATTTCGGACTAAATCCAAAACGTTGTTAGCACTTGCATCTTCGTCTTTTGAAGTAGTAAACCCTTTTGGTTTATTTAACAATACATACTCTTTCTTTTCAGGAATAATGACACTGCCGTCAAAATTTACCACATCTCCGGGTTTCACCTGATAGCCCATCTCAGTAATCACTTCTCCGTTTACCTTCACATTTCCTGACTGAATATAAATATCGGCATCACGGCGTGAACACACACCTGAATTCGAAATATATTTATTCAGACGGATATCATCGTTCTTCTCCTTTTTAACAGTTTTTGCTTTAGGCTTATCAAAAGATGGTTTGGATTTTGGAGCATCAGATTTAGTATTTCCTTTTTTAAATCCTGATTTTGCAGCTGCACTTGGTCTTTTTCCTCCTGCACTTGACTTACCGGTTGTATTACGTTTACTATTCCCTCTTCCGTTATTCATTTTTCAAATCTTTTTGCAAAGATAGGGAATTCTAATTTCAGAATCACTTCCTTCTCAATTGATAAGGATAGGTTTCATAAACAGCATTGTCTTCGGTCATCTTATAACCTTGTTTGTAATCAGACTCTGCTTCCTTCATTATCTTTTCAGAGGCTTCTTTTTTTCCTAATTTATAAAGACAAATTCCTTTATAGGTTTTAACCTCTGAATAATTTGGATACTTTTTCAAGGCTCTGTCAAATTCGGCAATTGCTTCTTCAAGCTTATTTTGCTCGTATTTAGAAATTCCCAAATAAAATAACGCCGTAAAATGAACCCATTCTTCACCGTTTTTAGCCAGCATGTCATCTACATAATTCTGTAACAGTTTTTCAGCCAACTGATATTCATTCAATTGCAAATAACTCAATGCCATGTAAAAATCATACGTATGATCCATAACATAACCGTTTCCATATTTCTTTTTACAGTCTTCAAAATCGGCAATGGCTTCTTTATACGTTTTTGCAAAAATGCATTTGATAAAAGCTCTGTAAGGCTGCCATCTTTCGGCATTATAACGCACCGCTTTATCGATATACGGCATCCCGGCTTCATACTTTCTTGCCTTGAAATAAGGCATTGCTTTCTGTTGCCACAAATAAGCAATCGTACTGTCTTTCTTCAAACCTTCATCGATGCAATTTTGCCATTCTTTCATCTGAATAATATAGTTATACCGATGGGCACAATCATCAAGATACTCTTTTATAATTGCATTTTGAGCATCGTTTTTCCCTTCGTTCTGAGCATAAAAAACAAATGGAACCAAAAGGAAAATTAAATATTTCATATACGTAAAATCGCCCTGCCGTGGATCAGAACCTCGGGATTAATCAAGATAATACAAAAAACTCCGGCTACAATAAGCACTTTAAGCATATTATGAAGATAAACATAATCCGATTGCAAATTTGATTTCCACAATTTAAACAGGAAACCGATTAATGCGATGAAAGTGATGTAAAAATAAATATCCATATACCCCACATCAAACTTCTCTATCAGGACATAGACCGGAAAAACAGTTGAAATTGTCAAGAATGTGATAACCTGTTTCGAAATTTTCTCACCAAAACGCACCGGTACTGTCTGGTAATTATTTGCGATATCTCCTTTGATGTTTTCCAAATCCTTGACCATTTCCCGGATTAATATCAGTAGTAATAAGAAAGAAGCGTGGGCAAAAATTACGGCATAAAAGTTTTTGAAATACAGCAAAATACCGAAGAAAGGCAATACGGCCAATAACGATGCAGTAAGGTTACCTACAATAGGATACTTTTTAAGTTTATGGGAATAAAACCAGATCAGGAAAATATAAACTGCAAAAAACAAGGCTGCCCTGAACGAAATAATAAAAGCCAAAGCCGTTGCCAGAAAATTAAGGGCAAAATATACCTGCAATTTGGTTTTTTGACTTACCAGCCGATCCAACATCGATTTATTCGGACGGTTAATTAAATCCTTTTCTGAGTCGTAAAAGTTATTGATAATATAGCCTGATGCGATTGTCAGTGTTGAAACAAACACTAAAATAAAAAGGCGCCAATCCAAAATAACATCCAATGCTCTTCTTTCCGGAGCCAGAATAAATATGGAAGACAAATACTGCGCTAAAACAATAATGGGAATATTATAACCACGCACCACAGAAAACAAACTGAGGATTTTCATCAGTAATAATTTTGTTTTTCTGGTGAGCATGATCTATAATTTGAAAGTGATTCCACTTCCGAAAATAAACATTAAAACTGATAAACCACTTCCAATTTGTAGTCTTTTAACGATTCTTTAGCTTTTGCCCAATCTTGTGTAAAGCCGAGAATATAGCCTCCACCTCCTGAACCGCATAATTTAAGGTAGTAATCGTTAGTATCAATTCCATTTTGCCATACCTGGTGGAATTGCTCCGGAATCATTGGTTTGAAGTTATTCAAAACAACTTTGGAAAGTTTTTTGGTATTTGAGAACAATGACTTGACATCGCCGTGCAAAAAGTTCTCCACACAGGCATCTGTATATTTAATGAATTGTGATTTCAACATTTTACGGAAACCTTCTTCTTTCAGGTTTTCCATAAAAATATGCACCATCGGAGCGGTTTCTCCTACAATTCCTGAATCCAATAAGAAAACAGCCCCTTTTCCATTTGCACTTTGCGTAGGAATTCCGGTTGCTTCGATATTATCTTTGGAATTAATTAAAATAGGAATACTTAAATAACTGTTCAACGGATCCAATCCAGAACTTTTCCCGTGGAAAAACGATTCCATTTGTGAAAAAATCGCTTTTAACTGTAATAACTTCTCTCTCGTTAAGTTTTCAAGAACCGTTATTTTATTATTGGCATATTTGTCATAAATAGCCGCAACCAAAGCGCCGCTGCTTCCTACTCCATAACCCTGCGGAATACTTGAATCAAAATACATTCCGTTTTCAACGTCAGCTTTTAAGGCAGTCATATTAAAACTAACCAGCTCCGGTTGTTCAGCCTGTAAATTTTCAAGATAAACAGCAAAACGATTTAGACTTTGATTTGACTTAACAGCCTCAGCAGAAGGATTTTCTTCTATCTTCAAAGCACCATTGTAAAAATTATAAGGAATAGCTAATCCTTTAGAATCTTTAATAATTCCGTACTCCCCGAAAAGAAGAATTTTTGAGTAGAATAGAGGTCCTTTCATATAGTTAAAAAGTTAACGGTAATCAGTTTACAGTTATAAAGATACAAATTAAATTGACATGGCACCATGCCCAATTTCGTCACAAATATATTGACCATTTTGACAATAGCCAACTAATTTGCTCTTAATAAACTCTAAAACTTTTTCTTTAGTATATTCAGGATATAAAACATGTACGTTCGCACCGGCATCCAATGTAAAACAAACCGGTATTCCGGTCTCATTCCTAAATTTCCAGATGGCATTGATGATTTCCAGTGTATTGGGTTTCATTAAGATAAAATAAGGCATTGAAGTCATCATCATCGCATGCAAAGTCAGCGCCTCGCTCTCAACTATTTTGATAAATTCCTCCACGTTTCCATTCTCCAGAACCGCTTTTATTTTGGAAAGATTTTCATGTGCCTGTGTAAAACGTCTTTCGGCAAACGGATGGTCATGCATCAAATCGTGCCCAACTGTACTCGAAACCTGTTTTTCCCCTTTATCAACCAACAAAATGGTATCCTGATAGTTTTTAAAATTAGCATGAACTGCCGACGGAAATTCTACTCCGAATAAATCAGAACTATCCTTAATTTCAGCATGGTTTCCCCAAACCACAACTTCACCTTTCACGCTCCTGCAGGCACTACCCGATCCTAAACGCGCCAGCAAAGAAGCTTTTTGAAAGAAAAAATCATCTGTCATTTCAGGACAAAGCTTTTTTTCAAGGCTCATGATATTCATTGCCAAGGCCGCCATACCGGATGCCGAAGAAGCAATCCCCGAACTGTGCGGAAATGTATTTTCGGTATCAATGGTAAAATGAAAATCTTTCAGATAAGGGCAATATTCAAAAATGCGCTCTAAAAATTTTTGGATTTTAGGTTTGAAATCTTCTTTCGGTTTTCCTTCAAACAACAAATCAAAAGAAAAATCCCGGTCGTTTTCCTTTTTGGCAAAAGCCATCTTAGTAATTGTTTTGCAATTATTCAGCGTAAAACTGATGGATGGGTTGGCAGGAATCTGCTTGTCTTTTTTCCCCCAATATTTTACCAAAGCGATGTTACTGGGTGCACTCCATATGAAATCCCCATTATCTACAGACAATGTATAGTTTGAAGTTATAAAATCCTTTTCCGAAATCATTAGCTTGAAATTTGGGCAAAGATACTTTTTTCAACAGTTTTGTAAAAGTTATTGGTTATTCTTTATTTTTGAAAAAACTAAAAACGAAAACGACTTGAAAAAAATTACGTTAAGCAAGGGTATTGTTGCTGTTGTTTCCTGTTTACTGGTTGGGATAGTCTCCGGATTTGCTACCCATTCTTCCATTGAAACATGGTACCCAACCCTTATCAAACCTTTCTTTAATCCGCCCAACTGGCTTTTTGCCCCGGTATGGATTGTTTTGTATGTATTACTGGGCCTAAGTGTGGCGATTATCTGGAGCCGTCCGGGAAAGAGCAGAAATTCAAAACTCCAGCAAAAAAATGCCATCACTATTTTTGTGGTTCAGATGATTTTGAATGCTTTGTGGCCTTTTTTATTCTTTGGACTATGCAATCCTTTTTTAGCCTTTATTGAAATCATTTTGCTTTGGCTACTGATTTTCGAAACCATCAAAGTATTCAAAAAATTAGATATTGAAGCAGGTAAATTGTTGTATCCTTATTTGATTTGGGTGAGTTTTGCATTGGTTTTAAACGGCAGTATTTGGTATTTAAACATTTAACCGTTTAAAAAACAGTTTTTCTTAGAATCAGGATTCTTTTACATCTTGGTCTATACCGTATTCGTATTGGTCAGTGTCTTACTTATCTTCTTCCAAGGCGTACTTCACTTCATCCGAGACGTACTTCGCTCTTCCCAAGGCTTACTTCGGCAAATTTTCTGTTATTGCATTTGCCACGATAAAACCACCGGTCCAGGCATTTTGAAAATTGAATCCTCCGGTTATGGCATCAATATTTAAAATTTCACCTGCAAAAAATAAATTCGGATGCAATTTACTTTCCATGGTTTTGAAATTGATTTCTTTTAAATCAATTCCGCCTGCCGTTACGAATTCTTCTTTGAATGTACTCTTACCGTTTACCTGAAATTGACCGTTTGTTAACTGATTAACCAAATCTGTGAGTTGTTTTTTGGAAACATCAGCCCATTTTGTATCCGGCTTAATTTCAGAAGCCAGCAACAAACTCTCCCAAAGTCTTTTCGGGAAATCAAAGGGGCAGAATTTAGACACTATTTTTTTTGAGTTCTCTTCCTTAATCTCTTTCAAATCATCCAGAACCGTATCAAAATCCAAATCATTCAGCCAGTTGACCTGCAAAGTGAATTGGTATTTTTTGGTTGCCAGTTCTCTTGCACCCCAGGCAGACAAGCGTAAAATTCCGGGTCCGCTCATTCCCCAATGTGTGATAAGCAAAGGTCCGGATGCTTTCAGTTTACTGTCTTTAACTTTTACCGAAGCAATGGCTGATACACCCATCAAATCTTTAATCCGGTTGTCTTTTATATTGAAGGTAAACAAGGAAGGAACGGGTTCGACGATTGAATGTCCGAATCCGGTCATCATTTCCCAGATTTTAGGATTACTCCCGGTCGTCATGACTAATTTATCACATTTGAAGGATTGCTGGTTGGTTTCAATCTTAAAATAATTTTCACCTTTAAAAATGGATTGCACACTTTGGCCTGTAAGCACATCAATTCCCAACTTCTTAGTGGCACTCAAAAAACAATCGATTATGGTTTGTGAAGAATCTGTTACCGGAAACATGCGGCCGTCTTCCTCAATTTTGAGTTCGACCCCGTGCTTTTCAAACCATTCGATGGTATCTCCGGAACAGAATTGATGAAACGGACCTCTTAACTCTTTTTCTCCCCTTGGATAAAATTTCACTAAATCATTCGGGATAAAACAGGCATGGGTTACATTACAACGCCCACCACCCGAAACACGGACTTTCGAAAGCACTTCCTTTCCGCGTTCCAAAATAGCCACTTTAAGTTTAGGGTTATTTTCCACCACGTTAATAGCCGTGAAAAAACCAGCGGCTCCACCTCCAACAATCACTACATCGTAATTTACAATCATAATCTATCCGGGAAATCAGAAATAATGGCATCAACGCCTAAATTCCTGACAAAGGTAATATCTTCGGATGAATTTACCGTCCAAGTATGAATCTGGAAACCATTTTGTTTTGCTTTCCCGACAAAATCGCCATTCAGCGAACCAAAAAAAGGATGGATACTGAAAGCACTGATTTCTTTCGCAAACACCAAAGCTGCTTCCGGATCTCCCTCAGTCAGGACACCAATCCGGATCAGCGAATTTAATTCTTTTACCTCTTTGAGTATTGGCCATGCAAAACTCGACACCAGAATATTTTGCAACTGGATTTCCCCCAACCGCAAAATTTTCCCGATTTCTTCCACCACGATTTTAGTCGCTAACGGATCTTTTATTTCAATATTCAGAAGTTTGTCTTCGGGCAGTATATGAAAAACCTCAACCAATGTCGGAATTCCTAATTTTTTAAATTCATCAACTGTAAAATCTTTTACGAAACCGGCCGCATTCTTAATAGTCCGGTCAACGGTTTCATCATGAATGACCACAGCTTCGCCATCTGCAGATAAATGCACGTCGAGTTCAATTCCGTCTGCGCCCAATTCAAAGGCTTTCAGAAATGATTCGATGGTATTTTCGGCCACATGACCTTTTGCACCGCGATGACCAATTTTAAGCATACCCAAAATTAAAAAAAACGCCTTTAAAAAAGACGTTTTTCTGATTACTTAACAGTTAATATTTTGTATTCCCAGGGTTTGAAACCCAGTTTTTGCCCTTTTGTAAGAATTACCTCTTTACCCGACATGTAATCCAAATATTTACCATCAAATCCGACGGTAAATTCCTGTGCGGTTTTACTTAAATTTCCCAAATAAATTACCTTTTTACCTTTTGCTTCACGCTGAAAAGCCAATACTTTGTCATCTGCTGAAGTTTGGATTCTTTTGTAAGCTGCAGCCGATTTACCACCGTTCAATGCCGGGTTTTCTGATTTCAGTTTTCCTAACTTCTGATATACTGCCATCATTTTACCAACCGTATGTGGAAATTGATCTTTTTCAAAGAATTTCAGTCTTCTGTTCAAATCATATTCCTGTCCGTTATAAACCAAAGGCATTCCAGGCATGATAAAAGTCAGTGCCGCAAACGTTTCCACAGCATCATTCAGACGCTCATATTCGGTACCGTTCCATGAATTTTCATCATGGTTTGACGTAAAGTTCATATAGATATCATCGGCTTCATTTGAAGTTGACACTTTTTCGATATAAGCATCAAAATCTTTCACCGTGTTCTCCCCTTTGTAAATTTTATTGAAAATATGATGCACTGTCCAGCCGTATTGCATATCAAAAGCATCCTGCATCAAATCAGGCTGTTCGGCTTCCATTAACATAAAAACAGGTTTCACCTTATTCAATTCGGCCGATGTGTTATCCCAAAAATCCCTTGGCACTTCCATGGCCACATCACAACGGAAACCATCAATATTATGATCAGTAATCCAGTATTTCATGTCTTCCAGCATTGCTTTGCGCATTTCAGGATTATCATAATTCAGGTCGGCCACATCAGTCCAGTCAAAAGGAGATACAAATTTCCCGTCTTTACCTTTTGTGTAATATTCAGGATGGTTTGTCATCCAGGCATGATCCCAAGCCGTGTGGTTAGCCACCCAGTCCAAAATAACATACATTCCGTTTTTGTGGGCGGTTTGCACCAGTTTGTCAAAATCTTTTTGGGTTCCGTAATTAGGCGTCACACTTCTGTAATCTTTAACCGAATAATGACTTCCGAAATATTTCGCTTTTTCATTTTCCGGAATTTGCTCAATTGAAACATTCCCGTAAGCTTTGCGGTTTTTCATTCCCACTTCGTGAATGGGCATCAGCCAGATAATTTTCACGCCCAACTTTTTCAATTTCGGAATATCTTTTGTAAACGCGTTGAAAGTTCCTTCCTGAGAATACTGACGAATGTTTGCTTCGTAAATCACTGCATTATCCAATGCAGAAGACTTATAATTATTGGTAATTCCTTTTTTGTTTTGGGCTGTCATCTGAAAACTGATGACCAGAATACCCAATATGCTGATTAATTTCTTCATTATAGTTTGATTTTAATTTTGGTTTCCTGATTTGGTTTTACTTTACATTTAATCTCCAGCACTTTTGCTGAATCTGTATAAGAGGTTTTAATTTCTCCGTTAATTGATTTAACCGATTTTGGTTTGGCAGCTATATTATGAAGCAGAAGTGTGATGGTTTTATCAGCTGATTTATACTTTTCACCCAATTCACATTCAATTTCCAACTCCAAGGTTTTACCTTCAGAATTAGATTCAAACTCCAACATCTCGTACATTCCTTTTTCATAAGCCTCCGGGGTTTTACCGTCATCGAAATAAAATTCCCTTTCACTTTCTTTGACCGAAGCATCATGATAATAATGAACCGTTAACTCATTTTGATTGTAACCTTCCGTATTTTGGGAAACATAAGCCATCGGGATAAAGCTTCCGCCACGGACAAAAACCGGAATACTTTCTTCAGATACATCTACCGATTTTATAGTTCCGCCATCATATTTCTCATGCGTATAAAAATCATACCAGTTGGCAGTTTTAGGAAAATACACCTCAGCCGTCTGTTGCCCTTTTTCTTTAATGGGGTGCACCAAAAAATCCTCACCCCACAAGTAGGAATCCGATTGTGTTAGTAAATTAGGATTTTCATCTTCTTCAAAAAACAAAGGACGCATTAGGGGAACTCCTTTTTTATGATTCTGAAAAGCCAGATTGTAATTATACGGCAGTAACATATAACGCAATTCAATCGCTTTTTTAGCCAAAACTTTTGCTTTTTCACTTCTGAAAACCGGCTCGGAAGGCACTTCTTCCTGTGCATGTGGACGGAATACCGGATTGAAAACACCATATTGCAACCAACGGATATACAACTCATCGTCAAGATTAGCTCCGGCAAATCCACCCAGATCCGAATGCATATAGCCAAAACCCTGCATCCCCATTTGCAATGCAATTTCGGTCTGACCGGACAAACCACCCCAGGTACGGTTCACATCACCGCTCCACGGAATCATGCCGTACCGTTGTGAACCTGAAGTTCCGGCACGCATTAAGATAAAAGGCCGTTGATTTGGAAAATCTTTCTGATAGCCTTCAAAAATCATTTTCGCCCAATGATTACCGTACAAGTTATGCACTTCATCAGCAGTTCCGGCCACGGTATTAGCAAATGACGGAAACACTTCGGGTTCACCAAGATCGCCCCAAACACCTGCCGCTCCTTTATTGGCCAAATCTTTATAAATATTCCAGAACCATGATTTTCCTTCCGGTTTGAAAACATCAACTAAACCTGTATTCCCGAAATAAAAATCCCAGGTTGCCGGAGTTCCGTCAGATTTTGTAACCAATACTTTTTTATCGGCTGCTTCGTTCCATTTGGATGAAGTCGTTAAAATAAACGGTTCGGTAATCGGAATGGTTTTGATTCCCATTGTATTGAAATCGGCTACCATTTTCTCAAAATCCGGAAAACTATCCCGGAAGACTTCCAGATTACCCATCGTTCCCTGAATATCTTTTCCGAACCAGTACAAATCCAGAATGATGGCATCCACCGGTATTTTTTCTTTCTGAAATTCCGCAATGGTTTTACGGGCTTCCGCTTCCGAATGATAACCAAAACGGGAGGCAAAATTACCCAATACCCAACGCGGCGGCATCGGTTGTCTTCCGGTTAATTTTGTATAATTCGAAATCAAATCTTCCCAGGAATCATCAATTATAATCTGGTAGGTTTTTCTTCCTGAAATGGTTTCATATTCCAGTGTATTGTTCTGCTGACTGTCTAAATCCAGATAACCAACCGGAGCATTGTCAAAATGAATCAGGTATTTTTTAGACGAAATCACAATCGGTAACGTGAAGTTCATCAGTTCAGAACGTGTTTCATAACCATAGTGGGCACGGTTGTACAAGGGTAATTTATTCCCGCGCCGGTTCATTCCCAACACACGCGCTCCGCCTCCGTATAAAACCTCATCAGATGCAAGATTGAATTGGATCACTTCAGTAGAATCGGCTTTGATATTATCTTTCACCAAATCCATCGGCAGGTGTTTCCTTTTGAAATAACCTGCTTTTTCGGAAGTAATCAACTTGCCGTTATGGTAATACGAAATTTGAAAGGGTTTATAATTAATTCTGACAGAAACTGTCTTACTGTTCAGTTGCAGAAAATCCTCCGATTTTGTCTGACTGTGACCAATTTTTTTATCCAAAACCACCGAATGCGATTCCGGTTTAAAACTTTCACCTTTTGGAACAAAAGAAGTTTCACAGATGAAATCATTTTTGAAATGAATAAAATAAGTCCCGTCTGAAACTGAAACTTCCAAACCGTTTGGCGTGGATTTATGCGAAAGGTATTTCCGTTCCGGGTTTTGGGCAAAAGAAAAAGCCGAAATGAATAATACGATTAAAAACTTCTTCATGTTTAGTTCAATTCTAAAATTAAGGCCGATTTCCCATCAACGGTAATCTCTTTGGTTACATCATATGTCATTCCTGAAAGCACATCTTTCCCTGATTTATAATATTGTATACTTTCTTTAAAACGATCCAACTTTATTATTTGCTTTTCCTTATTATTATTGATTACAACCATCACATTTTCGGTATCGCTGTAACGGAAATACACATAGACATTATTTTCGGGAATGTAATGTTTCAATTTTCCGGAGTGGATTACAGCTTTATTTTTTCTCCAGTTGAACAATTTAGCCGTAACATCAAAATATTGTTTTTGCAATTCGGTTCGTCCTGAAGCCGAAAAAGCATTATTGGCATCTTCTTTCCAGCCTCCGGGAAAATCCTGACGGATGTCAGCATCACCTTTTCCTTTATCGCCGGCCATACCGATTTCAGATCCGGCATACAATTGTGGTATTCCGCGCATGGTTGCTAAAATTGCCAAGGTCATCTGATATTTTTTGAAATCATTTTTATAAATCTGGTTCAATCGGTTGGTATCATGATTCTCAGCAAAAATCAAAAGGTTATTTGGATTCGCGTACAGAAAATCATTAGTGAAGTTTTCATAAAACTTAATCATACCATCGCTCCAATTGGCATTGTCTTCATTGAACACATTTCCGAAAACATCATGTAACGTAAAATCCATCACACTTGGCAGATACGAATTATAACTTTGTATTTTTGAAATCGGACTGTCTTTTTGCCAATAGGATATTTGCGCCTGATTGTGCATCCATACTTCACCTACAATATTGAAATACGGATATTCATCAGTAATTGCCTTAGTCCATTTTGCAATGCCTTCCTTGTCGTTATAAGAATACGTATCCACACGGAACCCGTCCAAATCGGCATATTCAATCCACCAAATGGCATTTTGCACCAAATAATTCACCACCAAAGGATTCGATTGGTTCAAATCCGGCATCGAAGGCACAAACCATCCATCCATACAATATTTTGCATCTCTTTCGGAAGCATTGGAATCAAATTGTGTCGTCATCCGGTAATTGCTTTGTGCAAATCCCGGAAACTGATGAAACCAATCATACGAAGGCAAATCCTTAAACATCCAGTGTTCGGCACCCCAATGATTTGTTACGTAATCCATGATCAATTTCAGGTTACGCTTTTTCATTTCTGCGGAAAGGCGTACATAATCTTCATTGGTTCCGTAGCGCGAATCAATTTTATACACATCCGATTGCCCGTAAGTATGATAGGAATAGACTTTATCATTGTCTTCACAAAGCGGTGTACTCCAAAGTGCCGTTACTCCCAGACTTTGCAAATAATCCAGATTTTGAACAATCCCTTCGATATCTCCGCCGTGTCTTCCTCCCGGATTTTTACGGTCGCCTTTTTCCTGCGTATCTACTGTAGAATCATTATTCGGATTTCCGTTCGCGAAACGGTCCGGCATTATGAGGTAAACCATATCCGAGCTGTCAAAGCTTTTTCTTTCCTTTGAATTGGTTTTCCTTTTCTTAATCGGATATTTCTTCGTAAACGATTTTTTCCCGTTTTTGAAAGTAAAAACCAAATCCTGCGCTGTTACATTTTTGGTATCAATGGTCACGAAAAGGTAGTTTTGGTTTTCGGTTTTTTGGACCGATTTAATGACAACACCATTGGAAACCAAAACTGTATTTTGTGCTATATTCTTACCATAAAATAGTATTTGCAGATCTGAATGGGTCATCCCTTCATACCAAAAAGGCGGTTCGACCTTTTCTATTTGGGCCAAAGCCGAAAAACTAATTAAAAGGAAGAAAAATATATGTTTCATTTTATGAAAGATAAAAACCCTAACAAAGCAAAAAAGCTCCATTAGGGTTATAAAATTATACGGTTACTAAACTGTTCGGTTGCACGGCTATTTCTTTTCCGAAAACATGCACCTCAATTGCGGCATTTCCTTCCAAAGAAAATTGGGTTTGATTTTGCGAAACAGAAACTTTAAGAATCTGGTTACGGAAATTAATTTTAAACGAATAATCTTTCCACTGAGAAGGAATTCTTGGTTCAAAATACAATTCGCCTTTTTTAACACGCATTCCACCGAAACCTTCCACTATACTCATCCAGGTTCCTGCCATAGATGTAATGTGCAATCCTTCATGAACTTCTTTGTTGTAATCATCCAAATCCAGACGGGAAGTTCTTAGGTAAAAAGTATACGCCTGTTCCATCCGGCCTAAAACAGCAGCCTGAATTGAGTGTACACAAGGCGATAACGAACTTTCATGAACGGTAAACGGCTCATAAAAATCAAAATGACGCTCCAATTCTTCTTTTGAGAAATGATCCTCAAAGAAATAAAACCCTTGTAAGGTATCAGCCTGTTTGATATAAGGTGAACGCAAGATACGATCCCAAGACCATTTTTGGTTGATCGGTCTTTCGGCTTTATCCAAATCGGATACTTTTACTAATTCCTTATCCAGAAAACCATCCTGCTGCAAGTAAACATTATGCTCTTTTGAATACGGGAAATACATATTGTCCGCTACTTTTTTCATGGATTCCATTTCGGTAGCAGTCAGTTTTACTTTATCAATGATTCTGGAATAATCAGCCGGATATTCTTTTTCAACATGATGGATTTGTTCCAAAGCATATTGAATACACCATTTCGCAATGTAATTAGTGTACCAGTTATTATTGACGTTGTTTTCGTATTCGTTTGGTCCTGTAACACCCAAAATCACATATTGGCTGCGCTTCGTTGAAAAGTTTGCCCTTTGGTGCCAGAAACGTGCAATCCCGATTAACACTTCCAATCCTTTTTCAGGTATGTAACTGTAATCACCGGTAAAACGATAATAGTTGTAAATGGCAAACGCAATGGCTCCGTTGCGGTGTATTTCTTCGAAAGTAATTTCCCATTCGTTGTGGCATTCTTCACCGTTCATAGTAACCATCGGATAAAGGGCCGCTCCGTTTTTGAATCCAAGCTTACCGGCGTTTTCAATCGCCCTGTCCAGTTGGTTGTAACGGTATGCCAATAAATTACGGGCTACTTCCTGGTCTTTGGTCGCCATATAAAACGGAATACAGTAGGCTTCAGTATCCCAATAAGTTGAGCCACCATACTTTTCTCCTGTAAATCCTTTCGGACCGATATTCAATCGCGAATCTTTCCCTAAATAGGTTTGGTTTAATTGGAAAATATTGAAACGGATTCCCTGTTGGGCTTTAACATCTCCTTCAATAGTAATGTCACTCATTTCCCAGATTTTTGCCCAGGCATTTTTCTGATTTTCAATTAAAGTATCAAATCCGTTGGCATTAGCTTTCGCAAGTATATTTTGAGCTGCCTGAACCAGGCTTTCTACAGAATGATTCATCGAAACCGTATAACCACCATATTTCTGAATGGCTACAGTTTGACCTTTTCCCGCCGAAATTTTATATACAAAAACTACTTTATCTGAAGTTTCTTCAACATTTACCGGAATAGCATTCTGATTATTGCCATCTACAAAAAAGGCATTTTGCATGAAAGTCGTTGCCGTAAAATGCGTTTTAAACGTACGTGCAGTCACAAAAGCTTCATTCCCGGAATGTTTTACATTTTGAGGCTCCCAGAATTTTCCTTCCCAGTTGGCATCTTCATTATGCACACCTGCATCAACGTATGGTTTGAAAACAATATCTGCTTTTGAATTCAACGGAGTGATTTCATATTTGATCGCACCCATTTCATCCAAATCCAGTGAAAGAAAACGGGTTACCTTTACCGAAACTTCTGTTCCGTTTTGAAGTAGAGCCTCAAACGAGCGGTAGTAAATTCCTTCCTGCATGTTTAATTCACGACGGAATTTTTTTACTGAGGAACATTTAGCCAAATCAAGGTTTTCCCCATTGATTTCAATATTGATCCCAATCCAGTTGGGTGCATTCAATACTTTGGCAAAATATTCGGGATAACCGTTTTTCCACCATCCCACTTTGGTTTTATCGGGATAATAAACCCCTGCTATGTAACTTCCCTGAAATGTTTTCCCTGAATATGCTTCTTCAAAATTGGCACGCTGCCCCATGGCTCCGTTACCAATACTGAACAAACTTTCAGATGATTTTACTCTCTCTGCATCAAACCCTTCTTCTATGATGGACCAATTATCTGGTACAATATAATCCTGATTCATTTTTATTTTGAAATTTGAAAATCTGAAAAACCTAAATTCCCAGATTCATCATTAATCTGTTTTAATTTTTAATTAGCGTTTCGATGAAACTATTGTCCATGTACAGAAAATTCGGGAAACAGTACTCAGCTTCTTTGAGTACATTTTTGTCTCCTATTCCGATGCTTAGCATACTGGCAATATTTGCAGCCTGTATACCGGCAACCGAATCTTCAAAAACAATGGCATTTTCGTTTGAAACACCCAATAATTGAGCTGCCCTGACAAATACCTCAGGGTCAGGCTTAGCATTGGTAACATCGTTACCATCAACAATCACGTCGAAAAAATGCAGTAATCCAACTTTTTCAAGTATGGGACGTGCATTTTTACTCGCAGATCCCAAAGCGACACCTTGGTTATTTCTTCTTATAAATTCGAGTGTTTCCCTGACATTTGGCAAGATTTCCGATTCATCCATCTTTTCAATATAAGACAGGTAATCTTCATTTTTTTGAATCAGCCATTTTTGCTTATCCTCTTCGGAAGCTTCGACACGCCCCAATCCTAAAATGATTTCAAGGGAACGAACCCGGCTTACTCCTTTGAGTTCTTCATTGTGTTCGGGAGTAAAAAGTATATCTAAACTCTCCGCCAATTTCTGCCAGGCCATAAAATGATATTTTGCCGTATCGACGATCACGCCGTCCAAATCGAATATGAATGCTTTTTTACTCATGACTTTATCCTTTTATTGCTTTTTCCTCTGTAATTAAAAAGTTACACAACCCTCCCAACACAAGTGAGGTTCCTGCCAGAAGCATTGGAGCAATTGCTGAATCTCCGAACAGTTTTGACAACGTATTGACTCCTCCCAATGAGGCGATGATTTGCGGAATTACAATAAACATATTGAACAATCCCATCATCATTCCCATTTTGTTCTCATTGACAGAACTCGAAAGCATGGCATAAGGCATGGACAAGATACTTCCCCATGAAAGACCTATAAGAAGAAATGAAACATTGAGCCAGCTTTGGTCTTTAATAAAACCCATTAAAATAAAACCAACTCCACCGGCAATCAATGAAAACATATGGATATACTTTCTGTTCACACTCCTTTTAGCCGCATAGAATGTCAGCAACAATGCAAAAGCCATAGAAGACAAACCGTACAATCCCATGGCTGAGCCAACTTTATCAGATGCCGTCTGGAATAATTTATTGGCAGTATCAAACACTTCCTGTTGGCCCGGTTTTGTAAAATCAAAAAGTTCTTTGTTGGGAGCCGGGGAATTAAACACATGTTCAGTCAAAGCCGGTGTAGCCATACTCCACATGGTAAAAAAAGCAAACCAACTGAAGAACTGGATAATTCCCAGTTTCTTCATTGTGGAAGGCATTTCCTTCAAAGAAGCCAACAAGTCACCAAAGAAATTTTTATCCCTTTTTTCTGCTTTGAAAGCTTCGATATCCTTTGGCGGATATTCTTTAGTAGTCAGAACAGTATACAGAATACTGATGAGAAAAACCAAAGCACCGATTCCGAACGCTATTTTTACATACTCGGGAATAACTCCGGGTGCTGAATTATCCTCAAACCCCATTTTATTCACTAACCAAGGTAAGTTTGAAGCGATCCATGTTCCGATACCGATAATAAGTGTTTGCAATACAAACCCATAAGACCGTTGCGAATCGGGAAGCTTATCAGCAACCAAAGCCCTGAAAGGTTCCATACTGACATTAATGGAAGCATCAAGAATCCACAAGAAACCGGCAGCAATCCATAAAGCTGATGAATACGGAACAAAAAAGAGCGCAAAAGAACTCAGTATCGCTCCAATTAAAAAATAGGGTTTTCTTCTTCCAAAACGGGGTGACCAGGTATTATCGCTCAGATAACCAATAATTGGCTGAACAATCAATCCTGTAAGAGGGGCTGCTATCCACAGTCCCGGAATTTCATGCGGTTCTGCACCCAATGTCTGGAAGATCCTTGACATGAACCCGCCTTGCAGTGCAAATCCGAATTGTATTCCCAAGAAACCGAAACTCATGTTCCAAATTTCCCAGAAACCTAATTTACGCTTTTCCATTATCGTAATTTAAAGTTTATACTACGATAAGCGTTTTGTGCTTATCAATACATATTTTTATTTTCGAAGTAAAAGTATATGCTTGATAATTGTGGTAAATATAATGATTGATTCCAATCATGCTCCATCCGGAAAATGAATTTCTTCACTACAACGTTAGAGTCTTAATAACTTTTTATCGGGTCGACTCTCTTTCGACCAGATACGTCTCTACAATTTCAACTGTGTAGAACTCATCATCCTCATCATTTTCCAATCGGTCAATCAATAATTTAGCAGCCCTCTTCCCCATTTCCACTCCATCCTGACTTACGGTTGTAATCGATGGTGTTGAGAATTTGGATATGATCCCGTCCGTAAATCCGATTACCGATAAATCTTCGGGAACTCTTTTACCTAATTTACTGGCTGCTTTGATGGCAGTTACGGCAAATAATTCATTAACGGCAAAAATTCCATCCATATCATGTTCGGCAACAAACTTTTCAATTTCAACTGCGCAATTTTCTATATCCTCGATTTTTAAAATCAGTTCATCCTTTACAATCAGGTTATTCTGTCTGAATGCCTGTAAATAACCATCGGTTCTCAGTTTACCCACACTCACATAATCAACCGTGGTGATGATACCAATTTTCTTCATTCCTTTAAAAACCAGGAAATTCACAGCATCCTGCGCAGCCGTTTTATCATCAATAATTACCTTATCACAAAAAATATCATTGGTCACACGGTCAAACATGACAACCGGCATTCCCTGATTGATTGCTTCTGATATATGATGAAAATCACCTTTATTTTGTGTTTCTTTAGACAATGACATTATAAATCCGTCTATACTGCCACCGGCCAACATTTCCATATTGATTACTTCCTTGTCAAAAGATTCATCCGAAAGACATACAATAACATTGTATCCGTAATCATTAGCGTAGTGTTCTATACCACTGATAACAGTCGCAAAAAAGTGATGTACGATTTCAGGAATAATGATTCCGATGGTCTTGGTTTTTCTGTTTTTTAAACTCAAAGCAATATTATTTGGCTTGTAATTATACAATTTGGCGAAAGCCTGTACTTTTTCTCTTGTTTCTTCTCCAATTTCCGGACTGTTCCTTAATGATTTTGACACGGTGGAAATCGAAACATCCAATTCTTTTGCAATTTGTTTCAGGGTAATTTTTTTCCTCATTACAGAATATAAAATTGATAATTTGAAAATAAAGGTAAATTTTATTTTTATGAATGAAAATTTTTTACCTAAAAATATGCTTTTTCTTAAAAGTTTTCAACACGAAAACGTTTGCGGTTATGTTTTAACAAGTGTTCCTGAAAATTGTTTTAAAATTTATATAAATTTAACTTATCGAAGTAAAATGTATGCCCACCAAAACAATTTTCTAACTTAAACAAAATGTATGAAAACATCGTATAAAAAGTTGTTACTTTTAGTACTTATGTTACCACTTAATTTACTGGCTCAAAGTAAATTACAAGGAGTTGTCACCGACAAAACCACGGGTCAGCCACTCCCTGGTGTCAACGTAACGGTAAAAGGAACAAATAATGGGGTTTCCACAAATTTTGACGGACAATTTTCATTATCAAATTTAAAAAATGGTGATGCTGTCTTATTTACTTTTTTGGGCTTCAAAGAACAAACCATAACATTCTCCGGGCAAAACAACATCACTGTTGTAATGCAGGAAGAATCTTCAAAACTGGATGAAGTGGTTGTGGTTGGATATGGTTCCGTAAAGAAAAAGGATGCAACGGGATCTGCTTCAGTACTATCAACCAAAGAATTTAACAAAGGTGCTATCTTAACAGCTGAAAACCTGTTGAATGGCAGAGTTGCCGGAGTAACCATAAATACGAGCGGAGCACCCGGATCAGGTTCGGAAATCAGAATCAGGGGTGGTTCTTCCTTATTTACAAGTAATGACCCGCTTATTGTTATTGATGGACTTCCGATTGAAAACAAAACAGCAACCGGAAGTACTTCATTCCTTGCTTCTTTAAATCCAAGTACGATTGAATCAATGACAATTTTAAAAGATGCTTCTGCAACTGCAATCTATGGGTCAAGAGCTTCAAACGGGGTCATTATCATCACAACTAAAAAAGGAAGCAAAAATCTTTCAGTCGATTACAATGTCCAATTCAGTATTGGAAAATTACAAAAAACAGTAGATGTACTGAATAGTTCTGAATTCGTCAATGCTATTGAAACTTACTTCCCGGATGAGACTAATCTTTTAGGCATTGATGATCCAACTACATCTGCAACTGATAATCTGGCAACTCCGGGCATTATTGAAGGTAGAATTCTATACAACACTGATTGGCAGAAAGAAATTTACAGAAAAACCACAGAAACAGTAAATCAGGATTTAACTTTAAGAGGTAACTTATTTAAAGCTGTCCCAACTCGTTTAACGCTAGGAAACACTTATCAGTTAGGTCTAAGACTCACAAATAAATTCACCCGAAATTCTGTTGGTTTAGCTTTGAATCCAACATTATTTAAAGATCATCTTAAGCTTTCCGTAAATGCAAATTACTCAAACGAAAGAAATAGATTCACTAATGGTGTTGAAGGCGGTGCTTTGCGTTTTGACCCTACAAAACCTGTTCGCTTGGACGGATCCATTTGGGGAGGTTATTACGAAAACACAACCAGCCCAACTGAATTATCCAATACAGCCCGAAATCCGGTTTCTGAACTTTTACTGAGAAATGACACAGGACTTGTAAACCGAATTTTCGGAAACGTACAGGCTGACTACAAATTACACTTTTTCCCTGATCTAAGAGCTGTAGTAAACGTAGGTATAGATAAAATCAAAGGAGAAAGATCCCTTTTCTTACCTAAATATGCCGGTACGGCAGACGGAAACGGAACCAGTTTTTCAGGAAAATACGGTAACGACCAGTTTGAAAGCTCTGAATCGACAAATAAACTATTTGACGGATACTTAGTGTACAATAAGCAAATTGGCAAACTAAACCTGGAAGCCACCGCAGGTTATTCATATCAGAAATTCGAATCAGAGAATTTCACAACAAGAAACAGATTAAACCCAACTTCTGCAGGGCCGGAGACAACAATTGACACTGATTTGGTTTTAATTGGTTTTTTCGGAAGAACAAACCTTACTCTTAATGAAAAATACTTATTAACACTGACATATAGAAGAGACGGTTCTTCCCGTTTTCCTACCAATGAAAAATGGGGTAATTTCCCAGCCGCTTCCTTTGCCTGGAAAATGAACAAGGATTTACTGAAAGAAGACAGTGTAATTTCAGATTTAAAACTGAGATTGGGATGGGGTATCACAGGACAACAAGATTTACCTAATGATGCAAGGAATTACTACCTTCCTATTTATTCAACAGGTAATACAAATTCTCAGTATTATTTTGGTCCCGAAACTTACATAGTGGGATTGCCTTCACCAACAAACCCTTTCCTGAAATGGGAAGAAACCACTACGTATAATGCAGGCTTGGATTACGGAATCCTAAACAACCGAATTACAGGAAGCATTGATGCATTTTACAAACAATCAGATGATTTATTAGCCAATGTGGCTTTTGCAGATGGAGGTAACTTTTCTAATGCCGGATGGCAAAACATTGGTAGTTTTACCACTAAAGGTATTGAATTGAATATTAATGCTGAAGTTGCTAAAACCGAAAACTGGAACTGGAACCTTAATTTTAACGCCACTAAATACGAAAGACGCATCAAAGAGTTGGCTTTCGGATCAAATATTCTTGTTGGTGGAATCGGAGGTGGTACCGGTGGTACAATACAAGTACACAGTGAAGGATATACTCCTAATTCATTCTTCGTTTACAAACAGTTGTACGATGCTGACAACAATCCAATCGAAGGTGCTTATGCCGATTTAAACAACGACGGAATCATCAACAATAACGACCGTTACATTTACAATAATCCGGATCCGGATTTTGTTCTGGGATTCCAATCCAATATGAATTATAAAAACTTTGACTTCTCTTTTAACCTGAGAGCGAGCATCGGAAACAGGATTTACAACAACGTGAATTCTTCAAGAGCACAATTGAACCTATTAAAAGACAATACTGTATTAGGCAATATACCTTCTTCTGCATTGGAAAGCGGGTTCACTACAACTTCAGACGTTATTTTATCTGATTACTACATTGAAAACGCTTCATTTTTAAGAATGGACAATGCCACTTTAGGCTATACCATTCCGAAATGGATAGACGGAAAAGCATCTTTAAGATTTAACATTGGTGTCCAAAACCCATTCGTTATCACAAAATACAGCGGATTGGATCCAGAAATCACCGGAGGTATCGATAATACGATCTACCCAAGACAAAGACAGATTTTATTTGGTGCAAACGTGAAATTTTAAAATTTAAACCATGAAGAAATTAAAATATAACATAATTTACATCCTTGGATTTCTGACATTTTTCACTTCATGTACCGATGATTTGAATGTGACACCGGAAGATGATGACATTTTCCTTTCAGATGCCTTTTTCTCAACAAATGAATCATACAAGCAAGGATTGGCAGGTATTTACGGAAATTTATCTTTAACCGGACTAAATGGTGCCGAATCATCAAATATTCAGGGAATAGACGCCGGAACAAGTCAATATGGACGATGTTTATGGTACATGCAGGACTTAGCAGCAGACCAGGCCATCTGGAGTTATGAAAGTGACCCGGGTGTTGGTGAAATCCAAAGAAATACATGGAACGCAAACAATCCTATTTTAAGAGGTATGTTCGGAAGAGCAATGTTCCAGGTAGCATTGGTAAATGAATATTTACGCCAGACAACTCCTGAAAAATTAAGCTCAAGAGGTGTTACAGATACTCAATTATTAAATGATATTGCATTATACAGAAACGAAGTTAAAGTATTGAGAGCTTTGGCTTATTATCATTTAATGGACTTATTCGGAAAAGCAGCTCTGGTAACTGAAAATGATCCAATTAATACTGCCGGTCCTGAATACGACAGAGCCGAATTATTCAATTACATTGAAAGTGAATTAACTTCTGTCCTACCTTCTTTAAAAGAACCCAGAACGAACGAATATGGCCGTTTGGATAAGGCAATGGCATGGATGATTCTGGCTAAATTATACCTGAATGCAGAAGTATATATCAATCAGCCTAAATATACTGAGTGTGCAGCAATGTGCAATAATGTAATTGGCGGCGGGTATACATTGGAAGATAATTATCTGGACAATTTCAAAGCAGATAACCACACATCGACCGAAATGATTTTCAGCATCCAGTCTGACGGAACAGCAACGCAAAATTATGGACCAACTACGGTGATGATCAATGGTCAGGTAGGATCACTTGAACAAAATGGAGCTTCAATGGGCGTTGGTGCCGGAGGCTGGGGCGGTGCCATCCGTCTTAGAAAACAGTTTGTTCAGAAATTTGACGGCATTCAATTCAACAATGATGAAAGAAAAACGATTATTTCAGCTGAAAGACCAATTGAAATTGCATCTATTTCAACACAAAAACAAGGATACATTTTAGCCAAGTATTCTAACATAAGCTCTACCGGAGTTCCTGGATCCAATCAAACTTTTGTGGATACTGATTTTCCCTTGTTCAGATTAGCCGATGTTTATTTAATGTATGCAGAATGCGCATTAAGAGGAGGCGGAAATACCACAACAAGCCAGGCCTTGACTTATGTTAACAATTTAAGGGAAAGAGCTAACAACGGAACAACAGCAAACATCCTTTCATCTGATTTAACATTGGATTTTATATTAGACGAAAGAGCAAGGGAACTACACTGGGAATCCCACAGAAGACAAGATCTTATCCGTTTCCATAAATTCACCGGAGGTTCTTACAACTGGACCTGGAAAGGAAACAGTCAAAGCGGTATTGCGTTACCGGCTCATTTTAACGTGTACCCAATACCGGCGGCTAGCTTAGCTTCCAACCCTAATTTAACCCAAAATCCTAATTACTAAATTCATTAGCTATGAAAAATATATTCAAATATTTATCTCTCAGTATAATCGCATTGATATTGAATTCGTGTGAAGATGAAAATAATTTCAAAATTCTGGAACCTGAAGACGCGTCTTTCGAAATCGTTACGCCTTCAACAGGAACTTCAATAATTTTATCAGAAGCGACTCCTAATAATCCGGCCGTTACTTTCACATGGGAACCTGCAATTTACACTGTTCCTACTGCTGTAACCTACACAGTTCAATTTGCTAAAAACGGAACAAATTTTGCCGCGCCGGTAGACATTACAACTTCTCCTACAACAAATGCAACGGTTAATGTTGCTGAACTAAATCTTAATTCTTTGTTATTGGGAGTAGCGCCATTCACGGAAGGAACAATTGATGTAAGAATCAAAGCCACTGTTGGCACTACAGGTGCAGAACCTCAGTATTCAAACAGCATTACTCTTTCGGTTACTCCTTTTGGATGCCTGAATCAATATGCAGTTGGTGCAGGTTTGGTAGGTGCAGGATGGAACTGGAACAGTCCTGTCGTATTATTCTGTAATGACAACGTTTTAACTTCAACAGTTGATTTTGCTAATGATTCATTCCGTTTTTTCACAACAGAAGGAGATTGGGGATCAGGAAGAAATTATCCATACTATACTGGTGCCGGATATGTAATCAACTCAACATTAGTCAATGCAAACGACGGTGACAGTAATTTCAGATTTACCGGAACACCTGGTACCCATCGTTTGAAAATAGATGAAAACAACAAAACCATCACTGCTTTCCAGGGATCAAACACGAATAGTTCTTACTGGCTGGTTGGTGCTGCAACTCCGGGCGGATGGAGCTGGGCCGGTGACAACGAAACTGAACTTGGAAAAATTGACACCGGAATATATGAAGTTCCTGTCGAATTAAAGAACAATGAAGCATTCAGAGTTTGGTTTGCTAACGACGGAGGTGACAGCTGGGGTTCTCCTAACAGAAATTTCCCGGGATACATCGCTGACGGTTATACCATTTCTGCAGATTTTGTTAACGCTAATGATGGTGACAGTAACTTTAGATATGTTGGCACAACTGCAACAAAAAGATTTAAAATTGATACAGTTAACAAGACCATAACTTTTAACTAAAAACACACCAAAAAAGGCTGGTTAACCCAGCCTTTTTAATTTATCTATAAGTATGAAAAAAATTATTTTATTCATATTGTTTTTCATATCGATGGTATCTTGGTCACAACAGCAAACAGTAAGCTATAGTGTTTCACCAGGCACATTCGACGAAAATCAATCCGTTACTTTGACTTTTCAGGGATCTTCAATTAATGAAGGCACTTGGGGAGTAGCCGGAAACGCCCTGTATTTATGGTCGTGGTCTTACGATATCAATGATACAAACAGTTTAGATTGCCCTACCAACGGAACATGGACAGCTTCTAATGAAGCTAACCGCTTAACCTACAATTCAGGAAACGACACCTATACCATAACTTTTTCCCCTACCACTTTTTACAGCCGGACAGGAATTGGCAGGATTGGCTTTCTGATTAAAGCAAAAAACGGAACCGGTGATAAAAAATCACAGGATATTTATGCAGAAGTTGGTACTTTTCAGGCAAATCTGACTTCTCCCGGATTAAATTCAAATACCATAATTTCGTCAGGCGGGAACCTCAATATTACAGCCAACAACACTAATGGAAATGCTAATTACATTTTATTGGCCAATGGAACACAAATCAATACTTTTTCCGGTTCTTCCTATAGCTACAACGACACAAACATCACCACTAACAAAGCATACGAACTCATTATTACACAAGGTGTTGTAACATTTTCCAAAAAATTCAATGTCATCATCAACCCGGGAACTATTTCACAGGCAATCCCAGCCGGACTTGAAGACGGAATCAATTACAATCCGGGTGACGCTACACGGGCGACTTTGGTTTTGACCGCCCCGGGGAAAGATTTTGTATATGTAGCAGGTAGTTTCAATAATTACCAACCATCAACGGCTTATGCCATGAAAAAAGATCCTGTTTCAGGAAAATTCTGGCTGGAGTTAACGGGATTAACTCCGGGACAATCAGAGAATTACCAATATTGGGTGGTAGACCAGACGCCAATAGCAAATTCACCTTCCTTTGTCAAAGCTGCCGATCCTTATTCAACATTGGTATTATCTCCTTATGATGATCCCTGGACACCGGTTTCAACCTATCCGAATATGCCAGTTTATCCTGCCGGTCAGGAAAGGGAAGTTACCGTTTTACAAACCGGACAAACGGCTTATCCATGGATAAACACTTCTTTTACAAAACCTAAAAAAGAAGACTTAATCGTCTACGAAGCACTAATCCGGGATTTTGATTCCGACAGGAATTTTCAGGATTTAATAGACAAAATCAGTTATTTCAAAAACCTGAAAATAAACGCCATCGAATTAATGCCGGTAATGGAATTTGAAGGTAACGAAAGCTGGGGATACAATACTTCTTTCCACATGGCTTTGGACAAGCATTACGGACCTTCGGCAAAATTGAAAGAATTCGTAGACCTCTGTCATTCAAATGGAATTGCTGTTATTCTGGATATTGCTTTTAACCATGCTTTCGGAAGAAATCCCATGGTGCGTATGTGGATGAATGATCCTGATGGTGACGGCTGGGGTGACCCAAGCACTGAAAATCCATATTTCAATACGGTAGCCAGACACAGTTACAGTGTTGGATCCGATTTCAACCATGCCTCGGCTTATACCAAAGAATACGTAAAAAAAGTAACTAAATACTGGATACAGGAATTCAAAATTGATGGTTTCAGATGGGATTTAACCAAAGGTTTTACTCAGAACTGTTCAGCTGCTGATGAATCGTGTACAAACAGTTATCAGGCTGACCGCGTTGCAGTTCTAAAAGAATATGTAGACAATTGCTGGACTGCAGACCCAACACATTATGCAATTTTCGAGCACTTAGGCACCGAAAACGAAGAAAAAGAATGGGCAAATTACCGAATAGCGGAAAACCCAAGCAAAGGGGTTATGATGTGGGGTGAAATGACTTCTCAGTATGAACCGCTTATAAAAGGGGTTGCCGGAGCCGATATAACCGGCATCGGACATAAAAGCCGAGCTTCTTTCCTTGGAAAAAGACTGTTGGGATATCCGGAAAGCCATGACAAAGAACGTTTGGTTTATACAGCTATGACAACTGGAAATGCCGCAGGAGCTTTTCCTGTATACAATAATCTCCCGAATACTTTAAACCGTATGTCAGCCATCGGAGCCGTTTCTATTTTGGTTCCGGGTCCGAAAATGATCTGGCATTTTGCTGATTTAGGCATGGATGACTCCATTTATACCTGTAGCAACGGAACGGTAAACACTGAAAGCGACCCTACTTCAGGAGATTGCAAACTGGCCACAAAACCGCAACCGCAATGGACAGAAAACTGGCTTACTGATCCAACACGGAATACCATTTACAATAATTGGACTAAGTTCAATATCCTTAAAACCCAGGAGGCTGTTTTTGAAGGCGATTACACTATCAATACTGACGGAAGCACTGTAAAACAACGCCTGTATGTTTTCGATAATGCCTTACCGGCTTCAACCCTTAAAAATGTGGTAGTTCTGGCTAATTTTTCTGTCGCTAATTTAACCATCAACCCTAACTTTCCTTATGCGGGTACTTGGTATAATTTAATAGACGGAACTTCGATGAATGTGACCGATACACAGGCTGTAATCTCTGTTCCCTCTGGCGGCTTCAGAATTTACGGAAACCAACCCGCACAAAGCTTAAACAATGAGGGTTTCAATTTAGCCAATTCCATTGTTTTGTATCCTAATCCTTCAAATGGTTATTTCAACTTATCGGAAGCTGTCAAAACAGTAGAAATATACAATCTGACCGGTCAGTTGGTAAAAACATTTAAGGGTGGTTTTGCGGCTCAACACAACTTCTCTGTGGAAAACCTGAACAGCGGACTATATTTTGTCAAGCTTACAAATGAAACAAACCAACAGGGAACAATCAAATTGATCAAAGAATAGTTGTTTGAAATAGTTAAATTTGTTAAATCAAAAAAGCCCGGGATAAACCTGGGCTTTTTTATTGTTTGCTGTATTGGAATTATTCTAACTGATCATCATCAATATACGTCTTGTTTCCGTTTTTATTGATGTAATATTTACCGCCTCTCGGTCCTTCAAACACTTTTCTTTCTTTGTATTTCCCGATTACTTTATCAGTAGTGTTCGGATTGGCTTTCTCGGTCGTCTCTCTTTCTTTTTTGGCTACCGCTTTTTTAGCAGTAGTTTTGGTTTTTGCTACTTTATCACTTGCTTCTGCTTTGGTCGTTTTTGCTTTGGCTTTTGCCTTATCTGATTCGTCTTTGACTTTTGCATCGGCTTTATTGGCAGTTGCTTTTGCTTTACCTGCTGTAGATTTTGTCTTACCTGTTTCAGAAGCACTATTCGCTTTTGTTTTAACTTCTTTCTCTTTTTTGGCAGCAGTTTCTTTCGCCTTTGCTTTGGTTGCATCAGCTTTCTCTTTTGTTGCCGCTGCTTTTTCTTTCTTCGCTTCCGCCTTTTCTTTTGTAGCTGCTGCCTTTTCTTTTTTGGCATCGGCTAATTCTTTTTTAGCCTTGGCCGCTTTTGCTTTTTCACGCTTCTCTTTTGCAGCTTTGGCTTTTTCGGCTTTTTCTATCTCTGCTTTTGTTTTCTTTTCAGCAGTAGTTTCCTGGGCAAAGAATGTGTTTGAGAAAATAAACACGAAACACAATACAAGTAACTTTTTCATTTTCAGATTGTTTAAATGTTAACATACTAAAAATACTAAATTTTTTACAATCTGCATTTATAAATTAAAAATAGGCTCTTAACTGAATATTACCTGTATGAATCACATTAATTCCTTCACTTTTCCTTCCTTGGTAATTCACATTGATATCTAAAAACTGGGTCAGGTTTTTTTGGAGTAGTAAACGCCAGGTACTGTTTTTACCGGCCTGAAGTCCTTCCAGCATTTGAAATCCAACAGGCGAAAATTCACTTCCGGAAAATTTATTGCTTACCAAAGAAAATTCTCCGTTAAGGGTTATTTTCTTTTCACTCGCAAGATTAAACGATAAGCCAAACTTATTTTGTTGCAGCGATTCCTGTCCGTTGATTTTATTTTCCTTGTCCTGGAATTCATAAAATACATCCAGGCTGGCATTTTTATTAAACAGATACGAAATCTTCGGCTCAAATTGCTTACCGCTGATACTGAAATTTCTGGAAGCATAATTTTCTGAAGTGTTGGAACTTTCCGAACTCTTTCCGGACACAGAAAACAACCATGTTTTCCGGTACAAATGCAAATATTGCAACTGATGGGATTTATTTTCCACTTCCTGCACGCCAGAACTTTGCAGCGAACGCAACTCATTGGTAATAAAAGTATAGGTCACCGAATGCTTTTGCTTACCGCGGTTGTAAAACAAACTGTTCCGGAAACTTGAATTCAACCCTAATAAATCATCGCCGCTTTTAGCAAACGGGTTCAAATCGAAATTAGCTTCGTCACGTTTTATTTTTCTTTCAATCAAATAAGAAGTCTGATTGTAAAAAAAGGAGGCAATTTTTTTTAATCCGCTCTTATTTTGCCACACAACAGGATTCAAAGTAATCGATTGGGAAAATTTATTCTGGTGGGTTTTCACAAAAATCTGATTTGGCAAAAAGACTTTCACATACTTGGCCTGATCCGGGAAAAGCGCCACTTCAAATTCCTGTATTTCCTGAATCCCGTTATTGTTGTAATCGTTCCAGGCATAAATACCGCGTCCAGGCTCAACCTCCAAGAAAGTAAATTCCTGCTGTGGCAATGTTCCGGAAGTGGTTTCATACGCCGCGGTAAGCTGCACCATTTGGTTAAAATAACGGTCATTGTACAAAATTCTGGAATTCAGCGAAGGTTCATCATCCCTGCCATCCTTGAATTTCAAATTACGGTAGTTGACAAAAACCGACAAATCGCTTTTATCGGTCTGGATTAACTTTGATTTGATATAATACGACCGGGAGGTATTCACCCGTTCCAGTTGGCCTGATTGCAAACTGTCATTTACACGGTTAAGATAACCCAATTCCACATATACCTTAGTCGAATCTCCACGGCCAATAAAAGCACCCATCTCGGTGAACTTCTGGCTTAAAGCAGATAATTGGTTCGTTACTTTATCTTTCTCCTGATTGTCTTCCAAACGAATACTCCCGCCTATCCAGTTCTTTTTATGATGCAATTTTGTGAGGGTTTGATTCCGTAAAAAATCAGAGGTAGCCAAATTGCTGTCACTTTTCATCCAACTCCCATCATTCGTAACAATCCAGTTACCAGTCTTGTAAAACCCGGAAATCACATTTCTTTTTCCTGAAAAGCTCTCGGAGAAATCCAGCACTTCCAACTGATACTTCCAATTGGACTGGTTACCCAATGCAAATTGCAATCCGGTAACGGCTAATAATTGATTCCCCGTAGGATTCGATAAATTCCAGTCCCGATCAAACTCAATCGAAAACAAACGTTCAATACTTTTAAAATTCTTCTGAATTAACTGGTAATTCCCAAAACCGTCTATTATCCACTTTTTAGTCCACAAACGCTGTCTGAAATTAATCTTCCCGGCTAAACCGTGATTATCCCCATCATCAATTCCTGAGAATAGATTTTTATCGTTGTTGCTTACGGCCAACTCAAAATCGGCAGTGGTTTTTTCACTGGGATTATATTTTCCCAGCAGAGTAGCCAATTGTATTTTTGTAGGTGCAACCAAACGGATAAACGACTCATAATTTCCTTGCGGAACACCTCCTATAGGCGACACATACTCAAATACACGTCCGTTTGTGATGGTACTTTTTTGTCTGTAATTCCCCAAATTATTCCCTACCAGACTGAATTTTACATTATACAAAACGTCATTGGGATTTGTGGAATATTCAAAAACCTCAACAGCATCTATAATCACTTTTTTATACAGGATTTTATTCTCCGAATAGGATTCTTCAACAGCTGAAGGCGCAGTCATCTGATTGGGATCATCGCCGGCATCGGCTAAAACAGCAACCTGCTCTTCCGAAAGATTTTGCTGTACGGGTTGGTTTTTCACATCATTCTCCGAATAAAGATAACCGGAAAGGCTCCACTTTTCCTGCTCATGATTAACACCGGCATAGGTCACAAAACGGGTATAATTGCGGTCGGAATACTGATACTCTATCGAAATACGCATTTCCGAAGTAATCGGAAAAAGCGAAGTAAAAATGACTTCCCCGGCATTGTAGTCAATGATATAGTCATTGTTTTCCCCACGCTTGAGCAGTATTCCGTTTACATAAACCCGCTCAGAACCGGAAATAACAAGAATGTACAATTCACCGTTCGGTCCTTTTAACTTATAAGGTCCTTGATTCCCTTCCTGACCGGTAAAAGTACTCTTTGCATATTGCCCGCGCACCAATGCGCCCGATGCATATACCTCAGTTTTCTTTTCAGGTGTCCCAAAAGTAAAATGTGTCGCCAGACCCTGCACTTTTTTATTGAAATTCAGGAACTTTGATTTTCTGTTTTCCAAAAACAAATCCCCGGCCCGGATATTCCACTTATCCGAAAAAAGTTCAATAAAAATCTGGTCAAATTCATCTAACCGCTGGGAATAACCTCCTTCCTGTAACGGAATATTACTATCCTGGATGGAAGCTCTCAAACTTACTTTATCAGAGAGTTTCCCGGTTATCTGCAAGTCCAGGTTAGAATTTACCGAAGCATTCTGGTTGTTACCGATAGTAATTCCCCTGGTAATGCTCCCCGAAGTATTCAAGCCTTCAAACGGAGCATTTTTCCGCACGGATGCGTTCGACACTTTGTACAATGAAGTCAGTCCTTTATCGTTACTTACAACCCTGCTTTTATCATAAATTGTATATTCTTTAGTAAGGAATTCAGGAAACTTAAGATAACGGACGGTTAAAGTATCTTTGCTTTCATAGTCACTTTTAAAAACCAAAACCGCTTTTTTGAAATCAACCTTATAAAAAGCAGTATCTATAACTTCACCTTTGGAATCAAGTACTTTAAAAAAACTTTGATTGATACTCACACTGTCAATACGGATGGTGTCTTTTGTAACCGGGATTTTTTTTAAATGGTACGGAGTTTCTTGTGCCAATACATTCAGCGATACTAGAAAAAAAAGAAAAACTACGTAAAAAGCCTGACTTTTAGCCATATTAAAAAAAACTCAAAAGTTCCAAAGATATTGTAATTAAGCCAAAAAAGCTATTACCAAATTCAATTGGGAAGTGTAATGTGCTCAATTTTGGAATTCTTCTTATTGAAGGAAATAATCAACGAACAGGTTCCGTTGGTACAGCAATTATTGGAAATGATTTTTTTGGATGTCTGCGCACTGATGACGCCGTTTTCCGCAATACCCCAGGAAAGTGAAAACATATTGGATTCAAAATCTTCTTTGGCAAAAGAATTCAATGTAAAACTGGAAAGCAGGAAAGGCTTATAATCCCTTTTATGAAGCGGAATAACTTCCGATCTGCGGCCTATGGCAACCGGTTGTATCATCACCAGCGTGTTTTCCGGCAATTCAACCCATTCATTCCAATTGACCACATCAACAATCCAGGACTTCTGGTCATTAATTTCTACCATCAAATAAGAATCAGGAGACGGAAAAACCAAAAGATGGTCATTCCAAGAGGAAGCATCTACCGGATTTTCTACTTTCTTCTTCTCAAAAATCCTGATACTCCGATCATTAACTTGTGAAAAACAGTCAAAACAGCCCAACAGGATGAAAAAAAATAACCAATAGAATCTGAATTTTGTTCTCATAAATCCTCTGGTAAATATTTAAGCGAATTAAATATAAGGAATTTTAAAGTAAAAAACTCAAAATCAATTGGTTATTCTACAAAATACAAGTATTCAACGGTGCATTCATCCTCTGATGGATTGAAACACAACCGGATTTGTGTTTTTATTTCAGCAATGTCACATGTCCTGATTTTGTATGCTTCTTATCAACGGAAACAGTTACGGTACAAACACCGTCACTACAGCAGCCACCACCTGGAGACACTGTTCTTTTCACATTCTCTTTCACATTATATCCGGCTTTTTTTCCGTTGGAAGCGGATGCACCGGAACTCATCGCTCCCGCATTCGACATACCCCATGAAAAAGAATAAACTTCAATACCGTCACCGTCTGAATCAGGATCCAAAGCATCCAATGTAAGACTACTCAACATAATAGGCTTATGCTGTCTTTTTCCTGTAGCCAAACCGGATGCAGCATCTCTTGGTGATTTCACTCCTCTGGTAACAGCTTCAGCTACCGGTTTTGGCTCTGCAACACAAGTGGTAACAACTGTGGAACTCGACATTTCGGTCCAATCATCTGCCGCCATGGTTTTCACTACGGTACAACCACCGGTACTGCTGGTCATAACCATTAAAGGTTCCGGGCTGTTCGGAAATACAATTAAACAGGCATCATCCGATTTGCTCTGAAAAATTTTTACTTTTTCATTCTGTGCAAAAACAGCAACTTGGATTAACAAAAATCCAGTTAAAAACAATCTTAATGTCAGTATTTTTTTCATAATAATCTGTTTTTAAATGTTTTACATTATAAAATTACTACTAAAAATATGCCAAAAATTCATTTTTACCGGCTAATTACCGACTAAATAAACCGTTAATCGATTATTTATTCTTTCGTTACCACCTGAAGTGTTTCACGGCTCATCTGACGTAATAAAACTGTTTTGTTCTGTTCCACCATTTTCATGGCTTTATCATCAAAATGACGGATGGTATATAACGAAACGTTTTCATTGTAAGATACTTTGAATTTCTTCGCGAGCGTTTTATGCAATTCTTTAAAGTTTCCGAATTTATCTTCCACACAAACAGAGAAACTGATAGCCGAATTTTGGATTAAACTTACTCTGATTTTGTGCTGGTGAAGCAATCCGAAAATTTCACTAATGTTCTCTTCCATAATAAATGAAAAATCAATAGATGACAATGAAATCAGCAACTGGTCTTTCTTCACGATAAAACAAGGCAATTTCGGCTCTAAATCTTCGCCCTTTGAAACACTCGTTCCTGGCAATAAAGGATTAATAAAGGATTTCACATACAAAGGAATCTCTTTTCGCTGTAATGGCTGTAACGTCTTCGGATGGATTACACTAGCACCGTAGAAAGCTAGCTCGATGGCTTCACGGTATGAAATCTGGTTTAAAAGGGTAGCGTTTTCAAAATAACGCGGATCGGCATTCATAACTCCGGGAACGTCTTTCCAGATCGTTACGCTTTCAACATTTAAACAATAAGCAAAAATAGCCGCGGTATAATCTGAACCTTCACGACCCAAAGTAGTCGTAAATCCGTTTTCATCAGCACCTACAAATCCCTGGGTCACAAACAACGATTTCTTTTTAGCGATCTTGGCAATGGCTTTTTGGGTAGTATCCCAGTTCACATTGGCATCACGGTATGTATTATCGGTTTTAATATAATTGCGCACATCAATCCACTCGGATTTAATTCCCTGCGAACTCATGTAGTGACTCACGATGGTAGTGGAAATAATCTCCCCGTAACTCACAATCTGATCATATACGAAGTTGTAATTTGGCGATTTGTTACTGCGTAAGAAATACTCCAGGTCAGCAAAATGGTCACGCACATCAAGGAAAACCTCGTGTTCTTCTTCAAACAAATCAAGGAGAATCTGGTTATGGTACTTCTTTATTTCCTGAACCGATGCATTCAACTGGGAAGACTTCTCGAAATAGTTCTTTATCACTACTTCCAAAGCATTCGTAGTTTTTCCCATTGCGGAAACTACTAATAATACTTCCTCATAACCTACTTTTTGCAGAACGTCAAAAACGTTTTTCACACCGGCAGCATCTCTCACAGAAGCTCCTCCAAATTTAAAAATTCTCATAGTTGTTTAAATTTCAAAACACGCCGGCCCCATAACCGAAGCCTCATGGTTTTGATTGTTGTTAATATTTATAATTTATTCAGGAATGCACTGATTCCTTCTTCGCTCATTTGAACCACACTCCAGTCATCAAGAACCACAGCTCCTGATTTTTCATAAAAATCTATGGCATGCTGGTTCCAATCCAGCACATTCCATTCAATACGGCGTACATTGTCCTTTTTACCCTGCTTGATAATTTCCTGGTACAGGGCAAAACCGGCTCCTGTCCCGCGCTTATCTGCTTTTACGATCAAATCTTCCAAATGGATGGTTCTTCCTTTCCAGGTCGAATAACGGTAGTAATACAATGCCATACCGATAATCTCTCCGGCTTCTTCAGCAATGAAAGTCTGGAATAAAGGATTTTCTCCAAATCCGTCACGCTCTAAATCCCCAACCGTAATCACAACAGCATCAGGTTCTTTTTCAAAAATAGCCAGTTCACGGATAAGCTCCAGCACATCGGCCATGTCATTTTGGGTTCCTTTTCGGATAATCATATTATTTTTTCTTTTTAGCAGTCGTTTTTTTAGGAACAATCTTAACATACGGTTTGTACAATCCTTCAGCCACGGCTCTTTCTTTTGCTTTTTGGGCTCTGTCTTTCGGATCAGGATGCGAACTCATCATCTTGGTAATGATATTGGATTCTGCTCCTTCATTCAGTTTCGCCAGAATGGCAAAAGCAGATTCCACCGCATTCACATTATATTTATTACGCTTCATGAATTCATACGAATAGGTATCGGCATCACTTTCCTGCTTACGGCTGTGGGCATTGTTTACCAAAGCCGCCCCTATTTTACCCAATTGCCCGTCAGTCACTTTAGCCACTTTGTCTGACGAAGAACCCGCCGCATCCAAAAGAGCTTCATTACGGTAAGCTGCCTTAATAGCATCACGCGAATCATGATTAATCACATGGCCGATTTCATGACCGATAACCGCCAGCAACTCATTGTCATCCATAATATCCATCAAGCCTGAAAAAACACGCACACTTCCGTCTGCTGTTGCAAAAGCATTAACTTCTTTCACTTTATAGACTTTATAATTCAAAACCAGTCCGCCCTCATTTTTGTGCTTACCGAACAGTTTGTTCAATCGGATAGTATAAGGATCCTTAGGTCCCGCCACAACATTTTCCTTATCCATTTTATCTACAGCTTCTTTCGATAATTTAGCCGCATCTTCATCGCTGAATGTAAAACTGGTAACGCCTTTCTGCAAAGCTCCTAGCGCTTTTTCTCCTAAATTAATCTGGGCCTGCAACGAGCAAAATCCCAATAACAGAACAGAACAGAATATCTTTTTAGTTTCCATGATTGTATTTTTTATTGAATAACAAAGATAAAATAACTTAAAGTGATAAAAACAACCTGTTTGCAAGTTTTTTGTTAATTCACTTCTCTTTTTGAAAACGTGCAAATTAGAAAACAAGTATGCCGGATCTTTGAAAATAAATGATGATATTTGCGGGACTAACTACAACGATTTCTTACATGGAAGAACGCAATAAAACCCTTGGTGAATTTATCATCGAAAAGCAAAATGATTTCCAATACTCTTCAGGTGAATTATCCAGAATTATCAACTCGATCCGTTTAGCCGCAAAAGTGGTCAACTACAAAGTAAACAAGGCCGGATTAGTTGACATCGTGGGCGCGGCAGGCGATCAGAATGTTCAGGGCGAAGACCAACAGAAATTAGATGTTTACGCGAATGAAGTTTTCATCCAAACCCTGATCAACAGGGAAATCGTTTGCGGAATTGCCTCAGAAGAAAATGACGATTTCATTACGGTTGCCGGATCAGACAACAGCCACAACAACAAATATGTCGTATTAATGGATCCTTTGGATGGTTCTTCGAATATCGATGTAAATGTTTCGGTAGGAACCATCTTTTCTGTTTACAGAAGGGTTACTCCTCTGGGAACACCGGTACAACTGGAAGATTTCCTGCAACCCGGAGTCAATCAGGTGGCCGCAGGTTATGTGATTTACGGAACCTCAACCATGCTGGTATACACAACCGGCCATGGCGTTAACGGATTTACCTTAAACCCGGCTATCGGAACATTTTACCTTTCACATCCGAACATGCAATACTTAGAAGACGGAAAAATTTACTCGATCAACGAAGGTAACTATGTGCATTTCCCACAAGGTGTAAAAGATTACATCAAGTATTGTCAGTCAGAAGAAGGTGACCGTCCGTATACTTCAAGATACATCGGAAGTCTGGTTTCCGATTTCCACAGAAACATGATCAAAGGAGGAATTTACCTTTACCCGACCAGCTCAAAAGCTCCTAAAGGAAAACTGCGTTTGTTATACGAATGCAACCCAATGGCTTTTATTGCCGAACAGGCAGGCGGAAAAGCTTCTGACGGTTACAGCCGCATCATGGAAATACAACCTACTGAACTGCACCAACGCGTTCCTTTCTTTTGCGGAAGCCGTAACATGGTCGAAAAGGCAGAAGAGTTTATGACAAATAATAAATAATGAGCATTATAACCTACTTAAAAGAAACACCTTTACCCAAGAGGATTTTCGGATATCTCGTGCTGATAATAGGAATTTTGGGATTTTTCCAAAACATCTTCATGGGTTCTATTTTTATCGCAATAGGCTTGGGATTGATAACCAAAGAAGGTTCTGAAATAAATTTGGACAACAAAACCTACCGGAATATGAAATCCTTATTCAGATTAAAATTCGGAAAGTGGATTCCGTGTCCGAAGTTTGATTATGTCTCTGTTTTCAAAACAAAAGAAAAACAAACAATTACCGTGGTTACAGCAAGTACATCCGTCACCAGTGATATAATCCTGCTGAATGTATTCTACAACAAAAACAAACACATCACCTTTTTCAAAACCAACGACAAAGAAGAAGCTTTCCGGATAGCCGAAAAAATGAGGTTTATTCTTGAGATCGATGTTCTGGATGCAACGGGAGTAGAAAAACAATGGTTGTAAATCTTTTATACAGAAAAGGCCCTGATAATATCAAGGCCTTTTTTATTTTCATCAAAAATACATGCTATTTATTCGTTACATACGTATCGGCAAACGAACAACTCATACCATGAAGGCCACAGTCGCTTTCCGTTACTTCTACCTTATTTTTCCCGAATTTAAATACCAGTTCCCGGCAATCCTCTGACGAATACCTGCCCATACCGTTTTCATCAATCACAAAATAACCATCAACTTCTCCGGTACAATTAGTACTCCCCACTAAAATCTGAAAATAATACTTCGTATCTGTTTCCTTTCGTATCGAAAGTGTAGCGACATAACCACCATCTCCATCTTCTTCATCTACTTCATCATCACCCTCACTATAAGAAGCACTCTCATACTCCCCTTCCAAAACAACTTCTTCCTTGCGCTTAACGACTTTCTTCCCTTCTCCCATTTTAAACACATAAACATGAGGCGCTATATTGGAGAACCATTTCCCGGAAACTTCGGAACGGTTTTTTGAAACAACTCCTTTAAATGTAGCAGTATGATTTTTCTTCTCATCAAATTCCTTCAAAAACAACGAATCTTTTTCCAAATAACCTTCTAAACGGACAACCTTACCCACTTTAACATATTCATATTCCCCGCTCACTCCGGAATCTGAATATTCAAGACGCATAAAAAAGGGAATAGATTCGTTTAAAAAACCATTATACGTTTTCAAAACCGGTTGCTCAGCAGATACTTCTTCAGTTTTCACCTCTGTCTTTTCTTCAGCTTTTTCTTCCTTACAGGAAAACAATAAAAAACAGAGAATCAGTATACTTATTTTTTTCATACTGTTCGAATTAGCTAACCCAAATATAAAAAATATATAAAAAACAAAAAAGCCCTGATTTCTCAGAGCTTTATTTGTTGGTCCACTAGGACTCGAACCTAGAAAGACGGCACCAAAAACCGTAGTGTTACCATTACACCATGGACCAATTTTTTTGCTTAATTTCTTAACACCGGCGGCATTAATTCCTTATTGCGAGTGCAAATTTACAACGTTTTTTCAATTCCGCAAGTTTTTTTTAAAAAAAAGTAAAAAAAATATTTTTAACCTTTTCTTTAGACAAAAAAACAGTTTCTTTGTGTAGCAAATTACAAAACGAATACAAATTCTATGTCATTCAACTTCAATAAGTGGAATACCATTCTGGGATGGGCTTCCTTCTTTATCGCTCTTTTAGTTTATTCCCTGACCGTTGAACCTACCATGAGTTTCTGGGATTGTGGCGAATATATCGCTACAGCAGCCAATCTTGAAGTAGGACATCCACCCGGAGCTCCTTTGTTCCAAATGATCGGTGCCTTTTTCTCAATGTTTGCCATCGGAAAAGAAAATGTAGCATTAATGGTCAACATGATGTCTGTATTCTCCAGTGCTTTTACCATTCTGTTCTTGTTCTGGTCTTCAACTATAGTATTAAGAAAGATAACAGTAGCTGTAACCGAAATAACCAAAACGAATTCAATTGCAATTTTAGGAAGTTCTTTCGTTGGAGCTATGGCTTTCACCTTCTCTGACAGCTTCTGGTTTAACGCCGTGGAAGCCGAAGTATACGCCATGGCCACTTTCCTTATCGCTTTACTATTCTGGCTTGGCCTTCGCTGGGAACAGGAAATGGATTCGCCGCGCAGCAACAAATGGCTTTTATTAATTGCTTTGGTAGTCGGACTTTCATTCGGAGTTCACTTCATGGCTTTATTAACAATTCCGTCAATCGGATTCCTATACTACTTCAAACACTACAAACAGGTTACAATCAAAAATTTCATTATTGCCAACATTGTAGTGGTTTCAATATTATTATTCATTTTCAAGTTATTATTACCTTGGATCATGACGTTCTTCGGTGCCACTGAAGTTTTCATGGTAAACAGTATCGGATTACCATTCAACTCGGGAACCATCTTTGTCACTATTTTATTGGTTGCTTTCTTTCATTTCGGATTAAAATATACCCGCGAAAAAGGAAAAGTTTTATTCAATACACTTCTACTGTGTGTTTTATTTATCCTGATCGGATTCTCAACTTGGCTAATGCTGCCAATACGTGCCAATGCAGAAACACCAATCAATGAAAACAAACCTTCGGATGCCCGCGAACTTCTAGCCTATTACAACCGTGAACAATACGGTGAACAAAAATTATTTTACGGCCCCCAGTTCTCTGATGCATACGCAGGTCTGGACGAAAACAACCCATACAGCGACGAAAAACCGAACTACGAGCGTGACTACGCTACCGGAAAATACGTTATTGTAAACAATTTCAAAAACGGAAAACAAAATACCGACGATAACCACAAAGCGATACTGCCCCGTATGTGGAGCGGCGAGCACAATGTAAACTACATGCGCTTTACAAGACCGCTGGAATTTACCATTAACCCTGGAGCATTTGAAGACGAAAACGAAATGGATCAAATGACTCAGATCGTTAGTGAATTCAAAGCTGCATACGCTTCCGGAAAATTAGAACTTGAAGACTACGATAAGTTCCTGAAAACATACGGACAATATCTTATTGTGGAAAAACCAACTACAATGGATAACTTACAGTTCATGTTCGAATACCAATTCGGATACATGTACTGGAGATACCTGATGTGGAATTTCACAGGAAGACAAAACGACAAACAGGGTGAATTTGACTTAAAAGACGGTAACTGGATCAGTGGTATCGACGCCATCGATTCGTTCCGCTTGGATTCCCAGAAAAACCTTCCGGCCGACTGGAAAAACAACAAAGGAAGAAATGTATATTATTTCCTTCCGTTTATCATAGGTCTTATCGGCTTCTTCTTCCATGCAAAAAAAGACCTGAAAAGCTTCTATGTGCTTTTGGCTTTGTTCTTATTTACTGGCTTGGCTTTGAAAATATACCTGAACGAAAGACCTTTCGAACCTCGTGAACGCGATTATGCATTGGTGGGCTCATTCTATGTATTTGCTATATGGATCGGTATTGGTGTGTATGCCATCTATGATTATATCAAAAAATTCATCACGCCAAACATTGCTGCTCCGGTAGCAATCACAGCATGCTTACTGGCTGCTCCGGTATTGATGGCTACCCAAAACTGGGACGATCATGACCGTTCAGACAAATACACTGCCGTTTCTTCGGCAAAAGCCTACCTCGATTCCTGCGCACCTAACGCTATTTTATTTACCATCGGTGACAACGATACTTTCCCGCTATGGTACTTACAGGAAATCGAAGGATACAGAACCGATGTACGCATTGTAAACACAAGTTTATTAATGACCGACTGGTATATAGACGCCATGGTACGCAAAGCACATGACTCAGACCCAGTTCCAATTTCATTTAAACACAAAGATTATGTGGGTGAAAAACGCGACTATCTGATTTTTGACAAGGCTACTGACGAACGCATGAATGTAAATGAATTCTTCAATTTCATTTCAAGCGACGACCCAAGAACATTGGTGGAAATGCGAAACGGACACATGATCCAGTTTTATCCGACAAACAAAATCCGCATCCCTGTTGACAAAAATGCAGTTATCACAAACAAAGTGGTAAATACCAAACTCAATGATTCAATTGTTCCTTACATTGATATCGATATCAAAGGGGATGCCTTATACAAAAACCGCTTAATGATGCTGGACATCGTAAGAAACAACAACTGGAAAAGACCTATCTATTTCTCTCCGGGTGCCTTTGCCGATGACGACTACATCTGGATGAAGGAGTTTTTACAACTGGACGGTATGATTTACCGCTTGGTTCCAATCAGAACACCTCTTGAAAAAGACTCTTATAGTTTCGAAATGGGAAGAATCGATACAGACATAATGTACAACAATGTTATGAAATGGACTTGGGGTAACGGCGAAAGAAACGATATCTACCACGATCCTGAAACCAGAAAGAACAGCATCTCATACCGCACTAACTTTAACCGTCTGGCTAATGCCCTGATAGCTGAAGGCAAATTTGACAAAGCAGAAAAAGTGGTAGACCTGGCTATCGCAAAATTACCATTGGACTACTATGAGTTTTACAGCCTTGTTGATCCTTTGGCCGACAATTACTACAAACTGGGCAAAAAAGCGAAAGCACAGAAAGTATTAAGAGACCTGGTAGCTAAATACCAGGATGAACTGAAATATTTTGCATCGCTTAAACCAGTCGAGCAGAATGATTTCGGTATCGATATCGTTACAGATGTAGAACGCTACAGAGGTTTACTGGAAGTAGCCAAAGAAAATAAAGACATAGCCTTTTACAACGAATTAAAACCGGCTTTCAACAGCTTCGCACAGCGTTTCGAACGCTTTGGCCTTGAGCTGGAATAAAACACAAAAACATAGTTTTTCAATAAAGCTTTCGGGGTTAAACCGAAAGCTTTATTTTTACAGTATGTTTTACTGGATCAAGACAAATAACACAATCAAATGGCTTTTCAGAAGCCAAATCTGGTCTATTCCCAACCCGGACAATAAAATATACCTTACGTTTGATGACGGACCAACTCCTGAAGTCACAGAATGGGTTTTAAACATCCTGAAAGAAGAAAACATCCCGGCAACCTTTTTCTGCATCGGAAAGAACATTGAAAACCATCCGGATATTTTCCGGAAGATAATCCAACACGGACATGCTATAGGCAATCATACGTTCAATCACCTTAACGGATGGAAAACAAAAACATCAGTTTATTTACAAAATATTGAACAATGTGAAGCTTCAATCCTATGCAACGCAAATGAAACCAAAGCAAAACTATTCCGCCCGCCTTATGGCAAAGTCACCATCAAACAATCAGCCAAACTAAGAAATCAAGGCTATAAAATAATCATGTGGGATATTCTGACTGCCGATTTCGACAAAACGGTCACGCCTGAAAACTGCCTGAAAAACGCTACCCGTAAAGTAGAAAACGGAAGCATCATCGTTTTTCACGATAGCCTAAAAGCAAGAAAAAACCTTGAGTATGCGCTACCCAAAGCAATTAAGTTTTTAAAAGAAAAAGGATTTGTGTTCGCTACTGTCCAATCAGATTAAATCTGATCCTGAACCAAAGTAATCAGAGTGTTGGCATCTAATTCTCCTGACTGACGCCATTTCATCTGCCCTTCTTTGTAAATCATCAATGTAGGCAAGCCTTTAATACGAAGTGCTTCGGCTAATTCCTGGTTTTTATCTACATCAATCTTAATGACTTTGGCCCTGTCACCCAATGCAGCGGCGACATCTTTAATTACCGGATGCATCGACTGTGAAGATTCATTCCAATCGGTATAAAAATCGATTAAAACCGGGACCTGGGCATTGATAAGTTCTCCAAATTTTGACATAGTTTATTATTTTAATTAAACTTTGTTATACAAATATAGTGTTTTTACTAAATTACGCTATATTTTGTCCTTTTTTTAACCTAATAACCGTAATTTCAGGCATAATACCCACTCTTCCCGGATAAGCATGAAATCCAAAACCACGGTTCACATACACATAACGTCCGGCACTTTCATACAATCCTGCCCAGCATTTGTACATATACTGCGCTAAACTCCACTTAAAATAACCCGGAATTTCAATACCAAACTGCATACCATGGGTATGACCGCTCAGTGTTAACTGGAAATGCTTATCATCATGCTGCACCTTCTCTTCCCAATGGCTCGGGTCATGACTCATCAATACTTTAAAATCTTTATCGGTCAACCCTTCTGATGCTTTTACAAGATCTCCCATCTCACCAAAATGCTTCCCCCAGTTCTCAACTCCTACAAGCGAGATTTCCTGTCCGTCTTTTTTCAGCTTGACATGCTCATTCAACAATAACTTAAAATCAATCTGACGGTGCAAATCTTTGATTTCTTCAAAATTCTTAGCCTTTGCTTCTTCCGAATCCCATTCCAGATAAGCACCATAATCATGATTACCCAAAATCGAATATTTCCCAAAAGAAGGCTTGGTCAAACGGTTAAAGGTATCAATCCAAGGATGCATCTCTTCTGCCTTGGCATTCACAATATCACCAGTAAACAATAAAATATCTGAGTTTTGCTCATTGATCAGATCAACCGCATAATTGATCTTGTCCGGGTTATCAAAACTGCCCGAATGAATATCAGATATATGGGTAATGGTAAAACCGTCAAAAGAATCCGGTAAATCAGGAAAGAAAATATTTTGCCTGATAACTTTGTAATTGTATTTTCCAACAGTAATTCCGTAAATCAATGATAAAAAGGGAACAGAAGCTAAACCTAAGGCTATCTGACTCACAAATTTCCTTCTCGAGGGTAAAAATTCCGGACTGTTATCATACTCTATGAAATAATTAATGCTACCGGCAATTAAACGCACCACATCCTCACCAAACATAAAAACAGTCATCACAATCTTAGGAAGGTAAATCGTAAGCATCAATCCCAATGCAAATAAACTTCTATGGGTCTGGCCTACTTTACGGTCATAATTGAAAATCGTGTAAAAAATATACACAAATACAATCAAACTCAACACCTGATACCCATAAAGAAACCACTTGGATTTCAATAAAGTTCTGACTACCTGATAGGAATACACCTCAACAAGCAATAGTATAAAAGCTATAACGAGAAAACGGAACATCATTTTTCAAAAAATTTTACACAAAATAACAAAGAAACTCAACACAATAGGTTTTTGTTAATCAAAATTTAACTATTTGATTATTTCAAACTTCTGAAAACAAAAAAAGGCTGAATTTCTCTCTTCTATTTTGCACATTCGAAATAAGAACATTCATTTTTTTAATCTTCTGAATTTTTACTGCCGGAAAAATAAAAATTCAACAAAAGTGAATACTAAATTATTTTTATTTAGTCTAAATAAACTAGTTTTGCTGTTCTAAAATTATACATTCTATGATGAAAAAATATGCGTTCCTGGCGATGTTACTGATACATGGCCATTCACAGGCACAAACCACCAATGATCCCGGAAACAACCCGGGCGATTTAGGCTCGGTAACTTTTAACTACAAAGGTACGACAGTAACATACACAACAGTAAGGGCGAAAGACGGAAATGTATGGCTTCAACAAAACCTGGGCAGTTCAAATGTAGCCATTGCAGCTACTGACGAAAATTCATATGGAGACTGTTTTCAGTGGGGACGCTGGGACGACGGACACCAAAACAGGACTTCTTCTCTCGCCTCTGCTTCATTGAATCCAAATAATCCATTTGGTTTGAATGGAGGATCTCATGACTTTTATGGTGATTGGTGGTCTGGCAGCCTGCAGTCTGATACTTGGGAAGCGGCAACACCAGCTGCGGCAACCGCCGAAAATGGATGTGACCCCTGTAAATTACTTGGAGTAAACTGGACAACTCCCACCGAAGCAAACTGGGAAAAGCTAATTACTGATGAAGAAATAACTAATGTAGCCAAAGCTTTTGCCAGCAATCTGAAATTAACGGTAGGTGGTACCAGAAATGCAACGGGAAACTACTCATTTGTGGGCCAAAGAGGTTATTACTGGAGTAAAACCACAAGCAACACTAATCCCAATTATGTCAAGCATTTATACTACAGCAATGCCATTGCAAATCCGTCAGCCGGTACTTTCCGCAAGCAGGGTGCATCTCTCCGTTGCATGAAAACCATCCCTCCGGTATCCTACTGCACCGTATCGGTCGACCATGATGTGGAACCGCTTACTTTAGTGAATTTTGCAGATATCAGCAACATCACTTCTGAATCGGTAAACGGTACGGCTGCGTACGAAGATTTCACACAGATTATTGGCAATGTCCAGCGCGGAAATACGTACACATTGACGGTAAAAGGAAATACGGCAGGACAATTCGAACATGACATCAGGGCATTTTTGGACTGGAATAATGACGGTACTTTCGACATGGCAACCGAATATTACCACACAAGCTTGATGCCTTCAACAGGCACTGATGCGGTCGAAGCTGCAATAACAATCGAAATACCTGCTAATGCTACAATCGGAACAACCAGAATGAGAATCATCAAAGACCAATGGAATGTCTATGAAGAAGGGGAATTCGATGCATGCCTGAATGCCTACTACGGACAAGTGGAAGATTATACAATCAATATTCAGGAAAATCTCGGTAATGATGATTTCAATGCAACAGCTTTTAATATATATCCTGTACCAACAAACAATTGGGCGAACATCGAAACTACTGAAATAATAAACACAGTCAGTATATACAATAGTCTGGGCCAGCTAATCGCCGAAACTAAAGAAAAACAAATCAATCTGTCAGGTTACCCTAACGGCATCTACTTTGTCAAAATCAACTTTAAAAACGGTAACCAGGCAACCCGCAGCATAATCAAAAACTAAGTAAAGTCCATTTTTACACCTGCTTTTACCTACTTACTGTGTAAAAGCCATAAGCCCGGTACAATTGCATGGCACCGGGCTTTTTATTGCTCAAAAACTAAACTATGAATAAAAGGCAAAACGCAAAAAACCACACCCCGGTGGAATGTGGTCTTAAGCGGGACAAAAAAGTAATCATTTTACTATTAATGTCATATTCGGTGTTATAATCGCATCATTGTTCCCTCCGGCATAACGCTGGGCATAAACTTCAACATAATCATTGGTCACTAACTCAACCGTTGCACCCAAAGGCAATACCAGAATATCATTGGCAGCCAGTCCCCTACCGTAAATCTTATATTGGGAAATAACGGTACCGTTTTTGGCTATGTAAATAATATAAGTCCCCACCCCGGCAACCTGAAAAGAGATGGAACCGGTCACCTGGAAAATACGCTTCTTTTTACCTAAGTATTTCAACCGGTTGCTCACACCGCCATCTGTGGAAAACCGGAATAAATTAGAGGATGTGGAAACGCCCTGCACTTTAATTATATTACTGGGATTGGAATTATTAAATGTCGTACTCGCCCCGCTGCCCACTGCATAATCAACCGCAAAATCACCAACTGCGGAAGCGTCAATTTCTGTAGGAATCCCGGGACAGCGCACACTCCAGTTATTATTAAAATTATACCCGGTATAGGTACCTACTGTATAAGCATTAACATATTTACCCGTTGTAAGCGTTCCGGTAAAAACTGTAGCTTCCATCACGGCATCACCGGTTATGGTCGGGTTCGCAGAAACATCAAAACCAGTATTTGCCCCAACCACCTCACTGAAACCTCCCTGCTTGGTCACTAAAGCAAATGTCCCTGTTAATTTCTCGTAGGTCCCAGAATTGTTACCAAACCATCCTGCGTTACTGATTAACAGCTTACTGATGTTTTCATATGTTACACCGTTGGTATTCCCAATATACTGGACAATACTCACAAAAAACAGGGCAAAATTCTTTACGGATCCCACCGCAGACGAACCCGTCACAATGCAATCCCGGAATACCATACTGGCTGTCCCGCCACCGTCTATATTGAAAACATTGCCCGAAGGGGCCGAAAGGGTAAGCACACGCAAAGTGCCTCCGGTCGTACCGGTAAAAAGATCTCCCGAAGTTCTTATTAATTTATCTTCCCCCGAATCCTGCCCGTTGAGATAGGCATTGTTCAATTCTATGGGTAAATTCAGATTGACAGTCCCGTTGATTTCATAGAGTGTCCCGGTATCCAAAAGATATTTGGTACCGCCTCCTGCTGCCAGTTCAGCAGCCAGCACTGTCGCAAGGACATCAGTAGATTTAACAATTTTGTATTTCAGCCTTCCGTCAGTTGCAGAACTGACTTTTATCCAGCCCGCCGAAACGGTGTCATAGTGATAAAAAGACTTTAAATCGGTGTCATACACAAGCAAACCGTTCGCAGCATTTAATATGGCGGTTCGCTGTGCAGTAGTCATTCTTGGTGTTAACATTCCTTTAGTTGTCGATACGACATCTAATACAGAGCTTGCGTCGGGGGTAACTGTCCCTATCCCGACCTGTCCAGACATAGTACTTGTTATCAGCATAAAAAACAACAAGCAGGTTAACATAACCTTTCTTTGCGGTGGTATTTTTTTCATGTCCAATAAATTAAAAATTTCAAATAACGAACTGACTTTCAAATCAATACATAAATTTAATAATTTATAACTTACAACATCACTTCCTCTTTGTTAAAATTTACAGTTAAATACCCCATCAGTTTATTCGCAAACCTTGTAATCTTTAAATCCCGTAATTCTACAATCCAAGTAATGGATATAGCGTAGATATAGCACTGTTGTAGCACTGTTGTAGCACTGTTGCAGCACGAAAAAGCCTTATACACCATTAAACAAATCAACACGGGAATAGAGAAAAAGCAACCACAAACCACAAACAATAAATAACAAACTACAAACCATAAACTACTAACAACAAACCCTAACCAACTTCACAAAAGTTTTGTACTTTTGGATTCTTTACAAATTTTCAGTCATGTCAGAACAAAAACGCCTTTTCCTGCTCGATGCATACGCCTTAATCTTCAGGGGATATTACGCCTTTATCAAAAACCCGAGAATTAACTCCAAAGGAATGGACACCTCAGCCATCCTGGGATTCATGAACTCTTTGATCGATATTATCCGCAGGGAAAAACCGAATCATCTGGCCGTTGCTTTTGACAAAGGCGGAAGTGACTACCGACTGGAAATGTATACCGAATATAAAGCTAACCGCGACGCAACTCCGGAAGCCATCAAAATAGCCGTTCCGTATATTCAGGATTTCCTGAGAGCCATGCATATCCCCATTATTGAAAAATCAGGGTTTGAAGCCGATGACTTAATCGGAACTTTATCAAAACAGGCCGAAAAAGAAGGCTATCAGGTTTTCATGGTAACTCCTGATAAGGATTTCGGACAATTAGTCTCCGAAAATATCTTCATGTACCGCCCAGCCCGATTAGGAAATGATATCGAAATCTGGGGCGTGGAAGAAGTAAAAGCCAAGTTCGAAATACAGGATCCGTTACAGGTTATCGACTTCCTCGCTATGATGGGGGATGCAGTGGATAATATTCCGGGACTACCGGGCGTAGGGGAAAAAACAGCCAAGAAATTCTTAGCTGAATACGGTTCTATCGAAAACTTATTGGATAATACACACCAACTGAAAGGTGCCATTAAAGATAAAATTGAAGCGAATAAAGAACAAGGGTTACTATCCAAGAAATTAGCCACTATCCTACTCGACTGTCCGGTAACTTTCGACGCCGAAGATTTCGAACTGTCTAAACCGGATGTGGAGAAAACAGATGCTATTTTCCAGGAACTGGAATTCCGCCAACTTAAAACACAATTCGACAAATTATTCGGATCGGGTAAAGATTACAATGAAATAGACGGTAACGGTAATGGCGAAGCAACTAAGTCTGCTAAAAAATCCACCCCGAAAAACGAAAACCAATTCGACCTGTTCGGTTTCTCTGACGAAGAAAACGATACGCCCGTACCACATTCAGGCTATGCCACTCTCGAGAACACAACGCATTTGTATCAGATTGTACAGGGTGACTTACCGGTAAAACTATTGATTCAGAACTTAATGAATCAGCCTTCGGTATGTTTTGACACCGAAACAACCGGTATCGATGCCTTGAATGCTGAACTGGTAGGAATGTCATTCTCCTACGAAAAAGGTAAAGGCTTCTACGTTCCGTGTCCGGAAAACCAGGAAGAAACCCAGGCTTTAGTAGATAAATTCCGTCCGTTCTTCGAAAATGAAGCCATTGAGAAAATCGGCCAGAACATGAAATACGATTTAAAGGTATTGGCTAATTACGGTATTGAAGTCAAAGGAAATTTATTCGATACCATGATCGCCCACTACTTAATCAATCCTGATATGCGCCACAACATGGACGTATTATCGGAAACGTACTTAAAGTATTCCCCGAAATCCATCGAATCCCTAATTGGTAAGAAAGGCAAAAACCAATTATCAATGCGTGACGTTGCACTTGAAGACATCAAAGAATACGCCACCGAAGATGCCGATGTAACCCTACAGCTGAAAGAACATTTCCAGCCTATCCTGGAGAAAGTAGGCACCAAAAAACTATTCGATGAAATCGAAATTCCTTTGGTACAGGTGCTCGCCGATATGGAACGCGAAGGCATCAACCTGGATGAAAACTTCCTCAAAGCAATGTCTGCCGATATGCAAATAGAAATAGACGCTTTTGAAAACAAAATATACGAAGAAGCAGGAGAGAAATTCAACCTGGCTTCTCCAAAACAGTTAGGCGATATTTTATTCGATAAATTAAAGATTGGCGGTGCCAAACAAAAGAAGACCAAAACGGGTCAATACGCTACCGGCGAAGAGGTATTGAGTTACTTAGCCAATGACCACCAGATTGTAAAAGATATTCTGGAATGGCGCCAACTGGTAAAACTGAAAAGTACCTATGTGGATGCATTGCCAACACAGGTAGACAGCAAGACCCAACGCGTACATACTGATTATATGCAAACCGTTGCCGCTACCGGACGTTTGAGTTCGAACAACCCGAACTTACAAAACATTCCTATCCGCACCGAAAGAGGCCGCCAGATCAGAAAGGCTTTCATCGCCCGTGATGAAAACCACACCTTACTCTCTGCCGATTACTCACAAATTGAATTGCGCATCATCGCCGCTTTAAGTGGAGAAGAAAATATGATTGCCGCTTTCCAAAATAATGAGGACATCCACAGAAGTACCGCTGCCAAAGTATTCAACGTAGCCTTGGAAGAAGTAACAAAAGAACAGCGAAGCAATGCTAAAACGGTTAACTTCGGAATTATATACGGGGTTTCTGCCTTTGGATTGTCAAACCAGACGAATTTATCCAGAAAAGAAAGCGCCGACCTGATTGATGCTTACTACAAAACCTACCCGAAACTGAAATCTTACATGGCAAACCAAGTGGATTTCGCCCGTGACAACGGTTATGTGGAAACCATTTCGGGAAGAAGACGATATTTAAAAGACATTAATTCAGCAAACGCCATTGTACGCGGTGGTGCCGAACGTAATGCCGTGAACGCTCCTATCCAGGGAAGCGCCGCCGATATCATCAAAATAGCCATGATCAACATCCATAAAAAACTGAAAGCAGAAAACTGGCAGTCTAAGATGTTGTTACAGGTACATGATGAATTGGTGTTCGATGTCCACAACTCGGAACTGGAAAAAATCAAATCCATGATCAAACATGAAATGGAGAACGCCTTCAAAATGGCCGTTCCCCTTGAAGTGGAAGTCGGACTGGGAAGAGACTGGCTTGAAGCACATTGATTTTAATTCATGAAACACCTACTTTTCATACTAATCATATTATCTCCAATGATTTCCTTCGGACAAAACATTGGAGATAACGTTTTATACGAAAATTACAAGAAAGCACTGAACACTTGCAATTCAACCGCACCTTCATTTTTGGTGATTACTTACAAAGACCTCAATCAAAACACCATAAAAGAGGTTTGCCTGGAATCACCTGATTTAATCTCCGCCCTAATGCGCGAGTTAAAACTCACCGATTACACAGGAGAGCAAATACAAACAGCTTTTGATTTTGCACTAAACAAAAAAGACCGATATTTTGAGTTTTCAAATCCAAAAGCTATTGAAAGAGTTAATCCACATCAATATTCTCTTGAAGATCTAAAGAAGTTTTCCATCGAAAAAGACATAGCCAAAATCGCAAAGAAATTCAATAAGGAGAAGAAAGGAAAAATCTATCCTGAAAATGAATTGGAAACCATAAAGTATGCTCACACCTTATTTAATGCAGGTCTAATTATGGGCACTAATAATTGCATGGGAGGCATGACTATTTTCTGTACTAATTGGAGTAATGAGTAAATCAACAAACATGAAGTTTCTTGTTCTCTTTATAAAATTCTTAGTCACATTTTCTTTGACGCTCTATACCACACTAGCCTTAAGTTCATGGTGTTTTGGAGAAATAGGCATAAACAAAACGGTAGGCTGGGCATGGGACATAAGTAATTTGACATTACCGTTCGCTAATATTCTGGCATCACTTTATATTACCAGGTTTATTTTAAAAGTTAAAACTAACAATTACATATCTGCACTATCTGTTATTTTACTATTAGTCTTTTATTTTTCAATAAACAGTTACATACTATTTCTTTTTATTTTAAGCATCCTTTTTCTTCTTGGAAACATAATGTATTCCATTATTCAGAAGGTTAAAAAAGAAAAGAATTAAACCGGCTTCCGTACCGAATCACGATAACGCAACTCCGTTTTTATAATGGTGGTTTTGTAAACGTTTTTCTCTGCTTTTTTCTCAATGCGGTCAATAAGTAGTTTAGCAGCCTCCGCACCAATCTGCGGTCCGTGCTGGCTGATTGTGGCTAAACTCGGCGTCAGTCTTCTCGACCAGGCACCATCGGCAAACCCCACCATCGATAATTCATCCGGTATTTTAATACCTTTCTTCACGGCCAGCTTCATCGCTAAAGTTGAAGCATGTTCATCCAAAGCAAAGATGCCGTCCACTATAATATTATCAATTAAGTTCGTCAGTCTTTCATCGTATTCTTTTACAGAATTCACTGCAATAATCAAATCTTCATCTCTGGCAATATCATTTGCCTTTAACGTATCCAGATAACCGTTGATACGCAATTGAGACACACTCAGGTTAGCTTCACAGGTCAACAAAGCAATCCGTTTGCATCCAGTCGTAATCAAATGCTGTGTGGCATGCACCGCCGAGTCATAATCATCCACCACGACTTTATCACAATCCACAATCTCAGAGATCCGGTCAAACATCACAATCGGCACTCCTTCTTTTATCACTTCCTTAAAATGGGATATCTCATTCTTCTTCTGTGTTTCTTCCGCAATCGACAATATAAAACCATCAACCGTACCATTGCTCAACAAATCAATGGCCTGTTGCTCTTTGGTAAAAGATTCATTTGAGATATACGTAATCACATTATAGCCCTTGGTATTGGCATACTTTTCAATCCCACTGAAAACCTTCGCAAAAAAAGGATTCAGGATATTCGGAATAATCACACCTATGGTATTGGTACGCTGACGCTTCAGGTTCTGCGCCATACTGTTTGGCTTATAATTACGGATCGCCGCATATTCCTTGATGCGTATTTTCGAAGCCTCACTGATTTCCGGGCTGTCACTCAACGCTTTCGAAACAGTTGATACAGAAACTCCTAAATCTTTGGCTATTTCTTTTAAGGTCGCTTTTGGCTTCATGATATACGTATTATCCTGTAAAAATAACAAATAAAATTATTATCTATCCATTAGTAAAACAAGAAGAAACTTATTGACAATGATTCAAAAACAGAAGAAAGACATAACCAATTGAATAGCAACAAAAAAAGAATTTTTAAAATGCTATTTGCTTTATAAATAAATAATTGTACTTTTGCACTCCCTTAATTGGGAATGGAATGTTTAATTAAAAAGTAATTATTGTGAACACATTAAGCTACAAGACAATTTCGGCAAACAAAGCTACTGCAGATAAACAGTGGATCGTTGTTGATGCTGAAGGTCATAACTTAGGTCGTCTTGCTTCAAAAGTTGCGATGCTTTTAAGAGGTAAGTACAAACCAAGTTATACACCGCACGTGGACTGTGGAGATAACGTAATCGTTATCAACGCAGAAAAAATCAACCTAACTGGAAACAAATTAGATGACAAAACTTACGTTCGTCACACAGGTTACCCAGGAGGTCAAAGATTTTTAACAGCTAAAGTAATGCAACAAAAAAACCCTGCATTATTAGTAGAAAAAGCTGTAAAAGGAATGTTACCTAAAAACAAATTAGGTGCTCAATTATTCCGTAATTTGAATGTTAATGTAGGTCCAGAGCACAAACATGCTGCTCAAACACCTAAAACCGTTAATCTAAACGATCTTAAGTAATGGCAGTTATTCACAAAATCGGTAGAAGAAAATGTGCCGTGGCACGTGTTTATGTATCAGAAGGTACAGGAAACATCACTGTAAACAAAAAAGCATTTAATGCTTACTTCCCTACTGCAACTTTACAGTACAAAGTAATGCAACCTCTTGCTATGACTGAAAACGCTTCTAACTTTGACGTAAAAATCAATGTTTACGGAGGTGGTACAACTGGTCAGGCAGAAGCTGTTCGTATGGCTATTGCAAGAGCAATGTGTGAAGTTGGAGAAGGAAACAGAGCAATCTTAAAACCAGAAGGTTTATTAACGCGTGACCCTCGTATGGTTGAGCGTAAGAAATTCGGTCAGAAGAAAGCTCGTAAGAGATTCCAATTCTCTAAACGTTAATATTTATTATTATTTATTAAAACTAAGTTATTGTTGCTTTTCCGCGCTGAGGCCGGAGACTAGTTTAGCATCTAAATGGTTCAGACCGAGACAATCGCTACTCAACCATTGCTAATTCAACAGAACGTAAACTATTACAAAATGGCAAATAAAGTAGAAGTTAAAGACTTACTAGAAGCAGGTGTTCATTTCGGACACATGACTAGAAAATGGGACCCAAACATGGCTCCTTACATCTATATGGAGCGTAATGGTATCCACATTATCAATCTATATAAAACTGCAGCTAAAATTGAAGAGGCTAACGAAGCTTTGAAAAAAATCGCTGCATCTGGTAGAAAAGTACTTTTCGTAGCTACCAAAAAACAAGCTAAAGACATCGTTGCTGAAAAAGCAGCGGCTGCAAACATGCCTTACATCACTGAAAGATGGCCAGGTGGTATGTTAACAAACTTCGTTACTATCCGTAAAGCCGTTAAGAAAATGGCTTCTATCGACAGAATGAAGAAAGACGGTACATTTGATACTCTTTCTAAAAAAGAGAAATTACAAATTGAGCGTCTACGTGCAAAATTAGAGAAAAACTTAGGTTCTATCTCTGATATGTCAAGATTACCTGCTGCATTATTCGTAGTAGATATCAAAGCTGAACACATCGCAGTAAAAGAAGCTCAAAAATTAAACATTCCTGTTTTCGCAATGGTTGATACCAACTCTGACCCACGTCAGGTTGACTATGTAATCCCTGCGAACGATGATGCTTCAAAATCAATTGACAAAGTATTATCATTAGTTACTGCTGCTATCACTGAAGGTTTATCTAACAGAACTTCAGACAAAGAGGCAGAAGCTACTGAAGAAGCGAAAGTTGAAACTCCAGCTGCAGCTTCAGAAGAATAAATAAAATAGATTCCAATCTCAATTCCAAGTTCCAAAGAATTGTCAAATTTGATGATTTATTAAAGTTGGAATTTGGAATTTGAAGATTGGAATTTTTTAATTTTAAAAACAACAAACATTAAATTTAAAACACTATGGCAACAATCACTGCTGCAGACGTAAATAAATTAAGACAATCTACAGGTGCCGGAATGATGGACTGTAAAAAAGCTTTAGTTGAAGCTGATGGAGATTTCGATAAAGCTATACAAATCCTTAGAGAAAAAGGGCAAAAAGTTGCTGCTAACCGTTCTGACCGTGAGTCTTCTGAAGGAGCTGCTGTTTCTTTTATCAATGCAGACAACACTAAAGGAGCTATCATCACTTTAAACTGCGAAACTGACTTCGTAGGTAAGAATGAAGCATTCGTAGCTTTAGCTAAAGATTTAGTTGAAAGAGCTATTAACTTCTCTTCTAAAGAAGAATTTTTAGCTTCAGATTTCAACGGAATTACTGTTGCCGAAAAATTAATCGAGCAAACTGGCGTTATCGGTGAAAAAATCGAAATCGGTGGTTTTGAAATCTTAGAAGGCGCTTTCGTTGGATCTTACGTTCACGTTAACAAAATTGCTGCTTTAACTGCAATTTCTACTCCAATTGCAAATGCTGATGTTTTAACTAAAGACATCTCAATGCAAGTTGCTTCTATGGGAGCTGATACATTATCTTACAAAGATTTTGATCCTGCTTTCGTTGCTTCTGAACTTGCCGCTCGTATTGCTATAATTGAAAAAGAAAACGAAGAAGCAAAACGTTTAGGAAAAACTTTAAAAAATGTTCCTAAATATATTTCTTACTCTCAATTAACTGAAGAAGTTTTAAAACAAGCTGAAGAAGATGCTAAAGCTGAATTAAAAGCCGAAGGTAAACCAGAACAAATTTGGGACAAAATTATTCCAGGAAAAATTCAACGTTTTATCTCTGACAACACTACTTTAGATCAAGAAAAAGCATTACTAGATCAAAACTTCATCAAAGATGACAGTAAAAAAGTTGGTGATTACGTTAAAGGATTCAATGTTGAAATCACAGGTTTCAAAAGAGTTACTTTAGGATAATTCTTAAAAATCCTCAAAATAAAAAATAAATCCTCTGTCTTTTATTGACAGAGGATTTTTTATATTTACCTCAAATCCATTTTGCCTTGAAAAAAACTTTACTTCTTTTAGCTTCGCTACTTGTGCTAACCGGCTATGCCCAACAAAAAAACAGTTTACACTGGGAAATTTCCGGTAACGGACTTGCAAAAAAATCCTACTTATATGGTACAATGCATGTCAATGAAAAAATCTCATACAACTTATCGGATTCATTTTACCAAAATCTTGTGAATGCTGATATGATTGCCACTGAAAGTAATCCCGAAACATGGTTGGATTCATATCAGTACATCAAAACAGACAACCTGAACAGCTACAGAAATTACTACACAAAATCAAACCTTACCCCAATCAGCAAGGAGGTAATTTCTGCTATTTTCACAAACAATGTTTTTTTCAAAAACGTATTATCCGAAACCAGTGACGATCAATCTGATTATTCTGAAAACACGATATTAGACACCTTTATATTTCAGACAGGTAAAAAATACAATAAGAAAAGTGTCGGACTGGAAGATGCCACCGAATCACTTTTATCCATCATAAACGCAAGTAAAGAAAAAAAAACCGAGGACAAAGATCAAGCTTTGAAAACAAAGCAACTAAACCTTATTTTAAAAGACAGAAGACAAAATGATCTTATGTTTGAGTTATACAGGGAGAAAAACATCGTAATGCTCGATTCCATTTACAAGCTAATGTATCCAAATCATTTACACCATGCACTTATCATTAACCGCAACGAAATAATGACCAAAAGCCTGGACTCTATCCTTAAAAAAGGAAACAACATTTTTGCTGCTGTTGGTGCTGCCCATTTAGCAGGAAAAAAAGGGATGATCCAGCTATTGATCGACAAAGGCTATAAAGTCACACCTGTTTTTGACGTATTGACAAACAAAGGAATCAGCATCAAAAAAAATATTGAGGAAACTTTTGCCAAACCTAAATTCAAAAAAACGGTCACTTCAGACAAAATGGTTGAACTCATGTTAAATGAAAAACATTATGAGGAAAAGAACCAGGTTTATTCACCCGACTTTGGGAACGGAGGCCTTCTAAGCCTTAACAGAATTCCGTTAAATGACTTTTTAAACAAAAAAGACGAATTATTCAATCATAAATCCCTGGACAGTCTCTTTTTTGAAAATATACCAGGTGAAATCATCGACAAAAAATTCATTCAACATGAGGGCTTCTGCAAATATGATTTAAAAAGCAAAACAAAAACCGGAAACTATCTTCATTTCCAATTTTACATAACCCCGCTTGAATTGATCTCAGTTTCGTTCACAGGAGTTGGCAATTATGTAAAATTATTCGAAAATCAGTTTTTTGATGTAATCAAACTTAAAGAATTTAAAAACAGTTGGGAAACTTATACTCCTAAAAAAGGAGGCTTTACAGTTACTGTCCCTTATTACAATTTGGCATATGGCGACACCGACAACAGTATTGAAGATATTTCGCTACAAGCTTTTGATAAAACCAAAAAAGAGTATTTTTTCCTTTTGGAAAATTCGACACACAATATCGATAATTTTGAAGATCCTTTATTCCAACAAAGAGAAGTACATCAGGATTTCTATGACGTTTACGAGGTAAAATTCAATGACATCACATACACAATCAATAACGGCAATATTGAATCAACTACTAAAATAGGAAACAAAACTATAACTTTAAAATCAGTTATACATGGCGAAAAAACATTCTTACTTGGAGCTGTAAATGCTGACAATTTAGACATACGTAAGTTTTTTGATTCATTTAAAACTGAAAAATCCAATTACAACAAAAATACAAAGGTGTATACCGATTTAGATTCCAATTATAAAATTGAAATCCCTGAAAAAGAAAACAGACCTTTATTCATTTACAAAAAAGAAGAAAGAGGAAAAAACAAAAATTTATTTGAACCAAAGGTAGACACTCAGGATTTTGTTGCATCATCCAACAAAAAGATAAATTTCGCCTATTTCAAATACCCAAAATATTTTCAAGCTGAAAACGTTGACACCATAAAAAAATTGGTTAAAAAAGAGTTCATAAAATTTGAAAATGTTTTAGGTTCTAATGACGATTTCGACCGCTCAATATGGTATGACGTAGATGTTCCAACCTCTAAATGGTCAGAATTACTATATGCAAATAAAATAGAAAGCTGTGATGTTTTGGAAGAAAAAGAAACTATTGACACTGATAAAAATATTTTCAGTTTAAGCTCTTTGGTTTCAGCAAAAAAAAGCAATCAGGCCTTAAAACAAAAAGTAGTTTTTAGCAACAATGGGATCTATTTACTAAGAACAGTTGTCGATAGAAATTACAAAAACGATGATGCCTTTATAGAAAAAGCATTCCAAAGTTTTGAACCAATACCAACTGAAAGCAACGCCGCTTTTACAAACAAAATAGAATTATTCATAAGCGATGCCAAAAGTAAAAACGACACCATACGTTACTCAGCATTGAATTCAGTTCAAACACTGAAAATTGAAATTAAAGACTTAAAAAAAATAACAGATTTTGTTAACTCATTCAAATACAAAAGCTCAGAAACTCCCGAATTTGAAGCACTGATTGCAAAAATCGGAGAAGTCAAAAGTCCGGAAGTAATCACACTTTTCGAAAATTTATACAAAAAGAAAACAACAAAAAGCAGTACACAAATAGCAATTCTAAATGCATTGGCCAGCCAAAAAAGCAAAGATGCCTATAAAAAAATACTGGAATTAATGGAACATGACTTACCGGTTACCAGCAACAAATCATTGGTAAGTGATTTATTTTTAACATTTGGACAGGACACAGCCTATAGCAAAGAATTATTTCCGGAAATATTCCAATTTTACAGTAATGAGCAATATGGCTTCCCGATTGTTGAGCTTTACAACAACTTGTCTGATGCTAAGCTTGTAACACCTAAAAAAATCAAACAATACCAAAAAGCGATTTTAACACAGGCAAAAGCAGAATATAAAAAATCTTTGAACAATTCTCAAACTATGTTAGAGAGTGAAGAAGAAGCTATATTAGAAAATAGCAATGGAGAAACGATCAAAGAAGAAGAGGCTGCAGTGGTAGAAGTCGAGGAAGCAGCCATGGCAATTGACGAAGCTGTTGTTGCAGTTGATGAAGAACTTGAAGAAAATGATCCAAATACCAAATTATTTGAGTATTTGAAAATATTAAAACAATTTCCAACTAATTCATCCATCAATGAATTAACACAAAATTCAAAAGACTTAAAAGATCAGGTTTTGAATTACAAACTTTTATGTTTAGATATTTTAAATGATTCGCCAAATAAAAATGAAGTTAAAAACACTCTTGAAAACTCACATTTAGCTTTTCCATTAGTACAGTTTTTAGCCGAAAATAAAAAAATACAACTTAATCATTTGAAAGAAGATGAAATTGCAAGATCAATATTCTACAAATCATCCAATTTCAACAAAAAAGACAATCTGAACTTAATCGAAAAAAGGATTATTCAAAAAGAAAACAAAAAAATTACCGTTTTCTTCTTTGAAGAAAAAACAAAAAATGAAGATTCTAAGGAAGAAGAAATTGAAATACAAACTGTTGCTTTTGTAAATGAAAATGATAAGATAAACATTCAGGCTTATAAGGTATTCAAAAACCACACAGTTACAAGCAAAGATGATTTTAAAGATACTCTTGAAAGAATCATTTACGAAATAACAAACGACAACCACAAATTTTCAATCCCGTCAACCTATAATGATAATTATAGTTATGATGAAGAATTCTAATTTTTAACACAATGTTCAAGACCAAAAAAGATATTGTTTTTATCATACTCACTGGCATTTTCATCACGAATGCCATTGTAGCGGAATTAATTGGAGGTAAATTAATCCAGATTGGACCTTTCCTGATGAGTATTGGTATTTTACCTTGGCCCGTTGTATTTCTGACTACCGATTTGATTAATGAACATTTCGGGAAAGATGGTGTCCGGAAATTATCATTTATCACTGCCGGACTTATTGCATATTGTATCCTACTCCTTTTTATCGGAACAAAGATTCCGGCATTTGAAACAGGAGAAACGGTAAACGACGAACAATTTCATGCAGTTTTCGGACAGGGCTTATTTATCATGGTAGCCAGCATCATCGCCTTTTTAGTTTCACAGTTGGTAGACGTATCCGTTTTTTGGATTCTCAGAAATAAGACAGGAAAAAAAATGATTTGGTTGCGCAGTACCGGCTCCACAATCATTTCACAATTGATAGACAGCTTTATCGTTTCGGGAATTGCTTTTTGGCTCACCGGAAAAATTTCCACAAATGATTACATAAACATGTCGCTTTCCGGCTATTCGTTCAAATTAATAATCGCCATAGCTTTGACACCGATGATCTATCTGGGCCATTATCTGATTGAAAAATATTTACATTCAGAAGAAAAAACAACCTAAAAACAGTATTTCCAAAATCAGAGATAATCTCTATATTTGCAGGGCAAAACAAACAATCATGAAATACAAAAGAATACTTTTGAAACTAAGCGGAGAAGCGCTTATGGGAGATCGCCAATACGGAATTGACCCTAAAAGACTGGGAGAATACGCGGATGAAATCAAACAAATTCATGATTTAGGTGTCGAAATTGCCATTGTAATCGGTGGAGGCAACATTTTCAGAGGTGTAGCCGGAGCCAGCAATGGTATGGATCGCGTACAAGGAGATTATATGGGAATGCTAGCCACTGTTATCAACGGAATGGCTTTACAGGGAGCATTAGAAGAAAAAGGAATGCTGACCCGCCTTCAAACGGCTTTAAAAATAGAAGCTATTGCAGAACCCTACATCAAAAGACGCGCTGTAAGACACCTTGAAAAAGGACGTATCGTAATTTTTGGTGCCGGAACCGGAAATCCATATTTCACAACAGATACTGCCGCTGTATTGAGAGGTATTGAAGTTGATGCAGATGTAATTTTAAAAGGAACACGTGTGGACGGTGTTTACAACGCTGACCCTGAAAAAAATGCGGATGCCGTAAAATTTGATTACATTTCGTTTGAAGACGTACTAAAGAAAGGTTTAAATGTTATGGACACCACAGCATTTACACTAAGTCAGGAAAATAAATTACCAATTGTTGTATTCGACATGAACAAAGAAGGTAACCTCTTAAAAATCTGCAAAGGAGAAAACATAGGAACAGTAGTTAATATATAAGTTTGGAAATCTTAGACACTTAGAACTAAAATTCTAAGCAGTCTAACAATCTAACAATCTAACAATCTAGAAAATGACTGAAGAAATTAATTTTATACTGGACAGCACAAAAGAATCTATGGACGGTTCTGTGGCTCACTTAGAAAAAGAATTTTTAAATATCCGTGCCGGAAAAGCTACACCACAAATGCTTGGTGGTGTATTTGTTGACTATTACGGTTCCCAAACACCTCTTTCACAGGTAGCAAACATTAACACTCCTGATGCGAGAACCATTACGGTTACACCTTGGGAAAAAAACATGTTACAACCAATTGAAAAAGCGATTATGATTGCTAACATTGGATTTAACCCAATGAACAACGGTGAAAACATTATCATTTCGGTTCCACCATTAACAGAAGAACGCAGAAAAGAATTGGTAAAACAAGCTAAATCTGAAGCCGAAGATGCTAAAATCGGTATCCGTAATGCCCGTAAAGATGCTAATACTGACATCAAAAAATTGGAAAAAGACGGTACTTCTGAAGACATATGCAAAACAGCAGAGGATAATGTTCAAAAATTAACGGATACTTATATCAAGAAAATTGATGATCATTTAGTTATTAAAGAAGCTGAAATCATGAAAGTTTAAGTCACTTCCGATATAAATTGTTAAAAAAATCCGCCTAGTGCGGATTTTTTTGTTGAAATATAAATTTATTACTATTATTAACAAAATTTTAATAATTTTGATAACCTACAAACAAATAGCCCATGAAGACTACTAAACTACAACTACTATTAGCCTTTTTCCTCATTTTCCAGACTTACTTATTTGCTCAGGAAAATTTATTTGCCGGAATTGAAATCGGAAGTAAAGGAATTAAAATGTCTGTTCTGGACGTTTACAACATCAAAAAAGGAAGTTATAACATTCAATCCTACTGGTCAGAAAATGTCGGAATCGCAAGAGGAATTGCCATGGACGGCAACTTATTGAAAGAGGATATAGACAAAGCTGCTTCAGTAGTAGCTGAAAACTATAAAAAACTAAAAAACGAAATCAATGTTCCGGATGCCAACATATTTATCGTTGGTTCGTCAGGTGTGGCAATGGCCAAAAACACTCAGGAATTAATTGACAAAGTAAAATCATTAACTGCCAAAGACATGGAGTTTATCGATGCCCAAACAGAAGGAAAAATGCTTCTGAAAGGCTGTATTCCTCCTGTTGATTATAAAGATTCAATGGTTTTGGACATCGGTGGCGGTAATACCAAAGGAGGTTACGTAGATGTTTTTAACAGCGAAAACTTCGTTTTCTTTCCGTTAGCCCTTAACTACGGAACTGTGACCTTAACAGAAGCGGTAATCAAAAAAACCAGAAATGATGAGATTGGAGAATTCAACATCAAATCGTTTGGCTTCTTACCAATCTTAAGAGAGCAGGTTAACGCGATGTACAACTCAAAACCGGTTGCATTAAAAAAAGACAAAGTATACATGTCCGGTGGTGCTGTATGGGCTTTCTACACACTATTAAACGGCGAAGCCCCAGAACATTTCAACGAATTCAAACTGGAAGATGTAATCAACTATGATGCAATCGTAAAAAACAACTTCAAACGCTTTGAGGATTTAGCCAAAACTGATAAAAATGTAGAGAAAGTACTGAAAACTTATTCCCAAAAATATTTAATTTCAGCGAGTAACCTTTTACTGGTTACACTTGAGGCTATACCTGACATCAATGACAAAAAATTGTACTTCGCAAAAGAAGGACAAATCGCTTGGTTAGTTTCATACATTGCAGACCGCTCCAAAAAAGTTAAAAAAATATACTAAATACCCAACAGTTGCTCATGGTTCCCCAAACCATGGGCAATTTCAATTTAAACCTACGTCATGAAAAGTTACTTAAACTCATACTTTGATAATTTCAAAGGGTTCTCAAGAGAAGTTTGGGTACTGACACTGATTACCTATATAAATCGTACAGGCGCAATGGTTATGCCTTTTTTAACCAAATACCTCAACGAAGGTTTCTTTTTTAGTTTACAGGAAATAGGTTGGATTTTACCCTGCATAGGATTAGGCTCACTTATTGGTTCCTGGCTGGGCGGAAAACTGACCGACAAAATAGGTTTTTACACCATCATGCTGTCCAGTTTGTTCCTGACGGGATTTGGCATCATTGCACTCATGTTCCTATATGATTTCACGGAACTGTGTATTGGTTTATTCCTAATAACTGCCATTGCCGATATGTACAAACCTGCCATGTATGTTGCCGTATCAAATTTTACCGATGACAAGAACAGAACAAGAGCATTAACCCTGATTCGTCTGGCCGTTAATCTCGGTATAGTATCCGGACCGGTCATAGCCGGTTTATTGGTTCAGGAAAGCAATTATGATTTATTATTCTGGATAGACGGAATAACCTGTCTTATCGCTATTTCAGCATTTATGCTGTTAATAGATGAGAGTAAAATGTACAAAGCCCGAAAAAAAATACAACAGCGAAGAGAAAAAGAGATCATTAAAAAAAGCACCCGCTACGACAGTAATTTTATTCTTTTCCTGTTCGCCAGTTTTATAACTGCATTTCTGTTTTTCCAATTGTTCACGACAATTCCGCTGTACAATACCCAAAAACTGAAACTGAGTGAATTGGAGATCGGGATGCTTTTGGCATTAAATGGACTATTGATTTTTCTTTTTGAAATGCCATTAATCGGACACCTCGAAAAAAGAAAATACGAAGCCACTAAAATCATTTTAGCCGGATCAGTCTTTATGACCTTAGGCTTCTTCTGCCTGTTGATTTCAAAATCAATTACAATCATGGCGTTGAGCATTTTTTTTATCACACTAGGGCAGATACTTCTATTTTCGTTCTCAAACACTTTTGCCTTCACACGTGCTATTAGCGGTCATGAAGGAAAATATATGGCATTATACACCATGAGTTTCAGTGTAGCACAAATCACTAGTCCCAAAGTTGGTTTTTCGGTTATTGTAAGCTTTAGTTATTTCTCAAATTGGCTATTGATGGGAGTTGTCGGCCTTGTAGGAATATCGCTGTATTATATTCTTGATAAAAAAATAAAATTGGAAACAATTCAGAAAAATATGTCCTAAATTGCAGCCGCAAGGAAAGGATCAGAATACACCATGTCAAAAAAAACAAGGAAACAAATCAACAACAGTTTTAAGATTATCATTATTCTTTTAACAGCATCGCTTTTAGGCAGTTTTTTTTACATCTATAAGATGTCTGACCGCTCAAAAAACATGATTATTTCCCTAAGACAACAAAAAATGGAAGTACTGAAAAATTTGGAAAAATCTGAATCAGTTCTCAACAAAACACTTACTTCTAATAAATCCCTGAGTCAAAAACTACAATCTGAGAAATCAAGGATCAGAAAGTTAATCAACGACCTGAAAAACAAAGAAGTTACCGAAAAAACAATAATCGTATATCAAAAATCCGCTAATGAAGTCGATAGCCGCATTCAATTACTGAATGACGAAATAAACGATTACAGACGAAAAATAGACAGCACTAAAACTGCTCTTTCGGTCGAAAAAACAAAAACCGACACCTTAACCAAAGCTAACAAGAAGCTGACAACCAAACTCAATACAGCTGCTAAGCTATATTACTACGACTTACAGACTGCTAGTCTAAAAATTAAAAGTTCTGGAAAAAATATTGAAACCGACAAAGCCAAAAGAGTTGACTTATTTAAAATCAGTTTCATGATTGCCGAAAATGAATTGGCTAAACCAGCTAAAAAAGACATTTACATACAGATTATCGACAATAAAAACAATGTATTGGGTGTCAAAAAAACAGAGAAATTCGGTAAGGACATTTTGACTTACAGCGCATTTGCCACTGTTAAATACCAAAGTAAAACCTTAAAAGTAGAACAGGATATTCCAGTTGCTGATCTGGAAGAAGGAACCTATTTCGTAAATGTCTTCGACAAATCAAAACTCGTCTTAAAAACATCTTTCATACTTGAATAACCAAAACATCAAATAATCCGGAATACAAAAGCTTATTTTGTTCAAATACAGCTATATTTGCCTTGTAATCCCTGTTATTTAATGAGTTTTAACAACAAGACGTTTTGGCTAATACTGTTTACACTGGTATCGTATCAGGCTTCTTGGGCTCAGGACATAACGGTTTCCGCTCAAAATTGCATCAAAAATGTAATCATCAAAGCCAAAGACAACAATCAGGGTTTTGAAACATTAGGATATTCCAAACTCATTATTACTGCAAATCCCGACTTAGTAGAAGGCAAAACAGACTCCATCTTTAAAATTAAAAGAGAAAAAAAAACACTGGTACGTATCGACTCATCGGATTATAATTTTAAAAAGCGAATCAGTAAACAGCACTTATACCAAACCGAAAAGCTTTCGCGTTTTTACCACCAGAAAAATAAAAATAAAGAACAGGTATTGGCGACTAAAATGGCAGGTTTCAAAGAACCGGTTTATGAATATTTTGCGTTGCAGCTACAGCCTTTCTCACCTTACGAAACTAAATTTACCCTTGCCGAGAAAGATTTCACAAGTCCGGTAACAAATTCCGGTTTATACCTTTACGACTATACCTTTGAGAAGGATATCCAACTCAATGGCCGAAAAGTTCTAATCATCAGCTTCAAACCCAAGTCTGTAAAGAAAAACAATATGCTAACCGGAAAGCTTTTTATTGATGCAGAAAAATTCAGTATCGCCAAAATGCAGTTGCAATCAATTGGCATCATAAATGTTTCCTCTGTACATGAATTCTCTTTTGACGAACAGGCTGCTAATTGGTTTCCATCAAAATCAACCCTGACCATCAAGAAAGGAAAAAGCAAGAATCCTGTAAAAATATTAGGTGAAACCATCACTTTCGAAGGCAACAATCCTCTTTTCATCACGGAAAACAAAAAAAACGCTTCCGATTTTATTGAAATCAGACTGAAGACCAAATATTATGCACTCAAAACAGAAAACCTCCGTCCTTTAAAAACAAGAGGAATATCGGTAGAAATAAGTGAACGTGCCATTGCTAAAAAAGAGAATCTTTGGTATGCCCACCTCAACGACACCATCGACTTGAGAAGCAACCCAACTTATGTATCAGTTGACAGTCTGGTAGAAGCCAAACGAATTGAAAACAAAATCAGGATTGGCCGCAAAATCATCAAAGGCTACTACCCTGTTTCTTTTTTTGATTTTGACCTCAGATACCTCTTCAAATACAACAATTACGAAGGAATACGGATTGGCCTTGGAGGTGTAACCAATGAAAAACTTTCAAAATATTACAAAATTGAAACCTATGGTGCCTATGGAACCAAAGACGGCTTTTTCAAAGGAATGCTTTCCAATTCAGTGAAACTAAACAAAAAAACCGAAACCTGGCTGGGACTTTCCTACAAAGATGATGTATCCGAAATTGCCAATACCGGATTTGAAATCGACAAAAAAGCCTTTAAAATATACGATCCGCGACCTTTTAACATCAGTACGTTTTACAACCATGAAACCTGGCGCGGATTCATTGAAACTAAATTCATACCCAAAACCGAAAGTGTTTTCCAGATTACCCAAAGTTTTATTGAACCGAAATTCAATTATCACTTTTTAAACGACAATCAACTGTATACAAACTTCCGAACGACACTTTTTACAGCTTCAATCCAATGGAATCCGTTCAGTAAATACATGCAGACACCAAACGGAAAAGTCGAAATAGAAAAGCGTTATCCGAAATTCACCTTCCAGTTATCAAAATCAATCCCTAATTTATGGCGAAATGACTTTGACTTCGGCAAATTGGATTTCAGGCTAGATTACCATAAAAAATTCAACTCCAATCACAAATTATTATTTCTAGCAAAAGCACAATACGCTTTTGGGGATGTTCCCCTTACCCATCTATACAATCATTCACCGAACAACCTCACGAAAGACAAATTAATCCAGCGCCTGACATTCGCCGGCCATGAAAGTTTCGAAACGATGTATTTCAATGAATTTTTCTCGAACAGGCTTGCTTTTTTCCAATTGGAACACCAGTTCCCGAAATTGGAAATAAGCCGTCAGATCAAGCCCATATTCTCTTTGGTAAGCCGATACGGAATCGGAAGTCTGGACCACAGAGAAAAACACCTGAATATTCCTTTTAAAACACTTGAAAAAGGATTTATGGAATCAGGATTCGAATTGAATCAGATATTCAAGGGAATTGGATTCAACGCTTTTTACCGTTATGGCCCGAATCAGCTTCCCCGCTTTGAAGACAATCTTGCCATCAAACTGAGTGTTCAGATTAATTTAGGGTTTAATGATTAAAACCGAAGGTAAGTTACTCAACCATACACTTTGCGAATCAACCAGCTTCTTCCAACTATCCAGACTGATCACCATTAAATCCTGCTTAATCAGGAATGACTGAACAATATTTTCCTCATGAACCAAAGTGATGTTATCAGGATGTTTTTGTTCCAAGGTATCAATAGCACTCTTAATCAGGAAATTATTTTCAATCTGGTTTTTTACATCAACAACATTTACTTTGGAATTATTATTAAATACAAACTTTTGAATGTAATCCATCAGGAACGCATCCTCTGAACTGAAGAAAGGTACAAATACCTTATCTGCATTGTGCAAATCATTATCGACCAAAATTCCAAGCGGCGTTTTATTTTTAGCAATAATCTGACGGGTACGTTCATCAAAAATGTTGTTTTCAAACAACCCTTCTTTACCGGTTAACTTATCCAATAAACGATCCGGGTTAATGATTCGGGTAGTAAAACCGATAACTTTCCCTAATATGGTTCCTTCGAAAATGGATTTACCCAATCCAACCAAAAGCAAATCATAATCGCCTTTTGTCGCAATTTCTGCTATGTCATTTTCAATGTCGGTAGTTGCTTTAAAAATAGTACTGATATTTTGATTTAGAACCTGTGACTCTTCAATAATAGGAATAAACGTTTCTTTTTCATATTCCTCCAGGTTGTATCCGTGGATTTCATCACTCACCGATAAATGCATCGCAGTAATCGTAGAGGCATCTTTTTGTTTTTTCACCAAACTGTTAGCCAATTTCAACAAGGATTTCCCTTTTTCATAATTCCCGAAAGAGATCAGGATTTTATATTTATTGTGATCGGCTACTACTTCTTCCGGTATTAATGCTTCTTTTGATTTAAAAATCCAATTGATCAAATCCAAAGCCGGACCCGTCATGAAAGTCGTCACCAAAGCCATGATTACCATCATGGTGAATATTTCAGAGGTTAACACTCCTAGATCATATCCGATATTCAACACGACTAATTCCATCAACCCTCTTGTATTCATCAAAGCCCCGATAGTAAGACTGTCTTTCCACGTTTGTCCTACAAATTTGGCAGCAATGGCACTTCCGACAAACTTACCCACTACCGCAACCAAAATGATGAACCCCGTAATTTTCATTAAATAGGGATCATTGATCAATCCGATTTCGGTACGTAATCCGGTAAATACAAAGAATAACGGCAATAACAAAATAACAGCCACATCTTCTACCTTTTCAATAAAAATGTTTCTGAATTTGCTGATATCAGGCATGATAGCACCAGCCATAAACGCGCCAAACAAAGCATGGATCCCAATTATTTCTGTTGCATATGATGAAAGGATAAGTGTCAAAAAGAAAATAGCCACAACCGGCTTGCTCAAATTCCCATTATTGGAATACAAATCCCCCACGCGCTTTAAGAACGGTTTCACAAGGAAAAGCATTGCTATTACATAAACAACAGACAAACCGATAACAAATAAAGAACTCGTAAAAGCGCCGGCTTTAACAATGGCAATAACGGCCGCCAGCAAACACCAGGCAGTAATATCGTCAGCAGCCGCACAGGTAATTACAATAGTTCCCAAACGGGTTTTGTGTATACCGCGCTCCTGTACAATTCGGGCCAAAACCGGAAAAGCGGTAATACTCATCGCAATTCCCATAAACAAACTGAAAGAAAGGAATTCTATTCCTTCCGGCGCAAACTGATGATACACAAAATAAGCCAGACTGATCCCCAGAGCAAACGGGAATACAATACTCGCATGACTGATTACCACAGCATCATTAGCCTTGTTTTTCAACACCTTCAAATCCAATTCCATCCCAATCACAAACATGAAAAGAATCAAACCTATCTGACTCAAAAACTGAAGATTCCCTAAAGATTCAACCGGAAATAAAACACGGGAAAACTCCGGGAAATACATTCCTATAAGTGACGGACCTAAAAAAATACCGGCAATAATTTCCCCAATCACCGAAGGCTGACCTATCTTCTTAAAAATCCAACCAAAGAAACGGGCAATAATGATAATTGTAATAATCTGCGCCAGCAAAATAGCCAGAGGATGCTGCAGATTATGAATAAGAGATTCCAAAAACTGATCCCATTCTGTTTTTTTGGCTGTGGGCGCAATTACTTTCCTCCCAATTTCCAAACCTTTCCCTTGACCTACCACCCAATACATTAAAGCAATAAAGCCACCGGTAAAAACAAAATAAAATATCGCGTTTTTTAATTTTTTCATATGTAAAGTTGAGTCTGTTTTGCACAAAGATGACAAAATAACCATACATTTAAAAACATTCGGTAAAATATTCATTATAATTTAAAACTTCACGGCAATGTGTTTTAAAAAATTCGCTTCAACTTCTTAATTCTTTAGCTTTTACTTACCTTTGTCAACCACTTTGGATTTATGAAAAAATTACTCAGCATAGGTTTTTGGGAACTAATCGCCCGAATCATTTTAAGAAACAGAATTACTATTTTACTGGGCGTTATACTGATAACGGTTGCTTTCGCGTCTCAATGGAAATACATCCGCTTTACGCAGTCCGAAGCTAACTTGATTCCCGCAGACGACAAAGTCAATATCGACTACAACAACTTCCTGGATAAATTTGGGGAAGAAGGAAACCTGATTGTTATAGCCACAAAAGATCCTTCATTATTCACACCCAAAGTCTTTAAGGCATGGACTGAAATGATGCACAACATCAGCAACCACAAAGAAGTGGATTTAGTAATATCGGTTGACAACTTAAAAACACTAACTAAAAACGACACCATACAATCGTTCCAACTGGCAAATCTGGTTGACAGTAAAAAAACGGCCGACCCGAAATATTTACAGGAAGTAAGAAACGAATTACTCAACAATTTACCCTTCTACGAAGGCTTATTGTTCAATAAAAAATCAGGAGCTATCCGTTCAGCAATTTATATTGATAAAAAAATCGTCAATACCAAAGCACGTAAGGAATACATTTTAAACAGCCTGATTCCCGAAATCAACAAGTTCGAAAAAGAAACCAAAATTGACCTGCGCGCCTCAGGAATGCCTTACATCCGAACACTAAATGCTAAAACCATCATTGACGAAATTGGATTGTTTATCGGAGCTGCCCTTTTCATTACAGGATTAATATTCTTTTTCTTTTTCCGTTCGTTCAGAGCCACGGTTATTTCGCTTTTGATCGTAATCATCGGGGTAATGTGGTCATTCGGACTGTTAGGATTACTGGGCTACGAAATCACTGTTTTAACAGCATTGGTACCAACTCTTGTAATCGTTATCGGAATTCCGAACTGTATTTTCCTGATCAACAAATACCATCAGGAATACCAAAAACACTCCAATAAAGCAAAAGCCTTACAACGTGTAATTACCAAAACCGGTACGGCTACTTTAATGACAAACCTGACTACCGCGTTGGGATTTGCCACTTTTATTGCCACCAACAACGTTTTACTGACCGAATTCGGAGTAATTACTTCAATCAATATAATCGCATTGTATTTATTGTGTTTATTGGTAATCCCGATCTTTTTCAGCTATATTCCGGCTCCAATTCCAAGACACTTGGGCCACTTGGAAAGAGAATACCTGACCTCTTTCTTCAGATGGATTGTCAATACGGTTAAATATAACCGCTTTGGGGTATACATTGTCGCCATTTCAATGTTGATTATCGGTATGATCGGAATTCACCGGATGAGAATATCAGGAAGTATCATCGAAGATATGCCAAAGAAAACAGGCTTCTTTGAAGACATTCGCTTCTTTGAAAAGGAATTCGACGGTGTGATGCCTTTGGAAATCATGATCGACACCAAGCGCAAAAAAGGCGTTATGAAATTATCAACTTTAAAGCGCATGGAAGAACTGGAAGAAACAATTTTGGAAATTCCGGAACTATCAAAACCCCTTTCCGTAGTGAATCTGGTTAAATATTCAAAACAGGCCTATTACAATAACAATCCTGACTTTTATGAATTGCCAACTGCCCAGGAACAGGCTTTCATCCTTTCTTATGCTAAAAATGCAACACAGAATTCCAAAGAGAATTTAATGAAAAGTTATGTGGATTCTACCGGACAATTTGCCCGCATCACCACTTTCATCAAAGATGAAAACGGTGAAAATATGGAAGCCATCGAAGCAAGGATCCGCGCCAAGGCAAACAAAGTATTCCCTTCACCACGATACGAAGTAATCATTACCGGTAAGCCGTCAGTTTTCCAGAAAGGAACAAAATACCTGCTGGACAACCTGCTTTCCTCTTTATTAATGGCATTCGGATTAACAGCCGGACTTGTAGCGATCATGTTCCGTTCTTTCAAAATGGTATTAGTATCAATCATTCCTAATTTATTACCGTTATTAATGACTGCAGGATTGATGGGATTCCTGAACATTCCGTTAAAGCCGTCAACTATTTTGGTTTTCGGAATCGCTTTCGGGATGTCTGTAGATGACACACTCCGCTTTCTGGCACAATACCGACTCGAATTGTCACGCAACGACTGGAAGATCAAAAAATCAGTATTTGCCACTTTTGACGATGCCGGAATCAGCATGTTCTACACGTCAATTGTTTTATTCTTCGGTTTTTCAGTATTTATGCTGTCAAGCTTCGGAGGAACGGTTGCCTTGGGAGGATTGGTTTCCCTGACACTTTTCTTCGGAATGCTGTCAAACCTGGTTTTATTGCCTTCACTGGTTTTATCACTCAACCGCACATTGGCAAACGAACAGGAATTTATCAAACCTACCATCGACATCCTTGAACCAAGCGACGAAGAAGTTGACGCTGTCGAAAAGAAAGACAAATAACAAACAATATCAGTTTATTACATAAAACTAAAAAGCACTGGAAATCCAGTGCTTTTTAGTTTTACATATATTAATTTAAACACAGGAAAACCTTATATTCAAACATCATATTTAAAGCTAATACTCTTTTCTAAAATCATTTATTAAAATTTTGCAAGTCACTTTCAATAAGTTGAATCTTATCAGCATTATTCAAATTCGATATTAAAGAAATAAAATGGTCTCCTCTTTCGGTATCAGTTATTCTTATTTCTTTAAGAATATATTCTCCAAATTTTTTCTGATTAAACATTGATGAAAACAATTTACTTCTAAATTCTTGAGGTAATAACTTTTCGTTTCGAGTAGCTCTCATTTTAATTGGAGCTGTATCACAATAGTAATATAGAACAACATTATGACACTGCAAATAATCATCTATTATATCAGTAAATTTATTCAGTGTCTTCATTGAATTATTTTCAATATCACAACTCATTAGTATTATTGAAACATCTACAATAGGAATCTCGTAATTTATACCATTGGATGAAAATTCAGCAAAACGCACAAGATATTCATAACCTTCTTCAGTTCTAAAAGGAATTTCCTTCTCTAAATTCAAAATAAAAGCTATTTAGATTTAGGAAAATAAGAATCTTTATCAGCAATAGCTTTTGCTTTATTTTCTTCTTTTGTAGCACGAAGCTTTCTAAAGAACTCAAGTACTTCTTTAGAAGGTGCTTTTATATGTAGTGATTGTGCTTTCATAATTAATTGAAACAAAAGTAATTATTATTTTAAAGATATGCAAATTCTGTTCCAAAACTAAGCGGTACATCTTTTTTTTAAAACACAAAAAAAAGCACTGAGATCATCAGTGCTTTTTCTGTATTTAGTAAATATATTAATTGAAATATGAAGCATCTAATTTATACTTGAACACTCCGTTGTTTAATTGGAATGGACCTTCTAAAGCAGTTCCGTTGTTAGTCATATAAGTGAACTCAAAAGTACCTTTAACAATTTTAGAAGCAATATCAAATTCAGTAATGGTTAAAGTTCCTGTAACTGATTCCGTTTTCTTTTCACCACCAATTTGAACTAAACTTGCAACAACATCCGTACCATTGATACTTGTTGTTTCTTCATCATAAATAGTATAAGTACCTACTGCCCATTTTGACTGAGGAATTCTGATATTGATTAAAACAGAATTAGCCAATGGAGTATCAGTTAAGGTAACATCAGATCCTTGCAACAATAAATAATTATAATCAAGAGTTGAAGTCACTTGGTAATTCTCAACTACAGTCTGGAAAGAACCTGCATCAACATAAGTTTGAGGCTTTAAGTTGGTGTAGTTAACATTGTTAATATTTCCTGACATAAAAGTAGGTTCAACAGTGTTTTGGTTTTCCGTAGAATCGGCAGTACAAGAGCTTAAAAGTACTATCAGGGAACTAAAAATTAGGGCTAAATTTTTCATTTGTAGTATTTTATATTTTTTTTGGCAAAGATAAAATCGAAACCCTGTACGACTCATTTTCTTTTTGTTAAAAAAATGTTAATCAATGAATAATTATCAATAACACAACCATTTCTCTTGTTTTAATTAAACAAAATTCATAATATTTTTGCATAAAATAATAAATAATCAACAAATACCCCAATTGAGGTATCAATTAAGTAATTATATATTTTTCATGTTTTTTCATAATTAACCGACTTATATTCAGTAAAATGAAGAATATCATGTAAAAAAAACATACATAAATTACAAGTTGTTAAAATTCAGCTACTTAGCATTTTAGAAGAAGCAATAAAAAAGAGCAATAAAATACATCATCCGCACTTTCAATTCTATCTTTCACTTTTCACACAAATCAATTATATTTGCTGATTATTAAGAAATTGTTTTTTAGATTCAGCCCCCTGATTCTAATTTTTTAAATTCATATTTTAAATGAGACATACAAAAGTTAAAGACTTACTAAACAGTACGAAGACATTACAGGAAGTAACAGCAAAAGGATGGGTAAGAACTTTTAGAAATAATCAGTTTATCGCGTTGAATGACGGATCAACTATTCATAATATCCAGTGTGTGGTTGATTTTGAAAACACGCCGGAGGCCACTTTAAAAAGAATCACAACAGGAGCGGCAATTGCTGTAACGGGAGAATTAGTGGAAAGTCAGGGTGCAGGGCAGAAATATGAAATCCAGGTAAAAAAACTGGAGATTCTAGGAGATTCTGATGCAGAAAAATTCCCTATGCAACCTAAAAAACACTCTTTGGAGTTCTTACGCGAAAATGCACACCTTCGTGTACGTACCAATGCATTTGGTGCCATTATGCGGGTACGCTCGGTATTGTCATTTGCTGTTCACCAGTATTTCCAGCAAAAAGGATTTGTATACGTAAACACACCTATCATCACAGGTTCTGATGCTGAAGGTGCAGGAGAAATGTTCCAGGTGAGCGCATTACCATTTGATAACACTCCACGTACCGAAGACGGCAAAATAGATTTCAAACAGGATTTCTTCGGAAAACAGACTAACCTTACCGTATCAGGCCAGCTGGAAGCTGAAACATACGCAATGGCATTAGGTCAGGTATACACATTCGGACCAACTTTCCGTGCCGAAAATTCCAACACATCACGCCACTTGGCTGAATTCTGGATGATCGAACCGGAAGTTGCCTTCAACGACCTGGCTGACAACATGGACTTAGCTGAAGATTTCATTAAATATGTAATCAAATATGCAGTGGACAACTGCGCAGATGACTTGAAATTCTTAGAAGGACGTTTATTGGATGAAGAAAAGTCAAAACCACAGGCTGAACGCAGCGAAATGGCTTTATTGGAGAAATTAAACTTCGTATTGGAAAACAATTTCAAACGTGTTTCTTATACAGAAGCTATCGATATTTTAAAGGATTCTACACCCAACAAAAAGAAGAAATTCCAATACCTTATTGAAGAATGGGGTGCCGACCTACAAAGTGAGCACGAACGTTTCTTAGTGGAAAAACACTTTAAGTCACCGGTAATCTTATTCGATTATCCGGCAAAAATCAAGGCTTTCTACATGCGTTTAAACGACAACACTGAACCTGGAAAAGAAACCGTACGTGCTATGGACATACTATTCCCGGGCATAGGTGAAATCGTTGGTGGCTCACAAAGAGAGGAAAGATTAGATGTATTGATCGAAAAAATGAAAGTATTAGGTATTGAAGAGGAAGAATTATGGTGGTACCTAGACACACGCCGTTTCGGAACTGCCGTTCACTCAGGTTTCGGACTTGGTTTTGAGCGTCTGGTATTATTCGTTACCGGAATGGGTAACATCCGCGACGTAATTCCTTTCCCAAGAACTCCTCAAAACGCAGAATTTTAATATACAATTCAATGTTTATAGTTTATTGTTAGTGGAACAAACCATTAACAATAAACATCAAACAACAAATAACACAGAATGCTTAAACAGAATTTACAATTTAAATTATCACAGAAACTTTCGCCTCAGCAAATCCAGTTGATGAAGCTTATTCAATTGCCAACACAGGCTTTTGAACAACGCCTTATGGAAGAGATGAACGAAAACCCGGCACTTGAAGGCGGTGATATAGATAGTGAAGATAAGTTTGAGAAAGATGAATTCGACAACGATGAATACGATGACTATAATGACAGCGAAAGCATTGATGCCAATGAAATCAACATCGACGAATATTTAAGCAACGACGAAACCCCTGACTACAAAACACAGGTCAACAACTACAGTGACGATGACGATGACCGCGACACGCCTTTTGCAGCAGCGGTCAGCTTTCACCAGGACCTGATCAATCAGTTGAATACTTTTATCCTTTCTGATGAACAGCGGGATATTGCCGAGTTTTTAGTCGGAAGTATCGATGACATGGGCTACATCCGCCGCAGCATCCAGGATATTGTTGACGATATGGCTTTTACTCAGGGTATTTACACTGACGAAAAAACCGTCGAAAAGATATTGTGTATCATCCATGAACTTGAACCTTCGGGTGTAGGCGCCCGTGACCTGCAGGAATGTTTACTATTGCAGCTGAAACATAAAACCCCTACTGATTCGGTAGAATTGGCCATAAAAGTCATCGAAGACCAATTTGATGCCTTTACCAAAAAGCATTACGAGAAGCTATTACAGAAGTTTTCGGTTACCAAAGACCAACTGAAGAAAGCCATTGACGAAATCGAAAAACTAAACCCGAAACCGGGCGGTGCTTTTGACGGAAGCTCAAAGATAACCGAACACGTTGTCCCTGACTTTGCCATCCGTATTGTGGATGATGAACTGGAACTAACCCTTAACGGACGAAATGCTCCCGAACTTCACGTATCCAAAGATTATCAGGACATGATGAAGACCTACAAGGATTCTAAAGACAAATCAAACGCCCAGCGTGATGCCGTTCAGTTCATTAAGCAGAAACTGGATTCAGCAAAATGGTTCATCGACGCCATTAAACAGCGTCAGGAGACCTTATTTGTCACCATGAATGCCATCATGCACTTCCAGCAGGAATACTTCCTTGACGGCGACGAAACAAAGCTGAAACCAATGATCCTGAAAGATATTGCAGACATGATCGGTTTGGACATTTCAACTGTTTCACGTGTGGCCAACAGTAAATATGTGGACACACCTTACGGAACTAAGTTATTGAAAGACTTTTTCAGCGAAGCCATGGTAAACGATCAGGGAGAAGAAGTTTCTACCATCGAAATCAAAAAGATCCTGGAGCAGGTAATCGCAGAAGAAGACAAAAGCAAACCGCTTCCGGATGATCAGTTAGCCGATATGCTGAAAGAACGGGGCTACCCTATTGCAAGAAGAACCATAGCCAAATACCGCGAACTACTGGACATTCCGGTGGCACGGATGCGGAAAAGAATATAATAAAAAAGCACTGCAATTGCAGTGCTTTTTTTATAACCCCCAGCCCCGATAAGGGATCATCAAAAAAGAAGAGGCGTCCTTTAGTAAAGCCGCCTCTTCAACATAACTGACAAGCAATTTCTCAATCGTCAATTATTTCTCTTTATATTCTTAACTAAATTTATCTACTGTAAAGATACAAACAGCATAACAGCGAAGCGTTATATAATTTCTCTGAATTATTACACAATTTCCATGTTAGATGACTTGTGCTATTCAACAACAACAATATCATTAGGAGTACAGTAAACACCGGTCTTCGGCACATTCATCGTATTGCCGTTTTTCCACAATTTAAAATATCCATCTCTAATTCCGGCACAATAAACATCACCTTTAAATACCGTCATCCCGTACACATACTCATTCCGTTTTTCCGTACTTATGGTTTTTAGCTTTCCATTTACCCAGTAAACAGGTTTTCCATCTCTAAGACCTTCTACATAAACATCTCCGTTAAAAACGAAAATAGAATCCGAATATACATTTTGACCACTGGACAAATAATGTGTCACACCGTTTTTCCAATATTTAACTTTACTTGACAAGACACTCTTCTCCTCATTCACTAAAAAATACACATCATTATTGTCCACATAAAAATCCTCGAATCTGTCAAACACACCCACACTGCCATACACATCAGTAACCACTCCGTTTTTCCATAATTTTACCTGTCCCCCGTCAACAATAGCCATAAAAATACCATAACTGTTCACAGTCATATCATAGGCATTGCCTCCGTTTAAATTATCGATCTCATGCAAAAACCCCATTTTTCCAATAACAACTATGCCCGTTATTATACCCGGAAATATAAACATCGTTATCATAAATACAGATTGACATTGCCAAGCTATCAGAAGAATCATCAATTTCCAGCGTCTGTACGGTTCCGTTTTTCCAATAAGTTGCTTTTTTGACACCTCCATTATACTGCAAAAATCCAACAACATGCACATCTTCGTTATCCACTGCAATTCTGGAAGCATGTCCATAACAATCAGCTGGAGAAAGAAATTGTGGTTCTCCGTTGCGCCATAGCATCGCCCTGTAATTACTTTCGGGCTCGATCCGGCCCTGGCCCACAACATATACAGTCCGCTGCTTATCCCCAATAGCACCGTCAGAATCATTACTGCAAGAATTCAACAGTAAAAATGCACTTAAAATGACTAGTATTTGTTTCATACTCATATAATTTAAAATTAAAGAAGCGACACTGGGAGCCGATCGCCTCTAGCATAGAATTGGCGTGACTTTACAGACCGCGAAATTACATTTTACAAACCCTAAAAACAAACCTCCGACCAACTATCTTATCCGAGGCGTATATGCAAAACCCAAAGCTTTCAGCCGGAATTTGGGATTCCAAAAAACCACACTTACAAACCAAAAAAAGCAGTTACCGCTTCATAGCAAAATGTCCCTTCAGAATACGCCCGTCAGCTAATTCAACAGTATACCAGTAATCGGCCGAAGGTAACGGATTACCCGCATAAGTACCGTCCCAACCCTGACTTTGCAGACTAATTTGCTTAATCAGTTTCCCGAAACGGTCAAAGATCATGATCTTCGCACTGGTTCGCTGACCAATCCCTTCCATGTTCCAATAATCATGGTAACCATCACCGTTAGGGGTAAAGTAATTCGGGATACCCAACACACTTATTTCCATACTGGCAGTACCACATCCGTTCAAATCCTGAACATAAAGTGTATAAACTCCGGCCGGTACATAATCAAAAGTATTCGACGATTGAAAATCGATATTATTTAAACTGTATACATAATCTCCGTTTCCAGAAACTTCCACAACAACCGTATTGTTATTGGAGAGATCTTTCACCTCGACATGGGTAATAGTGGCTAAATCCGAAGCAACAACACTAATAGTACGTATTCTCGAACAGCCCTGTACATTGGTCACTTCAACAGTATAAGTTCCTTCCTGGTTTACATTCAGGGTATAATTGGTCTCATTCGGGATTACAACACCATCCTTTGACCACACATAAGTATAATCAGCCGGAGAAGTACCGTCAACAATTCCCGCATCCAACGTTTTGATAATCGTTAATGCATTACAGACAATTTCATTACCGGACAAGTTTATTTTCGGTACTGGATGCACCACAAACGGAATCGTATAAACTGCTTTGCAACTGGTATTGGCCGGATTGATTACTTCCACCCTTACATTTTGTGTTGCTGTGACAAATGGATTAGGTAGCGGACTTGGCAACGGATTATTATTCTGATCAAAGTACAATACGGTCATTCCGGTCTGGCTTCCCAGAATTGTGCTTTGAAACGAAGAAGTATCAAATCCATATCTTCCGTCCTGACTCAACGGATTGGCCTCATCATCACATACCGTCGTCAGACTTGCAGCAACCGGAAAAGCTTCCGGTAAATCATCCACAATAAAACGGATTGTTGTACTATAATCACAAGCAGTTGTTGTATTGTTAGTCACAACCGCACGGATCGTTTGGGTTGCCGTAGTAAATGGATTCGGGAGCGGTCCAGGCAATGGATTGTTATTCTGGTCAAAATAAGCCACCGTCACATTAGTCAATCCATTAAGAAGATTATTTTGCAACTGTGAAGTATCAAATCCAAACAGACCGTCCTGATCATCATCACACGTTTGCAGCACTTGCGGCTGAACCACAGGGATACGTTCAACGTTCAGTGTAATGTGTTGTCCCAATCCCAAACAATCGTTATTCACGGCACTGTCCACACGAATGTAGATATTTTGGGTATTCGGATAGCCTATATTTCGGTAATTCGCTGTATCGGTAATCGCATTTTGTTCTGCCAGTGCATCATTCAGATTTCGGTAATATGTTATGATAAGTTGTTGTCCTGCCGGGAAAACACTTTGCATCTGCCCGGTTACACTGCTGAAATCAAATGCACTGATACCATCAGCATTACTTCCTTGTACTGCATCATCACAAACCGTAAAACTGCGGCTGAAGTTCATCGGGATTTGTGTCGTCGATACATTCAGGTTCAGCTGCGCCACTCGGAAACAACCACTGGCGTTAGATACTCTCACATACACCACATCATTGCTCACGATCTGATTGACATAAGCTGTATAGTTTGCAATCGGGTTGATATTATTCTGCGCATCGGCAGCTGTTTCAAAATAACGGAACGTTTCATTCTGGTAATTAGCCGAAACCAAAGCATTGGCTTGGATCAAATTGAAAGCACTGAAACCGTCGGTATTGTCATCGCATTGTTTTAGTGAAACCACAGGTACAACCGTTGGCAACGAAAACACTTCTACAGTAAATGAAGTAGTCGCAAAACAATTCGGATTATCGGTATTGGACACTTTCACATAAACGGTTTCCTGAGCAGTACTGTTTACATAGTTGTTCGGTGTAGCAATGACATTGGTCATTCCTGCATCGGTATAATATGTAATACCAAATTGTGATGCTGGCTGTCCGTTTAATATAGCGGCAGCTCTTTGGGTCAGGTCAAAACGCACTCTTCCGTCGGTATCAGTTCCGAAACTTGTATTATCACATATAGTCAATGGAGCTATGACAGTCGACGGTCTTGGCATGTCAAACACATCAATACCGAAAGACGTAGCCGTTTTACAATCGGAATTATCTTTATTGTACACCTCGGCAATAATGGTTTGCTGCTGATAAGCTGTCGTGTTAGGATACGCATTCGGGGTAGCTATGGCAACGTTATTGGCATAATCGGTGGCATTGGCAAAATAACGGATTAGGTACTGACTCGCATTCTGTCCGTTTAAAATCGTAGTATTTCTGGAGGTCAGATCAAAAGTATGTAAACCATTGTTATCGGTATCACAGACGAATACATCGGCTGGTTGTGTAGCTGTAGGCACAGCAGATATGTTGATAGTTCTGGCTTTAACAATAGTCCCTCCCGCAGTAGTAACCGTTACACTAACGGTATAATTACCTGACACACTATAAATATGGCTTCCTATTACATTGTTCTGAGGAGGTGAACCATCCCCAAAATCCCAAGTGGCACTTAAAATAGGCAGACTCATATTCAGATTAAATTCTGTATTCTCGCCCACACAGGCATTCACAAATCTAAAATCATCTTCTACAAAAAAAGACTGTACAAAAGTAGGCAGCCCGCTCCTACAGATTCTTCCTCCTAAATCAATACTGGAATTTTGAAAATCACATCCCGAACCCAATACACCAGGTTGATTGATGACCGCTATTTTATTACTGGAAATCAATGCAACATAAATTTTATTATCCGGCCCTAATTGCATTGACAAAGCATGTGAGGAATGATCATTTTGATTAAGAACAAATGCAGAGGAAGAAATTGGATTTGCAGTCAAGTCATATTGAACAATTTTCCCGTTTCTTGAAATATACAACACTTTATTATCAACGGAAAATTCCGCACTATATACCTCTCTTTCCCAGGATGATAAAATCTGATGATTTGAAAGGACTCCTGTTGTTTTATTAAAATCAAACAACTCTGCCGTTTCCGTAATGTAATGACAGGCAATTAGTTTACTACCGTCAGGAGAAACTTTCATTGCTCCGACCGCATCAGCCCCACTTCCCAAAAGTGGCCTGGGAGTAACTATACCTAAATCGGTAATAACAGGTGCAACCTCCAATCCCGTACTCTTCAAAAGATAACTGTAAAACCTGTTATTGTTCCAACCATGGGTAATAATCCAATAGTCTATATTGTTTGAATGCTTAACTACCGTCAACTTCTCAGTGGTCGGTGTATAAATATCCACATTTTTTTCATTGGTCACGGCACCTAATCCTCCATCAAGTGTCATATCCACCACAGAATATTTGAACCCATCCGAATTGGCCTCATCGTCAGTCGTAAAGATATAATATAGGGAAGCCGAACCGGGCTTAGGAACTATCACACAGGCTTGTGTACTCGATTCGTTACCCAGTAAACCACTACCATTGAGCATTATTTGATGATTTTTATTCCAAACATTAACGCCATTGGAATAAAAAAGCATTTGTCCTGCAGAATTCGATAAAACAGCACAACCTTCATGAGTATCCATTTGGCTGTTCGTTAAAGCAACGGGAATACCACTATTAAAATCCAATCCGGCTTTGTTTCCAAAATACCAAATATTGGTTTCTCCTTGGGAGTACATTACAGTAACACAAAAAAATAAGAATAGGAAAAGCTTTAATTTCATACGACAATAACTATATAAGACCCGCAAAATTTGGGCGTGCAAAATTACCACTATTTTATGCCAATAGCAATTAACAAATTGCTATTAATTTCAGTCAGTAAATTCACTCCATAACATCAGTTTAGTATGACTTACAAATAGAAACCCCAACCATTAAGGTTGGGGTTTCTAAGAAATAATAATATTAGTTTATTTTAAAAACTACTTTTCTTCGTTTTTTGGGACACTTTTTAGATCCTTCATATAATTTATCAGAAACATACATTCCATTGATCATATCATTTATCTGTTCAATCCCGGCATACTTTAATAAATAATCATTAGCCAATTCTTTATCCCTACTTGATCCTGGGCCTGTAATACTCACATAGAGCAGACCAGTCTGTTTGTCAATTTCAAAAAGCAAACCATTCAAACCAAAAATGGTAAAAAAGGTATTTTCAGGACTACTTTTCAGCCTGGCATTTATCTTTTTAATTGCAAGAGCGTTTTTTGCATCTATAAAAGACTGCAAGACATTATTTTCATAATCTTTTTTATTAAAAACATAAGGAACTCTTCCTTGATGAATTCTGGATAATTCAAACTTAAAATCCGGTATTTGCACATAGTTTATCGCCACATCGTCTTTATATAGAAAAACTTGCTGGAATCTAAAATCCTGATTAAAATCAATATAGTCCTCAATACAACTCTTCAAACCAAAGGGTTGATCTCCCTTTTTAAGTTTAAAAGTCGGAATTGAAACGCATTGGATATCCTTCAATTCAAACAATCTTGATATGGCATCATACTGATTGACAAATCCTCCTGCCTTAATTCTTTTTTCCTGATTATGGTAAATACTTCTAACACTGTCCAATCCAACTTTCTGATATTTACGATAATCAATTGAAAATGCAATCGTATCAACCACAATCCTTTTAGATTTAACCTGTGACAACATTGGTAAAGAAACCAACAGCAATAAAATTCTGACTATTTTCCCCATATACTTATAATACTATAAACTTTTGAAAACCCTGTAAGAACCTGATCACCTCCACGTGAAGGATTCATAATCACCATTTCGAATTGTGAAAAATCATTCATATAACGAAGCGTTCTTACTAAACTGGCATGTCCCATCGAATTAGGATTAGTTAATACGGGAGGTCTCCATCCCAACTGCACTACCCTTCCATTTAGCATTTGGTTCTTCATAAATGTCAAAGTCCCTTTTACATCAAAAAAATGGGTATTGACAGAGTTCCCATATTGAATTACATTATAACCCGCTTTATTATAATTTGGCATAAGAAAGCTACTTTTTAACCCATTGTCTTTTTCCACCCGTTCAAACCAAAATTTATTTATTTCATCCTGATTGGTATATCCAAACTTTAAATCAATTGACAATTTACAAGCATGTGTACAATCGAAATCTTTCTTTTGGTCAACTTGCGGAATATCCATAGTTATTTCAACATCCCAATCCCTAGGTCCAGTAATCCCTTCTTCATCATTTGATTGCGATTGGATACCACCACCATAACCTGTTAAAACATCATTACCATTATCAACATAATCATGAAGCTCAATAGTATTTTTAACTAAATCCGGTTTATTAGCCTGCATGGCATGATTCCCCTGATTTTTGTTACTATTCCAGCTTTTTTCAATCATCCTGTTGGAATAATCAGTCGCTACCGATGAAATAATAGGCGCTCCAGCACTTAAAGCCGCATTTACATACTCCCCGGCATTCCAGTTAATTGGATTGGGATCACCCGTAGCCTGTGCACCGTGTACATACATGGAAAACACAAACCCCGCAAACATTGCTAAAAAATTCTCCCCGCTCGGATCTGTAAATTTAGCAGGATTATTCATTACATACGCATAGCGGTTGTAATTTTGTGTATTATAAGGCTGTTGAATATCATTATCCGGCTGTAGGAAACGATGAAAGTTATGGTCGTAAACACGCCCGTTCATATTGATCAAATCCACACCCAATAAATGTTCGTGACCGGTATACCCCCTATCCAGCAACATTGTTCCTGTCGCAATTGGAATAGTAGTCACTGCTCCCCTTTGATATTGTATCAATTTTCCCCATACATCAAATAGTCGTTTTTCTACAACAGTTCCTAAATCATCTGTAATAGCCACTATCGTACCCTGATAATCACGGTGCAGGTAATGCATTTTTGGTGTTGTTCCGTTACTTATCAAAACCGCTGGAGCCGAATAAGCATCTCCTGCTATATACGTTATAAATTCTACAGTTGAAGAGGAACCTGTTTTGATTTTAATTTCCATACTACCGTCTGCAGAATAATACTTACGGTAAAGACGGTCTGCTTTATTGACATCCAAACTACCATAATACATCACAGATCGTCCATTGTTCAAATTATAGTCAAAATCAATATTTTCTTTATTGGCCACTTTAACCGTCAAAGGACTCTTAAAAGCATTATAGGTAACATCCTGTGTGGCCTGCTCGTAATAATTTAAAATGGGAGAAGTTTGCGATTGATCCACAGGAGTAACTGACGATACCTGATAAGGTCTCCCAGAAACGTTATAAGCAAAATCCCCAATATTGTTTTTGGCAATGGTACCGTTGGCATTATAGGTTTGTGTCTGAACACCGGTCGCATCTTTATAGGTAGTCAATCTGTCGGCAGCATCATAACCCAATGTTTCATTCCAACTGCCAAATAAATTAGTACTGCGGGTTTTTAAATTTCCGGTAACAGGATCAAAGGCATTGTTTAATGTCATGATGTTAACATTACCTTTCTCATGTTTATTCTCGGTAACAAAGCCGTAGATATCATACGTATTGGTTATGGCAACACCATTTCCAAGATTGGCTGTCATAATTGATCCTTCAGCATTTACCGCAGTCGCTTCCCAAATCGGAACAGTGGACGAACTGTTGTCTATAACCTGCCATTTATATCCGTTTTTGTATGCATTTGTAACCGTTCTTGAAGAGGTTTTACCATCCGCTTTATTCTCAGCGAAATTAGTTTCAGTATAAGGTCTACCAAAACCGTCATAACTAATCGTCTTCACAAACTTAGCCTTGGCATTCAATTCCTCAGTAGAAGTCAAAACATTATAATAATTGTCATACGTAAAACTATTCAAAGTAAAAGTACTGTTGGCATAATCATCAAACCTTACATTTTCTAATAGTTTGGTTGTCACATTATAGGTATAAGTCTCTTTTGATTTAACAATACTGGTTGTCAAATCTTTTATGGTTTTAAATAGAGGCTTCCCTACATCATTCAAATCATGTTTAATTTCCCATTTCCCGGCATTTTCTTCTCTGGTTAATTCACCAAAATGGTTGTACTCATACTTCCGCTTACCTGCTGATGGGTCATCCATCTCAATTTTACGTCCCCATCCGTCTTCTAAAATGGAAATGGTTGCACCACTGAAATTGGTAGCTTTTAAACCTCCTGTCGCAAAATACTCATAAGTAATCGTTCCCCCTGGGGTTTCTGTTACTATAATCGGTTGTCCCAATGAGTTCTTAGTCGTAATTTTCGACTTTATACCATCATTCTCAGTAACCGTAGAACCGGAATAAGTATGTGTTGTTACCTTCCCTGGCGAACTACCTGATTTTAAAGCGGTAACTTTGGTCATTCTTCCGTATTCATCATACTCCATTTCATTCCAAACACTTGCAAAACCATTATGCGGCTGACTTTTCCAGATAACCCTGTCATAAATATCATACTTGGTCTCAACAATTGACCAATCACCATTAAGGTTTTTGACCTCTTTTCTGATTTCCCTGCCGGCTGTATCAAAATAAACTCTCGAACCACTTCCGTCAGCACCCGTCGTCTCGTTAACAACCTCTCCATCTATAGTAAGAGAGTAATTATAAGTATCTGTTTTCCCGTAGTAATTTTTCAACGAGGTTACTTTACCCCAACCATCATACGTATAGGTCTTTTTAAGTGTAGTCGTCGAAATCGAAGGAAAAGATTCTGTTAACAACAATCCTTTGGCAGTATCATACGTATAATTAATAATCATACCTTCGGCATCCGTCTTTTTAGTCATAAATCGCCCGGAAGCATCAAATTCAGACTTAACTACTCTTGGGGTCAAACCCGGAGCTGTCAATGTTTTTTGGATAACATTTCCAAAAGCATCATATACATTTTTCTCTGCAATTTCAACAGTATTATGCCCTTTTCTCTTAACCTCCATCAGTAAATTACCGCTATAAACGTAATTTTCCTCTTTACTCGTCGTATCCGTGCTGGGATAAACTGTAGCCGAGCTTGTTTTTTTAAGAGGTCTGTCAATCAGGTAAGGCAAACTGCTTGCTGGCATATACCCATAACTTTCGGTTGCTGTTTTCTCAATAGTAGTCCCTTTTTTAGAGGTAATACTTATTTGAGTTGGATTATTATTATCATTATAAACATAAGTGGTTTCAGCACTTGTTCCTTCCAGACCATTAGTTTCCTTAACCGAAGTGGTTCTTAACTTGAATACTTTACTGACTAATAGCGGATTTTCATAAATACTGTCTTCATTATTATAAACCATTTGGCTTCTGCTGATAAAAGCACTTCCTGCATTCAATACGTAATCGGGTGAAACCTGACCCAAAACAGAAAAACTTTCAGCCAAAGCACCTCGTTTACCAACATCAAATCGTGATATATGGGAAATGATTTGTGAAGGGGTATTATACCAATTGGTTCTTAGCTGTGCCCGGAATCCCAAAAAGCCTAATCCTTCCTGGTTACTGGTTGCACCATAATATTTGTAGTCCTGTGCCACAAACTTGCCTGCTTCATTCATATCAATCTTCGAAACAACTTTGAATGACGATAAAGAACCTAAATCCGTATTAGGGTAATTCTCAACTTGCAAAGCTTTCACATACACACCATCCCACTCTGTCAATGGTGAATAGGTGATGGTTTCCATTTTACCAAGCCCTGAAATAACACTTTTCAGAAGCTTTTGGTTATCCATTAAATTATCCAGACTGAAATAGGAAAGCCCCATATATCCGGATATTGCCAATTGGTTAGTATATTGGTTTGATTTATTGGGTCTCACAAACATTACACCCGCTTGATCACCTGTTAAATTATTTTTTATGGGATTAGTCGTGCCGGTAAACTGTTTGGCATAAGTAGTCCAAATACTTTTTCCTGTTCTTTTAAACAACTTGAATTCTGCTGAACCCTGATACGTAAACAAATCCGATTTCCCGTCACTGTTGTAATCCATAGACATCAGGTTTCCAAAATTAGGAAAAGACGGAATCGTTGAAGGCAGACTTTCCTGGACAAATCCACGGCCTGTAAAAAACAATACCGATCGCTGTTCTCCCGGAAGCAAAACGTCCTGCTTATTGTCACCATTGTAATCACCCATAATAATCGGATTTTTCAATTCTCCGTTAAGATAGTTAACCTGACCGATGGTGGAGGCCATGGTATACGGATACAAGATTTTATTCACAAGTGTATTGTTGGGACCAACCGTATGCACCTCAATCATATTCCCGGGAGATCCTCTGAAAAGAATCAAATCGGTTTTACCGTCCCCGTCAATATCATCAGCTCTCAAACTACAACCCAATTCAGTGTCCTCAAAACCGGCTTTACGGTCACAAACAGAAAGATAGCCCAAATCCTGAATATAATTACTGGTGATTCTTGGATCCAGATTAACCAGATAAACCTTTTTATTAATTCCTTCGCGTTCCACCATCAAAATATCAGAGATATTGTCACCGTTAAAATCTCCCGGAAAATAGTCAATCGTTTTTTCATATGACCAAATGAATTCATTACTAGTCCTATCTTTTTCATATCTATCATAGAACGGAAGTTCAAAAATCTTGGTCATTTCCAGTTTTTCAGGATTGGAAGCAGACTCATAAGTAAACACTTTGAAGAAAACATCATAAGCATTTCTGGTCGTATTCAACTGACGGTAAATCATACCCCAAGCCTGCTTTTCCATCATTTTATAATTCCCCGAAACATCCTGCTTAATCCAATTAGTCGCAAATGCATACTTAGCAGGAAGTTTTCGGTTGATGGCAGAATAAGGTGTCCCTTCATCAGGGCTAATCGCAATGCTGTAATCGCTATTGTTCTTATACAATCTGATCAAATCAGTAATACCGTCACCGTTGAAGTCTCCAGTTATCGATGAAGGAAACTGTCCTTGCGGATACTCATATCCAGGTGCCAAATCTGATGTCGATGTGAATTCAATTTTCTCACCGGTGTCATTCTGCACATAGGTAAACCTAATGGGATTAACAGATGCTCCTGCAGCATTCTTTTCTATCACTTGTATCAATCGCTGATAACCTATGGCCACATCATGATCTAAACTATAAGTCCTGTAAGTCAACGCATTTCCAACTACTTTTATCTGGCTCAGGATCTTATCATTCTGTATAAGGATACCGTCTGAATACGTTTCTTCAATTCGGCTTCTTGTTTTATAAGTAAACTGCACGTCATTAATTTGCGCAGCAGCCCCCATCGAACCGTACTTTATCGAGTTGATATATAAAAAGTTATTCGTCTTGGTGTACGTATAATTTATTTTTATCGCCTGGGGATTCTCCCAAGAGGTTATAGAAGCAACAAAATCAGTGCTGGAGTCATCTGTTTTACCGTAATAAGCCACAGATCCATCAGGATATTCCACTTTAAAAACGGCTCTTCTTACAATGGTATATTGAGTTCCTCCTTCTGAATATTGGGATGTCGTGGTCGCAGTTGTCAATGTTACCACTGCCGTGGAAAAGTTTTCAGTCTGATACGTGGAACCCGCTTGACCGTACGTTCCGCTTTTTAAAATCAGTCGCTGTCCGTCAAAAGCAAAACGGTCATTGTTGTCAAAATCCACTGGATCATTAAAACCATCATGAAACTTTGTGGCAGGAATACGCGTAATAGCTGACAAACCGGAAATATTCCATCCATATCCGGCTATCCCAACTCCTCCCTGACTGTTATAAGACAAACCAATTTTGGGCTCAACCCCCTTTATTCCTAACGGAAGGGAAATCGGCACATGATAAGTGGCTCCTCCCGATCCGCTAACCGATAATTCTCCTTTGGTATATCCAACTTCCTGGGATAATTCAGGATCTATCGGGTCAACAACTAAACTCTGACTCTGCCCGGACAACTTATTCTGGGAATGCAATGTTACAACACTAAATAAAACAAAAAGCAACGCAATTCTTATTCTCATCTCTTTCATTATTTCTGCTTTACAATTTTTAAGGTTTTACGTTCATCGTTACTGTACAACAACACTACATTGTAGTAACCGTCCGGTAAATTGTAAAAAGCAACTTTAGCTGTTTCCTGATTTTTCAAATTAGTGTAATGCTTGAGCAATTGTCCGTTCAAAGTGTAGAGGTCAATGGCTACAAGACGGGAATTTTCCGTGTTTGACCATTTCACATAAAGTTCTTCCAATACGGGATTCGGATAATAACTTACCTGTTCATCCTCTTTAACCAAATCGTTCTCGGTTAATTCTTCTAAATCCTTATAAATGGAATCATTGGCCGTTTTTGCTGCACAAAGACAGACTAATCTTTTTTCCTGATTACCGGCTGCATCATAATTGAATGTTATTCTCCGTTGAGAATAACAGTTTATTAGGTTGAGACCTAATAATAATAGTAGTAATTTTTTCATTCTATTTGGGTAAAAAAGGGTGCAAAAGTACTACAACCAAACCGTTCTCAACTCTTTTCAAAAAGCAAAATCCAAACATTTTTTTTAGATATTGGTATTCAACGACGTACCTATAACAGAAGAGAGGAAAATTCCCACACCCATGCTCCGGCAGTATTAAATTGAAAACAATAAATTAATAATTTTCCATCAGATGGCGCCCATTTCTAATCAGATGGCGCGGATTTCTAATCCGTGCCTACAACCGTCAAACTACAACCTTCCAATCCCAACAACTCCTCATTCACTTCCTGTAAAAATTCAGCAAACAATAACACTATTGACAATCCTGAACCTTGATTCATGTCAACGGCAAGTGAAACTTCAGGTTCAAATCCGGGTTTCGGTAACACCACCCGCTCACCCTTCACAAGACTGAACATTTCTGTTTCGGCATCAAACCAAAGAACAACCAACTCCAAAGCAATATGGCTGCCATACTCCGGAAAACGGATATCTCCCTTCTTCAAATCCGGAAACACCAATTGCCCTTCTTCGGCCAACACCTCAAACTTACTTACAACTACCGAACTCAACGGAACGTTCTTATTGAACTCAAATCCCTGAAGCAATTTCCTTCCTTCTTCGGTTTGCAACCCCATCGTGACAGTCCGCTTCCCTCTTTCAGACAAGATATCACAACGCATGATTTCTAAAAACTGCTTAAGTACATAATTATGCAAATATGGTGTGTGGATCTTTTTCAAAAAAGGATAAAGTTCCATGCGCAAACGTTTCCCAATTACTGATACCCTACCGAATTCACTCGCATTTTCTCTGGTGCGCACATAATTCGCTTTAGTTTTAATGCCTTTACCCTCAAAACCAGTTTTTTTCCGCACCACAATTTGACCATTCAGTTCATAAAACAAAAGCCCGTCATATTCTCCTGTAATCTTCAATATCCCTTTTAATTTTCCCATATACAAATTCTCTTTAATTGTTTACTACTTGTTGGTTCTAGCACAGTTCTAGCACGGTTGTAGCACTGTTATAGCATAATTACACCACTGATAACTAACAATTAACATACCAAAGAGTATGACACAAGTAAGAAAAAAGAAACAAAAAAGACTACCTTGCCTACCGGAGAATCATACTCAACCAAAGACACACCCTCACAAACAACAAACCATAAACTATAAACCCAAAACAAACTACAATAAACCACCAACTAAAAACAACTAACCACAAACAATAAACTATAAAAGGCACAACATCAAAAAACTTTGTAACTTTGGTCAAACATCAAAAACGAAATTGAAAAAGATATTACCATTCTTCTCATACGCCTTCCATCCCATTTTCATTTCGGTGATGGGCGCCCTGTTCTATTTTAAGTCAACTCAGGGATATTTCAACTACGAAACCATCTATACCTATCTGCTACAGATACTCATCATTACGGTTTTTATTCCCATAGCGGCTTTTTATCTCTTGGTTTCCTTACAGAAAATTGATTCGATTATGGTGACCAAAGTGGAACAACGCAAGATTCCGCTTTTCCTGCAGTCACTCCTTTTAAGTTCACTGATCTTCAAAAGTATTACGATAGATGTTTTACCCGAATTGTTCTTCTTCTACCTAGGAAGTATCATCAGTACATTCCTGGCACTCATTCTGGCTCTCTTCAAAAAGAAAGCAAGCCTGCACATGCTGGGCATCTCTTCACTGACGGTTTTCTGCATGGCCTGCAGCCTCCACTTTCAGTTTAAGTTCCCCATATTGATGGCGGCTTTGCTATTGATCAACGGATTGGTCGCTTCCTCACGTTTATACATGAAAGCCCATACAGTTTTCGAACTCACACTGGGATATACGATAGGCGCACTCCCCCAGTTACTGTTGCTGCTATTTTGGTTATAGCATGTAAAACATCAGCCCGATGTTAATGGTATTCAGATTTAATGGCTTGTCATTAAGTGTACCGTTCCTGAAAATATCATTCAAACCATAATACGCATACATATTGAAGGTGTTGTAACCCACACTCACATAAGCACCATAATGAAACTTATTAATGTCCGGGTTGTTACTGACCTTAAAACTCTCTGTTGAAGAAACAAACTTTGACTTACTGGCCAATAAATAACTCATCTTGACTCCGGTATAAATCCTCCAGAACTTATGGGATTCATACGTCGATGTACGCCACCGGAACTCAATGGGAACATCGACAAAGTAAAGGGCCAACTTGTTTTTATCAAAATCAGTCGTAGGCAAAGTAGAATAGGAAATAGTTCCGTTTGCTTCTTTGATTACAATATTGTCTTTATAATTATTAAAAGAAAAACCCAAACCCGGAGCAATGGCCACCGTGCGTTTCTTATTGACCGGAAAATCCCTCAGGAATCCAAAACTAATACCTGTTGAAAAGGAATTCTGGGACGCCGCCTGTGGTTTGTTGTTTAAAACATTATACGTCAATCCCAAATAGAACTGGTCTTCCCTGTAAAGCGAGTCTATCGCCTCAAAATCGGGCACGGTCTGGGAGTATAGTAATACAGGAAACAGAAAAGTAAATAATAAGAATACCTTCTTCATAAAATTTGTTTGGCTAAAGGTAATAAAAAAGCCTTTCTTTCGAAAGGCTCTTTGAACTTGTATATTAAGAGTGATGTAATTCCTCTTCACCTTCCTTCATAGGAACAGTTTGCGGAACGAAATCATCATCATGACCAGGCTTACTGTAGTCATATGGCCATCTGTGTACTGTCGGTAATTCACCAGGCCAGTTTCCGTGGATATGTTCAACAGGAGCTGTCCATTCCAAAGTATTCGATTTCCAAGGGTTTTGTACTGCTTTTGGCCCTTTGAAGATGCTGTAGAAGAAGTTCCACATAAACACCAATTGGAAAGCTGCTCCCACTAAAGCAAAAGTAGTAATCAATACGTTAACATCTGCTAAATCATCAAACAACGGGAAGTTAGAGTTCGTATAGTAACGACGTGGTAAACCAGCCATACCGATGAAGTGCATTGGATAGAATACTCCGTAAGCACATACTGCTGTTACCCAGAAGTGGATATAACCTAAAGTCTTGTTCATCATTCTACCGAACATTCTTGGAAACCAGTGATACACACCGGCAAAGAATCCATATAAAGCAGAGATACCCATTACCAAGTGGAAGTGAGCCACTACGAAATATGTATCGTGAACGTTAATATCCAATGTACTGTCCCCTAAAATGATACCTGTCAAACCACCTGAGATGAATGTTGATACCAATCCGATAGAGAACAACATCGCAGGATTTAACTGTAAGTTACCTTTCCATAATGTTGTAATATAGTTGAATGCTTTTACCGCTGAAGGAATCGCAATCAATAAAGTCGTAAATGTAAATACCGATCCTAAGAATGGGTTCATACCTGACAAGAACATGTGGTGACCCCATACAATTGTCGATAAGAAAGCAATAGCTAAGATCGAAGCAATCATCGCACGGTATCCAAAGATTGGCTTACGAGAATTCGTAGCAATAATCTCAGAAGTAATACCTAATGCCGGTAATAATACAATGTATACCTCAGGGTGACCTAAGAACCAGAATAAGTGCTCGAACAATACCGGAGAACCTCCTTGGTAATGTAACACCTCACCAGAGATAAAGATATCCGACAAGAAGAATGAAGTACCAAAACTTCTGTCCATGATCAACAACAATGCTGCAGATAATAATACCGGGAACGATACAATACCGATTACAGCTGTAATGAAGAATGCCCAAACAGTAAGTGGCAATCTTGTCATTGACATACCTTTAGTTCTTAAGTTGATAACAGTTACAACGTAGTTCAATGATCCCATTAATGAAGATGCAATGAAAATAGCCATAGATACCAACCATAAAGTCATACCTGTACCTGATCCTGGGATTGCCTGTGGTAAAGCCGATAATGGAGGATAAATTGTCCAACCTGCAGAAGCCGGTCCTGACTCAACAAATAATGAACAAATCATTACAACTGAAGAAAGGAAGAACAACCAGTATGAAATCATATTCATAAATCCGGATGCCATATCGCGTGCACCAATCTGCAATGGAATTAACAAGTTACTGAACGTTCCGCTCAAACCTGCAGTCAATACAAAGAATACCATGATAGTACCGTGTATCGTAACCAATGCCAGGTATATATCATTACGCATTACACCTCCCGGAGCCATTTTCTCGCCTAATAAGAATTTGAAAATTCCAAAAGACTGCTCAGGCCAAGCGATCTGCATTCTGAATAATAATGACATCACAACCCCAACGATTCCCATGATAATACCTGTAATAAGGTACTGCTTAGCAATCATTTTATGGTCAATACTAAAAATGTATTTCGTGATGAATGTATCTTTATGGTGATGTGCGTGATCGTGATCGTGTGCGTGATCGTGGTCGTGTGCTGCTGCTCCCATATTATATATCTTATTTAAAATTTAATTATTTGTTTACTGCTTCTTTGTCCTCTGCTGTTGCAACAACTGTTGAATCTGCAACTTTAGCAGCTGCTTGTGCAGGAGCCGCCGCTGGTGCCGGTGTGTTTTCAGCTGCTTTTGCAGCTTTATCATCGTTAACAGCTTTAACAATAGTTCCTTTGTCTTTAATCCAGCTCTTGAAATCCTCTGGTGTATCAACAACTATCTTCATCTGCATGTTGTAGTGTGATGCACCACAAATTTTGTTACATAACAATAAGTAGTCAAAAGTATAAGGCTCAAGTGGAGATTTTCCTTCAGCAACAAGTTTAGCACTGTTTGCAGAACGGATTTTGTTAATATTATGCACTTTTTCAACAATTGCAGGATCCTGACGCATTTCATCAGTTGTCAACGTTGGAGTAAAAGCAAATTGCGTCACCATACCCGGAACACAGTTCATCTGTGCTCTGAAGTGTGGCATATAAGCCGAGTGCAAAATATCCTGTGAACGTAATTTAAACAATACTTTTTTACCCTTAGGAATGTGCAATTCAGTTACAGCAATATCATCCTGTGCATTTGGATCATTAACATCAACACCCATAGTGTTAACACCTTCGATCAAACGTACGTTTGCTTTTCCAAGTACATTGTCTTTTCCGGCATAACGCGCTTCCCAGCTAAATTGTTTCGCATATAATTCAACTACGATTACCTCTTCGTCTTCATCAACAAACATAATATTTGTCCAAGTGTACAATCCGTAAAGGATCAAACCTGCCAATACGATTACCGGGATAATTGTCCAGATAAACTCTAATTTATCATTGTCAGCATAATATAATGCTTTTTTATCTTTCTCACCTCTGTATTTGAAAGCGAAATAGTGTAACAACAACTGAGTGATTGCCTGTACAAAAAAGATAATACCAAAAGAGATATACATCAAGTTGTCATAATCAGATCCATGCTCAGAAGCCGGTGTACCCAAAACTAAGTGTCCCCATTTAAACAATCCGAATATCGTGAAGATATAAAGGAATGCAAGAAAACCGAACATTAAATATCCTTGTACATTATTATCATTGTCGGTAGCAATTTGCGAATCGTCTTTTGATACGCCTACCTGAGTTAAGTCGAAAATTTTAGTCATTTGCCAGATAGCAATTGATAATAAGACTAAAACTATAATAACCAACAAACCTGTCATCTGTTTTCTTGTTTAAATATTAATAATGGAAATGCTTACTTTCTTCAATAAGTGGATTCCCTTTTGCTAATAATGGAGCTTTAGATAAAGCGTTGAATACAACAAATAAGAACAATCCTGCAAAGAATGCAACTGAACCAATTTCAGCAGCACCAATAAACCAATTTTCACCAACAGTAGCAGGGAAAATCATATTGTGGAAATCTAAATAGTGACCTGATAAAATGATCAAACCAGCCATAGTGATAATCCAAGGAACACGTTTGAAATCAGTGTTGATCAAAATCAATACAGGGAAAAGGAAGTTCATAACCACCATTCCGAAGAAAGGCAGGTTATAATGCTCAATTCTGAATTTAAAATATGTAACCTCTTCCGGGATATTAGCGTACCACATCAACATGAATTGAGAGAACCATAAGTATGTCCAGAAAACTGAAATACCAAACATGAATTTTGCCAAGTCATGGAAGTGACTGTTATTGATGAACTCCAAATACCCGTTAGATTTTAAATGTAAAGTGATCAAAGCAATTACAGTGATACCACTTACAAAGAAACTTGCAAATACATACCATCCGAATAATGTACTGAACCAGTGTGGATCAACTGACATTACCCAGTCCCAAGCCATCATAGACTCAGACACAAGGAAGAATGCTAAGAATCCTGCTGAAGCCTTAAAGTTCTTTTTGTACAAAGACAAATCTCCTGTTTCATCTAAAGCGATAGAGTTTTTACGTGTATAAGAACGGTAGAAAATCCAACCTCCTAAATAAATTGCAGCTCTGATCAAGAAGAATGGCACATTTAAATAACCAGATTTACCTTGAATTAAATGATCTTCAGCTACAACTGCCGGATCCATCCAGATAAATAAATGGTTAACATGCACTCCTGCTAAAACCAGAATTACAAAAACCACAATACCTCCGGGAACCAAGTAAGCAGTAATCGCTTCCATTACTCTGAATAGAGCCGGAGACCAACCTGCCTGTGCAGCCCATTGGATTGCATAGAACGCCAACACTCCTAATGAAATAAGGAATATAAACAAAGCACCAACATATAATGCTGCCCATGGTTTGTTTTGTAATTGGTGGAATACATGCTCAACATGTTCTGCATGCTCATCACCGTGAGCTTCATGCTTAGCAGCCTCATGCCCTTTTTCAGCATGTGCTTCTTCTGCATGTGCAGGAGCAGCAGGAGTTTCCGCATGTGCAACAGACGAATCTGCAACAGACGAATCTGCTACATGAGCCACTTCAGCAACAGCTGAATCATGAGCGGCTTCAGTTTTTAATGCTGCTTCAATTTTGTGTTCTGCTTCAACGTGTGCTTCTTTTGCCTCAGCATGGGCTTCAGTAGCTTTACCATGACCTGCAGCCGGAGCAGCTTCATGACCTGCAGTAGCACCATGATGTGCGCCATGTGCATCAGCAGCTAATATTTTTTCTACATCTTCAGTATTCTTCGGTGCACTGAAAAAACCATACCCAATACCCAATAGTCCTAAAACCATAAGGATAATTGAAAGGTTTTTTATTTTGCTTGATAATGTATACATAACTTATATATCGTGTGTTTTACAATTATAATTCAGACTTAAGCTTCATCACATATTCTGCCACTTGCCATCTTTCTTTCTTAGACAATTGGTTAGCATGGGATCCCATTGCATTCAGACCGTAAGTTTCAACATGGAAAACACTTCCCACAGTGACTGCTCTGTCTTTGTAGCTCGGTACTCCTAAGAATTTCTCTCTTTGTACTAATTTACCTTTTCCGTCTCCTTTTTCACCGTGACATGAAATACAGTAGATATTGAATAAATCTTTACCTTTTTCAAGATTTACTGCAGAAGAATCAAGTGGGGATGACATCCCTTTTGAAGCCTCATATCCGGCAGGTGTATTGGGTAAATCATAAACTTCAAAACCTCTTTTGATTGACCCTTGCGCAGGCAACTGTCCTTCTTTTCCGTTTTTGAAAGCATTAGACTCTGAATAAGTTTCATAAGCAACCGACTCATACATGTTCGGGAAGAACTGATAGTTAGGCTTCTTATCACTTTTACATGAAACCATTAATGAAGCTAACCCCATTAAAGCTGTTAATGAATATACTACTCTTCTCATAATCTTATTAATGCTTTTCAACAACTTTAACTTCAACAGCACCAGTGCCTTTAAGGAAAGAAGTTAATTCGTCTTCATTATTATTGACAGCGATCTCCATTAAAAAGTGATCATCTGTTGTACGTACATCTGGATTTTCAGCTTCCTTGAATGGCCATAACTTACTTCTCATATAGAAAGTAATTACCATTAAGTGTGCCGCGAAGAATACAGTCTCCTCAAACATTACCGGTACAAAAGCCGGCATATTCTGAATGTAACTGAAACTTGGTTTACCACCAATATCCTGTGGCCAGTCACTAATCATGATATTATTCAATAACCATGTTGCGAATGATAAACCTGTAAGACCGTATAAGAAAGCACAAATCGCAATTCTTGTTGGTGCTAACCCCATTGCTTTATCTAATCCGTGAACAGGGAATGGAGTATAAACCTCTTCAATATGGTGATGTGCTTTGCGTGTTTGCTTTACCGCATCCATTAAAACATCATCATCAGTATATAGTGCATGTATTACTTTATGACTCATGACTTATTAGTGATTATCGTGATTATGACCTGCTTTTTCTCTCTCTGCTTTGTAATTATCCCCTGAAGTTTTCAAGATTGTTTTAACCTCTGCCTGTGCAATAACAGGGAAAGTTCTTGAATACAATAAGAATAATACGAAGAAGAATCCAATAGTACCAACGAAGATACCGATATCAACAAATGTAGGTGAGAACATCGTCCAAGATGACGGTAAGTAATCACGGTGTAATGATGTAACGATGATTACGAAACGCTCAAACCACATTCCAATGTTTACAACAATCGAAATAATGAAAGAGAACATGATGCTGGTTCTTAATTTTTTGAACCACATGAACTGTGGAGAGAACACGTTACATGTCATCATCGCCCAGTAAGACCACCAGTAAGGACCGGTTGCCCTGTTCAAGAATGCATATTGCTCATACTCTACTCCAGAATACCAAGCCACGAAAAGCTCAGTGATATAAGCACATCCTACGATTGAACCTGTAATCATGATTACAATGTTCATTAATTCGATGTGCTGGATTGTAATATAATCTTCAAGGTTACATACTTTTCTCATAATGATAAGCAAAGTATTTACCATCGCAAATCCTGAGAAGATAGCTCCTGCAACGAAGTACGGAGGAAGAATGGTAGTATGCCATCCCGGAATAACCGAAGTTGCGAAGTCAAAGGATACGATCGTGTGTACAGAAAGTACAAGCGGTGTCGCTAAACCTGCCAATACAAGAGACACCTCTTCAAAACGTTGCCAGTCTTTTGCTCTACCTGTCCATCCGAAAGAAAGGATAGAATAAATTCTTTTTGTGAAAGGAGTTACCGCTCTGTCACGTAGCATAGCGAAGTCAGGTAATAAACCAGTCCACCAGAATACTAATGATACTGATAAATACGTAGAGATCGCGAATACGTCCCAAAGTAACGGAGAGTTAAAGTTAACCCATAATGAACCGAATTGGTTTGGAATCGGCAATACCCAGTATCCTAACCATGGACGACCCATGTGGATGATCGGGAATAAACCTGCCTGAACTACCGAGAAGATAGTCATCGCTTCCGCAGAACGGTTAATAGCCATTCTCCATTTTTGACGGAATAACAATAATACAGCCGAGATAAGCGTACCGGCGTGACCGATACCAACCCACCATACGAAGTTCGTGATATCCCACGCCCAACCAACTGTTTTATTTAATCCCCATGTTCCAATACCTTCGGTAATTGTATACAACATACAGCTCATACCCCATAAAAAGGCAGCTAATGCAATATAAAATACTGTCCACCATTGTTTATTAGCTTTTCCTTCTACCGGAAAGGCCACATCCACTGTTACATCGTGGTAGCTCTTACTTCCAAGTACTAAAGGTTTTCTGATAGGTGCTTCGTAATGAGACGACATAATCCTTTATCTTATTTCTTATTAATATTAATTTCTAACTTTTACGTGGTATACAACATTTGGCTTAGTTCCAATGTGCTCTAATAAATGATAAGCTCTCTTATCTTCTGCCAATGCAGCAACTTTAGACTCTTTATCATTCACATCACCGAATACCATAGCACCCGAAGTACATGCATTAGAACATGCAGTCTGGAACTCACCGTCCTTAATTACACGGCCTTCGTTTTTAGCTTTAAGTATGGTAGCCTGTGTCATTTGGATACACAATGAACATTTCTCCATAACCCCGCGAGAACGTGCATTCACATCCGGATTTAATACCATACGGCCTAAATCATCATTCATGTGATAATTGAACTCATCGTTGTTGTTGTATAAGAACCAGTTGAAACGACGTACTTTATACGGACAGTTGTTTGCACAGTAACGGGTACCCACACAACGGTTGTAAGCCATGTGGTTTTGTCCCTGACGACCGTGTGATGTAGCCGCAACCGGACATACAGTTTCACAAGGTGCGTGATTACAGTGCTGACACATTACCGGTTGGAAAGCAACTTGTGGATTTTCTGATGGATCCTCCATAGCTCTTAAAGTAGAGATAGATTCCATTAATCCGTCGCTCTTCGCTTTCACTTCACCATCACCTACGAAAGTAGTTTCAGAAGAGTAGTATCTGTCGATACGCAACCAATGCATATCACGGCTTCTTCTTACTTCTGATTTACCAACTACAGGTACGTTGTTCTCAGCATGACACGCGATAACACACGCTCCACATCCGGTACAAGCATTTAAGTCGATAGATAAGTTGAAGTGGTGACCGATAGTACGGTCGAAAGACTCCCATAAGTCAACAGACTTAGCAGGCACTTCTTTGTGGTCTAAAGATACAACCGGTACGATATTCCATTCCGCAGCATCTTTAGTATTGAAAATTTCCAATGAAGTTTCTTTGATAATATCTCCACGACCCATTAATGTTTTCTGTAACTGAACACATGCAAATTCATGCTCTCCGTCAGCTTTAGCAACAGTAACAGCCTGTACATTATCAAAGTTGTTGTATAATTTGTAAGCATTAACACCTACTTGCATTTCTTCCTTTAAGGCAGCTTTACGTCCGTAACCTACTGCAAGACCAACAGTACCTTTAGCCTGACCTGGCTGGATCATTACCGGAACATTCTCCAGCTTTGCAGTTCCAACTGTCAAAGTCACCAAGCTACCATTCAAACCTCCATTAGCCACATTCCAGTTCTCCAAGCCCCATGCATCTGCATCAGCTTTAGCAACCGTAACATAGTTATCCCAAGAAGCTCTTGTTAATGGATCCGGAAACTCTTGCAACCAAGGGTTGTTTGCCTGTTGTCCGTCTCCCATACCCGTCTTAGTATACAATACTAATTCAGTTCCGGCAGATTTTGTATTAGCCAACACAGCTGCAGCACCGTTAAAATCAGCACCTGCACCTGCTCCGGCAGCAGCCTCAACAACTGCAATACCGTCATGCACTAATTGGTTCCATGATTTAGCTCCAGCCCAAGAAGAACGGATATAATCATAGTAAGATTGTACATTCCCGGTCCAAGATAATAATGCATCCTGGAATTGAACTGTATTGAACAACGGACGAATCGTTGGCTGTGTAACTGCATACTGCCCTTTAGCAATACTTACGTCTCCCCAAGATTCTAAATAATGCGGAGTTGCCACCGCTATAGATGAAGCCAAAGCTGTCTCATCTTCTTTCATTGAGAAAGAAACTGACAACTTAGCTTTGCTTAAAGCCGTTTTGAATTCTTCACCGTTTGGCAATGAATATACCGGGTTCACACCACTCATGATCAAAGTGTGAACGGTACCCGCATTAAGATCCGCAACTAATTGCTTCACTTCAGCAGCATTTCCTTTACGGATCTGACGTGCATTAACCGGATTGAAAGCCTCACTCGCCAAAGCACGGTTGATTGCCAACACCACTAATTGAACGTTTTTGTCTTCAATACCTGAAACCAATACACCTTTGCTTCCCGCAGCTTTCAATTGCTGAGCCGCTTTTACCACTTCTGCCTCACCGTCGAATTTACCAACAGATACCGCAGCTCCGGTAACAATACTATAAATTTTAGCTAAAGCCTGTTTTTGCGCAGAAACTTTCATCGGCACACGCTTATCAGCAGAAGCACCTGACAAAGTCATATTTGCTTCAAACTGGAAGTGACGCGACATCTTCCCTGCATGCGGGATACGCCCTTGAGCATAACCTGCATCATAGTTACCACCCTGCCAGTCTCCTAAGAAATCAGCCCCAACAGAAACAATTACATTAGCTTTTGAGAAATCATATTCAGCCAAAGCTCTTTCTCCATAAACAGCCTGGAATGCATCCAAAGCATCTGAAGAAGAAACCGCATCATACACTACATGCTTAGCATTCGGATTAGCAGCCAAAAACTGACCGATCAATCTGTCTGTTGAAGGCGAAGCAGTCGTATTAGTCAATAAAACAACCTTACCTCCTTTTGCTTTAGCATCAGCAACGCTGGCTTTAATTTTTGCATTTGCCTCATCCCAAGACGCATCTTTACCTGCAATTTTGGTATTTTTCAAACGAAGACTGTCATACATAGACAATACCGACGCATGAACACGGGCATTTGCATGGAAGTTAGCACCTTCCATTGTGTTATTTTCAATCTTGATAGGACGACCTTCACGCGTTTTTACTAAAATATTAGCAAAATCAAAACCATCAGAGAATGATGTAGCATAGTAATCTGCTAAACCAGGGATGATTTCTTCCGGTTGAACTACATAAGGAATTGACTTATGCACTGGACCTTCACATGCAGCTAAAGTAGCCGCCGCAGTACTGAATCCAACATACTTAAGAAAATCGCGGCGTGTTGTATTAGAAGATGCTAACGAGGCAGCATCGCCTAAAAATTCATCAGTTGGAATTTCTTCAACAAACTCGTTATTTCTAAGCGTCTCAACAATAGAGCTATTTTCGTTTAGCTCCTCAACACTTTTCCAGTATTTTTTGTTTGATGACATATTGTATATAAATATTAGCTTCTTAATAAATAATTAGTAGTGACACTTACCACACTCTAAACCTCCCATTTGCGCTGCAGTCAATTTGTCTACACCGTACTTCTTAGAAAGTTCTGCGTGAATTTTTTCATAGTAAGCATTACCCTCAACTTTAACATTCGTCTCACGGTGACAGTTCACACACCATCCCATTGTTAACGGAGAATGTTGCTTCATGATCTCAAAAGTCTCAACAGGACCGTGACATTTCTGACACTCGATTCCCGCAACCGAAACGTGTTGTGAGTGGTTAAAGTAAACGAAATCCTGTAGATTATGGATTCTAACCCATTTAACAGGCTTGGTTTTACCTGTATATTTTTGAGCTGTTTTATCCCAACCCACTGCATCGTATAATTTTTGGATTTCAGCAGTATAGAATTCTTTAGTATACTCAACATAAGTCGAATCTTTATCTCCTTGGAATTCTGAAATATTTTTGTGACAGTTCATACAAACATTCAATGAAGGAATACCTGCGTTTTTACTTACACGTGCTGCAGAGTGACAGTATTTACAATCAATACCGTTATCTCCTGCGTGGATTTTATGCGAATAATGGATCGGCTGGATCGGAGCATACTCCTGATCAACACCTACCTGCATCAAGTAACCGTAAGCAAAGTAAGCACCAACTAACAACATTACAATTGTAGATACCAATACCAGGAATTGGTTTTTAGCAAAAGCTCTTACCAAAGGCAATACTGAAATTTTCTTCTCAGGAACCTCAACACCGTTAGCTTTGGCAATTTTACCCAACGCATTGTTTACCATCAACAACACACCAACTAAAAGAACCAAAATGACAGCCAACAATCCTAAGATCATGTTGTTTGACATTCCTCCACCAGTCCCCGCTTCAGCTCCACCAGCAGTTGCAGGCTTTTCAGCTTCAGGTTTTGGCTCAGCAGTATAAGCTAAAATGTTATCAATATCAGCATCTGATAACTGAGGGAAAGCAGTCATCGCCACTTTATTAAACTCTTCAAATACTTTAACCGCATCCGCATCTCCGGAAGCAATCATACCTTTCGAATCTCTAATCCATTTACCCAACCAGGCTCTGTCGTGACGCTCTGTCACACCACGCAAAGCAGGCCCTGTCATCTTCGTGTCCAACTTATGACAAGCTGCACAGTTCGTGTTAAACAATGCCTTTCCAGCCACAGCATTACCGGCAGCAGCTGGAGCCGCAGTTGCAGCAGCATCCGGAGCAGGAGCAGCAGCATCTTGGGCAAAAGAACTAAAAGAAACTGATAATAATAACGAAAGACTTAACGTTACTACTTTAAAAAACGATTTATGGTTTCCCACCTTTTTCATATATTAAATGATTATCATCTAAATTTGGCACGGAATTTTCAGTACAATAAATACCGAATACAATTTGCCATTTAAAAAACTCCGACAAAAATACGACTTATGAGCTATTCTCAAAACCTTAAATATATCTTAATTATTAATTTATAATTATTCTAAATAAGTTTCAGTTACCAACATATACAGTATTCCATTACTTTTGCACAAAATACCATTCATTATGAGAATTTTAGATTTTTTTAAGAAATACCAACCAGCACTTCTAACCCTTTTGATTTCAGGTTTTTGCTATGCCCAGGAAGGCAAAACAACAATCAAACAGGATCCCAGATTCGAACAGCTCCTTGCCGAAAAAAGAAAGGTAAACAGCTCTTTAAATGTGAGTGACCGCTTTAAAATACAGATTTTCACAGGCGAAAATGAACCGGCTAAAAAAACACTGACAGAATTCAGAAAAGCTTTTAAAAACACAGATGCCACCATTGTTTTCAATACTCCCATTTACAAAGTATGGGTTGGCAATTTCAAAACAAGGATTGAAGCCGAAAAAAAACTGTCGGAACTTAAAAAGAAATACCCGAATGCTTTCATCGTGAAACCTAATAAATAGTCCGGAACTTTGTTCCGGATTTTTTTTGCCACAATTTCATTATATTTGGACATCAATCCCAAAAATCATGAAATACAAACATTTATACATCACCATTGGCTTATCACTAATAATCACTTCCTGCAAGGAAGAATTGCAACCGCAGGAAAGTTCAGGCGCAGTAAGAGCTGAACAAAACCAGCCAACTGCTAATCAAACCACTGCCACTACCAAAACAGCAGCGCAACCAACGGTCCAAACAACCCAGACAACACCCGCAAACACAGGCACACAGACACAGGGAGCTTTAAATCCGGCTCACGGACAACCCGGACACCGCTGCGACATTGCCGTTGGCGCTCCGTTGAATTCAAAACCGGCTCCTGCTCCGGCTCCCGGAAACAAAACAATAACAACACAAAATATACAGGCAGCTCCACAAATTGTATCAGCACCTGTAAAAACAGCCAAAGGCATGAACCCGCCACACGGCCAACCGGGGCACCGTTGTGATATCGCAGTGGGCGAACCTTTAAATTCAAAACCAACAAAACCGGCCACAACCGCCAATACAACTAACGCATACACGGTATCACCAACAAACAATTCTACCGGAATACCCGGCTCACTACCACCACCGGCCGCAACACCTGCTCCTGTTGTAGAAACAGCACCGGGCATGAACCCTCCGCACGGGCAACCGGGACATGTTTGCGGAATTGCAGTGGGCGCACCACTAAACAGTGAAAAAAAAGAAGAAAAGAAATAATCGCAAAAAACAAAAAGAGAGCCACTAAAGCTCTCTTTTGTTTTACTAAACCCCTATAAACAAAATAAATCAGTTGATCATATCTTTATCATTAACCTCAATTTCCTGTATCTTCTTGTAATCTTCATTCATCTGTTCTTCCAACTTTTTTTTATCTTTTTCATTCTGAATGTACAAAAAACGGACTAAAAAAAGCACTACAAATAAGGCAATCGCTATGTAAAATAAATACGTATACATGACTATCTTTTTAATCTTATAAAATTAGTCATATTCAAAAAAACCAAGGTTACCTTAAGGTTAAATATGAAAACCAGTTATAAAGGCTAAAATTTTGGTATCAAACCTAAAAAACTGCATTTCCGTGACCTTATCACTTGATCAACACCAATGTTCTACACATACTCCATAATTATATCCCGTATATATGGCGTATATATAGCGTGTTTATAGCGTGTATATAGTATATATAACTTACCTCTGTTTACAGCCAGATCCCATTCAAATTAACAAATCATTACTATTAAAATACACTCTTAATCTGGGATTTCCAATCTTCAATAAGATTCAAATTGGCTCTATCGGCTTTACCAAAGAAGAAATGCTCTTTAACTTCAAAACCGCAATAACTATAAATCCCATGATCAGAAGTAAGCAACAATGCTTTATCCATACCCATACTGCTATACTCTTCCTGGGATTTTCCGTGTGTATTGATAATTACAGCCTGCTTACCCGAAAGCAATCCCTTTTGCACGCCCTGATCATAACGATACGCAAACCCATAACTGAAAACCCTGTCGATATAACCTTTCATAATGGCAGGCAAACCCGTCCACCATATAGGATGGATAAATGTTATGCTTTCTGCCCAGGTTATATACTCCTGCTCTTTTTTAACATCTTCCGTCAACTGACCCTTCATCTGTCCGCTCACGTCTTCCAAAGAAAGTACAGGATTAAAATCCAACTGGTATAAATCACGGATTTCTACTTCATGTCCTCTTTCCAATAAATGTTCAGAAATGATTTGCTTGAATTGTCCGTTTAAACTTTCAGGGTTCGGATGCGCATAAATGATTAAATGTTTCATGATCTTTTCTTTTTAATTGTTACAGGACAAAACTACCACGCCCCATTATCATAAAATTGTAAGAAAACGAAATCAGTCTTTCGCAATACAGATATCCTGCTGAAACTTCAGATATTGCTTCGGACTCAAATTGATGTAGTGCTTAAAATCGCGTATTAACTGACTTTGGTCATAATAACCACAACGCTCAACAATTTCAAACCAGTCGGTTTTCACATCAGATTCAATCTTTTCCTGAAGAAGCCGTATCACTTTCAAAAAACGGTTGTACCGGCCAAGTTCTTTTGCACTATAACCCAAATGCTTTTTATGAAGAAGCTGGATACTTCTTTCGGTTAAATGATTAGCCTGTGCCACAGCTTTTACCGAACTCATCCCATCACCCACAAAACCCTCAAGCTGACCAACGATAGCATTGCGCTTTTTTAAGTATGGTGCACAAAATTCCAGTATGAGACTAATACGCTTATTGACATCCTTCTCTTCATTCAACAGAATCCACAAATCAGTAAAGCAATTAGCCATTATCAACGAATCCGGATTCATCGGCACATGCTCCGGCACAGTAGCCTCCCCGAAAAACCGGTAAAAAGTATCACCTTCAAAATTAACCACTAAAATCTCAGCTTCAGGAGGCAACTTATAATCAAAAGAATGCTTAACCGGTCCCAGAACAAGACTGTCACCCACTTCTATTTCAAAACCTTCTGCAGAAACCAGAAAAGGCTTTACCCCAAACGTAAAAATAAGGATCGTCTGATAAGAAGGCAATAATGTTTTGGTTACGGATTCAGAAGTAAAATTAGCCGCATAATAGAAATGGGAAAACAATTCCTTATAACCTTCAGGCGTTGCTATCCTGAAACTCTCATATTTTTCTTTTTCTGATTGCATCTGAAAGCAAAACTAACGAAACAATCTTTAAATCATCAAATTAACAGCAATAAAAAAGCGCCCTTAAAGGACGCTTTTACTTATGATTTAATCTTCTTTTCCAAGTTTTCAATTCTTTTGTTTTGCTCAAGAATTGTCTTGTTTTGTGCTTCAATCTTTTTGTTTTGTTCAATTGTATAAAGCGTTAACTCTTCAATTTTCTGTAACAATTTGATTTGGAATTCACCTACATTAACTCCTTCTTTCTCCATTTCTTTAGCAGAAGCAATCTCAGGCAAGTGTTTCTTTTCTTTGATATGCTTTTCAACATCTTCTAACTTAGGCAGGTTGTAATCTTCTTCGAAAACGAAATCGGCAGTTGGCGTTAGGGTAACTTTAATTTCTTTAGCCTCAATTTTAGCATCCACTTTCATATTATCACTGAAAGATGACTTACCTACTACGTCTAATTTAAAGGCTGGCACAGTTGTTCCAATACCAATATTACCATTGTCTTTTACTACGAATTTTGCAGGTTGGTAATCTCCTTTCGAAATTCTCCACTCATCTGTTCCAACATTACCAAAAAACCAGTTATTGGTTCCGTCCAACAATTGTGTTTGAACACCTTCGATATAACCTCCTGTTGTTGTGTTTCTCTTCAAAGTCAACACAGGCGAATAATTCTGAATAGTATGGCCTTCTGAATAAGAATCCCCAACAACATGCAATTTATAAGTCGGATTAGTTGTTCCAATACCTACGTTACCATTACCAGAAATCCTTACTTTCTCATCATTCCCTGTAGCAAACGCAATACTTCCAACGTTGTCACCACTTGAACGGATTGTCATTGTTGTATCATCTCTAAGCCCTGAAGGATCCCCATTTGTTAATTTATATCCGGGCAAAATATCCAATGCTTGGGTTGCATTAGGACTTACAACCCTAAGAGCATTATTATAAGATCCAACTCCTTTTATAGTTAATTTTGCAGTTGGAGAAGTTTCACCAATACCAATATTTCCGTTATCAAGGATTTTCATTCTATTGGTTGTTGCAGTAAGGAAGTTTATTGCACTTGTTCCTCCTGTACTGTATGTAGAATTGATATTAGCACCATTCGCATCAGCAGAAAGTTCAACTCTGTTATTTCTTGTGCTGTTTGTTTCAAATAAAGTAAGCTTTCCTCCCGAACCTTGTGTAGTCGTAATATTACCGTTAACATCCAGTTTAGCTCCCGGGCTTGAGGTTCCGATACCTATATTCCCTGTTTCTCTTACTGTTAATTGTTCAGTCAAGGCAACTGCCGTACCATCAGCCAATGCCTGGCTCGTTCCGCTTCCATACACATGAAAACCTTGCGCATCAACTGTAACAGCCGACTTAACTGATGCAATAGGCGTACTCGACACCCATCCACCTGGCGATCCAGTTTTGGCTTTTACACCATATCCCATATAAGAAGCCGACGAACTCCATAAAGACCCCCAGTTTGAAAAGGTTCCGTTCCCATATTTTCCTGATAGGATAGTTTGCCCCTCGGTACTTGCACCGACTCCCGCAATGATTGTCCCGTTTAACTCCACATTTCCGGCATCGTTAGTCACCAAAAACTGTCTCCAAACACCCCAAGCCGCATCTAAAGGATTCGCATTTCTGTAAAACAAACCTCCATCATTAAAATGAAGTTGATGGATTTTATTTCCTGAATTATCAAGGTTTGTCCATGGATTTATCGTCAAAGATGTTCCATGCTGGCTAATTCCTGGCACTGATATTGCACTTCTCACTTTAAAATCCGCCCTTATACCCTTAGTATAAAAGCTTGGTGTTTCATTATCATTTCGGGTATCCGCAACATCTAATTTAGTAGCGACCTGTGCATTTGAAACAAAAGAAGACAATGTCACAAGGGCTATGAAGATTTTTTTCATATTACTGCTTTGTTTTATTTTTTTTTGGATTAAGTAACCAATCGGCATAAGTCTTCAAAAGCAATAGTTATAAAACGCCATTGCAGTCAAAAGACAAATAAATATTGATTAAATAAACAGAGAAATTAATTCGGGCGCAAAATTAGTTTTTTTAGTCAGCACAAAACACTTATAATTAAAATATTTTCAATATTTGCATTTCCCTAATCTACCGATTATAAAAAAAGCTGACCGAACGTTCAAAAAATCGGCAAGACAACCAACCTTAACAAGGTTTCATCTACAATCAAACACAAAATATCATTACCCAATAACACTGCTCAGCTGGAACATTGGCAAATACATCGCCACAAGCAAAACAGCAACCAGTCCTCCAACAATAAGAATAATGAGTGGCTCCATCACTGTCGATAAGGTTTTAGACTGTGTCAAAAGCTCCTGACTGAACTGTTCATTCAACTGCCTGAAAACATACTCGGTTTGATTTGTTTCTTCTGCTACCTTCACCAAAGAGATAATCCTGTTATCAAAAAGTGCATCTCCTTTCATACTTTCGCTCAAAGAACTACCCAAGACTATACTTCTTTTGATCCGCTCAAGGGATTCCTGCAACGGAATAAAGCCAATCATTTCCGAAACCATTTCAATACTGGTCAGCATTGGTACTTTCGAAGCAGTCAAAAGCGCTACCGCCTGAATAAACTGTGCCATATACACCTTAGACACAAATGGCCCGATCAGAGGAGTTTTCAGAAGTACCTTATGCACCACTCTTTTATACAATGGATTATTGGCAAAAAATTTAACGGAAACCAAAAGCCCCAAAAAAACCAGTAACAAATAAAAACCAAACGCTTTCAACAAATAAGATAATTTAACCACAACCTGTGTCAGGAATGGCAATTCCATATTGTTTTGCCTGAAAATATCTTCAAACATAGGCACAACATAAGTAAGCATAAACACAACAACCAACATCGCAGTACACAACACAATGGCAGGATAAGTCAATGCAGCAACAATCACTCTGTTTTGCTCATTCTTTCGGGCATAATAAACCCCTAACTCATCACAAATCCTGTCTATATTCCCGGTTTCTTCACCTATCTTCAAGGATTGTATTTCATATTCTGAAAATTGCCCGGTCTTTTTCAACGAATCGGAGAAAGAAGCTCCCTGTATCAAATCAGACAAAACGCTTTCAATGCGTTCTTTGTCATTCTTCTTTTTCATCGACTCGGAGATAAGGCCTAAACCATCTTTAAGACTTACGCCCGCTTTAAGTAACACAGCAAGCTCCTGATAAAAGTATTGTTTCTTTTTTGAACCAAAACTTTTACCGAAGATTTCAATTTCTTTCTTCAATATACTCTCTATACCGCCGTCAAATGATTTATCACTTGATTTTTGCGGTTCTGTATTTTCTATTTTAAAAGCCATTTACAATCTCCTTTCTTGAAAAAACCAAATCATTTTTCTTAAACACAAAAATCTTATACTCCTTTATCTCATTCTCACAGGATACTGAAACAGCATCAATAGGACCAATTCTAACTTTATCCGATTCAAAAAACACTTCTTCAACAGCTGCAGCAACTTTAATTGTATCCTGATTCCGAAGAACAAAACTTTCTTTAAAATCATACACAACACTGTCCAATTCTGATTTCATTTTTAGTTGATTTTTACCTAGAGATTCGACATTTTGCATGCGGTTAAAATCATGCCAGAGCATCTGTTCAAGAAAGACTACCTGAACCGCTTTTTCATTGTCTTTCCCGATTACTTCAATCTGTTTTTGAATGATACGCAAAACCGAAAATGCCAAGCCAACGATTATCCCTGTAATAATCATTACAACAATTAACTCTGCCAATGTAAAAGAATGCACTTTTTTACTCATAAGCCCGCTCCCTCTTTACTTCCTTGCCTTTATCATTAACAGCACTGATTTCATATGTATCAATACCATTTTTGGCTTTACCGTTAATCACAATTTTCCAATTCTGGTAAACTTCTTCATAAGGAACCTGACGCTTATGGTTTTGAAGTTCATATTCTAAAACATTCAGGCGGTAATTCACAATATATTCTTTTTTTGAATAGGTATTCAAAACCAGATTATTCAAAATAGTACTGGCCACCATAAAAATCACAACAATAAGCACAGTTGCTACAAGTGCTTCAATCAATGTTGCCGATTTCAATTTCTTCAGTACAACCATTTCACAACTCCTTTCTTCTGTTTCTCAAAAAGCAAACCTGAATACATTATCGGAATATTCACATTTTCGATGACTCCGTTGTTAATGTGATTCACAAAAACTGAGCCCGCTTCATTAACCACAAACTGATTGACAAAAACCGCCCCGGACACCTTCCCTCTTATTTCCAGATTACCATTGCAATAAACCTGCCCGGTCACAGTAACTCCTTTTTCAAAAAGAATATTAGTCTTGAAGTTACTCATTTGCTCATACTGCCGCAAAAAACATATATTGCCGTTTACAACTGCATTCTCAGAAAGTTTTATTGTTGATTCAGCCGTATTGGCATCACTGGTCATCTTTTCATCAAAGAGCATTAAAGCTGATGGATACTCAAGCTTAGCACCACGACCAACTTCAATAGCCTGGGAAGCAGCAACCTGAAAACTACCTTTAGTATTGTCATCTATAATTACAATTGGCGCTACAAGTATTACATCCTTAAGTTTTGCCGAACTTCTAACCCTTATCATTATACCGGATTTCAGAATGAAATTTCCGGTTAAACTTACATTGTCCAGTACAATTTCAGCATCAGAATACAAAATACGTGTAGCCTTTCTGAAAGAATTAAAATTGGTGCCTTGATTGAGATTCCCTATTGATTCAACTGACTGTTCATTTTTTTTATAGTTCCCTTTCAGTTCATTTAGAAACTCCACATTAAGTTCAGGTAACTTAGGTCCATTCACCTTCACCGGCCCATAAACCAGTTGGCCGCCATAATAACTATTCCCGTTGATATAACCCGGTTTTATTCCTTGGGAAGGTAAAAAAACATTCCCCTGTAGTTTTGTTTGTCCCACAACGGTCAATGGATTATAAGTTTCCTTAAGGCATAGAGTCGGAGAAGAATTTGCATTAAAAATACTGGAAAACAAAGCTACTTTTTCGAATACTTTTTTTCGGTTTTCCATTCTGACAAATGCTTTTTGAAAACAACCCCATTGCGAAAGATATGATTCACTTAAAAAATCCTCTCCGCTAAGTTTAATTTTAACCGTATCAGCAGATAATTTTTCCTGATGCAACAGTGAGGCAAATACATTATTTGCTAACTGTACATTTTCTATTGATGCTTTGGATTGTTTTTTAAAATAGCCCAAGGTATAGGCATAGAGAATTAATCCGGACAGCAGCAATGCAATAAGCACTGCCATAAAAACCGCAAATTGTAGAGCCCCTGATTTTAGTCTCCTGATAATCATTTTACTCTTCAATCAGGATCAGATTGACTTCTTTTTTATACTTTACATCAATGGTTTCACGATCTCCATCCATTAAAGTAACTTCACTTTCGGTAGAGCCGATTTTCATCAAATAAGTCCGTCCATTAATAACAAGCATAAAGACTTTGTTCTTATTCTTTGTGTCAGACACAATTCCCTTATACTTGATATCAGGCCAAACCAATGGCTCTTTTATTTTAACTACCGGTTTTTCTTTTTTTATCCTTTTAACTTTTAGTGAATTACCTGATATACTATTACCCGTTACCGGTTGATAAGTCCCTCCCAAAAAAGGATCCCGGAAATTAACATCAATTTCTGCAGTATCTACGGCAAAGGTCTTTAAAGGTGATAGATTAGCCATTTCAGATGGTCCCGATTCCAATTGTTCTTCTTCCCCACTGAATGAAAAGAATTGATATAACACCGCTCCCCAGATACCCAGTACCAGAGGCAACAATAGATAAATGCTTTTCTTGCTCTTCATACTTAATTGATGATTAAAGTATAAACAGAACTACGGTTCCCTTCATTTCCTGCTACATCGAATCCTTTAACAAACCAATAATAAGTCCCCGGGGTTAAGGTAGTATTATACCCGCTGGTTGCTTGGGTTTCAGAATGCAAATCAGTCAAAGAAACATTTTTATAAATGTATATCTTATCATACTCCGTACTACCCGATATATTTGTTCTGGACCATGTAAATACAACACTGGTTCCCGATGTACTTGAATTTGCAGGTGAAATTAAAGTCGGAATATTAGGAACTGTAGTATCCACTAATATTGAATTAGAACTGTACAAAGTATTTTCAGAGCCATTACTTGCTCTTACCCGCCAGGTAAAACTTCCGTCCGGAAAAGAATAATTAAAATTAGTAGCATTTAAATTCTGGTTGGTAACAATTGTATTCGTATTATCATAAATCTGTAATTGATAATTCGTTGCACCAATCACAGACTGCCAGGTAAGATTTTGTGTAGGTGTTTTGGTAATAAAATTATTTACCGGTGAAGTCAACATTACTACATTGTCCTGAAAATTACTGTTATTGGCAATTGTAATCGTTCTCGTTTTATATAGTGTTGACGTACTTCCGCTAATTGCCTGAACCCGCCATTGATAGGTGCCGATATTCAATTGGGCTGTATAAGAAAGTGTTGTAACTTCGGTATCGACCAAAATTTGGGAAGGAGCATCAAAATTAGGCTTTGCAATCTGGATATGATACTTTTTGGCATATTGAACAGCTTCCCAATTCAAATTCACGGTTGTCGTATTAAACTGTGCATTATCTTGTGGTGCCACCAAGATGATTTCTTCTTCTGAAATATCATCTTCCAATAAGATTTCTTCGCATGACAAAAAAAAGAAAGAAGCTAAAAAAGCTAATAATCTGAGAATCACTTTTTCTTTCATCTTCATTACATTTTAAATAAACTTTCTTCTCTTTTATCTTCCTTGATTTTGGAAAAGCTCTTCCCTTGGCATGAACTTCCGGAATTCACCATATCAGCAACATACCACTTCCCTTTCGCATTCGATGACCAGCAAAACGACCCCGACTGATACCCTAAAATACGCTCCGGTTTCAATTCAAGTGTTCCGGTCTTTTTACCTTCATTATACAAAGCGACAGTATATTTTTTATCCTGATTGTTAACCAGATAATAAGCATCTGACTGTTTAATTTTCATTAACTCCTCATTGGAAGGAAAAACCGCAACCGAAGAAACCACCCTGAAGTCTGAAGAATTAGAAAGCAGGTTAAAAATCTTTTCATTGTAAGATTCGTTAAGCTCGGTCACATAACCCAACTTGTCGGCAATTTTAAGAACCATCATTTCCGGTTTTACGTCTAAACTGTCAACGTAGTTCAGTTTTGCAGCATTTTGATTGTACTTGTTTTTCTTAAAATAACTTTTGGCTGTCTTTTTTGAAAAAGGAACTATTTCGACCGTCAAACGGATTTTATTTTCCAATACAGGAAATGCGTTACTTTCAAATGTGTTTTTGGTAAATGACGATTTAACAGAACCGATACTTCCCAGTTCAACAATGCTATTGCTTACATCGTAATTCTCCTTATTAATTTTAACTGACTGGCAGGCAATCAGGAATACAAGAAGCAAACCGGATGTTATTTTTTTCATTTTTAAAAATTTGGGTGTAAAAGTACGGATTAAAAGGGATAACGCAAAACTATCGGTTCGAGGTTGAATACAACGATACATTTTATGTTATATCTTTTACAGCTAAGAGTAATTTGCTACAGAACTAAACAGCTTTTGTAATTTAGTTGAAGTCGCTTCTTTTCAAATAGTATGCACTATACAATAACAAAGAGTTAAACAAATCAAGATCTGAAAACAGCGAACTACCATGAGAAAATATTTCTTATCCCAGGAGATTCAAATATTCTTGAAAACAAATATTCAGACTAATTAAACCAATTATAACCTCTTTTTTGAGATATTTCATCGGCTTTTTGATTACCATATATATCTACCCTATTAAATTGAGACAGATCCTCATCAATAAATAAGATTTCCTGACTTACTATTAATTCATTTTTAACAGCTGTCTTCAAAATATAATTACCTTTAAAAAAATCATTTAATAATTTAGCAACAATCTCACAATCAACTTCATCTATAAATATTAATAATTCAGAAAAATCAAATCTTATTTCCAATGATTTATTTGACAAATCAATAAAAAGGTATTTATTATATTCATTTTTAATATCTATAGATAAAGAATTCTTATAGACTTCTAAATTGTAATCTAAATTTTCCTTAAAATTCAAAAAGCAATTATGCATCAATTCCAATACAAAATTTGTCCCTAATTCAGGTTCAATTTGTTTTATAAAATCACTATTTAGCATATTGTTTTAATTCTTTTGCATTCCTAATAAAAAAGTGCTTAGCACCATTCACTCCATAGTTAAAATGAGTTCTTAATAATTTTCCATTTCTAGCTTGCACCAAATGTCTTTCTATTCTAAAATGCTTTTTTGTATTAATTGCCCTTAAACCGACTTGCCATTTCCCATGTTTCATTTTACTAAAATCCAACATAGGCTTTAATTTTTTTGCATTTTTAAGTGAACTTCCTCCTCCCAAAGCAATCGTTGCAATGTCTGCCCCGGTAGCAATGTTCTCAGCAGTTTCATTACTGGCTCCAGCAAATTTTGCTGTAGCATAAGTTCCTTTGTGCAAATATGTATCTTGATCACGACCTGTCCACAATTGTTTTGCTCCCGTAACGGCATTATCGATTCCATTCATAAAAACCGCATAGCCTACAGCAGCTCCAACACCTGTTTCTGCTGTCAAAATTCCACCAACACCACCAACAACTATTTCAGCAACTCCCCCAATCATTTGTAAACCTCCCGTAAATCTTGACCAACCACTGGTTGTCGGCCCAGATTTAATGACAACCTCCTCAATAACAGAGTAAGCTCCAATCCCGATCCAACTTTTCCCATCAAACTCGTAAGTCCAAGTAGTTCCTTCATTACAATGGCTATAAATTTGCCCTTTCTCAGGATTTGATGGAAATTCTGGACCTCCGACTGCTCCTCCATCTGGATCGACAAGATTTATGGGATTATTACCCATACCTAAATAAGGTGAGAAAAACTCACTATAGGGGTCAGGATTCAACCATCTTCCAATTCTTCCATCCCACAAACGCAATTGAAAAGCTTCCATTCCGGTTCCTCCATCAAGTTCCTGTCCTTGAAATGCATAACGGTACTCATTTGTCATGTTATCCCTTGAAGGTAATTTTTCTCCAAAAGGATAATAATCAGACGTAAATATAGCTACAACTGGATTGTTAATTATTTTTTTAATCACTGCACGAACATTCCCTAAGTGATCAGCAATTTCATAAGTAATATAATCATTAATTGGCAAAGGTGCTTTAGTATATATAGCTAAACGCGACAAACCATAAATTGACAATTCTTTTTGTTTAATAATACCCCCAGCCGGTTTATTATAAATTGCCATAACATTCCCTCCAACATCGAGTACATAATAATCTGTGTACAGGTGCACCCCACTTATGTTGTATGACTCCTTACTGATACGATAACCGTGCTCATTGTAAAAAAACTTCACTATTGTATTACCACCCTTTCTAACTTCGGTAGTCAATCCCTCTGAATTATAAAAATACTCCAATCCTTCAGCGTTGTTTTTCCACAATTGTCCTATGGCATTATACTCATAATTATTAGGCGACTGTGAATCAACATCATAAGACACAACGTTTGAAGCTACCATATCGTTTACCCTGCTCAATTGGTTTTTAGTGGTATAATCATAAGCAAGATTATCAATCATCAGTCCCGTTTCATTGGTTCGTTGTAAACTCTTAATATTACCATTAGCATCATAGGTTATTGCTCCTTCTTTAAACATCCCGGAAGTAGTTATAACCCCTGCGTTGTTAGTAGTCCCAAAGGTCGCATCAGCTAACCATCCATTTCGGTTATAATTATACATATATGCTCTCTGGTTAGCCACTCCTCCCACAATATCATTCTTATTTGACCAACGTACCGCCTTGACATTACCGTTAAAATCCTGATTTACTCCAGCAATAGTTGATGAAGATCCTATATTGGTATTAGCTCTTTGATAGTCTCCATTATGATAATCTAACATCACCCCAAATACATCATTCCCATCATGTCCCGGATCTTTGGCTTGCTCTAAACTTGGATGATTAATACTCTTGAGTTGCCCCTCTAAAGTATATACATAATCCAATCCTTGAGTCCCTTGGGCAATATTTACTCTTTTTAACTCACCTGAAACATAATATTCATAATCCGCATGTGTAATAAATGCCGTATTATCTGTAGAAGTCTCCACTTTAACCAGTATATTATTTAAATCATAAGTATAGCGGTGTACAAAAAGCTCTGTTGCTTTATCTTTTTGGTAGATTACTTTATTTACGTTTCCTTTATAATCGTATTCATAATGAATGGTTTTCGCTCCCAATCCTTCTGCATATTGTACGATCCAATTCACCCTCCCATAGGCGTCATAACTATACCAACTCACTGCATTAATGGTTGAACCATTCTTACCGAAAGTAATTGCGATATTACCATAAAGATTTTCCTGAAGATAGTTTACTGTATTAATTCCCTCTGCAGCAAGCACATTAGCTAATGTCAGACTTGACGGAATTGCAACTGAGGTTGTATTATTTTCAGGATAATCATAAATCGTCCCGGTTTGCTCTGAAAATGCAAGACCAGGAGTCGATATTAAAGCACCATCAGGATCAACTGAAGCCTGGACCCAGATACCCGTGGTGCCGGTTATCACACCGCTTTCAACAGGTCGTGCCAACTCATCATAATTAGTATATGACACTTTTGAATCGGATTGCAGCAAATTTTGTGAATAACGGATTTGTCCGTCATTACGATAAGCAAACTTATAAGTTCCTTCATCGGGACTTATCATTTCTTTAACCTGTCCCTGACCATTATAAGCAAAAGTAGTAATAAAAGCAGTGGCCATAGGTTGCATATGAGCAGGCTGCATAACAATCGTAGCGTTCTGCTGATATCCGTTAGGTTGCAAAATTTTAATTAACTGACCTGTATTATTATAAATATTTAGCGAATAATCATAATAATTTACTTTATAATTTACTCCTTTGCCATTGGCAGACACAACTCCAATACTACCTGTTGTTTTATCGATATACGTCAAATTTGATTGCACAGCGGCATTTATTAATTCCACTCGGTAAACACCGGCTACTAAATTTGCTTTTTCAGCAGCTGTCAGCACATTACCGTTTCGCATATCAAATACTTTATACAAAGATGCGCCACCTATAAATGTAAGTGTACCATCACATCCTTTTGGCAAGTGTATATCCACAAAACCGTCTTTCCCGACTAAAGAAGTCACTGGATATTGTTGTGTCCCACCTGATCTTGCTGCTGCTAAAATTTTACCATCGCTGTCTGTAAAAGAGACATTTTCCACTCCGTTTGCATCCACCATGATGTTTTTAACACATTTTAATCCTGCAATAATTTTATTAGGATCATTTAACACCGTCTGTGTCTCTTGTATGACTGCATCGTTGGAAATACTTTGGCTAATTTCAGAAAAAGTACTCCAATTCCCTTCCAAAATTTTCATTGACGGCCAAAGGTTTTGTGTATTTCTGAAAGGTCCTGTTTGCTCTAAAATCTGCACATAAGTAGGATAACCATATCTTAAAACCTTGTAAATTTTCCCTATTTCAAGGGGTGAATTTGCTTTCATATCGAAGTAGTCAAGCGAAGCAGCATTTGTATAAGGAAGAGGTGCCAAATCATTATCTGAAGTAACTACTTTAATCCTATACGCAGTTAACCCTAATCCATCATAATCAGGGTATATTTTACTGCTACCAGGCATATCACAATAATAATTGACATCCCTGTTATCGTAAAAATGACTGGACCCAAAGGCATAATACATCTCCTGCGCTGCAGGAACCGTATATGAATAACTTGATTTCCATTCATTGTCTATTTTATTACCTCCAACTAAATTAATAATATTCCCCGGATTCAGACTGTCATCATAATTAATCTGAGAATACGGTTGTTCAGCTGTAGCCTGATGAGTTTCATAAGCATTATTATCACTGTAATATTTATCTAAAAACTGTGATTTATAAGTGGTATCTGAAAGATATTTAATGTTATCAAATCCCATACATGTCGGCGTAGGAAACGACTGTTTCCATTGTCTGCCAAAATCATCATAAACCATTTCTGTTCCCCAAGTCAGGTTCGTTTGAAAATCTTTACTGACAAATACTTTTGGTTTTCCTAATTCATCAAAATACGTTTTTGAGTGACCAATTATACTTCCGTCCTTGATATCATATGCTATGGATTCAGTATTATTATCATTATTAGGATTGGTTAATGTCAAAGTAGTCATGTAAGGATCCAACTGCATCAAAGGCACAACAATCTGTGGATTGCTTCCTGGTGAAGCGGTAGCAATGGCAAAAGTCGTTGAACCTCCTGTGTAATAGCCTTCCACTGTTGAACGGTAAATAGCTTTCTTTAAATTGTTATCAATACCACTGTATGTACGATTTCCGTCAACATCCAAAATATAATTTCCTGTTACTGGATCTCTGGCCGGTATACCTCCCATGGGACCATTAAAAACGCCACCATCATCATTACTCAAATAAGGACCAATCACAGCCCAATTAGTATCATCATAACCTAAATGCAGATTATTATTAACCTGATCCTGTCTATAAGTGACCTGATCCACTAGTTTACCGTTTGGAGCGTGAATTGACACTTTATCTTCCAGATTGAACAGCACCATTGTGTTCTGGAGTATGACATCATTTGCAGCATTATACCCGCTAGCTGTCAACACATCAGGAAATAATTCTTCAAATTTAGCCCGCCCGCCAATCGCACTTTGCGCTCCACCGGCTGTACCTGGCCAGGGATCAGTATAAGACATCGCCCCATAATACCTGAATCCACCATAAGTAATAATTTTATGACCTCCCGGAGGTATAATAAAATTACCGTTTACTGCATCAGCCGTAAGAACAAACTCCGTATGGTTATCCTTGATAATCCAACCGGTTAAGTCAACTGGAGATGTCGATGAGTTAAACAATTCAATATACTCCCCAAAAAAATGGTACTTATCCTCAATACGCTCATTATAATGTGTATCAAAATGAATCTCAGAAATCACCACTTTACCATACTGGTTACAAATTGTAGGATTGTTAGATGATGTTGTCCCGGTTTTTGCCGCAAAAACAATGTTAGGATTCGAATTAACACTGAAACCGGATTGCATTGTAACCGAAACCGGATCTACAACCGTTTGCGAAGTTGTTACGGGTGTATTAAGAACAGTTTGGGCGTGAAGGCCGAAACATAAAATGGATAACCCTGTTAGTAAAAGTTTTTTTATCATAAAAACAACGTCTTTTGTTGTTGATTGTTAATTTCTGTTTTTTTTAATTTCTCCCCTGAACAAATTTATCCGAAGGGTTGAATGACTTGAGTTGCATCAGAATCCTTCCGCTCTGTTCCCTGTCTCCTGCCGAGTGGTATACTTTATAAAGAAGATGATATAGCGGAATTTTATGCTTGAACGATTCCTTTTCCTTCTTATCTGAAAGGGTTTTCAACTTGGTAAGATTGGTAGTGGCAACATCCCCTTCCTTAAGTCCGATCTGCAATACCTCTCTCGCTTTCTGCAAATTACCCGAAGCCAATAAAACGCTCGCATAACGGTAAATCAATTTGTTTACTACAGACGGTGAATTAGTTGTTACTATCGAAATAGTATTCTCAAGTATCTTTATCGCGTCCGAATAATTTCGTTGTGCCACATACAGCTTACCCAGCTTATCCAACACATCAACTGCAGTTTTGTCTACCAGATTGTAGTTGTCCAAAACCATTTTCAGGATTGAAACACCGTTATTCAGTGATTCGGCTGTTACTTTTCCTTTACTGTGCGCCTCTTCAATGGCGTCCACCACTCCAAGATAACTGTAAACCGAAGGATGTTTATCGGCAAACTTCTGACGCTCTTTGATCAACTCAAAGTACTTCCCATTGGCACGGTAAGCTTTCTTCAATTCGAAAAACGATAACGAATCGGATGGATCCAGATCAAAAAGTCTCTGTGACAACACAAGGCTCTTTGCAGCATCCTTCTTATGTCTGTCCAATAAAACACGTAAGTGTTTCTTTTTTTCTTTGGTGATATGGAACGTACGTT
>NZ_JAMLJL010000010.1 GCF_023634845.1 Flavobacterium amniphilum | reverse complement strand
GCTGGAAAGCGGAATCAAAAACTTCAAAAAATAATCAAATCCCGGTTCGCCGGGATTTTTTATTGGGGTAACTTTTCTATATTTGCAACATTATAAGCCATTTAAAAAGTATACGCCATGTTAATCAAAGTCTTCGGAAGCACCGTTTTTGGTGTCGACGCCACAACTATTACCATTGATATTGTAATTATTTATTGTAGTATCTAAAATAATTTATAAGGACTTTATTTTCAACAACATGGAAACAATATTTTTATATTCTCTTTAAGTTAGTTATTTTTAAGTTCTCTAAAATATTAATTTATTCCTATTTTGTTCAACTGTTGCATGTTTTCTATTATTCAAGAATGACTCAATAAAATCACCTATAATTTTATCCGTTGGTAATTTGTTAAATTCAATTACATATCTTTTATAGAAATCTAATATTTGTTCTTGATAAATTTTTATTCCTAGTTTTGTAGCTATTTTATTAATTATAAATTTTCTCTCATCATTTGAAAAAATTTTTACTTTATAATTTTTCATATCAATATTTAACGAATTCAGCAAAGAATTGATGTCTTCAAAAATATTATATTCTACGTGCTCGAAATCATGTCCATCAATGAGTGTTATTACAAAATCATTGAAAAAAATAGTTTTGGGATTTGCCCCATAAACAATACCAACAATGTTTTCAGTTTTATAAGTATTATCTATATCACCTTCATTGGGTAAAGTTTCAAGGTAAGAAACTGACAAGTGTATATTTTCTAATCCTTCAAAATCATAATTAAAAATTTTATCTCTTAAAATATTTTGCAATTCCTTTTGAATTTGAAATTCATCATCACAAATTGATGTTCTAAAAAAATTAAGTAATACAAATAATCTTAATGCTTTTGAATCCTCAACGCTTAATTCTAAATTTTTAATTCCAGTTAAATCACTATCTCTTAATTTTGGCAAAATATTTTTATTAAATAAATTTTCAATCTTGGTAAATTTTGGTTCGCAATCAATGCAAAATTTATCATTTGAAGAAAATTCAATATTTTGTTTCATTATCACAATTTCTTCCTCAGTTGATTGACGCCCTAATACTTCTTCAACTTTTTCAAATTTTGTGAATCCTCTTTGATACCTAAATTGTGAAGATGGTTTATCTGAATCAAATCCAAAGTAAAAACCCAAATCTCTTTTAGATGAACCTTGAATATTTAAAGCTGGACGAATAATAAAATCTGATAAATAATGTGAATTTGGATGTGCATCAACATTATTTTTCAAACATAGATTACATTTTATTTTCATAATGACAAATTTCCTATAGTAAATATATCATTTTATTTTGCTTTACCTTCTTAAACAATCTTCAACTAACAAGTAGGTTTTTTCTTATATATTTGTATTAATAAACAATAGAGGTAACATGAGCATTTCAGCAAGGCTTTTCGTAGAAGACCAAGAGTATAATATTTTAGAGTTTGATTTAAAGTTCAACCAAGAAGTTGACTTTATGGGAAACCCAAACAGCAATTTCAAAGGTGGATATTGGGATATAAAACTTGAAACTATTAAAAGTCCGTTGTTGCTTCAATGGATGATTGATAGTAGTTCAATGAAGAAAGTCAAAATCGTAATACCTTCAAGAACTGGAACTTCAAAAAGTAGAAATGTTGAATTACTAGATACATATTGTATCAGCAACAGCAAAGCTTTCGATTCTACCAATACAGAACCGTTAACTACAAGTATCACACTTTCACCAGCTTCAATGGTTGAAAACGGTCAAGTAATCTTTTCAAAATCTTGGAGAGTTACTGACCCAACCCCAAAAGAACCAACACCTATAAAAGAAACTGATACCGAAAAGAAATTAATCATCAGTTTTGATGCAAAAAAAACTGATATCAAAGAAGGTAAATTTGGTTTTGATAAAATTCCAGATAATTACAAAAAAACTTGCACTTCAAACACCGCAATATTTGAGAAAGAATACAATCCAATTCAAGTTTATGGCGAACAATACTTTCCTGTTTGGGTTAGTATGAGAAAAGACCAAAAAATCACATTGGAATTAGATATACTTAAGCAAAAAAATCAAGATTTATATCAAACAATTGAATTTGAAAATCATCCTGATTTTACTTTCAGTCCTACCAATTTAAAAGATGCTAAAGAAGTCACAATAACTTGTAATAAAACAAGTTCAAACACATTACAACTAAAATTATTGGGTGATAATGACCCAATCGGAGCAATCAATTTCTTTTATCCAGCACCGAAAGAACAAAAAGTTCGTTGGATTGTAGTCGATTTTAATAAAGGTGATAAAGATGTTGTCTTAAATAGTCATATCAAAAATGCAGCCGAATTAAATGATTATTTCAAAAGAGCATTTAATCCAGCTTTGATTGATATTAAGCTAGTAAATCAAGCACCAAATATTTTAGATATAAATTCAGCTACTACCACTCCAGCTGAAAAGGTAGTAATTGAGCGTATTAAGAAAAATTTGATTGAAGGTTCTAAGGATAGTTTAAAACAACCTGCTTCAAATAGAGCTTCATTTTTAACTTTAATAACAGGCTTATTTCATTCAAGACAAAATACCGCAATTCAAGATGAAATTACCTTATTCTTGACCAACTTAAAATGTCAATGGGAAAATGCTAATTCAAATGATGAAAGTGTATTTTCAAATAATGGTATCACTATTGGAACAACAAGTTTGATGTTCTTAAAAAATGAAAATAAGGAAACTAAAACTGAAATACCGCACGAAATAATGCACGCCTTAAATTTGGAACATACATTTGCTGAAACTGGAAAGATTAAAAAACATACATTTGGAATTAGTAAAACCAAAAATTATATGGATTATAATAATACTAAAGAATCATTATTTTACTATCAATGGGCTTCATTACATTAAAAAATCACCTTATGAAATTTAGTTTTCTAGCAATTATAATTTTATTGGTTTCGTGTACAGCTTCAAAAGAAGCTAGTGCAGATAAATTCTTTAACAAATGGGAACAAGACTCAGAAATTATTTTACGTAATTCAACTCCACATCTATTAGGAATTGCTATAAATAAGATTGCTAGTATTGAACTTTGCGAGAATAACAATAATGAATCTTATGCAAAATTTCCCAAGTTGAAATACACTATAATTCAAGAAAATATTAATATTTCTTTATTTAAAAACTTGAGTCAAACTCTCAATCACTTTGATTTAAATAAACAAAAGCTGCCTTCATATTTACTTGAAAGAGTTATTTATGAAGATTCAATTTCAAAATTTAACTTAAACTGCAATTCAAATAACTTGAAACCTTTGATTTTAACCGATGAATACAAGAAAAAAATCAATGGTAAATTAATATATGGATTGGGTTCATTGGCAAGTGGAAAGAATAAAGAAAATGCACGAGCAATTTTAGAACCACACCACACATCAAACAACTACACTTTAAAATTTAAAGTAACTAGTATTAAGTTTAACCAAAAAATGGATTCTGCATTTGTTGAAACATCAACTATTTATGATAGTTATGGTAAATTATACATTAGAGAAAACGACGATTGGAAATACAAGAAAGAAATCTATCATTTAGTCGAATAAATATAATAGTAATTATCTTATTTTTACTAAAACGATAGAACGTGGATTTAAAAAAACTACTCAATACAACAAACCAAAATTTAAGCCTTATTATCATTGTCCCACCAATATTAGGTGGTTTGTGGCAAATAGCAGAATTATCATCTATATCATTTTCATTTATAAGGTTTTTTTCTGTAAGTCAAATGATTCCAGATGGTCTTTTGATGATATTTATATTGTCAATAATATTTGGTTCACTTTATTTGTTTTATGTCACTGTACTTAAAACAGATACAAATTCTGAAAATACCAATAATAATCTAATTGACAGTAATGGTGAGAGCAAATTATTATTATTGCTCAAAATTAAAGAAAGGAATAATCTAATTGCAACATTCTTTTTAATATTATTCTTTTGTTTCAATTACTTACTTTATAAAATAACAAATTATTTAAGTGATGATATTCGAACTTCTTTAAATATATTTTGGTATGTTCCTTTAAACATTATCATAAGTATATTTATACTCTTTAGTTGGCATTTGGGTCATCATTCATTAAAGATTAAAGATTATGAAAAAAAGAGTTTTCTTAAACTTATTTTAGTATTCATTTTTATTGAATTTTATTGGATTTTCTCATTTGGAAGAACTTTTCACAATGCATTTATGCTTCCAGATGAATTGGAAAATATTGAGAATTTAGAATGCAAAATTCAAAAAATTGAATACAATCCAAATTATAATATTACTTATGTGAATGATAAGTATGTATTTGTAAAATTCAATAAAACTGCTTTTAAAAAGAATCAAAAAATTAATTATTCTATCATAAGAATTTTCAAATTTGATGATTTATTGGATGACTCGAATTGCAATGATTTAGTTAAAAAAAACAAATCCAAGAAAGTACTTTCACCGGTTGTTGATGAAAGAACTTTAAGAATAATTGAAAAAGCAGAAAAAAACAATCAAAACCCTTATGAAAAAGGATTTTAGGTCACAAAAATCATACTTAATAAAACTGACGATACTGTTCAATATCATTACATACATGACCTAATTCAATATCAAGTAATAACTATCAATCTTTTAGTTTAACCCAATTTAAACTACCTTTTTTAAATAAAAATTTTATTCAGTATTATTGAAAATTCTTTTTGAGTTGACACCATTGCTCCAATCACTTCTGTCGAATCTAACTCAATATATTCATTATTTTTCTACCTAAATATTTTATAAAATTTCCAAAAAAATTGAATGTAAAAGTAATGAACTTATGATACATAAATTTAGTGATGTAGATAGGTTTCCGAGAAGATGAAATATGCTGGAAAGCGGAATCAAAAACTTCAAAAAATAATCAAATCCCGGTTCGCCGGGATTTTTTATTGGGGTAACTTTTCTATATTTGCAACATTATAAGCCATTTAAAAAGTATACGCCATGTTAATCAAAGTCTTCGGAAGCACCGTTTTTGGTGTCGACGCCACAACTATTACCATTGAAGTCAATATCGATAAGGGAATTGGATACCATCTGGTAGGCCTTCCTGATAATGCCATCAAAGAAAGCAGTTACCGTATTGCTGCCGCCCTGAAAAACAACGAATACAATTTTCCCGGAAAGAAAATCACCATCAATATGGCACCGGCCGATTTACGCAAAGAAGGATCTGCCTATGATTTAACCATTGCCATCGGTATTCTTGTTGCTTCAGGTCAGATTACTGCTGAAGAAGTGGGTCAATACATTATTATGGGGGAACTGTCGCTTGACGGTAATCTACAGCCTATCAGAGGTGCATTATCCATAGCCATTAAGGCCAAAGAAGAAGGATTTAAAGGATTCTTTTTACCAAAACAAAATGTAAAAGAAGCGGCTATTGTCGCCGGTCTTGATGTTTACGGAGTCGAAAACATCAAAGAAGTCATAGATTTTTTTGAAGGAAATGGAACACTGGAACCTACCGTTATCAATACCCGCGAAGAATTTTACAAAACCCTTGAGTTTCCCGAATTTGATTTTGCCGAAGTCCGTGGTCAGGAATCGATTAAGCGTTGTATGGAAATAGCCGCTGCCGGTGGGCATAATGTAATATTGATTGGTCCTCCGGGAGCCGGAAAAACCATGCTGGCGAAACGTATACCGAGTATTTTACCGCCCATGACTTTATGGGAAGCACTGGAAACCACAAAAATTCACAGTGTTGCAGGAAAAGTAAAGGATTCCGGCTTGATGAACCAAAGGCCCTTCAGGTCACCCCATCACAGTGCCTCTTCGGTTTCACTGGTGGGTGGCGGGAGTTATCCGCAACCGGGAGAAATTTCGCTGGCGCATAACGGCGTGTTGTTTTTAGATGAATTACCCGAATTTAAGCGCGAAGTACTCGAAGTCATGCGGCAACCGCTTGAAGACCGGGAAGTAACCATTTCAAGGGCAAAATTCACCATAACCTACCCATCTTCGTTTATGTTGGTCGCCAGTATGAATCCGAGTCCGGGTGGTTATTTTAATGATCCGAATGCTCCGGTTAGCTCCTCTCCTTCTGAAATGCAACGCTATTTGAGTAAAATATCGGGACCGCTGCTGGACCGGATTGATATCCATATTGAAGTCACTCCCGTTCCTTTCGACCAGTTATCAGAAAAACGGAATGGTGAAAGCAGTGCCGAGATACGGAAAAGGGTAACCAGTGCCAGGGAAATCCAATCGGAGCGGTTTAAATCGTATGAATACATTCATTACAATGCGCAAATGACTACCAGACAAATCAGAACCTATTGCCAACTGGATGAAACTTCGCTGCAATTGTTAAAATCGGCGATGGAACGGTTGAATTTATCAGCGCGTGCTTATGACCGGATTTTGAAAGTCTCCAGAACAATTGCAGATCTGGATAACTCTGAAGCGGTTAATTCAAATCATATTGCAGAAGCGATTCAATACCGGAGTTTAGACCGGGAAGGCTGGTTGGGATGATTATAGTTATGACCCGAGCCGCAGGCGAACGGAGCGAAGCTAGTTATGAGTTAATGAATTATAAGTTATGAGTTATGAATTATGACCCGAGCCGTAGGCGAACGGAGCGAAGCTAATTATGAGTTGATAATTGATAGGTAAATTAATTATAATCTTTTAGGTATTAATTATAGCCTTTTAGATATTAATTATAACCTTTTAGGTATTAATTATAACCTTTTAGGTATTAATTATAACCTTTTAGATATTAATTATAACCTTTTAGATATTAATTATAACCTTTTAGGTATTAATTATAACCTTTTAGATACTAATTATAACCTTTTAGGTATTAATTATAGTCTTTTAGGTATTAATTATAAGCTTTTAGGTATTAATTATAGTCTTTTAGATAATTAATTATAACTTATGGATATGATTATAAGGGATATTTCTAGCCCTGATAGCAGTGGAAAGCAAAACACAAAAAAAACACCTGATTGTTTTACAATAAAAAAGAGCGACCAACGGAAGCTCCTTTTGTATTGATAAAACGGTGTTTTTTGTGCGTTTTCTTGAAACGGATGACAGGAAAAGCTCCTAATTACCCAATTCGGAAGAAATATCATCCTGCGGATATCTACGGTTTTGTACTATTGTGATTGCCTCTTACTTTAGGCTTTCGCGATATTCTTAATCATTCCGTTGAAAATAAAAAAATGAAAGGGCAACATACTGTACCAATATAATCTCCCGAAAATTCCCTTAGGGCGAAAAGTGGCGATTTGATGCAGTATGTTGTATTCATCAATTCTGAATTCCAACCAAGCTTCTCCAGGCAGTTTCATTTCTGCAAAAAGCAATAAACGTTTGTTTTCTTTATCTGCCAGGATCACTCTCCAAAAATCCAATGAGTCGCCATTATCCAAATGATTTGGACTGGTTCTGCCTCTCCGGAGTCCGACCCCGCCAAATATTTTATCCAAAACCCCACGTATCTCCCACATCCAACTGCCATAATACCAGCCTTTGTTACCTCCTATCGACCAAATATTTTCAATTGCCCGGTCTGAATTTTCAACTTTTTGCATCTTTATGTCTTTTAAACAGCCATATTTAGGCACTTGTATATAACTCGTCAGATTATACTTGAACCCACTACTTACCAAACTGTCTTTCCAACTTGAAATCACAAGGTTTTGTTCTATTTTTTTGAAGGCCAATTTTATGGCATCCACATAAGAAACTGGTTTTATACCCAACATATTCTGAAGTTCTTTATCCTTGCAGATAACTTCAACCTTCATGCTGTCTACTAAATTCATGGCCAATTTAAAACTTGTCGATGTCACGAAGTACAGCCAATAAGAAGACAACCTTGGTGTCATTACCGGAACGGAAATCATCAATATTTTAAAACCTCTTGTCTTGGCATATAATTGCATCATTTGCTTGTAAGTGATAACATTCGGACCTCCTATATCAAACGATTTATTATAACAATCTTCTCTGTTTATCACCCCGATTAAATACTGGATTACATCCCGGATGGCAATAGGCTGGGTCTTTGTTAAAACCCATTTTGGTGTAATCATAACGGGTAATTTTTCGCATAAATCCCGTATAATTTCAAAAGATGAACTTCCTGAACCTACAATAATACCAGCTCTTAAAACAGTTAATTTATAATTTCCACCGTACAATATATTCTCAACATTGTTTCTTGATTTCATATGTTTCGACAAATTGGGATCATTTACAATTCCACTCAGGTAAATCACCTGGCTGATTTTCATTTCCCTCATGTACAGATTAAAATTTAGGGCGGCTTTTGCTTCCAAATTGTCAAAATCCTGAATCGAACCTGACATTGAATGAATAAGATAGTAAGCAACATCTATTGCAACCGGACAATTCGTAAAATCAGGTTCATTTAAAAAATCAACTTCCCAAATGGTGATTAATTCCTGAGTTTTTGTGTCTAAACCCAACCGTCTACTGTCCCGGACACAACACACAACTTCGTATCCTTTCGCTAATAATTCGGGGAGTAATCTTCTGCCTACATAACCATTGGCTCCTGTCAGTAAAACTCTCATGACTAACTGTTTTTGAGTGTTCCCATTCCTCCATCAACGTGTAAAATCTGTCCCGTAACCCAACTTGAGTCATCCGAAAGAAGATAAGCTATGGCTTTTGCCACTTCAATTGGTTCGCCAACTTTGTGCATTGGATTTCTGTTTTCCATTAAAACAATTTTATCAGGAGTCGATAAAAACTTTTCGCCCAAAGGAGTATTCACTAAAGAAGGAGCCACACAATTTACGCGTATCGTTGGGGTTAACTCGGCTGCCAATGCTTTTGTCAAGCCTTCGATTGCGCCTTTGGCCATTGCAATTGAAGCATGAAATGGCAGACCGAGATTAGCAGCTACTGAACTTATTAATACTATGGAAGCTGTGGGTGATAATTTCAGGTTAGGTAAATACTTTTGGATAAAATTAACCGCTCCCAAAGCATTTATCTCGTAATCATATTGAAATTCTTCCTCTTTCAAACGATGGAAGGGCTTTAAATTAATTGTTCCAGGAAAATAGACTAATCCATCAATCTTTTCTTCAATATCGGGAAATGAAGTTATAGTATAATCATTCACTTTAAGAACAGAATCATAGCCATGGTATTCGTCTTTGGTACTTATACCGATCACTTTATGCCCTTGCTGCTGAAACAATTCCTTAGTTGATTGTGCTATGGCACTTGAAGCTCCTGCAAACAAATAAACTTTCATTTTGTTTATTTTTTATCACATAAAGTTAAACAAAATAATTCAGCTTCCATAAAAAAAGCCGGTGAATAACCGACTCTTCTTTCCTATACTAACAATTATTTACAATCCTAATTCAGTAAATGTATCGCCCTGACGGATATCGCCTGTACACAAAAAAGTAAGATAACATTAGCTTTTATCATTTTAATAATAGTCATATATTTAAACAAATTTGATAATATGGATAGAGTTAAAAACGTTGTGAAATTTCTACAAGATAATATTAATGTTATAATATTAATACCAACAGTTTTAGGTGGATTTTGGCAATTGATTGAATTATTAAGAATTGACACATCATTTGTTCGATTCTTTTCTATAACTCAAGTAATATCCGATGGTTTAATTATATTGTTTCTTTTAATTTGTTTCTATTTAATCTATTTATATGTCTTTAAAATAGAAGATTTAAATTTAAATGATGATAAAGCAAAAGTAAAACCGCCCTATGAAAATATATTTGTTAAATACATTTTATTAATTCTATTTTTAGCAATGTTAGGTATATGTATTTGGAGTACCAATTTTGATAAAATATCTACATCAAGTTTCTTTTTTTTATTATTTTTTTTTATTGTTTGTACCAAAGTGTACAGGGATATTTTATTGCATCATTTTGGTAATGATAGTTATAAATATATTAATGTAACTGTTTTTATATTGTTTGCGTTATTTATACATTTCAGTGATTTGTTTTTTAAACATTTCCATAAAATGTATTATGTCCCATTCAATCTTAAGAATACAAAATACATTGAATGTTATATTGATAAAAAGAAAAATGAATTTGAATTATTGTATTTCAATGATAAATTTATTTTCGTTCAGATAAAGAAAACACAAGAGATTGAAATTATTAATTTTGAAGAAATGTTTAAAAAAGATAATTGTAATGAAAATGAAAAGGGTAACATTTAGTTACCCTTTTTTGATTGTAGTTTATCTTTTTAATTGAATTAGTGCTTTAGCATCTGATAATGTGTTTTCACTTTCGCTACCCTCCTCTTCTAGTGTTCTTAAGAAGGCTTTAGCGAAGCCATTTGTGGGATACTGCTTAGCCAATAATTCGGCTTTCCTAATATAATCTATTGATTCTTTCATAATATTTAATATTAATTTTCATTGAATATATAAGGCGCACTTGCCCTAATATCTTTATCGAAACTATACATATTATCTTCGTCATCAAAAGCAATATTGTAAACTATAACTTCAAGTTCATCATCATTTTTTTTAGTGAAATTTTCTTCATCAACATAGTGTATTATAGTTAACTCAATACCAAGTTGGAACGCTTCAAATTCATATGGCAATTTTAGGATATATTCATTCATATACATATAATTTTTAGTACTTCATAACAATGGCAGGAATAGCTCCTAATTGCCTAACTCAGAGAAAGTATCGCCCTGACGGATATCGCCGGTTTTGTATCCTCTCATGAACCAGTATTTGCGTTGTTCGGATGTTCCGTGTGTAAACGATTCCGGTACGACGTGACCCTGCATGCGTTTTTGAATGGCGTCGTCACCAACCGCTTGGGCAGCGCTCAATGCTTCGTCAATGTCGTCCGGATCAAGATATTGCTGATTGTATTTCGCCCAAAGTCCGGCATAAAAATCGGCTTGCAGCTCTAATGCCACCGAAAGCTTATTGGCTTCTTCCTGTGACATTCCGGATTGCAGTTTACGAACCTTATTCGAAGTTCCTAAAACCGTTTGTACGTGGTGTCCGACTTCGTGTGCAATCACATACGAAATGGCAAAATCGCCGCCTTTTGCTCCGAAACGGGTTTGCAGTTCATTGAAAAATGCCAGATCCATATATACTTTTTCATCACCCGGGCAATAAAAAGGTCCGGAAGCCGCCGAAGCTGAACCACAAGCCGTTTCTACCGCATCGGTAAATAACACCATCTTCGGTTGGCGGTATTGCATATTGTTTTCGGCAAAAACTTTCTCCCAGGTATCTTCATTATCAGCGAACATGGTGGATACAAATTGGCCCAGAACTTTTTCTTCTTCTGTCAATTCCCGTTGTTCAGTTTGTACCGTTCCCTGTTGCTGGTTCATTTGTTCCAGCATGGGTGTGATCATTTGTGCGTTTTCTCCGCCAAACATTTGCACCAATACGATTATAATCCCCAGAATTCCGCCTCCGGCTACAACTTTACCACCGGCTGACATTCCTCTGCGGTCTTCAACATTATCACTTTGACGTCTTCCTTGCCATTTCATAATTTTATAGTTTATGGTTTATAATTAATATCTTATAGGTTGGAACTTGAACCTTTTAGACTGGAATTTGAGCCTTTTTGGCTGGAATTCGAACCTTAAGGTTGGAATTTGAGCCTTTTTGGCTGGAATTCGAACCTTTTAGGTTGGAATTTGAGCCTTTTAGACTGGAACTTGAACCTTTTAGACTGGAACTTGAGCCTTTTTGGCTGGAATTCGAACCTTTTAGGTTGGAATTTGAGCCTTTTAGACTGGAATTAATAGCTTCTAGTTTATAGTTAGTTTAGTATACAAAAAAAATAAATATTTTCTTACTGTAGCCATTTGAGCAGGATATTTTCAAAAATATCTTTGTCGATGGGTTTCGAAATATAATCATTCATTCCCGACTCCAGGCATTTCTCTTTTTCCCCTTTTATGGTTCCGGCCGTTAAGGCTATTATGGGAACTTTATCGTTGAACTTCCTGATTTCAACAGCTGCTTCATAGCCGTTCATCAATGGCATTTGGATATCCAACAGAATTATGTCAGGATTTAAATCGTGGCATTTATCCACACCGATTTTTCCGTTCTGTGCCTCTATAATATTGGCTCTAGGCATTAATTTTTTTATCAGGGTACGAGCCAGTAGCATGTTTATTTTATTGTCTTCCACTACAAGAATCTTTTTCTCAAGTTCGAAAACATTCCTTACATACTGGTGGCTGAGATCTTCATAACGGACCAATAAATTATTCACATCAATCGAATTAATGCCTTCATCGTCTGAGTAATAATCCAGATTCAAATCAAAATAAAATGTACTCCCTTTGCGGAAATCACTGTATAGTTCCAGGCTGCTGCCCATCAAATTCAATATTTTATTCGAAATGGCCAATCCTAATCCGGTTCCTCCGTATTTACGCGTGGTTGAATTGTCTTCCTGTGAGAAAGGTTCGAAAATCTTATCCTGATTGATTTTTTTGATTCCGATACCGCTATCGATTACTGAAATCCTGATTTTGGATTTTTCTTCATCCTGATCCATCAGGTCCATCCGTAACTCTACCGTTCCTTTACTAGTAAACTTAACGGCATTGGACAATAAATTGAGTAAAATCTGTTTAATCCGGAGTGCGTCGGTGGATACATATTTTGGCACACCAATTCCTATATTGAATTTCAGTTCGATGTTTTTCTGAACCGAATCAAATTTGATAATATCCAGTACCTGATTCGCAGTTTCGACGAGATTCACCCGGTGGTAATCCAAATCCAGTTTTCCGGTTTCGATTTTGGAAAAATCAAGGATATCGTTTACCACATCGAGTAATATGCCTGCCGATTTATTAACCGTCGCCAGGTATTCATGCTGGGTTTTATCGAGCTGGGTTTCGCTTAAAATATCAGTAAAACCAATGATTGCATTCAATGGTGTCCGGATTTCGTGACTCATATTGGCCAGAAACTCTGATTTTGCTTTGTTCGAGGCTTCAGCATATTCACGTGCTTTGATTTCGGTTTCAATTGCTTTCTTCTCGGTAATATCAATCAGAATCCCTTCGATATAGGCTACTTTTCCTTCTTTCAGAATGGTATCGCCAAATTCTTCAATCCAGATGTACTCGCCTGATTTCTTTTTCAACCGGTACATCACATGAAACGGCTCACCTCTTGCAATACACTCATCTGTATACCTTTTTAGTGTTTCCTGATCATCCGGATGGACTAAATCAAACAATGATACTTCTCCTTTGATGAATTCGGTTTTATCATAACCGGTCAGTTTTTCTATTTCGTCATTCAGATAAACTTTAGTCCAGTTTTCATCATACTCTGAAAGGTAAACGGTTCCGGGAATGTTATCAGCCAGAAGCTTGAATTTTTCTTCACTTTCCTGAATTAATTTTTCAGAATGAATCCGTTCAATGGTTGCGGCAATATTATTCGATAAAATTTGTAAAACCCCAATTTCATCTTCGGTCCACTTTCTCCCTTTTGTACAATCGTCAAAACCTATAAATCCATAGAACTGGTTTTTTACCATAATCGGTAAAATCAAAATGGCCAGGATATTTTGCCTTTCCAATATATCACGCAGGTGATCGTCCTGCACTCTACTGACTACTTCGTTGAAAATTTTATCACGGAGTAAAGGTTGCAGCATCGAATTTATTTCTTCATGCGGAATATCCTGCAATTCTTCATTTTCGATCTGTGGTTCAACACCTTGTCTGACCCATTCTTTTTTCTGGCTTAATGTGAGTTTGTGCTGGTTGTTTTCAAAATAATAAATCCGGTCTACATTAGCAGCTTCACCCAACTTAGAAAGTGTATTACTGAAAATTTCATCAAAAGCTTCTTCAACACTGGTTTTTTTGAGTAAAATTTCGGTTGAAGCTGCAATAGCAGAAAGAATTTTCGTCTTTTCTTCCAGTTTTGATTCAGTTTCGATACGTTTATTAAATTCAATCGCCAACGAAACCACTTCGGCTACCGAACGGGCAAAATTGATATCATCATTGTCCCAATTCCTGATTTCTTTGATTGTTTCAAAGCACAAAATCGAATGCAACTGTCCGTTAACCATTACCGGAATATCCAGCATCGATTTAATTCTGTTTTTGGGAAAATAGGTGGTTATAAACTCTTTGGTAGCTTCATTATTGTAAACATCTGAAGCGATTACAATATTATCCCTGACGAAATATTCGAAATAAATTGGGTTTTCCGATTTGTAACTTACCATCGTATCCCCGAAACTGTCAGTTTCCAGATTATAAATGTTGCTGCATTGCAAAATTTCTTCTGTGTAATTCCAGAATCCGATACGGTCTATTTTTGAACCTTGTGAAGCCGATCGCAGTATGTTCTTTACAATTGCATCAAACGAATCATTAGCAGTATATTGCTTTGTAACCAAATCATTAATAGTCCTGCTGTAAATTTCTGTTTTTTCCTGTCTCTCTAATTGCTCTATCTGGATTTTTTTGAGCAGGGTAACGTCACGTGCAATGGCTCCGAAACCGGTAACTTTTCCTTCGCTGTTACGGGTCAGGGAAACTTTCTGTGAAATCCAGAGTTCGGTACCGTCTTTCTTTTTTGTAGGAAACTCAATAGTTGGGATATCTTCATTTCTGGCGTAGTATTTTTTGTAAAATTCCAGAACCTCCTCTACATAATCTTCCCGTATGAAATCGGTAAAATGCTTTCCAATAATATCATTTTCAGAGTAATTCATTAATTTTCTCGAAAAAGGATTCAGATAAATAAAATATCCGGCTTTATCAATTTCATAAATGATATCCGAAGCACTCTCAATTAACGTTTTGTAATGATTTTGGGCTTCCTGTTGTTCAGTAACGTCATGTCCGATACCCAGATAAGTATCTTCCGAATAAACCGAATCCTTCCATTGAATGTATTTATAACTCCCGTCCTTGCATTTCAGTTTTCTGACATAAAGTTCTTTGCTTATTTCATAATCAACAACGGTAAATTCCTGATCTTGCGTCAATGTCCAAAAATTCAACCCTTTGACTTCATCAGGCTCATAACCCAATATTGAGGTAACTGTCTGACTGCAATACACTACTTCCCCTGATTTATTAACAGCAATAACAAGGGAAGTTCCTTTGTTTACAATGTTATCGGCAAATAAAAAATTATCCTTAACCTTTAAATTGACTATATACCGCACATGGTTAATAATTGACACAAGGAATATACTGTATAAAGTGGTCACCATATAGACTTTCGGAATCCAATTATTGTAATGAAAAACAAGAAGTATGGCAAAGTTGGTAACAGCAAAAATCCAGTAAAGCAGATTAGATCTGAATATATTATAGGAAACCACAAAAAGGATTACAAAATCAAAATAACTGGCTACATGTCCGGGTACTTTTAACATCCAATACAGTGTCAGGAAATAATAACCAAAAAAGGCAATCGTAAACAGTAATCTGGTATTTCTGAAAATGACTGAAAATCTTTGGCTCAAAAAATAGATAATCACCAAAACACCACCGATAATCAGGTTCACTTCGAAAGAATCCCTCCTGCGTACCGTAAAATACTCGACCAGAAATTCGATGGTTGGTATGGAAATTCCTAAAAAAAGAAAAAACAAACTGTATTGTTCATTGGAATTCTCGATTTCGAAATAATTCTTAATCAAATCCCGGTTTACAGCCGAATAGCCTCTGAAACCCAAGAAAATAACCAATGCAAGAAGTACAACAAAAAAAGTTACAAACCACCATGTATGATAAATATCATCAGTAAAACCAATAGAAAAATCATCAAAAGCAACCATGCTAAAGGAATTGAGCATCAGTACAAATTTTACCATCGACACTAAAATCATTAAATTGCTGAGTTTGTAAAGTTTACGAAGCAATCTAATTTAGTAAAAAAATGTTAAACTGGCTGCTTTAGGATTTTTTATTTTTCTCCTCAATCCATTTTGACATGAACTTTGTACTTTGGAATTGGTGCTGGTTTAGTAAATTTCCTATAAAGTTAAATTGGCGGTGAATAATCAAATCCTTTTCTAGTTTTAGGATCCTTTGTTCAAACTCTTCAGTAAAACGGTTTACATGATATTTAGCTACTATTTCAAATCCGATGTGCTGTTTTTGGTTCCAAAAAGCCTCATCTTCATACAAATTAACTGCCAGTGAACTGAATGCAGTAAAATCATCAGTTACATTCCCATTCCAGTGATCATCTTCTGAAATTCCTTCTGATCCAATAGTTGTTGTAACCGAGCATGTTCCGGTTTGCATGGCTTCCAGAAGTTTCCCTTTTTGTCCGGCCCCAAAACGCAACGGAGCCAGCATGACTCTTGAATTCCCGATTACTTCCTGAGCATTTTCCGCCCGTCCGTGAATCAGAAATCCTTCTTTTTCATTATGAAGCTGTAAAACTTTCTGACTTGGATAAGCACCATAAATATTCAATTTCGCATGTGGCAATTGCTTTTTAATTTGGGGCCAGATTACTTTTTTTAGTTGCATTACTGCGTCCCAATTGGGTTCATGTATGAAATTACCAATGAAAATAAAATCTTTTTTATCCTCAAACGAGAGCAAATTATCTTGTGGAATTGGCTCATAAAACATCGGCAGGTAATGCAGCAATGCCTCATCAATTTTGAATAATTGTTGCAGTAGATTCATTTCAAACTCCGAAATCATCAGGGTCAGGTCACAACGGTAAATAGAAGCAATTTCACGTTTGGCGATTTCGGAAAGCAATAAATCTTCCAATTGAAAATTGTTGCTTTTTTTGACTGAATTCTGACGTTCCAAACGAAGACAATGTAAGTCTTCAGTATCTAAAACCCGGACAGCATCCGGGCAATTTTCTGTCACACGCCAACCAAATTGTTCTTCTGAAATATAACGGTCAAAAAGGACTATGTCAGGATTTAATTCTTTTACAAATACATCAAAATCAGATGAATTTAAGGCAATTGATTTTTTATGAATTTCTTTCGAAGCTAAATCGAATGAGAATTCACTTTCCTGTGCAGCTGAAGCAAAGGTTATTTCAAAGTGCTGCGCCAGAAATAAATCGATTAATTGCAAAATCCGCGTCCCGGCTGCAGAAGAAGTCGGTTCCGGCCAAACCAAACCAATCACTAAAAGTTGCTTCTTTTTCAAATTGAATATTTTCTACAAAATACCCACTTTTATCTGTAAAAATCAATGGCAAAAAACGTAATTTTGCAATCTTATTTTTTCAAAATGCTTGGATTAAAATTAAAAACCGACCCAAGATGGGCTAATATCGTAGAGGAAAACATTGCTGAAATATTATCGGACCATGCCTGGTGCGAACAAAAAGCAGCGACGAATGCCATCACCATGATTATCAACAATTCCGAAAAGGAAGATTTGGTAACGGAACTGCTTATTATTTCCCGTGAAGAATTGGAACATTTCCAAATGGTTCATGATATTATCAAAAAACGCGGTCTTGAATTTACCCGTGAAAGAAAAGATGATTACGTAGGACAATTGGCCAAGTTCATGAAAAAAGACGGAACCCGTGAGCAATCACTGATTGAGCGCTTATTATTTTCAGCCATGATTGAAGCGAGAAGCTGCGAACGTTTTAAAGTGCTTTCCGAAAATATAAAAGATGAAGAATTAGCTACATTTTACCGTGACTTAATGATCAGTGAAGCCGGACATTATACAACTTTCCTGAATTTTGCCCGTAAATACGGCAATGTGGATGAAGTTAATAAACGCTGGAAAGAATGGATTGAATTCGAAGGTGAATTGATAACCAATTATGGTATATCAGGTACTATTCACGGGTAAAATACTACCAATCATACTTTTTCGGAAGAAAAAACACCATTTTTAAAAAGAAAATAACGCAATTGTTGCCGCAAAAGTTTATTTTTATTCTTTAAAATAAACTCTTGAGAGTCAAAGCATTCCATATTTTTCTTTTTCTGATTGCAAATCTGACATTTGCACAACAACCTGTTACCATACAATTAACCGAAAAAGACGGCTCACCCGATATTGAATTTTACGATTTACTGGAAGACAAAAAAGGTTTTGTGTGGTTTGCTGCCGATAAAGGTTTATACCGGTATGACGGAAAAAATTTCACGAATTTCACACATCCTAAAAAAAGAGGTTTGTCCGTTTTTGGACTATATCAGGATGATTTTGGTAACGTTTGGTGCAACAATATATCCGGACAGTTCTTTTTTGTCCAAGGCAACAAATTAGTTTTGTTCACCGATTTAAAAGATGAATTAAAAGGTCAATTACCTGAGTTTATTGTCAAAAACAAAGAACTAACCGCTTTTTCAGAAAAAGGTATCTTCAAAATAAACACCGATACCAAAAAAAGAATATTGGTTAAAGACAAAACAACAAATTCTCCTTATTACAGGAGTCCGTTTCTGTATGATGGCAGATTATATTTCTCACTTACAAATCAAATCAAATACATCGAAAACGACAAGATAAATTCTGTTTTCGCCTTTAATGCTGATCAAATTGAGCCTAAAAACAATTCATTTTGTAATCTTGGTAATCATTTATTGTTCACATCTCTATTCAACGGTGTCCAGCATTTTTATCTTAAAGCAAAAACTTCAGGGAATTTCAGGGAAATAAAAGTGCCGGCACAATTATCCGATAAAACCATCATCCGGATTTTAAAAAACGATAACCTGATATGGTTTTGCACGAACCAGGGCGTTATTGTATGTTCCTGGAATAACAACACAATTGAATACCAAAACACCTTCTTACCCAATGAGTATATTACTAAAATCGTAAAAGACAAAAACAATAATTTTTGGTTCAGTTCCCTAAGAAACGGCATCTTTGTAATGCCTAACATTTACATCAAAAAAGTACAACTCCCGGATAATGCAAAACACATAAGCACTATGGCAGTTACGGGCAAATACAATCTGGTATTTGGAACATCAGAAGGAATATTTGGCCTGTTAAATACCGAAACGTATCAAAACACTATTCTTCAATTACCTTCGAGAAGCAAGATCTGGCAAATTCTTTACAATCCAAATTTCAACTCATTATTCATTAGTCAGGAAGCACAGTCACACATATGGAACCTGAATGAAAGTAAAATGTACGGAATTCCGTATTTGACTGCTTCAAAAGCGATGTCAATTGCAAAAAACAACGCCATATTAAATGCAAGTTATGACCGGGCCAGTATCATGGAAAACCCTTTTACAAAATCCGGTTCATCATCCCGAAATATAAATTCCCCTATTACTGATTTTACAAATAGATCAGCAACAATTCCAATCACCGATATCCGAAAAAAAAGAGCTTACACCTGCTTTTACAGTACAAAAACAAACACGAGCTATGTTGGCTTTGTTGATGATTTAATTCAATTTGATGCTAACAACAAACAAACGGTCATACAGTATAAAAAACAACCCATTTTTGCTATTGATATGGCCGAAACCAATGATGGTACCTTATGGGTTTCTACTTTTAAGGATGGAATATTAGGCATTAAAAACAAAACTGTTTTTTACAATCTTACCATACAAAACGGCTTACTTTCCAATGAAACAGGAAAACTGAAGAGTGATGGGAACCAACTTTGGATTTCTTCCCAAAAAGGTTTACAGGTTTTCGATATCAAAAACAGTACTTTTAAGAGTATTACTAAAAATGACGGACTGGAAAGTTACAATATTTCAGATATTGAAATTATCGGAAATCAGGTTTATGTTTCCTCCAATAAAGGAATTTTCATCGTCGATAAAAATAAAAGTTTCAAAACCTTACAAGCTCCGGAAATTTATTTTACCGGCGTAAACATACATGACAAGGATGTTACATTACAGGATGAATACAAATTAAGCCACGATAAAAATGCAGTCAAAATCAGTTTTAACTGCAATGGATTCCAAACCGCAGAAAGTATTACTTATCAATACCGTATGATTGGATTAAATGACACATGGCTCTCTTTGGAAAAAGGTATTGATTTTGTCCGTTACTCGAGTTTGCCTTCCGGGAATTTTACTTTTCAGGTAAAAGCCATAAATTCAAACGGAGTACAGTCAAGTCTAATTTCATTAGAAATCAATATTGAAGCTCCTTTTTGGCAAAAATGGTGGTTTTATCTTGTTGCAGCATTGACGATGTTTACATTAATCTGGCTATACTTCAGAACACGGCTAAAAAGACTCGAAAATGAGAAACAAATCATGCTTGAAAAGGCCGAGATTGACAAAGAACTTGTTTTTTCGCAATTGGAAAACCTTCGTTCACAAATGAATCCGCATTTCATTTTTAATGCTTTAAATTCAATTCAGGAGTATATCATAACCAATGAAAAAGAAACCGCCAGTACTTTTCTGGTCAAATTTTCGCGTTTAATCCGTATATACCTTGAACATAGCAGGGAAAGTGAAGTAATGCTTGATGAAGAGTTGAAAGCATTGTATTTATATCTGGAATTGGAAAAAGACAGATTCGAAGATGTTTTGGAATACTCGGTTGATGTTTCAGAAGAAATCAATCCGGCCATAACAAAAATCCCGTCACTTTTCATTCAGCCTTATGTTGAAAATGCCTTAAAACACGGTTTGTTACACAAAAAAGAAAACAGAAAACTTGATATTATATTTTCCATGAACCAAAAGAAAGACAGTTTAATCTGTTCAATTACTGATAACGGAATTGGAAGAATAGCTTCAGAAGTTTTAAATGGTAAGAGAGGGCATCAACACCAGTCTTTTGCTACATCCGCTAATCAGAAAAGAGTTGAACTAATCAATAAAACACGAACAAAAAAAACATCAGTTGCTGTTGAAGATTTGTATGATGCCAATCAAGTTTCAATTGGTACCAAAGTAATAATCACAATTCCTTTGTAAGGATCTTTCAGAAAGAAAAAGATCAATTTCAGAAAGAAAAGCAAGCCAACATCTATTTTTAAGCACATTTTTGCAGTAAAACAATACAATGAAAGCAATCATTATTGACGATGAAAATAAAGCACGGAGATTAATCATTACCTTAGTTAAAGAACATTGTACTGAAATAACCATTATTTCAGAAGCAGCCGACTTAGAATCCGGTGTTGCCTTAATCAAGGAACATCAACCACAAATTGTTTTTCTTGACATTGAAATGCCGGGACATTCCGGTTTGGAAATTTTAGATTTTTTTGAACCCGGAGAAGTGAATTTCCAAATAATTTTCATCACCGCCTATAATGAATATGCTGTTCAGGCTTTTAAATTATCGGCCGTTGATTATCTGTTAAAACCGATTGACAGTAATGAATTTAAAAATGCTGTAGCCAAAGCCCAAAAAGAAATCGAAAAAACCAGTATCAATACCAAATTGGATGATTTAAAAAAAGTATTCCAACAACTTTCATTGAATAAGATGATTCTTGAAATTCCGAAAGGAATTTTATTTGTTTCCCATGATGATATTATTCTATTTGAAGCAGATGGCATGTACACCAAAGTGTATATGAAAAATAACGATTCACAGCTAATTTGTAAACCGCTCAGACATTTTGTCGACCAGCTCCATGAGAAACCTATATTTTACAAACCTCATCGATCGTTTTTGATCAATTTAAAATATATCAAAGAATTGTCTAAAAAGGATGGTTTACATTTAATCATGGAAAACAACAAAACTGTTCCTATTGCCAAAGAAAAAAAAGAAGAATTTCTTCAATTCATTCAGGATATTTTCTAAATATTTGATTTCCGTTTCAGAAAAAAAACGGCTACTTTCAGAAAGAAATACACTATTAAACATAGCAAACGATTGAAATTTGTTTCAAATATTAAATCAAACGGCTATGAGATTACAACTACTTTTTCTAATTGCATTTTTTTGCTTTAACAGTGCTAAGGCTCAAATCCCGGCAACTTCTTTAATCAAAGATTATAAATTCACCAATGGTATCTTAACCAGTGATGTGAGTCCGGCTTTACAAACCGGAACAACAACTCTTACTCCTACAGGCAATTCCCGGACAATTATAACCGACCGGAATGGGGAAACCAATAAAGCCATCCAACTCAATGGAGATTCATTCAGTGCAGGAGGAACAAACGCAGCAAGTGTTAACAATTTTGCTGTTAGTTTTTGGATCAAAACAACTACAAATGAAAGTCCGAAACGTCTTATCCTTGACCAACACAATACAGCAGCAAATCCTGCAGGATTCAGTGCATCACTAAAAGATGGAAAAATTTATTTCAACGGACAATACAGTTGGAATTTCCAGTCAACAAGTGGTGCAAGCGGCGTACAGGAAGTTGTAAGCCAACCTGTAAATGACGGGCAATGGCATCATGTAGTTTGTCAGCTAAGTTCAACAAGTTCTTTAATGTATGCTGGATCGCTTTCGCAATACACACTTACTTACACCTACTCTATGTATATTGATAATGTATACGTTGGTGCAGACGCTGAAACTAACTACGCATCTGGTTTAACCAGTGAAAATTATACCGTGAGAACTATTACGCCAAACAACCCATTGGTAATTGGTAAAAGTCATGACAGTAATTATTTGGATTACCGGGACGGAATCGATCAGATACGCTATTACGAAAGAACACTTTCTTCACCTGAAATTGATATTTTATTCAATGAAGACAAACCTGCCGTAAAAATATATGTCAATTCAAATGCTACCGGAGCCAATAATGGAACATCCTGGACTGATGCATACACTAATTTGGAAACAGCCATTACAACTTCCACTTCGGTAAATGAAATCTGGGTAGCTGCCGGAATATACAAACCATCAGGAGCAGCACGAAATTCAACTTTTCTGATGAAAAATGCCTTAAAAATGTACGGTGGTTTTGATGGAACCGAAACGCAGTTAAGCCAAAGGAATCCAAAAACAAACCTGACAATCCTTAATGGAGATATAAACGGCAATGATAATTCAACTATTACCGCAACCGAAGCAACCAGACAAGACAATGCCTATCACGTGATCACCGTTAAAGGAAACATCCGTAATGTTGTGGTTGACGGTTTTACAATCACGGGAGGCAATGCTAACGGACCAACATTAACATCCGGTACTGCTTCGGCACAATATTACCATACTCGTGGTGGTGCGGTTTATATCAATACCTACAACTCCAATGACAATGCATCAATTTTGATCAGAAATTGTATTCTGGAAAAAAACTCAGGGTCTGATACCGGAGTTTTGAGTGGATATTTTGCCGGAGGTGTGAACAACCAAATCTTTACTGCGAATCTTGAATCAACTATTATAAGAGAAAACCATTCAGGTTCAAATGCGCAAATTCTTATTTCAGGTGCCAATGGTTTTTCCTGGTACGGAAACAGTGAAATCAAAAACTGTCTTTTCCATAATAATACTTCGGGATCTGGTGCTTCCAGCTTGTATCTGAGTGCCAGTACGGCAAATAGCGGAAATCAAAACGGGATCAATGTTGATGTAATTAACACCACTTTTTCAGGAAATGCAGGAAATGCAGGAAATGTGATCAGAACCGATAATGGATCTAATACCCGATTCAAAAACTGTATCATTTACGGTAATGGATCAAACGTTCCTTTTTTTATAGGTGGAACTTTGGGTGGTCCATCATTGCAAAATACCATATCACAAGGAGGCCAGATCAGCGGAATTAACAGCAATCCGCTTCTGAACAGCAATTATACTTTACAAAGCGGTTCTCCGGCAATTGATACTGGAAATAACGTATTTGTTCCTGCAGGTTTAACATTAGACTTGAACGGGAATACAAGAATTGTTAATTCAACAGTTGATATGGGTGCCTTTGAATTCGATGCATCTTTGGGCACAGATAATCATTCATTCAATGACGAAATAATCATCTACCCTAATCCAACCAACGGAATCATCAACATCAAAACAACAGAACCGATAAAAAAAGTTGACCTTTATTCCACAATCGGACTGAAACTATTCAACGGAAATATATCCGTCATTGATTTTACATCTGTTCCAAATGGCATCTATCTTCTAATCGTGGAAACAAATGAAGGGAAAATCTTTTCAAGGCAAATTATTAAAAACTGACCATTCATTTCAGGAATAATGCTCTCATCTATGGGAGCTTTTTTTATTTAAAGCTGTAACTTTATAGTATACTTTGTGTCTAATAACTATAAACATAAAAACTAAAAAATATGCAAGCTCATGAAATAGATTACCATATTTATGGTGAAGAAATGCAATATGTTGAAATTGAATTAGATCCGCAGGAAGTGGTGGTTGCCGAAGCCGGTAGCTTCATGATGATGGAGAACGGTATCAAAATGGAAACCATTTTCGGAGATGGATCTGGTCAGGAATCAGGAATGTTCGGTAAACTTTTAAGTGCCGGAAAACGAATGCTGACCGGAGAAAGTTTATTTATGACTGCCTATATGAACCAGGACTCCAACAAAAGAAAAGTCTCATTTGCATCTCCGTATCCAGGGAAAATTGTTGCAATTGACTTAACTCAATACCAGGGAAAATTCATTTGTCAGAAAGATTCGTTTTTATGTGCTGCCAAAGGAGTTTCGGTAGGAATTGAATTCTCTAAAAAATTAGGCCGCGGACTTTTTGGTGGTGAAGGTTTTATCATGCAAAAAATCGAAGGAGACGGAATGGCGTTTGTACACTCCGGAGGAACTTTGGCCCGTAAAGAATTACAAGCCGGAGAAGTTCTTAAAGTAGATACGGGATGTATTGTAGGCTTTACAAAAGATGTTGATTATGATATTGAATTCATCGGAGGAATTAAAAATTCAATTTTCGGTGGTGAAGGATTGTTTTATGCCACACTTCGCGGTCCCGGAATTGTATATATCCAGTCACTTCCATTTAGCCGATTAGCCGGAAAAATAATAGCAGCTTCAGGCTTTAACAGCACTAAAGAAGAAGGTGGTGTTTTAGGTGGTTTAGGCAAACTGGTAGACGGAATCTAAATTTATCGTAATAGTTATAACTAAAAAAGACTAAGCAAATGCTTAGTCTTTTCTTTTCTTATAAAGTCTCTTTCTTCTTTATAGTAAGGCTTTTAATGCCCATATTAAACAAGGTAAATGCCTGTACATCCACACTTTCCTGAATAATTGCCGCAACAGATTTTCCAGCACCGTGACCGGCATTTATATCTATTCGGATTAAAGTCGGATTATTACCACTCTGTTTTTCCTGCAATTCGGAAGCAAATTTAAAGCTGTGAGCCGGCACAACCCTATCATCATGATCTCCAGTTGTTACTAATGTTGCAGGGTATTCGACACCGTTTTTAACATTATGTACCGGAGAATATTTTTTAATGTATTCGAACATTTCTGCAGAATCTTCAGAAGTTCCATAATCATATGCCCAACCCGCTCCGGCAGTAAACGTATGGTATCGTAACATATCGAGAACACCTACAGCCGGCAATGCTACTTTCATTAAATCAGGACGTTGTGTCATAACGGCGCCCACCAATAATCCTCCGTTTGAACCACCGCGAACGGCAAGAAAATCCTTTGAAGTATATTTATTAGCAATCAAATATTCGGCAGCTGCAATAAAATCATCAAACACATTCTGTTTTTGCATTTTGGTTCCGGCATCATGCCATTTTTTTCCGTATTCCCCGCCTCCACGTAAATTCGGAACGGCATATACACCACCATTTTCCAGCCAAAGCGCATTGGAAATACTGAAAGCCGGAGTCAGACTCACATTAAAACCTCCGTAACCATAAAGGATTGTCGGATTTTTACCATTTAGTTTCAATCCTTTCTTATACGTTATAATCATTGGTATTTTGGTTCCGTCTTTTGAAGTATAAAAAACCTGCTTTGATTCAAAATCATCTGAATTAAAATCAACCTTTGGTTTCTGATATACAGTTGAAATTCCTGTTTTCGGGCTAAACGCGTAAATTCTGGTTGGTGTATAATAATTTGAGAACGAATAATATAATGTTTCATCTTTCTCCTTACCGTCAAAACCAAAAGCAGTTCCCACACCCGGTAATTCAATAGTCCGGATTAAATTTCCGTTATAATCAAATTGCTTAATTAATGAAATTGCATCTTTCATATAATTTGCAAAGATGTAACCGCTTCCGGTTGTAGGCGACAATGTATTTTCAGTTTCAGGAATCAAATCTTTCCAGTTATCCGGTGTTGGTTTTGAAACATCAACTGTAACAATTTTCTTATTGGGAGCGTTGAAATTAGTATAAATAAACAATTTACTTCCAACATTTTCAATCACATAGCTATCTGAATTAAAATTATCCATAATAGTTACGATTGGACTTTCGGGCACTGATAAATCTTTAATATACAACTCGTTACCTGATGTTGTATTTGATGCAGAAATCATTAAAAACCGTTCATCCTGAGTAACATTACCACCCACATAGCGACGCTTTTGATCTAATCCGAAAATTACTTTATCATCTTTTTGCGGAGTTCCCAATTTATGGTAGTATACCTTATGCTGATCGGTTTTTGCTGAAAGTTCACTCCCAACCGGCTTATCATAACTCGAGTAATAAAATCCCTCATTTTTATACCAGGAAATTCCACTGAATTTTACGTCAACTAATTTATTTTCAAGAACTTCCTTTGTTTTTGCATCAATAATAATCACTTCACGCCAATCAGAGCCGCCAATCGATATTTGATAAGCTGCTTTACTTCCGTCTTTTGAGAAATCAATTCCTGCCAAAGAAGTTGTACCATCTTTGGAAAAAGTATTTGGATCCAGAAAAACTTCTTCATTTCCAGATGCATCTTTCCTGTATAAAACCGATTGATTTTGTAAACCGTTATTTTTGTAGAAATAGGTAAAATCACCTTCAACAAATGGTGAACTTATTTTTTCATAATTCCACATTTTTTCCAAACGTGTTTTCAAATCATTGCGATACGGAATTTGATTCAGATATCCATCCGCCAGTTTATTTTGCTCTTTAACCCATACTTCAGTTTCCGGTGAACGGTCATCTTCCAGCCATCTGTAAGGATCTTTGATTGTTTTTCCGAAATATGCATCAGTGGTTTCAACTTTTTTGGTCACAGGATATTTCATTCCTTTTGTGTTTTTTTGGGATTGGGCATTAGCAGAAATTGCCATGACAACTGCTAACGAAGTAACTAGTTTTTTCATTGTGAGTTTGGTTTGAAGCAAAAATACATCTTTCAGACACTTACTTCTCATTCATAACAAAAAACCTATTATTTGTTATAAATTAAAATTCAACCCTACAATTAAATTCCTGCCAATATTTGGAATTCCATCAGCTTTTAAACGTGATAAATGCGATACATACTCACGGTTCAGAATATTATTTGCACTAAAACTCAATTCGCATTTAAACTTAGCCAAATTAATATTTCCGCCTAATCCGAAATTCAACAAAGAATACTCTCCTGTTTTGGTTTCGAACAATCCAACTTTATTTTGGGACAAAAATGTATCCAGATTCAATGACGCATATCCTGATTTTAACCATTTCAACTCAAAATCAGTTTTAAATGTATTACTCCATTTATTTGAAGGAATCAAAGGCAGGTAATCGCCATTATTCTTTTTACCGGTAACCGATTCAAAGCTACTGGTAATGTGAAGCCAGTCTATTGGATGCGGATGCAGATGAATTCCTGCTTCACCACCATAAAGATTGGCATCTGCCTGTACATAATCATATACATCATTGCCGTCGATCACATTGCCGTTTGGCGCAATAAAGATGTAATTATTGATTTTGTTGTAAAATCCATTTACAAAGAATTCAAAATGTTTATTTCCATATTCAAAATTCAAATCGGTTTGAATATTTTGCTCATTTTTCAGATTTGGGTTACCAATTTCATAACGGTTACTCCCTTCGTGAACACCATTTGAAGTTAATTCAGCTAAATTTGGCGCCCTAAATCCAGAAGCCACATTCAAACGTACAGTTAAATTATCGGTAATTGAAGTTTTACAACCCAATGACGCATTAAAACTGTTGAATTTCTTATCAATTGCTTCAAAATAACCTTCTTCTCCTGAAATTCCATGGGTTTCTGTCTCAATCCATCTGTTATCGAAACGAAATCCTGCCTGAAACACATTTTTCTTCCAGGAATAGTTAGTAGTAGCCAAAACACCCAAATCATTTATCCTTGCATCAGGAATTAAAATTTCTTCCCCGGAATTTACATTTGTCTGATTCATTCCCTGCAAACCAACAATAGTTTCAAATTTTCCCATTTTAGGAAATTCATATTTCGCATCGAAATTGAACGTTTTCAAATCCATTTCCAAAATTGGTTTAAGGCTGTCTTCAAATTCTTTACGGTCATTGGCTATATATCCGAAATCAAGATTTAGCTTCGAATTTTTGAAAAATATTTTGTTGTGCAAACTTGCGATTTGACTTAATACACCCTGCCTTGGAAAATCAGGATTCCTGATAGTTGTATTCTGTCCAATTTCTTCCGGCAATCCAAGTGACAGTAAATTTATATTATAGCGGAAAGTTGAAGTAAATTTTGTCCCGTTATAACTTATTCCGGTTTTAAAATCGGTTTCTTCAAAACGGGAATTAGTAACCCTGTTGCTATTTGGCATTTGATAATCAACATGGGTGTTATAACCTCCCCTTGCCAAAAATTTCCATTTTTCGGAAGACGTCTTCAATCCGAAATTAGTACTGCTTCCCAATGTATTACTGAAAAACTTCTGACTAAAATCTGCCGAATACGAATTAGGATTTGCAAACTTTTCGGGATTAAAAAACAAAACACCTCCAAGAGCATCTGAACCATAAAGCAAGGATGCAGGACCTTTGATTACTTCAACACTTTCAATACCGCTGTCGTTCAATCCTAATCCATGTTCTTCACCAAACTGTTGGTTTTCAAGGCGCACACCTTGGGTGTAAACCAAAACCCTGTTTCCACTCAATCCTCTGATAACCGGTTTTCCTATAGATGTACCGGTGGAAATATTAGCAACACCCGGAATTGTAGCCAGACCTTCAATAAGTGTTGCTGCACCTTTTTGCTTTAATTGCTTAATTTTTTGATTTTCAACCTTCATTACATTTTGCGACTGCATTTTATTGAAAACCGTCGATACGACGACCTCATCAATATGATGTGTATGCTCTTCGGTTAAGACCATGTCGTAAATGATTTCGGTTTCGTTTAGCTGTATAGTGGATGTGTTATTGTCAAATTTTGGATGTGAAAAAATAATGGTAAAACTACCGGAAGGCAGGTTCTTTATTTGGTATTTACCCTGCTCATTTGTTTTTGCTTCAATATGCAATTCGGGAATATGGACTGTAACACCTTCTAAAACGTTCTTATTTTCATCAGATACAATACCTGAAATGCTTGTTTGTGCCTGCACAAACAACGAGAACCCTATGAATAGGGATATAATAAATGATTTCATTGATTTTAATGATTATTGTTTAAATAGAAACGTGGAAATCCAAAAGCGATTGGAAATCCTAAAAAATAGCTTAAACAATAAAAGAAGGCGGTCCGCGGGATTTGATTATACTACCAGAGAAAAAAACTAATTTTTCACTGTAACCAAACAAACTGATAGTATTGTAAACCGGAATTTTAAACTCAAACGAGAAAAATTCGGTTGGAATGTAATTACTGAATGAATATTCACAGACAAAACAATCATCAAAATCATGATGGCTGTGTGTGAATTCGGTTTTTCCGGTATGGTATTTATGGTTGCAATGCTCAGTTGTTAATTGCTCGACCAAATGCTCGAATGAATGCAATGACTGAAACAGTACGCCAAAAAGCACCGTCAGTACCAAAGAATAGTTCAATATGAAGATTTTCTTTTTCATTCAGAACAAATATATAAAACAAAAAATAAATCCGTTCAACAAAAAGTCAAACGGATTCAATTTTTCTATTTCCTAAAACTTAAACCAGATTGTTAGCTACCAGATATTCAGCAATCTGTACAGCATTTGTAGCTGCCCCTTTACGTAAATTATCGGCGACGATCCACATATTCAATGTGTTTGGCTGACTTCCGTCACGACGTATTCTACCTACGAAAACATCATCTTTACCTTGTGCATATAAAGGCATCGGGAAAGTAAATGTATCTACGTTATCCTGAACCGTTACTCCTTCTGTCTGATGCAAAATTTGACGTACGTTACCCACTTCAAAATCATTCTCAAACTCAACATTAACCGCCTCGCTGTGACCGCCTACAACCGGAATTCTAACAGCAGTAGCCGTTACAGCTATCGTTTTGTCATCCAAGATTTTTTGAGTCTCACGTACTAATTTCATTTCTTCCTTCGTATAATCGTTCTCTTCAAAAACATCACATTGAGGAATCGCGTTACGATGAATTTGGTATTTATAAGCCATATCGCCTTTAACACCGTCATACTCATTTTCCAGCTGACGAACAGCTTTCACACCGGTTCCTGTTATTGACTGATAAGTAGAAACAACTACACGTTTAATATCATATATCTTATGCAATGGTGCCAATACCATAACCATTTGAATGGTCGAACAGTTTGGATTTGCAATAATTTTATCTTCTTTAGTCAAAACTGAAGCATTGATTTCCGGAACAACCAATTTTTTAGTCGGATCCATTCTCCATGCTGAAGAATTATCGATTACGGTAGTACCGGCTTCAGCAAATTTAGGAGCCCATTCCTTTGAAGTATCACCACCAGCCGAAAAGATTGCAATAGCCGGTTTCATGTCGATTGCAGTTTGCATACCAACCACCTTATACTTTTTACCCTTAAATTCGATTTCATTCCCTACTGACCTTTCTGAGGCAACAGGAATCAATTCAGTTATCGGGAAATTTCTTTCTGCTAATACTTGAAGCATTACTTCTCCTACCATACCGGTAGCACCTACAACGGCTACTTTCATCTTAAATGTGTGTGTTTAAATTTTGACACCACAAAAGTAATTAATATTTGGTTTCTAAATACACAATAACAAAATTTAACAAAATGTTATAATTTTTCATTTTTATGTGAAAAAAAATTACAAAAAATATTATTAACGTCGGATACCAAAATAAACCCATTGATTTACAAAAGAATAACAAAATAATAAAGTTAAGAAAATTCTTATTTTAATATTTTAGCGGCAACTAAAAAACTAAAAACTATGAAAAGAATTTATTTTTTACTGCTGTGCATGGGGATGTACAGTATGTCTATTGGCCAAACAACTTTAGTCAGTACCGGATCAAGTTGGAAATACCTAGATAACGGTACCAATCAGGGTACCGCGTGGAGAGCCACAACAATCAACGAAACCAGTTGGAAACAAGGAAACGCCCAACTGGGTTATGGTGACGGGGACGAAGCGACAGTAGTCAGCTATGGTACAAGCACATCAAACAGATATGTCACAACTTATTTCAGAAAAACCTTTTCGGTAACAAACCCAAGCCAATTTCTAAATTACACCTTACGTGTAAAAAGAGATGATGGTGTAGCAGTTTATGTAAACGGAACCGAAATATACAGGAATAACCTAGCTGCCAGTGCCGGTTATACAACTTTAGCAACTTTAGCCAGTGACGATGGAGGAACATTCCAGTCAGCAACACTACCTGCTAATACATTTGTTTCCGGAAGCAACACCATTGCCGTGGAAATTCATCAAAACGCAAAAAACAGTTCAGACATTAGTTTTGATTTAGAATTGAAAGGTAATACATCAGCACCACCTTCAGTTACACAAAAACATATCAGATGGGGCACAACAAAAAATCCATTGGAAGGATTGACTGTATCTTGGACAAACTCAACAGCAGCTACAACTGACCAGATTAAATGGGGCTATACCACTACTTACGAGCAAGGAACCAGCAATGTTACATCCCGCTCAGGATATTCGTCATCAACCAACAAATTTTTCAGTTTCACTTTCCCGGGAATATTAACTGCAAACGCAACAATATATTACTCTTTATTTGATTCTGTTTCGGGTGTGTGGAGCGCACAAAAAACATTTACCACCACTCCACCAACTACTACTGATACATTCAAATTTGCAGCTGTTGGTGATAGCAGAACCAATGTAGGCGTTTGGAATACCATTTCAACTTTAACCAATAACAGAAATCCGGCATTTGTGGTATTTAACGGAGATATAGTTGATACCGGAAGTTCAGCATCTCAATGGGATGCCTGGTTTGACAACGGAACCAACTTAATCAACAACAGACTTATTTTACATGCACAGGGAAATCACGATGTTGCATCAGCTTCTTATTACCAGAATATTTTTGATTTACCAAAAAACAACACTCCGCAAACTGAATTATACTATTCGGTTGAATATGGAGAAACTGTTTTCATTTGTTTAAATTCAGAAACACCTTCGGATGTTACTCAATACAACTGGCTTAAGTCTACTTTAGCCGCAAATGCATCAAAAAAGTGGAAAATTATTTCGTTCCACCGACCTTTTTATACAGTCGGTCCACATGCAGGCGAAATGGATGCCTATTGGAACACATGGTTCAAAGCTTTTGACGATTACGGTGTTGACTTAATTCTAACAGGTCACGATCATTTGTATGAGCGTTTCAAACCCATAAACCGAAATGTAAGCACATCATCTCCTGTTGCAAATTATGGAAGTCAGCCAACTGAAGGAAGATGTCAGGTAGTTTGCGGTGGTGCCGGTGCTCCTTTGTACACAGCAGGAAGTTCATCTTTCTTACAGGCTTTCAAATCAGATTATCATTATGTTATATTTGATGTAACGGGCACTACACTTTGTGGTACTGTTTACGACGATACTAACGTAGTAATTGACAATTTCTGCATCAACAAACCTAATTCTGCGAAGCAAGCCCAAAAGCAAATCTTCTATCCGATTAAAGTTTATCCTAATCCGGTTAAAGATTCTTTTAAAGTCGAATATTCCTCTCCAAACACCGGAGAAGCCATCATTAGTATTTATGATGTGAAAGGAAATTTGATTACAACCGAAAAAACAAATAAACCAGCAACAGATTTCACATACACTTACAATGGTTCAACATTAAAACCGGGAGTTTATGTTTTTGAAATCCAAATGGAAAACCAAAAAGACAGTTCAATACTAGTACGTGAATAAAAATATCATAAACATTGTGGAAAAATGTGCCCGGATAGGTGTTTTTGGCACTTATCTGGGTCATGGCATAGTCGCTTTGGGCATAAACCCGAAATGGATACCATTATTAACCTGTTTTGGTTTTAGTGAAGAACAAGCTATTTTCCTGATGCCGTATATCGGCGTTCTGGATATCATTGTTGCTTTCTTTGTTTTGATATTTCCAATCAGGATTGTAGTCTTATGGGCTGTATTATGGGCATTTGCCACAGCTTTAAGTCGGCCGATTTCTGGTCAGGAATTTGTTGAATTCGTAGAACGATCAGCAAACTGGTGCTTGCCTTTAGTCTTATTACTCACTTTAGGAATACCGGACAAAGTTAAAAACTGGCTCAAAGTCAGAGCATAAAAAAAGGAGGATTTAACGTCCTCCTTTTTCATTATATCAGGTTTATTTTTTTAATAAATCTCGAATTTGTGTCAGTAATTCTTCTTGGGTCGGACCTGCAGGCGGAGCCGTAACTTCCGGTTTTTTCATTTTGTTCATTGCTTTAATGATTAAGAACATTACAAAAGCAACAATAATAAAGTCAATTACTGCAGTAGCGAATAATCCCCATTCAATGGAAACAGCCGGTGCTGTTTCTTTACCAGCTGCATCCAAAACTGCTTCTTTCAAAACAATCTTCTTGTCTGCCAAATCAATACCTCCAAGCAACAATCCCACTACCGGTGCGAACATTTTTTCAACAAAAGCCGTTGTTAACTTGGTAAACGCAGCTCCCATCACAAAACCGATTGCCATGTCGACCAGATTACCTTTCATGGCAAACTCCTTAAATTCTGAAATAAATCCCATACTTACTTGTTTTTTGGTTAGTTAATTTTACTCGATTAGCTAATTTAACAATTTTATCCAATAAAACACATTTTTTACTCTCTATAGAAAACCCTTTTAACTCTTGCTGAAATACTTGTCAGGATTTCATACGGAATCGTACTCGTTGCTTTGGCTATATCAATCACCGAAGGATCATTACCAAAAATAACCACTTCACTTCCTTCAACACAATTAATTCCCGTAACATTTATCATTAACATATCCATACAAATACTGCCAATAATAGGAGCTCTTTTTCCGTTTATTGTCACATATCCGACTCCATTACCCCAAAGTCTGGAAATCCCGTCTGCATAACCAATTGGTATTGTAGCGACTTTAGTCGTGCTATCAGCCATAAAACGGCGTACATATCCCACACTTTCACCTGCTTCTATAACTCTTATCTGCGAAATAACCGATTTCAGTGTGCCAACATTTTCCAATTTCAACTGTTCGTCTTCTTCGTTTGACACACCATATAAACCAATACCCAAACGAACCATATCAAATTGAGCCTGAGGGTAATTACTAATTCCCGATGTATTACAAATATGACGGATTGGCTTGATATTCAATTCACTCATGAGTGTCGTCGAATCTCTCTCAAAATCTGCTATCTGTTGCAACGTAAAATCTCTGTGACCAGGCACATCGCTGGATGCGAGATGTGACATAATACTCTTAATATCAATTCGTTTAGTTTGCTTAAGAACAGAAATCAATTCGGGCAATATTTCAGTATCAAAACCTAACCGGTTCATTCCTGTATTGATTTTGATATGGACCGGATAATCTTGCAAATGTTTTTCATCAGCAATTTTAAGGAATGCCTTCAATCCTCTGATATTGTAAATTTCGGGTTCTAAATTGTATTGGATAATCGAATGAAAACTGGTCATTTCAGGATTCATGACCAAAATAGGCAATTCGATACCCGCTTTCCGTAATTCGATACCTTCATCAGCGAAAGCCACACCTAAATAATCAACTTTATGATGTGCCAAAAGTTTCGCAATTTCATAACTTCCACTCCCATAACCAAATGCCTTCACCATGATCATCAGTTTGGTTTTCGGATGAAGCTTTGATTTAAAATAATTCAGATTATGACTAATCGCGTTCAGATTGATATCCAAAACCGTTTCATGTGTTTTCTCTTCCAGAAGCGACACAATGTTCTCAAACTCAAATTGGCGCGAACCTTTAATCAAAACCGTTTCATTTATAAAATGAAGATTTTCAAAAGCTTTGATAAAATCTTCGGTAGTCAGAAACGAAATAGCATTCAGGAATTTATTTTTAAACTTTGAAACCGTTTCCCCAATACAGAAAACACGGTTGATTTTATGTGAAACAATTAAATGCGAAACTCTGGAATACAACTCTTCTTCGGTTAAACCCGATTGAAAAATATCTGATAAAATAAGAGTTCTCTTTTTATGCTGTTTCTGACTTTCCAGGAAATCCAAAGCTATTTTTAAGGATTGAAAATCGGAACTGTAACTATCATCAATCAATGTGCAGTTGTTGATTCCGTTTTTAACCTTCAGACGCATTTCCACCGGAAACAATTCTTTTACACGTTCTTCTATTGTTTCAACCGAGTATTTCAGGTAAAGCATGGTTAAAATACAATGCATGCTGTTTTCGATTGATGCTTCATCCGTGAAAGGAATCGAAATTTTAAAACACAATCCCTTACAGGTAATGCTCAACTCCGAATGATCATCTATTACTTTTTTCTGAATAAAAACATCGGCCGTTTTGTCCTGTGTACTCCAGGTAAAGATTTTGGTATCAGACTTAATAAAAGCTTCAATTGTTTTATTTTTATTCAGTATTAAAACCTCAACATCCTTAAAGAGCTTCAGTTTTTCTTTTATTTTTTGCGAAAGATCAGCAAATCCTTCATCATGTGCAGACCCAATATTAGTCAGAATTCCAATCGTAGGTTTGATAATTTTCTGCAAATGCACCATCTCTCCCACAGTCGAAATTCCTGCTTCAAAAATTCCGAAATTATGATAGGTATTAATCCCAATAACAGACAACGGTACTCCAACCTGCGAATTATAACTCTTCGGACTTCTGATAATATTATAATCCGGGCCCAGTAAAAAATTAAGCCATTCTTTTACAATGGTTTTTCCGTTACTTCCCGTGATTCCGATAATTGGAAAATGAAACAAACTGCGATAGTAGGCTGCAAAATCCTGTAACGCCTGTAAAGTATTAGGAACAATCAGAAAATTTGCGCGTGAGTTTAATCCTTCGGGAATATAATTCACTGCAAAATAATGAACTCCTTTGGTAATTAAATCCTCGATATAAATATGGGCGTCGTGATGTGGCCCGACTAAGGCAAAAAATAAGGTTTTATTATTGTTTTGAAGGGAACGGCTGTCTATCGAAACATTGTCTATAAGATCAGAAACTTTTTCAAAATTAGTTTCGGCTTGTATACTTTGAATAATGTCCTTAATTATAACACCCATTATTGATCTTTTTCGTTTTCTTCTTCTTTCCGGTTAACTATCTCTTCGTCAACCACTTCTATATTATTACGCATCGCATTAAAATAGGCAGCACGGCTTAACGGCTCATACTCTTCGGTTTCACCCAGAAGCACCAGACTGTCACTGGCCGCTTTACGGAAACTGTAATGTGCTAAATTTCCCGTTCGGGTGCATACTGCGTGTACTTTAGTCACATATTCAGCCGTAGCCATCAAAGCAGGCATCGGACCAAAAGGGTTTCCTTTGAAATCCATGTCCAATCCAGCCACAATAACCCGGATACCGGTGTTGGCCAAATCGTTGCAGACAGCGACAATTTCATCATCAAAAAACTGTGCCTCATCAATCCCGACCACGTCACAGCCTTGCGCTAAGATACGAATATTAGCTGCAGCTGGAACAGGCGTCGAACGAATCTCGTTTTTGTTATGGGAAACGACCATTTCATCATCGTAACGGGTATCTATCGAAGGTTTGAATATTTCTACTTTCTGTTTGGCAAACTGGGCACGTTTCAGCCTGCGTATCAACTCTTCGGTTTTACCCGAAAACATTGAACCGCAGATTACTTCAATCCATCCAAACTGTTCTTTATGATTTACTGTATTTTCAAGAAACATTTTTTATTTTTATAACGATAAAAATGAATAGTTTTTATTACTTTGTAACACAACAAAAATATCAAAAAACTGACGCTATAAATAGCTTATTCGAGAAAGTTATCAAAAAAATAACCATTTAACACTCTTCAATAAAACATAACAGAAAAACCAATGAAAAAGAAACTTGAAGCCGAATTAATTAGCATTGCACACCGTATTTTAAAACTTAAAAACAAGGAAGATGTTCGTGAATTACACCATGAAACGCAAAAGTTATATGAGAAACTTTCGGTATTGCTGTTTGTTGAAGAAAATTTCGACGGAGTAAAACCTACCATTGGCATCCGTGAAATTGAAGAAAAACTGGAAAGAGCTTTTGATTTTGACGAAAAAATAGTTGTGGCCGAATTAAAAGAAGATGACACTGTTGAAATTAAGGAAGAAGTAAAAGAAGAGAAGACTTCTGCTAATTCTGAACCAATTACACAAGAAACAGAAGAAAGATCACCTGTATTTACCGAAACTCCTACCGAAGAAATAAAAGAAGACTTACCCGAAACTGAAAGTGAACCAATCATTGAAGAAATTCAGGAAGAATCAATTGAAGAGGAAGTAATAATTGTTGAAGAACCTGAAATTACAACAGAAGAAGAGCCAGTTCTTGAAAAATCTATTGAAAATGAAAGCCCTAAGGAGGAAAAACATAAATTCCTGTTCGAAGATATTTTAAGCAATTTACAACCGGAACCTGTTTTTGAACGCGTGGACAACAACAAGACTCCAAAGGAAATCTCTAAAATAATCGAAGAAAAAGTAGCGGAAACCAAGAAAGTAGAAACACAGAAAGAGGATACAAAAAAAGAAGAACCGAAGAAAGAGGAAATCGATATTTTCGCCGGTATAGGGGAACCTGTTTTCGAAAAAGCAGAAAAGAAACCGGCTGCCAACTTAAACGACAAACTGAACAAGGGAATTAATATTACCCTGAACGACCGTATCGCTTTTGAAAAAAATCTTTTTGACGGAAGTACTGTAGATTTAAACCGTGTTATTTCACAAATCTCAACTTTTGATAATTTTGAAGATGCCAAAAATTTCATTGATGAAATGGTCAGACCTGACTACAATGACTGGAAAGGCAAAGATGAATTTGTGGAACGCTTTATGGAATTTGTAGAAAGTAAATTTGCCTAAATGTCAAAATTATACTTAGTCCCAACTCCAATCGGCAATTTGGAAGACATGACTTTCAGAGCCATCAAAGTTCTTAAAGAAGTTGACTTAATCCTTGCCGAAGATACCCGAAACAGCGGAAAACTGCTCAAGCATTTTGAAATAGCCACGCACATGCAAAGCCATCATATGCACAACGAGCACAAAACTGTGGAAAACATCATTAAACGGATTCAAAGCGGTGAAAACATAGCCTTAATCAGTGACGCAGGAACTCCGGCAATTTCTGATCCCGGGTTTTTACTGACACGTGCCTGTGTTGAAAACGGGATTGAAGTTGAATGCTTACCAGGTGCCACTGCTTTTGTACCGGCATTGGTCAACAGTGGATTACCGAATGATCGTTTTATTTTTGAAGGATTCCTTCCGGATAAAAAAGGACGCCAAACCCGATATCTGGCTCTGGCCGAAGAGACAAGAACCATGATTTTATACGTTTCACCACATAAACTGGTAAAAACCTTAGCTGAATTTGTTCAGTATTTCGGAGCTGACAGACAGGTTTCTGTTTCAAGGGAATTATCAAAACTGCACGAAGAAACTGTCAGAGGGACTGCGACAGAAGTACTAAAACACTTTGAAGCCAAACCTCCGAAAGGTGAAATTGTGGTATGCGTAGCCGGAAAAACAATTACGAAAGAAAAAAGAAAAGATGATGAATAGTTTAGCCCATTTTTTAGACAAAGTGAAGCAAGATCCGACTTCGGTCAGCTTTCATGAAACCATCACGGTGATAGACGAACATTACGACTTCACCCAAACGACTTTCAAAAACGGAAATCACACCAACAATGCAGGTGAAAACAACGGATCCTGTAAGATTTTCAGTTTTGCCCAAATGAATCAGTTAAGCGAAAAGGAAACACTCGGACTTTTTGGTGATTATTATTTTAAAGACGTACTTGAAAATCCAATTGGTAACGACCATCAAAACATCCGTAATTTTATGCAATTCGGTTGGGAAAGAATTCATTTTGAAGGAAATCCGTTAAGCCCCAAAACCAAATAACCAAACCTGAAACCCAATATAAATGCGTTGGACAACCAAATCAAAGCCCGAAAAACAAAAATTACAAGCCTTACAAAACGCCTTACAAATCGATGAAATTATTGCTTCTTTATTGATACAAAGAGGAATCAATACCTATGAAGAAGCGCGTCAATTTTTCCGCCCAAATCTGGAGGACCTACACGACCCTTATCTCATGAAAGACATGGATAAAGCAGTCAAAAGAATTGAAACTGCTTTCCAAAATCAGGAAAACATATTGGTTTTTGGCGATTATGACGTAGATGGTACAACTTCAGTTTCCCTAATGTCATCCTATTTAAAAACCATCACCCAGAATATCGCTACTTATATTCCTGACCGTTATGATGAAGGATATGGCATATCCTATAAGGGAATCGATTTTGCCGATGACAACGGTTTTTCCTTGATCATCGCTTTGGATTGCGGAATCAAATCTATTGAGCATATTAATTATGCTAAAGAAAAAAACATTGACTTTATTATATGTGACCACCACCGCCCGGGAAATGAAATACCGGACGCCGTAGCTGTTTTAGACCCAAAACAGGAAGACTGTAATTATCCTTATAAAGAATTATGTGGTTGCGGAGTTGGATTCAAACTGATACAGGCTTTAGCACAAAAACAAAATCAGACAATTGAAGATTTAACACCTTATCTGGATTTAGTTGCCACTGCTATTGCTGCCGATATAGTACCAATTACCGGCGAAAACCGCATATTAGCTAAATTCGGGTTAGATGTAATTAACAGTAATCCCAGACCAGGAATTAAAGCCTTGATTCAAAATGTAAAGAAGCAGAAATTATCCATTACGGATGTTGTTTTCATCATTGCACCCAGAATCAATGCAGCCGGACGCATCAAACACGGAAATTATGCAGTTGAATTACTAACCGAGTTTGATTTGGAGCAAGCTTCTACATTTGCCGCCCAAATTGAAAGTTTTAATGTTGACCGCAAAGATTTAGACAAACAAATCACACAGGAAGCTTTACTCCAAATACAAACCAATGATGAAAATGACAAATTTACAACTGTCGTATATCAGGAAGACTGGCATAAGGGTGTTATCGGGATAGTAGCTTCACGATTGATTGAAACCCATTACCGTCCTACAATTGTTTTCACCAAAAGTGGCGATAAATTAGCTGCTTCCGCCCGATCAGTAAAAGATTTCGACATTTACAACGCATTAGAGGCAAGTTCTGAATTCCTTGAGCAATTCGGCGGACATATGTATGCTGCCGGAATGACACTTAAAGAAGAAAACTACCTGGCTTTTAAAGATAGATTCGAAGAAATTGTCCAACAAACCATCCATCCCGATTTACTGACACCTGAAATTTCGATAGATATGGAAATTGATTTGGATCAGATTGATGAAAAATTAATACGCATACTAAAGCAATTTGAACCCCACGGCCCTGAGAACATGAGTCCGGTTTTTATAACCAAAGGACTTAACGATACCGGATATGGAAAATCCATCGGTAAGGAAGAAGAACATTTGCGTTTGTATGTAAAACAGGAAAACAGCAATGGGTTTGGCGCAATTGGTTTTGGATTGGCCAAAAAGAAAACTGCAACCGAAGGGCACAGAAAATTCGATGCCGTATACAGCATTGAAGAAAACGAATGGAACGGCAACACTTCCATCCAACTTCGTTTAAGAGATATAAAATAAATTATAAAACTTCATTAAAGTGAAAAAAGAAGACAAAAAAGATCCGTTTTCATCTTTAAAAATTAAAGAATTCAAATGGTTCCTTTTCATGCGTTTAGGTATTGTATTAGCCTGGTCTATGCAGTTTGTCCTGATAGAGTGGGAAGTATACCGATTAACAAAAGATCCATGGTCATTAGGATTAATAGGTCTGGCTGAAGTTATTCCTGCAATAGCATTTGCTTTATTTGCCGGACATATCGTTGATCAGAATGAAAAAAAAGGTATGCTGGTCAAAGGTTTTTCGGCATTGGCAATAATCAGTATTTTAATGTGCCTGGTCACAAAACCTGAAATAACAGAAATACTTTCAAAGAATTTCATCCTTTACTCCATTTACGGATTGGTTTTTTTGGGCGGTGTGGCAAGGGCTTTCATCATTCCTTCTGTATTCAGCCTTTTGGGATTAATCGTTCCAAACAAAGAGAAACCGAATGCTGCCGCATGGAGCAGTTCAACCTGGCAAATAGCAGCTGTGTTCGGACCCGCATTCGCAGGATTTTCAATTGGTTTTATCGGTGTATATTATTCTATGATAATTGTTGTTTCCTGCATCATTCTGGGAATAATTGCACTTTTACAAATTGAATCAAAACCAATTTTAAACCCGAAGCGAGGAGAACCTTTCCTTAACAGCCTCAAGGAAGGAATAACCTTTGTTTTCCAAAATAAAACCATATTGAATTCAATTTCCCTTGACATGTTTGCCGTACTTTTCGGAGGTGCAGTAGCACTTATTCCAGTATTCGCACAGGATATCTTAAAAGTAGGCTCTGAAGGTTTTGGTATACTGCGTGCCGCTCCGGCTGTAGGAGGATTAATCACCATGCTGATTGCCACTCATATGCCACTGAACAGGGATGCCGGAAAAAAATTGCTGACGGCTGTATTTTTATTCGGGGTTTGTATTATCATCTTTGGAATATCAAAAAACTTCTGGATATCGGTTGTTGCTTTATTTTTCAGTGGTGTGACTGACGGTATTTCGGTCGTAATCAGACAAACCGTCCTGCAACTCTATACACCGGACAATATGCGTGGAAGGGTTTCTTCCGTAAACTCCATATTTGTAGGCTCTTCCAATGAACTTGGCGCCTTTGAAAGCGGACTGACTTCACGCTTGATGGGAGTGGTTCCGGCCGTAGTTTTCGGAGGCATCATGACCATTGTTGTAGTACTCGTAATGGGAGTTAAATCACCTCAGTTCAGAAATTTAAATATTGAAAAAGATATAGCCGAAAATTAGATTTCAGCAATAAAACCTTCTAATTATTATTGTTTTCACAACATTGTTTCGGGTTGAAATAACTATATTTGCTACTCATTTTTTAACACGTACATACATTTTTGAAATAGAAATACAATGACAAAAAAATCGACAATCCACTACACATTAACGGATGAAGCTCCAATGCTTGCAACACATTCGTTTCTACCAATAGTACAGGCATTCACAGCTCCGGCTGACATTGCAATTGAGTTGAGAGACATTTCTGTAGCATCAAGAATTTTATCACAATTTCCTGAATACTTAAAAGATGATCAGAAAGTAGCTGATAACTTGGCTGAACTAGGTCAGTTAGCTACAACACCTGATGCCAACATCATCAAATTACCCAATATTTCCGCATCAATCGTTCAATTAAAAGAAGCGATTTCGGAATTACAAAAACATGGCTTCGCAGTTCCAAACTACCCTGAGGAACCGGCAAATGATGAAGAAAAAAACATCAAAGCCAAATACGGAAAAGTATTGGGATCAGCCGTAAATCCTGTTTTGCGTGAAGGAAATTCAGACCGTCGTGCTCCAAAAGCCGTAAAAAACTACGCAAAACAAAACCCACACAAAATGGGTACTTGGGCTGCTGACAGTAAAACTTCCGTAGCTCATATGAATTCAGGTGATTTTTTCGGAACGGAAAACTCAACGACTGTTGCAAACGACAGTAAGTTCAGAATCGTTTTTAACGGAAATGACGGTTCAACCAAAGTTTTAAAAGATTTTTCAAATCTTAAAGCCGGTGAAGTAATTGACAGTTCGGTAATGAACCTGACTGCTTTAAAATCTTTTGTTGTTACTGCCATTGCAGAAGCGAAAGAGAAAAACGTATTGCTTTCGGCTCACTTGAAAGCGACTATGATGAAAATTTCGGATCCGATTATTTTCGGAGCCATTGTAGAAACTTTCTTCGCAGCTGTTTTTACTAAATATGCTGATTTATTCAGTTCATTAGACATCAATCCGAACAATGGATTACAGGATTTATTCGATAAATTAGCCGGAAACCCACAAGAAGCTGAAGTAAAATCGGCAATTGAAAGCGTTTTCGCTAATGGTCCGCGTGTTGCCATGGTGAATTCAGATAAAGGAATCACAAACTTCCACGTTTCTTCTGATGTAATTGTAGATGCTTCTATGGCTGCATTAGCACGTAGTGGAGGTAAAATGTGGAATACAGAAGGCAAAGAAGAAGATACCGTATGTATTATTCCGGATCGTACTTACGCTGGTTTCTATCAGGCTGTTATTGATGACATGAAGACAAACGGTGCATTGGATCCTAAAACAATGGGATCTGTACCGAATGTAGGTCTAATGGCACAAAAAGCAGAAGAATACGGATCACATGATAAAACTTTCCAAATGACTGCTGCCGGTATAGTTGTAGTTGAAGATGAAAACGGAACTGTTTTATTATCCCAAAATGTTGAAGCAGGAGATATTTTCAGAATGTGTCAAACCAAAGATGCTCCAATTCAAGACTGGGTTAAACTGGCTGTAAACAGAGCACGTTTATCTGACACTCCGGCAATTTTCTGGTTGGACAAAGACAGAGCTCACGACAGGGAAATCATCAAAAAAGTAGAAAAATATTTAAAAGATTTTGACACAACAGGTCTTGATATCCGTATCATGGATGTGAAAGATGCAATGACAGAAACTTTGAGCAGAATCCGTGAAGGGAAAGATACCATTTCGGTTTCTGGAAACGTATTGCGTGACTATTTAACCGATTTATTTCCAATTTTGGAATTAGGTACATCTGCAAAAATGTTATCAATTGTTCCCTTGATGAACGGTGGCGGTTTATTTGAAACAGGAGCCGGAGGTTCTGCACCGAAACACGTTGAACAATTCACGGAGGAAGGATATCTACGTTGGGATTCATTAGGAGAATTCCTTGCCTTACAAGCGTCTTTAGAACATTTGGCACAAACACAGAATAATCCTAAAGCACAGATTTTAGCTGACACGCTGGATGAAGCTAATGCTAAATTCCTTGCGACTGATAAATCACCGGCACGTAAAGTTGGTGAAATCGACAACAGAGGTTCTCATTTTTATTTAGCTTTATACTGGGCTCAGGCTTTGGCAAATCAAACAAAAGATACAGAATTGCAAGCTAAATTTGCTCCAATTGCAGCCGAATTAACTGCAAACGAAGCCAAAATCGATGCTGAATTAATCGGTGCACAAGGAAAAGCGCAGGACATTGGAGGTTATTACCAGCCATCTGCTGCATTAACTGATAAAGCAATGCGTCCGAGTGAAACTTTGAACACTGTTTTAGCTAAATTGGCATAAACTGATTTATCAAAAATATACAACAAAAAAACCACGCTACTTGCGTGGTTTTTTCTTACTTAACTTATTGCAATTATATAGCTATCTCTTTAGAGAGAAATGGGCTCTGAATATTTTTTCAATGTTATTTTCATTAAACTTAACGGTAAACCAGTAATCGGTTGAAGGCAAATCATTTCCGTTAAAAGTTCCGTCCCAACCTTCCCCGTCCGGTCTGATTGTTTTAAGAACTTTTCCATAACGATCGAAAATATTTACTTCTGAATTAGGTTGGTCTTTCAACGCCCAAATATTCCAGGTATCGTGATATCCGTCTGCATTCGGTGTAAAATATTCTGGATATCCAATAGTAAAAATATCTTCCAGTAAAATATCTGTACATCCGTTTGTATCATGAATAGTCACATAATGTTCACCTGTTGGGACATTTGAAAAGACATTACTGACTTGAAAACTGCCTCCGTCCAAACTATATAAATAACTTCCTTGCCCAACAACAGTAATGGTTATCGTTTGATTTTCTGCAAAATAATTACTTACGGTATAACTTGCCTGATCCGCTGCATAAAAAGCCTCAACTGTGGCAGTCGCAGCTTCGGATGTACAAACATTGGATACCTGAACCGAATAATCACCAATTTCACTTAATTGATCAACTAAATAGGTATTACCTGTTGCTCCCGGAATTACATTTCCATTATGTAGCCATATAAAAGTGTAGCCGGTATTGCCCAAACCGGTATCCAATAAAAATGCATTCAAGACATTACCATTTTTATCCAGGCAAATTCCTCCACCGGTCAATGTTATTCTCGGTAAAGGATTTACTGTAACCGTAACTATTTTTGGTATTCCGTTACAGCCACCCATCACTGGTGTAACAGTATATTCGGCAGTACCGATTGCATTACCGGTTGCTGTGAAAGTATCACTAATAGTAAATGTGTTAGAAGTTGATGTTCCACTAAGAACTCCACCCTGCACAGACACTCCATTCAACACCAAACTCCATTGAAATACTGCATTCCCATTCGGGCTTGACATTGTTATGGAGGCACTCTGCCCACTGCATATGGCTGGAGGATTACTTCCGTAAACAGCCGTAGGGATTGGATTTACATTAACCGTTATCATTTTTGGATCGCCATAGCAAGAACCCATTTTAGGTGTGATTGTATACGTCACCGTTCCTGAATTAGTTCCTGTTGCTGTTAAAATATTGGTTATTTCAGCTGATGCTGAATTCCCGACATTTGTCTGACTGGTTCCACCGGTTACTCCTGTTTGTATTACAGTCCAATCAAATGTAACTCCTGTATTCGGTGAATCAAGATTAATAGATACCGCACCACCTGAACAAATTGTATTATTAGCCACAGTAAAAGTCACAGTTGGTTTTGGATAAACTGTTATATCAACCTGCTGGGTCGCACTTGAACAGCCTGATTCTGCATAAACATTAAAACTCACAACTGTTGGTACTAAAATCGTGTTTGACAATGTTATTAAATCGGTTAAGGAAATTGGTCCCACCCCACTTCCCGAAGTTCCGCCTGTAGCAACTGAAGCCGACAAATATTGCCAATGGATCGTCGCTCCGGGAACATTGGGACAAGTCAGTAAAACATTAACCTGATTCCCTGAACAAATCGAAGGGCTATTATTTGTAACACTTAAAACCGGAGTAGGATTAACAGTAACTGTCATAGTGGTTGAGACAGCACATTGTCCGTTTGCCGGTGTAAATGTATACGTTGTAGTTGACGCGTTGTTTAATGACGGTGACCAGGTTCCATTTACTCCATTGTTTGAAATTGTTGGCAATGGAGCCAAAATTTGACCTGAACATATTGCCCCAACCTGTGTGAATGTTGGTGTAACCTTTTGATTCACCACAATAGTCATTGAAGCTGTACGTGTACAAACTCCACCCGAAGGCGTAAACGTATAAGTTGTGGTAGTGTTATTGCTTATTGCAGGTGACCAACTTCCAGTCACTCCATTAGTTGAAGTAATAGGCAGTGGCGCCAATGCATCACCCGCACAAATTGGAGCTACTTGGGCAAAATCAGGAATAATCGTTGGGTTCACATCAATCGTCATGGTAACCGGAACCGCACATTGACCCGGTGAAGGTGTAAATGTATAAGTAGTAGTGACTGTATTATTGATTGCTGGTAACCAAAATCCATTGATTCCGTTGTTAGAAGTTGTTGGCAATGGAGCCAATGCATCTCCCGAACAAATTGCAGCTAGTTGTGTAAAAACAGGCGTATTTTGATAGGTTGTAACTGTGATTGTTTCATTTTCAACTCTTGAACACAGCGTATTGTTGTTATTATCAAGGATTCGCGTACTTTCCAATGTATAAGTGGTATTCGAAGAAACAGCTTGTGTTAATACAAATATTCCCGAAGCATTAAGTAACCCTCTTTGCAATATTCCGCCGTTGATTCTATATTCAACTGTTGCACCAGGAGTACCGGTAAAAGTAACACCCACATTACTTCCCATGCAAACGTTTGTCGTTGAAACCGACATATCAGCTAAAGGAATTGGATAGACTCTTAAATTGAAATCGGTTATCGTAAAACAACCTGAGGTATTATTTACAACTTTAGCGTAGATTTTTTGTGGATTTACACCTGGATCATTAGCAATAAAATTCGCAAGCGGCAAAACACCGTCAACCGCATTAGCCAAAGTTTTATAAAAATTTACCGTATTGTTAACCAAATCTGGGTTTATCAGGCTTCTTACCGAGTTAAGATCAAAAATCCCAACATCCGGTGTTACACTGCAGGTTTTAAGTTCCCCAATACTGTTTGCCGTCGGAGAACTGGCAAAAGCACCGCTTCCAGCCGTTGCAGTGCCCGTCCATCGTATTTCGAAACCTCCGTCACCATGCGGCCTGTCAATAGCGATATAATAAGACTGACCGGCTAAAACATCCAATGACCGCACATAACCGTCACTGTTACCAGGGTTTGTGGCTCCCGGTCCAACCTGTGTAAATCCGTTAGGCAAAGTCATTCCGGTATGATTATTACCGGCGTTCAAAGACTGTGGATTTGATGTGGCACAACGGATTGGTGTTCCCAAGCTACCGCAAGATCTGTTTGGTCCGTAAACCCAGAAATCATAATCAACTCCAATCGCAGGATCATTCGGAATCAGGTCCATACCTAATGTACCGGATTGCACTATATTAATTTTAATCCATAACGAATTATGTTCAGAACCGCCGCATGAAGAAACTTCCTGTGTATTTCCTATACCTGTGGCATTCGAACTGAAATTACCATTTCCGCAAACTATGATTGCATTACCACAATCATTTGGCAAATTTTGAGCTAAACCCATGTTAGCAAAAAACAGCACTGTCAATAACATAAACATCTTTCTCATCGCATCCTTTTTTTGAAATAATGATAATTTCCGACTGTATGAAACAGTCTTAAAAAAAGCCCTTCACGCCGCTTTACTGACATGAAGGGCACAACTAAAAAACAAATTAAAAAAACCAGTCTTACTTGTTGACAATCATGAATTCAGAACGTCTGTTTTGAGCATGATCATCATCTGTGCAGTTTGAACCGCAATTTATTTTTGGTGTAGAACTACCGAAACCTTTTCCTGAAATTCTACTACTTGATATTCCTTTTGAAATGATGTATTGAACCGTAGATTGCGCACGCTGTTCCGAAAGGTTCAGGTTATAAGCTGCACGTCCTTTGGTATCTGTATGTGATTTAACAAGGATCACCATTGACGGATGATCATTCATAACTTTTACTAGCTTATCGAGTTCACCCGCTCCCTGAGCAGTGATATTACTTTTATTGAATTCAAAATAAATCGGAGCCAACAGCACTTCGGTATCAGTGATGATCACCTCAACAGGGGACAATTTTGCTTCTGTTAAATTTTCACCCTCTTTGGTTTTTGCAACCGGATAAGAAGCTGCATCAAAATTTTCGGCTGAAACCCTGAATTCATAAGCTGCACTACATTCCACATCATAACTCACTTTACCTGAATTATCAGTTTGTTTTGTTGTGATTGTGTTTCCTTTATCATCCAAAATAGCAACCGTCACGTTTGCTAAAACCAACCCCGTTTTTTTATTGGTTACCAAAGCTATCGCTTCTGCTTTACAAACCGGAATTGCGGTATAAATAGCATCCGTTCCGTTTCGGTTTGAAGAAAAGTAACCGGTATTCAGCGTGGTGTTGAAACTAAAAGAGAAATCGTCTTTTTCGGTATTAACAGGTTTTCCCACATTTTGGGCTTTATCCGAGGAATTCAAGTCGGATTTGAAAACATCCAATCCTCCAAAACCTTGTCTCCCTGATGAAGCAAAATACAATACGTTATCCCCGGTTACGAACGGAAAACTTTCTTTTCCCGGTGTGTTTATCTGATCTCCCAGATTTTGAGGACTTCCGTATTGATTTCCGACGACCGACACTTTCCAGATATCTGATTCGCCCAATCCTCCCGGCATATTAGAAGCAAAATATAAAGTCATTCCGTCTTTGCTCAAAGCAGGGTGTGTCACCGAATAAGCCGTACTGTTGAATGGCAATGCTTCGATATTTGTCCATTTTCCGTCAACCTTTACCGCTTTATACAATCCTTGCTGACCAACTTTTACATTGCTTTTTTTGTCTTTTCCGAATTGTCCCCCACTGTGACCGTCTCTTGCAAAAAACATCGTGTTTCCATCTGCACTTATGGCTACCGGACCGTCATGAAAAGCAGTATTCAACTCATTAACAGCTTTCGGTTCAGACAAATTACCGTCTTCTCCCCTAACCGATTGAAAAATATCAACATAGGGCTGGTTAGCCCATTTATCCTTCTTATTCCCTGAATTCCGCGTACTCACAAAATACAGCGTATTATCGTTAGCCAATACCGCACCGAAATCACTTTCCGTTTTAGTTTGAATATTAGTTGTAGCTACATCAAACAGTTTCGATTTGCTTCCCAGACTTGGGATGTAATTTGGATTTGATTTATGCTCGATTGCTCTTGAATCATTAGACATTTGTGCGGCAAAAGCATCCATTTGCTGATTGGCTTCATGGTATTTCCCTAATGTTTTCAAAGATTGTGCATAACGGTAATGCGTTTCAGGATCAACTTTTCCTTCAACAGCTTTTGCATACCATTTTACAGCTTCTTCCGTATTGAAAACATTGTAATAACTATCAGCCAGTCTTGTATACACATAGCTGTTAGCTCCTTTTCCGCCTGCCAGTTTAGAATATTCACCAATTGCATTGATGTATTGGTAACTTTCAAAAAACTTATCGGCCCTTTCGGTAGATTTATCCTGCCCGTAACTTACCGTCAAAAGCAACAATAAACCCATTGTTATATATCTTTTTTTCATTGTTTTGTCGTTTAGGTTAGAAGAATCTTGGTGAAATCGAAACTTTTTTCGGGAAATTCAGATCAAACAAAAGCATTACTTCATGTGAAGAAGTAGCTGCGATTTTTAAATCGGAAACAATATGATCGTAGGCATACCCAATTCTTAAACCTGGTGTAATAGCATAATTCACCATGGCTCCGAAAGAATCATCCATTCGGTAAGTTGCTCCTGCTTCAAACTTTTCAAAAAACAGAAAGTTAGCAGACAAGTCAAACGATACAGGTGCGCTAAACGCCGATTTCATCATGAAGGAAGGCTTGAATTTCGTTTGTTCCGAAAGGTTAAACACATAACCGCCCGTTAGGAAGTAATGTTGCGTCTCACTTCCAAAGTGGTATTCCTGACCGTTTTTAGTAACATCAAGATGCTTACTGTTCAACATATTTGGTACTGAAAAAGCCAAATAGTAGTTTTTAGAATAGTAAAACAATCCGGAACCAATGTTCAAATAAGCTTTATTCGTATTTTCACTGAAGGCAGCATCACCTGAATCCTGGATATGACCGTCACCGATATCAGAGAACAAACCAATTTTGTGTAAGGTTGCTCCCGCCTTGATTCCCATTGCCAGCTTATGATTTCCTCCCAGATTTAACGTATAGGAGAAATCTGCGTAAATATTGTTTTCATCAACCGGACCAATTTTATCTGAAATAACAGAAAGCCCTAATCCAACATTCTTACCTACAGGACCGTGTACCGACAAAGTAGCTGTTTTTGGCGCTCCATCAATGTTTACCCATTGCTGTCTGTACAATAATCCAACTGATAAGTTCTCTTTTGAGCCTGCATAAGCAGGATTCATGACGTTCATATTATACATGTACTGTGTATAATGCGGGTCTTGTTGTGCCTTTACATCAAACCATAACATCGTCATTACTATCGAGGCTAAATATATTTTTTTCATTGTGAGCTATTGCTTTATATTGTTAATAACAGTCTGCCTGAATGGCATATAACAGACAGACTGTTCTTCATTTAACTCATTGATTCATTATCTGTTAATGTATACCCAACCGGTCACAGTTGATCCGTCAGCTTTTGTAACAGTATAGAAATAAGTACCATCCGGTAATTTTTCCCCTTTATTGGACTGACCTTTCCATTGTGTTGTATAATTTCCGCTGAAAGCATACACTTCAGTTCCGTAGCGGTTGTATATAATCAAGCTTCTTACATCTAATCCCGTTAAATCAAAAGTTTCATTGCTTCCGTCATTGTTTGGTGAAATACCTCTTGGAATGTCCACACAAGAAGCATCAATGGTCAGCGAAACTGAATTCGATGCTGCATTAGTACATCCGTTCTGCAGAATTTCATAAGTAACCGTATAAGCACCACCTGAACTTCCCAATAAATTGATTTCACCAGTTACCGAATCGATATCCAATCCGTTAGGCTGTGCGCTAAAAGTACCACCCGAAGTAAAATTCGGATCTATTGTTATCACCGGATTTGGATCATTTTTACAGAACAATACGTTGTCGTAACTGAAGCCTACATTCGGAACAACGGTTGGGTTAACCGTCACTTCAATAGCAGCTCTTGGGCCAATACATCCGTTAGCATCAACTGCACTTACATAGTAAATTACTGAACCTGTAACTGACGTATCCGGAATTGGAGCCGTAGTTGAACCTGTACCCCCTGTTGGTTGCGTAAACCAAAGTAAAGTATGATTAGCCGGAGCCACAGCTGTTAAAGCAGTCGCCGTTTGATTCGAACAGTAGTCAACTTGTGCTGTAACTGTCGGAAGTGTTGTAACACCTTGATAAGTAACAGTCACGGTAGAATCACAATAGCGGGTTTTCCAATGATAGATATAAACACCCGGAGTTGCAAATCCTGAAACAGTAGCTGTTTTGTTACTTGGTGTATCGATAGTGGTTACCGCAGGATTTGAAGCATCCGCAGACCATTCACCAATACCTTCTGCTTCAACCAAAGTTGATGCCTGGCTACATCCAAGAGTAATGGCGTCATTTTTAACCCTGATATTTGCTTTAAAATTAGCCGCATCCAGAATGTGTCCGATAGCATTTTCTACAACACGGAAAATAAAACGTGTTTTGGTTTGACCATTCGGAACAGTATAACTGCCCTGAATTAAATCCCAAATCAAACTATCTGCATGGTCTTCAGCAATCACGGTAAATGGTCCGGAAGGTGGTCCTGCAAACAATTGAACCGTTGTTCCTGTTCCGTTAGTGCGTCTGGTTGCACTTGCAAAACTGTAATCCATCACAGTGATTTCCGAAGTATCGAAATCTTTATACAATCCTTTTATATTAGGATCATTAGGATCCCAGTCATCTGCACCATCCTGTGTTAACTGAAGATACTGTCCTCCTTCATAAGCTATAGCATCACCAAGGGTACTTTCTTGATAGAACACTGTTTGCCAATCGGTATTTACTCTCCAACCCGGTATTACTGTTGCATCAATAATCGTAGAAATTCCTGTCACATTTTGCATCGGTAATTTTTCAAAACTATAATTGAATGCATTCATATTACAGGTATCAGCCGGCGCACTTACACAGATGTCAAATCGCTTGTCATTTGGTCCTGAAGCATTAAGTGTTAATCTGACTTTGTAAGTATTGCCCACAACCAATTCTGAAGAATACATAGTGACTAAAGAATTGTTATCACTGCAGGCTTTCTCAACCAGAGAGCCATTAGATTGTACTTCATACAAAGACATCATCACTTTTGGCCAAACTCCCTGATAGCTACTGGTATAGTAACTACCCGGATTGAAATTGCTCAATTCAACAGTATGCACTTTTGATGTTGCTACAAATTCATACCAAATATCTCCACCATTTGTGCCCCCACAAGTTGTTGGAATATTCGAAGCTGTTGCTCCTATAAAAGAAGCATTTGTTCCCTGAGATGAACAAGTCCCGTTTGAATTCACCTGAAGACGGATCGCCGTTGTTGGTTCATCATTTTTGATAAATACTTTTGGTCCTGTCCAATAACTTTTCGAAGATCCGCAAACCGCTCTTACAAAATATTCATTGGTTCCAGCCAAAGGATAAAAGAAATCTGAAGCCTGAGGTGTATAAGACGGAATACCATTACTAATTACAACTCCTGATTGTGGGATTGTACCATGACCTAATGGCTGAATGGCAACTTCCCATTGGGTTTCTGAACCACCCGAAGTCCAAGATAACACTCCTGTATTACTTACTGTAAGGTTAGTTGGCTGTGGACAGGTAATTGCTCCACAAGTTGCAGTTCCTGTATAAATATTCGTATTTATAGTCCCCAAACCAAGCGGGCTGGTCCATACCACATTACCTGACTGATCTTTGATCACTGCTTGTGCCTCAGAATATTGGGTTCCGCTACCAGATCCATCCCAATATAAACTGAATTCAACTCCTGTACATAAAAACACTTGGTGATCCAGTACAGTTGGCTGATTAGGTGCATCTATCGGAAAAGTAAGAGTTTGAATCACTGTACCATTTTGAACCACATTCAAACCACGGTATACTTGTCCTGTATTTCCATTACTTAGTGAAATCGTATATTGGCATACATTTGCCATGTCACATTTGGTAAGAATATCAATTGGTCCTACCCATGTACTTTGCGAACTTCCGCTACAAACCGCTCTCACATAAACCTGATACCTGGTAGAAGGCGTAAGCCCTGTAACTGTATAAGGATGTGCCGAAGCCGTATGCAAATATTGAGGAAGGGTACTGCCCACCGGAGCAGGCGTACCAAAAGGCTGTACTGATAATTCCCATGATGTTTCAGTACCTGCCACCCCCCAGTTAATGATAGCAGTTGTATCCGTAATGTTCCCATTTACAAGGTTAATTACTGGTGGACATACCGGAATATCTTCCACTATCACATTATCGATAAAAGTATATTGACCTCTGTAATTCCAAGGATTTGCCGGGTAAAATGGTGTATGGAAACCGATATTAATATCTGTTGGTGATGTAATATCTGTCAAATTAATAACCATTTCACGTGTTTCCTCATTATTGATAACTTCATGAATAAATTCAACATGCAGTACACCTGCTTGGGTTACAGTAGCATTTTCAGACAATGTAATCGTTAAGCCGTTTTTAGCAATAACGGTAGTACCGTAAGGAATTGGGAAATCAGGAATATACACTCTGTCTCCTACTCTTACTCTTTGACTTGAAGCTACGGTTATTGTATTACTCCCAGCTGTAGTTCCGCTTGCGTCTGTAGTAGTTGCATAATTATTTTCATATAAAATAGTTGAAAACTGACTTGTAGCAGTACCTCCTGTTGAAAGCATTACTTTTAAATCTTCTTCAAAAAAGTTATTATACACTTTATAAGAAAAACGTAGCCTTTGTCCTGCTCGTGCTTTAAGTGTTGGTGTAATTAACCAGTCATTGTTATCACCGTTCATTCCTGTAAACAACGCTGCCATTTGGTCACCGGCAATAGGCTGAACCGTTTGGTTAAGACTCCAACTGTTGCCATCAGCATTATCATTCACAATTTTCCAACAGCTTTCTGTTGATGAAGTAGTATCAAACGTTTCAAAAAACGGTGTTTGTAAAGGATTACAAGCGGTTCTGAAAACAACCGGACCAACCCATTCACTGCTTTCTGTGGCATTACAAACCGCTCTGATGTAATATTCATAAGGTCTGTCAGGCGTTAAACCAGTAGCATTATATGAAGGTGTGTTATTAACGGTCGTACCTGAACCGGTAGGAATCCCTCCTCCTTGTTGCTGAATAACAATTTCCCATTTATTTTCAACATTTCCTGCTGTCCAACTCATATTAGCTGTGCTGGAAGTAACATTTGAAACTGTCAAATGAGATGGGTTTGGACATGGTGGTGCATTTTCCACTACAAAATCATCCACCACAATAATTCCCGTATTACTCGGATCTGACATGTTAGGAGGAAGTCTGAAAGCAAAATACGTTACTCCGGTTCCATTAAATAAAACTGAATCTTCCATAAAACTTGGATTCGCGAAATCATGCATCGGAATCAAAGTTGTATACGTGCTGAAATCAGGTGTTGAAGACATCAATACTTCAAAATTTCCTCTTGGAGCCGGGAAAAAAGGTGATGTCACCACTCGGTATTTAAAGCGTACTCTTTTAGCACCAACTGCATTAACAGGTGCACTGATCAACCAATCGTTGTAAGATGCAAACGGTTCAAAAAAGTTAACCGGCTGTGGATATATTGATGCTTCAGTTCCACTGATTCTCCATTCTGCAGGATCGTCATCAACATTATTTGTTGACCAACAGAATTTTTTAGTGTTTACATCAGTATCATTAAAACTTTCGTAATATGGAGTTGGCTGTGCAATACACAAAGTATTGAAATTAGCCGGACCTGCCCAAGTACTTTGCAAAGTAGAAGAACAGTAAGTTCTCACGTAAAATTCGTATCGTGTCGAAGGATCCAAGCCTGTGATAGTATATGGATTTGTATTCACAATATTCACAACGGCTCCTGTAGCCGGAGGGGTTGTTGGAGTCCCTGTTCCCAAAGGTTGCGCTACCAATTCCCATTGACTGCTATTGTAACCGTTAGTCCATGAAACCTGTGCCGAAGTCGACGTTATGGAACTCACATTCACTATCGGATAACTTGGTTCTGAACAAGCCGGAAGATCTTCAATACAAACATCATCAATGTAAATCCATGTTCCGGTTTGATTAGCCCCAGACGGTATTATCCAGGCAATATTGATATCTCCGACAATATTTGGTAATGGCACCACCATTTCAATAAAATTATAGGCGGTAGTGTATGATGCCAAAGGAACAACTGTTGTTGTAAAGTTTTGACCACCAATTCCCGTAGTCGAAATTTTAACCTCAAAAGAACCCGGTCCTCCTGTAGGATTATCTACGATAAGCCCCCAGTTTCCGTAAATATTGTATTTAAAACGCAATCTTTTTTGTGTAACCCCATCCAAATGAAATTGAGGAGAAATCAACATATCATTAGTATTTGTACCTGCATTTGAAGTACGCAATTTTGCTACCGGCTCATTAAATCCGTTATTACCAAAATGGAAAAAATCACTGTCATTGTTAAGATTTAACTGAGACCAGCAATCATTCTTCGCCGAATCTTCGAATCCATTACAATAAGGCAATGGTAAAATATTACATGGTGTTCTGAAAGTTAAAGGAGCTGACCATGCTCCCGGTGTACCACCACAAACAGAACGTACATATACATAATAAGTTGTAGCTGCAGTAAGTACCGGGCTAGGATTATTGCTATTTGTACCCGCCGGATTGATAACATCTGTGCCATTAGGGGTTACAGGAGAAGTTTTTACTACATATTCCCAGTTACTGACTAAATTCTGAGGATTATCCCATGAAAAAGTCGCACTTGTTTGTGTTAAATTGTTATATGATAATCCTGAAGGAATCGGACAAGATGGTTGCGATAACGTAAATGTGAAACATATACTTGCGCCTGGTTGTGTATCGCTATGCGGAAAAGGCGAAGAAATCACAAAATAATACGTTTGACCAGCCAACATGTACATGTTTTGAATCTGTCCTGATGTTGCACCTGATGACTGGCCAGTTGTAATTGACCCCAAACAGTTTGCCGTAGTACCTATGTTACAGCTGTCAAAAATAAAAACACTTGATAGGTTATTGTAGCATCCTGTTGAATAGTTAGTAGTTACAGCCATATTCACGTTTACCAAGCCTGAAGTTGCCGGCGTATAAGATAAAAAGGCGTGATCACCATACAACCAGTTTTGCGTTGATCCAAAAGGCTGGCAACTTAAGCTCTCTGAATCTAAAGGTGTATAGTTTTGAGTATCGTGAAACGTATCGAGGTTAGTACTTAATACGTAAGGTGTTGTTGAAATATTTGCAGGAATAACTATCGGGGTTGCACAGGACAATCCCAATTTAGCAGTTGTAATCTTAAAAGGTCCTGCCCATCCGCTGGCTGTTGTAGCATCACAAATGGTTTTTATGTATACATCATATGTTGTCCCATTATTAAGAGGAGGAGTCCCGGCTGTAGTTAAATTAGTTGCATTAAACGAGGTTCCGTTTACAGGAGTACCTGTTGCCGCAGGGGCAAAATTCTCATCACCAATTTGAATTTCAAAATTGTTTGCTAAAGGATGTGTCCAGTTTATGTTACCACTGTTAGCCGACATGATTGAAGTGATTCCGGCAACTTTGGCACAACTTTCAATTACCCTCACATTATCCACAAACCAAATATCACCACTGGTTCCGGAAAGGTTTGAAGCATCCTGATTTGTAACGGCAACAAACGCTAAATAGACCGGTATCCCTTGCGGAATAGAAGGAAGCGGAACAATTTTTTCAGCATAAGTCGTTGCCGGAGTATTTAGTTGGGCCTCTGTCCAAGAAGCTACCACAACATTAAAACTGCTGATATCAGGCTGCGTAGCCGTAGAAAGTCTCAACTGATAAACCGCACCTTTATTGACAAAACTTCCCTGCTTAGTCCAAAACCGGATTTCCGGATTGTTTGGGGTTGTAAATTGTGGGGAAATCAGAAAATACTCTGCAGTTGTCCCAACAGTATTGTTTAAGGCAGGATTCACTTTGGCCCCCGGAGTGCCTAAATAGCCTTCGGCGGGAGTTGTAGCAATCCAATTGTTCGTTACTGTCTGACTACTCGTAATAGCCCAAGTGGCGGGAATTCCTCCACTGAAATCTTCTAAATTCAATTGTGCCGAAGCTACATTTGAAAATAACCCGAACGTAAAAATCATCAGAATGGCCATCCCGTAATTTTTCCTGAATTGGAGAAAAAACCGGGAAAGAAACAGCCAATTTGAAATGTGTACTTCTTTTCGCATTTTTTTTAATTTTTTTTGGGGGTTGAAAAATAAAAACTGATATTAAAAATGGGAGCAAGATGATCTTAAAGATCACCTCACATCCCATGAAAATTATTTTTTGACAACTTTAAAAAGTTGAACATTTTCTTCTGAATACACTTTGATTAAATAAGTTGACGCTGCAAACCCATTAAAATCAAATTGAACTGTATCAGTATTAACATCTAACACTTTTAATTTTTGCCCTAATAAATTATAGAACTCAACTTTTGTTATTGCATTTTTTGCCGTAATTGTTAAATGATCTGTAACCGGATTTGGATAATATTTCAATCCTTCTATTTCAAAATCATCATTATTCAAACATGGTCCTTGTGCAAATACTCCAAACCTCGGTCCTTCACAACCATTTACAGTTTGTGACACATAATAAGTTGTATTGGCAACTGCTGTTGTTGAAGTTGGCAATACGTTTCCTGAAGTAGCAGCATCATACCATGTAAAAGTTGCCCCACTGTCTCCATTAACAGAGAAATCTGCTATAGTACCTGTTAAACAAGTATCCTGAGAAGTTGTCCCGGTTGGTGCCAAAGTGTTCACAACAGTAGCCGTTACCGGTACTCTTACTGATTCACATATTTCATCATAAGTCAGATTATGGAAACAGTTTGTTGCATTAGCTGTAGTACTGATCACATCATTAAGACCTGAAACATTACCTGTAAGTTTAAGTGCAGAGCCTGTCGGATAAGTTATTGCAGCTGTACTGTTTCCTAGTGTATTGGTTGTTGCAGCCAGACCATACGTTGCCACTAATCTGTAATCTTTACCTACAGGAATAGCATAATTAAGTGTAACGACCTGAGAGGTTGTACCAACAGTACCGGTTACCAATGTTGGCGTAAAAGTTACGGGAGTTGTTCCTGAAACAACATTTCCAGCAGCATCAAACAATGCAATTGTGATTGGTGTAAGTGCCGCAGTGTTTTTAGGATAAACCGTAACCGTTTTTAATTTTATATTGTTTGTCACATCAAACGCGATACCTTTAAATAATGCAGATGAAGCAGCTGTTCCTGTGTAAACTCCTGTATTTACAGAACCTGCTGATTCTGAGCCTGAAGCCACATAATAAGTGGTAGTTAAAGAAACACTAGGACTGTAAGCAGTTCCAGTAGCAATCAAATTACCACCTGAAGCTGCATCATACCAGTTTAGGATTGTGCTTCCTGATGCAGTTAGATTAGCAGTTCCGCTAGTACAAACAGAAGCTCCGTTCACACTGGCATTTGAAGCTGATACAGTAATAGTAACCGGTGTAGAAGTTCCCGTGCTTGCAGAACAAGTCACATTACATTTATACATGGTATCTACAGATGGAACTGCAATGTAAGTTGCTGCATTAGCACCTGAAATAGTATTCCATGAGCTTCCACCATTCACAGAACTTTGCCATTGATAAGTTACACCCGCTCCAGTAGTAGGACTTGCTAAACTTAACGTAGTTGATTGTCCTGAGCAAACTGAAGCAGAAGATGCCAAAGTCGCCCCAGGTGTTGGAGTTCCTGTGCATCCAGTTCCTTCAGAATAAGAAAAGTTACCTAAGAAACCACCTGTTTGAGGAGTAGTTAAAACAATTGAAGGAAAAGCCGGTATAGAGAAATGAGCAGCGTCAAAAGTTATCGCAGATGCCGGAGACGAAACGATATCATATGTTCCTTGATCAGCAGCAGCATGAACAATAACATTTGAAGCTGTAACTGAAGAACTTGAAGCCGCTAATCTTACATTATAACCTGTAAAAATTCCTGCAGCACCTACTCTGCTAACTTTCCATCTGTTAGTACTTAAATTTGATCCGTTAACAGGGTTAACAGTTCCTGAATTCGTATCAAAAGCTTCAGCCATCAATTCAACACCACCGGTTGAGGAAATTAAGATTGGAAGGTATTTCCCATTTTTCCCTGTAGGGAACAATTTTAATTGTCCAATGGTATTATCAAACCTGTTAGCGTGAACACATGGTCCGTCTACATAAGCTGTAACGCTACCTCCACTGAAAGCACCTCCAAAATATGTTGTCCCCATAACATCTTGAACACCACAATAAATCGGGTTAGCAGCTGAAGTATGTAGAATACCATTAGTTAAAGTAACTGAACCCCATACCCTGAAATTAGGCACCTGTAAAGTTACCCCAGCAGAATTTGCGTTGTTGATAGTTAAAGCCGATAAAGCATAACCTGCTAAAGGTCCGTTAGTCAATGACCATTGATTTGTTTCCCAAATCCCTGAGCCCGAAATTGTCTGTGCTAGTGTTGTTGGTACAGCTGTACCATTAATTAAGTTCCCTAAAGTTAAACCTGTGCCGGCTGAAGGGAAATTGATTGTACCGTTATTTATAATATTACCTCCAACATAAACCGTTGCATTCGCAAACGTCTTTCTAAAAGCACTTCCGGCAGTAACCGTAAATGCATTCTGAACGTTCATATTGTAAGCGTTATTAGCATTATTGCTGCTCACATTCATAAACCTGTTGTTCCCGTCAGGTGCATCAACTGTTAAGTTCCCTAAAGAGAATAATCCTCCCAGTGCCTGAAATTGACAGTTAAATCCTGTTGAGATCAGCGATGTGTTTTGCGCTGATATACCATCCCCAATTTGAAGTGTATGATTCAGTCCTGCAGCATAGTGAATTGGCGACGCATAAACAAATGAACCACTTGAAAGTGTATTGAAAGGATAAAAATCCATAACCAGAGGAGACGGAGCTCCAACTTGGATAGCTTCAGATAAGGTTACTTTCGCACCTGTTACATCAGTTACAAATGTTCCTGGCTTGATACCTGTCCCTGAAACGGTCATCCCCGCAACTATGCTAGGATTGGCGGCTGTTAAAATTACTGCGTATGATCCCGGATTTACCCCTGTAAAAGTCAATGTCTGTGGAGTTGCGATTGGAGATATAGCTAAACCCGTAACTGAAGACGATAAAGTGATTTTAACAATATTAGTTGTCGAGTCATTATTAAAATTTATTCCTGTAATAACTGTCCCAACTGGTATACCAGGACCAGAAACTCCTGTCCCTATTGCTAAGTTAGCATTCGTTGCATTAGCTTCAACAACTACAGCAGAACAATTGTTTACCATAGAAGAGAAATTAAGAGGAGTTGCTGCTGGAACAGGTGCAGTAACCGGAGTTGATAGTGTTAATGTTACCGGAGGATAAGGGAATCCAAAGGCCCCCACTGTAATAGCTGTAATAGTTGTACCTGCAGGAATATTAGCATGTCCGGATATCACCTGACCAACCGCAAAAACATTCACAACATTACCCATACTGGCTGAACTTCCGGTAATACTTCCGCTAACAGTAAAAGTACCTGTAGCTCCCTCTGTATTCAATGTGTAATTCCCTATTGAAGTAGCAGAAATTGGTGATCCAATATTAACCAATGGATCCACAATTGTAATTTTACCACCAGTTAAGGCTAAATTTGAAGTTTCAATTTTACATGAAGTACCTCCAAAAGCAACTGAAGTTGCTACATCTCCATTATTATTACTATCGATGATAATTTCACCGCCTGTCTGATTAAAGAAACTTCCGGTTTTGTGAGCAACAAAACCGTTCACTTTTAAATTACCGGCAGTCATTGTATGTGTACCGTAATTGTAGAAAGCAGAATTGTTATTGGTACAACCTACCGTCATTGTAGTGGCACCCGCATTATTTGTCAAAGTACCTCCTTTATTGATAATTACACCTGCAGCATTAGCTGTCGTTGTAACCGTAACATTATGTCCGTTAGCAATAGTAGCCACATTACCACAAGCAGGAACTACACCTCCAACCCATGTAGATGGAGTATTCCAGTCACCTGAAGCTGCTGATACAATACCGGTTGCTGTATTCAAAACAGAAGTAGCATTAACCCCAACATAAACAGGAGAAGCAGTCAAATCAGCAAAAGGTACTCCTTTTCTGAAAACAAATGGTTGTGCTGTTCCATCCTGATGTATACCGGACATAGCAGTTGACAACTTCATCAATCTTGAAGAACCATCGATGGCCTCAAAACCTCCGTTTGCATATACTCCAACCCTATTTGTTGGTGTTGTAGCGTTTGGTACATAAACCAGAGCCGGTCCTGCCGGAATAGCATTACTGTCAGGAGTTGAAAAAGCCCAATTCCCGTTATATCTTTTATTGATTGTATAACTTCCGTCAGCAATCGAAAGGCTTCCTGTTGCCGTTGTCGCATCAGTATAAGTTACCGCAACTTCACCAGCAGTAGTCGGATTGGCTTCCGGCAATAAATACAATGATCTGTCCAAGCCTGCATTACTGATAAAAGGATACCATAAAGGCTTATAATTATTATCTGTTCCCGGATATTCGGTTCCCGGTTGTACATCTTTAGTATTTGAACCTGAAATCCATCTTGAAATCATTCCGCTTGTAAAACCGCTACCCAGTACAATTGTGGTTGCATTTAAAGAACCAAAGTTTCCAAGTACTAATCGGTTACCTGAAGTAACACTTACCCTTCCGCTTGTTAAAATTAAGCCACCATTAATCCTTACACCGTTTACATTCCAAATAACATTGGATGTAGCTGTATTTGTATTGGTAACTTCCAATTGGTTTAAAACACCGGCTCTGTTACCAAATGCGTTAGTACCTGGTGCAGATCCACCCATAAAACCAGCAGGATCAACTGTTATCGTCTGAAGCAAAGACCCGTTAAGTGTCAATCTTCCCTGAAAAGCCGTAGTAGTACCAAAACTACTGTCAAATCTGGCAGTTGGCCCTACATCTAAATTATGTCCTAATTTTAAATATTTACCGTTTGTGCTGTCATGATTATTGAATCTTGCCCCGCCCGCAGCAAGGTTTAAGTCGTTATTGATGGTGAATTCATCCATAACAGTACTTATGGCATATTGCACCAAAGTATTGAGTCCCGCCAAGATTAAATCCTCGCATCCTGAATATCTTGAATCGATCATTACTGCTTCGTTATCATTATCAAGGATTACGGTATCTGCAAAAGTTGGTACTTTTCCTCCATCCCAAGTATTGGTTTGTGACCAAAGTCCGGATTGAGCACATGTAATTTCTTCAGGTATTCTTGATGTAAGTGAAATATTATCAATTGCTGCCGGAGGAAGTGTTCCTGCGGAAGAACTGTTTGTCCATACGAAAATCAAACGGAATGTTGTTCCTGCAAGTGACTTTGGAACAAATGCTGTAGTTTTTGTAGTGGCTACCTGCGGATTAGAGTTAAAAGAAATTAAGGTTGCTCCCGGCCATGACACTCCATATGTGAATGGTGAAGTCACTTGAGTGTTGGTTCCTGTCACCGATTGGGTAACCGGTGCGGCCCATACTTGCCATCCAGCTCCTGAACCCGGTGCAGATTTTACATCAAAAGTCAGGGTAATTGCTTTTTCAGCGGAAGGAACAGTAACATCTCTGTAAAAATATAAAGTTCTGTTACCTGAATAACCTCCATAAGAATTAGTCACCCCATTATCATTAGTTACATAAGCAGCATTACCTGAAATCGCAGCCGATGTAGCATTAAAAGTTAACGTTTGGGCCACAGCAAGAGCTGTTCCGTTAATAGATGCTTTCGATAATCCTAATGCCGTACCATTGATACTCGCTACATAAGTATTAACATCTATAAATCCAGGTATCGGAGCAATAGTCATTCCCACTGATATGTTAGGATTAGCCGCAGCCAGAGTAACTGAATAGGTATTGGCAGCGATTGAAGCAGTAGTCAACTGAGTAGTACTAACACTGATTCCTCCTGTAAATTTCCCAAAACCTAATGTAATACCTGAGCCACTTGCAGTAGCATTTTGGGATAGTGTTAATGTTGTTCCTGAAATACTTTGAACAAAAGTATTAACCGGGATATTAGTCCCGTAAACCATTTGCCCTTGGATAATGTTTGCATTTGCAGCTGTTAAAACAACTGTTGCAGATGAAGCTGTGGTCGTTCCAACTGATGTTGTTCCTGACGCAGCTGTACCAACTGTCCATTTAATAGGACCAGTTCCCTCATTGGCAACCGTCCATCCGTTTGCCGCAAATGTATTTCCTAAATTAAATCCACCATTTGTTAACGGATTAATTAATGTAGTTTGTGAAAACAAACTACCGGAAAAACAAAAAAGTGACAAAATCAGAAACACACTATAAAGTAGTTTGTCCCGATCTTTAAAAACAAAGTATTTTATCACTTTGTTAAATGGTAATTTTTTGTGCATAATCATACTATTTTTTCGGTTAGCAGTTCAATGCATAAAAATAGACAGACAACACATACACATAGCGTCTATGGCTTTGTCATTTACTGAATTTTGAAAGCAAAAAAAACTTCAAAAACCCCTATAAAACAAGACATTAGACCAACCAAGCATCAAAATCAAAACCCCATAAAAACAGGTTGTTTTTATGGGGTTTTGGCTACATTTTTACTTGTTTCTGAAAGGTTTCTTATTAAAAAATAAGCAGTAAAAATGTTAAAATAACTTCAATTTAGAAAAAACTACTTAAATAAGTAATTAAAACAAAAAGTTACAATAATTTAATTATTATGTTATTTTAACAAAAATATCTCAAAAATAAAGAGAATGAAAGAGTCGTAGAAATTTCAAAAAAGGATTATAAAAAAATCAGATGTTAAACTTCTTCGTTACCGGATTTATCGTTTTGTAGTGTTTGAATAGTCCGATGAAGCTTTTCAATTTGAGCTTCCGATCTTCTTACATAAATCATAAAAGCAGCTATTAAAAAACCAGACACCATAAGAACAATAATTATTGCATACCAAAACTGAGGAATTGCATCCTCCATTTTCTTCTTCTCTTCCTGTTCTTTTTGAAGAAGAGAATCACTTACCGAAGTCCGCTCCTGCTCTTTAAGCTTTCTTTGCGTTTTTAGGTATGCTGTCCGGTACTTAGTATATTTCTTCCAATCATTTAGAGCAAGGTAATTTTCCGACAGCCCTTTGAAAACTTCCTGATTTAAAACCAAGTCATTAACATCCTTGGAAACTACCAATGCTTCTTCCAGAATTTTTACGGCATCCCTGTACTTGCCTTCCATCGTATAAACCTGAGCCAATCCTTTTTGGGCAAACGCCAAAAGACTCTTGGCATTCGTTTCCTTAGCATAATCGATTGATTCCTGAAAACTCGTTGTAGCCGATTTTGTATCCGACATCAATAGATAGCAGTTCCCTTTATTATACTTAGCAATACTGATTTTACTCGCATTCGTCTTTAAATTTTTATCCAGAAGCAATTCAGTTATTCCGCGGTCAAAATAATTAATCGCGATATCACAGTTTAATTTTTCCTTGTAAATAAACCCTCTTACAATATAATTCACACCCAGAAAGGAATGAACAGAATCCCTCGAAGAGTATTCCATACTTAGTTTTTCAGCTTCGTCGAGATATTGAATTGATTTATCATAGACTTTTAACTGATGGTATTGAATCCCGGCTTTATTAATTATCAAAATCTTCAAAAGTTTATCCTTTGATTGCGGCAACAACTCATTTGCTTTTATAACATATTTCAATGATTGCTTATAATCTCTCTTTGAAGAATAGCCATCTGATATTAATTTATATCCCCTTATTTTAATATCCACATCACTCTCCGATTCATTTACCACAAGCTTTCCTGCCGCAATAACCGCATCCGGGTTCTCATACATTTTAGCAGCATTTGCCTTGATTACACTGTCAAGACGCTCTGAATTCTGCCCATCAACCGAAACCGTCAAAAAAACAAAAACAATCAGGATAAAAAAATGCACAAATGAATCAATCTTTAATTTCATGCCAGTCGTTTAAAAATTAGCAACTTCTTTTTCATCTTTCAGAAGCTCGATAAAGGTTATGGGAGCAATCCCGGTAATCGATTTAAAAACTGTCGCAAAACTACTGTGCGAAGAAAAACCACAGGTTTCAGCCAGATAACTAATCTTGTAATTAATAAAATTAGAATCGGATTTTAACTTTTTAACTATAAAATTAATACGGAGCTTATTAATATAAGTATTGAAGTTGACATTATAGTGTTTATTAATAACCTCTGATAAATATTTAGTATTTGTTTCAAATTGACCTGCCAAAACCGCCAAAGACATATCTTTATTAGTAAAACGGGTCGAATTTTCAAAACGCTTCAATTTACTTAAAAGCAATTGCTCAGTTTCCTGAGGGACAAAAAACTTTTTACCAACATCTTTCTTTTCGGTAAAACGGATAATGAAATTATTCCGGGTTACTTCCAGATAACTGATGATTTCATTAAGCCTTTTCTTCTTCCAATAATATTTAAACCAAACAAATCCGCATCCCATCAATATTACCAGAAAAAGTGACAACACCACATAAAGTTTAGTGAAATATCCACCCAATTGACTTTTATAATATTCTTCCTGCTCCTTAACAATAAGATTGTAAGCCGTATTAACAGATTCCTGATCGGCATTTTCCAACAATGCCTGGGTTTTTAAAAATTCATGGTTATACCGTTTATAATTAGCACTGTCATTTAAAACAATAAAATTAGCAACCAATAACTTATTAGCCGTATCTATATAATATAAATTTTGAAGCTTATTGGCAATTTCCAATGCCTTCATAAGATCCCGGGTTCCGTCTTCAGGCACTTTTTCATGGAATTTTATTGTCGCTAGCCCCGTTAAGGCATAAAATTCAGCAAAAATATTCCGTTCTTTTTCCTTATCGAGAGAATGCAAAACCTCGTTGTAATAAAATTTTGCTTTATCAAAATCACCCAACCCAAAACTAGTTCTGCCTTTTATAATAGTATACTTCAGATTAAGAAACGGATAATTTTTCAAAGTAGACTCAAATGATTTTTCTTCTTTCTGCAATTTCCCGGAAGCTTCTTTATAATTCTGACGCTCCAACAACAAAGCCAGTTGCTCAAGGCTAATAGAAGTTTCAAGGAAATCTTTAACTGTTTGATCTTTTATCTGCAATATTTCCTCTTTGGCAAGTTCTATATATTTCCGGGCTTGTTTGTCCAGATACAAAGTCCGCAGAACAATTGATTTCTCAATCAAAATCTGAATTCTGTCAACAGGAAGTATCCCCGAAGCATTTTCATCAGCCAGATACAAATAATTCAACACATTATTATGATCCCCTTTGACTTTGTAAATTTCAGCAATCAAAAAATGAATTCTGGTTTTTTCAACATCAGAAATATTACCATTCAAAAGATGTTGGGCAATTTTCAAAGCATCATCAGGCTTGGAATAAATCAATTCCTCCGACTCTTTAAACAAAGATTCACGTTTTATAAAATCCTTCGCTTGCATTCCACCAGCAGCCAAAAACACATTCAGGTTAATTAAAATCAAAAGGAAAAATGTAATTTTCTTATCTCTCATCTGAATTTGTTTTTTTGAAGCAAGCAATTTGTAAGGTCACACAAATGTATCTATAATGTGAAAGTTTTAAAAATCCTTTGCTTAACTAGTAAAAAACAGTAAAAAATTATAATTTTATTTTTATTTAAATTTAACAAAATTCAAACAAAATAAATAAAATTTTAAGTATTTTAAAGTCAATTTAGCAATAAATCAGAATTGTTTAAAAAAAATAACGGAAATGGGCTATTTTGTGATTTTAAAAAACAGATTTTACCCTCTTATTTAACGATACCTTAACATCTTATAAAAGATAAAAAGGCAAACTTTACTGTTGTTTTTTTAACCGATTCTAATAGTAATGAAAAGAAAATTTTTTTTTATCATTTTAACATTAATACTTAATTTCTCACTTTTTTCACAGGAAAAGTTCACTTTTAGCGGAACCGTATCAGATGCAAAATCCAATGAGAAGCTAATTGGTGTGGCAATACAGATAATCGAAACCGATGCAATTGTCTACACAAACGAATATGGTTTTTACTCTATAACACTTCCCAAAGGAACTTATACTGTTGACTTTTTCACTTCAGGCTTTACATCGCATACTGAACAACTGGTTTTGGACAAAAACATGAAACGGAATTTTTTTCTGAGAGAAGAAAACAAACAAATCAAACAACTTGATGAGATTGCCGTAACAGCAAAAAACAGAGCAAACATCCGGAAACCTGAAATCAGCATCAACAAACTTACTATACAAACTATCAAGCAAATGCCGGTCGTATTAGGAGAAGTAGATATCATTAAATCACTTTTATTCTTGCCAGGAGTAACCAATGCCGGTGAAGGTCAATCAGGATTCAATGTCCGCGGAGGAGGTGCTGACCAGAATCTGGTATTGCTGGATGAAGCAACCGTATATAACTCTTCACATGTTTTTGGATTTTTCTCTGTCTTTAATCCTGACGCCATCAAAGACCTTAAGCTATATAAAGGAGGTATTCCGTCGCGTTTTGGAGGCAGGGCTTCTTCAGTTTTGGATATTTACCAGAAAGACGGAAACAGCAACAAATTCGCCATGAATGGTGGAATCGGATTAATTACGAGCCGTGTATTGGCCGAAGGTCCGATTGTAAAAGAAAAAGGCTCATTTCTATTCGGTGCCCGCGGTTCTTACGCGCACTTATTCTTAAAATTTACAGACAATGACAACAAAGCTTATTTTTATGATTTAAACACCAAACTGAATTACAAACTAAACAATAACAATAACTTATACCTTTCAGGATATTTCGGAAGGGATATCTTTACATTAAGTGAAAGTTTTACCAATACGTATGGTAACAGCACCCTTAACTTGAGATGGAACCATTTATTTTCAGACAAATTATTTTCCAATCTGTCCCTAATTTACAGCGACTATTACTATGGTCTGAAACTCGACTTCATTGGATTTAACTGGGATTCAGGAATCAAAGCCTACAATCTGAAATATGATTTCAAACATTATCTTTCAGACCGCACTAAAGTAAATTACGGTGCAAACGCTATTTATTACAATTTTAATCCGGGAACAGTAGAACCAATCGATGATGAGTCTTCCATCAATTACCGTCAATTAGACAGGAAATATGCTCTTGAACCTTCATTCTACTTCGATGTAGAACAAAGCCTAAGGGAGAAAATATCCATATCTTACGGTTTGCGCCTGAGTTTGTTTTACAGATTGGGTGAATCTACCATCAATTATTACGAAAACAACCAACCGGTGGTTTATGACGAAGAATTGAAAATTTACGAAAAAGGAACTCCAATCAGCACCCAATATTTCGGAAGAAACAAAACAATCGAGAACTTCGGTTATTTCGAGCCACGCTTTGCCATGTCTTATGAAATCAATAAAGACCAATCGGTAAAAATGGGTTATAACCGAATGGTACAATACCTCCAATTGATTTCAAACACTGCTTCTCCCACCCCGCTTGATGTTTGGACTCCGAGCGACAATTATATCAAACCTCAAATTGCAGATCAGATATCATTAGGCTATTTCAAGAACTTCAAAGATGATAATTACACTCTCGAACTTGAAACCTATTACAAAGGCGTACAAAATAGGATGGACTATATTGACGGAGCCGATTTAATTGCCAATGAAGCCATTGAACAGGTTATTCTCAACGGACGCATGCGTTCTTATGGACTGGAGATGCTTTTACGCAAAAACACAGGAAATTTCAACGGATGGATTGCATACACCTTATCAAAATCAGAACAGCAAACTCCGGGAAGAACCCCAACCGAAATTGGTATCAACTACGGAAAATGGTACCGATCAGCTTACGACAAAACCCACAATGTGGCAGTTACCGCCAGTTACAAATACAACGACCGATGGACATTCGGAGGAAACTTTACCTTCCAGTCCGGGCAACCCGTAACCTACCCGGCAGGGAAATATGTATTTGAAGATGTAGTTGTTCCGTACTATAATTCCCGCAATGACAACCGTTTACCGGCTTACCATCATCTTGACGTGTCAGCCACTATGAAAACACGTCAAAAAAGAGAAAAAAAATTAAGCAGTGAGTGGGTTTTCAGTATTTACAACCTGTATAGCAGAAAAAATGCCGCTTCCATCAGTTTCAGCCAAAACAGTGAAACCGGTAAAAACGAGGCAACGCGCTTATCAATATTCGGAATTGTTCCGGCAGTTTCTTACAACTTTAAATTTTAAACCATGAAAAAGTTTTTATTCATCATCGTTATAGTTTTCTTATCCGTTTCATGTCAGGACACTGTTGATATTCCACTCAACACTGGTGAACCTAAATTGGTCATCAATGCCATAATTAAATGGCAAAAGGGAACCACAGGTGAAAACCAAACGATAAAGTTGAGCCTCACAAACGACTTTTACACAAATGATATTATTTTTGCCAATGGAGCAACCGTAACCGTGACCAATAGCAGTAATACAGTTTTTAATTTTGTTGAAGTGCCTGATTCAGGTGATTATGTTTGCAATAACTTTATTCCGGTCATCAATGAAGACTATACACTTTCAGTAACTTATCAAGGACAAACTTACACTTCTACTTCAAAATTACTGGCCACTCCTCCTATCATCAATGTCCAACAGGAAACAGTACCGGGACCAACAGGTGAAGACGAAATACAGGTAAAATTCTTCTTTCAGGACAATGATGCAGAAAACAATTTTTACTTACTGGGAGTTAAAAACTCTAAGAAAAAAGTACAGGAATACGGAGTCGTAAGCGATGAATTTTTTCAGGGAAATGTGATGTTCGGATTTTACGCAAGTGAAGTGGAACAGGGAAAAACATTAAAACTAGCACTACAGGGAATTACCAATTCATATTACAATTATATGAACAAATTAATCCCGATTGCAAGTACAAATACCGGAAACCCTTTCGCAACGCCACCGGCGACACTCAGAGGCAATATTATCAACCAAACCAACATTGAAGATTATCCGTTAGGTTACTTTGCTTTAGGCGAAATTGACACACGGGAATATGTTGTCCAATAATTTCTTACTTTTGAAGGCTCATTTTTGAGCCGAATCCGAAATCTGAAATCAAATGTCTTCACACCATATCGTACGGGATGACCAGGAACCTGCTTTAATTATTGCCAATGGAGCCGAATGTTCCCGTGAATTAATGGATCAATTACTGGAGTGGTCACCGCTTGTAATTGTATTGGATTCGGCAATAGAACGGGTATTGGAATTGGGTATTAAAATCGATGTCTTACTCGGCGATTTCGACCGTGGTTTTGATGCCGATTACTACAAAGAAAAGCAATATCCGCTAGAAGTCATCCACACGCCGGACCAGGACAAAACAGATCTTGAAAAAGCTTTTGACTTCCTGATTGAAAGAGGTCATAAAGCCGCCAATGTAATCTGGGCAACGGGAAAAAGAGCCGACCATACCATTACAAACATTACAAACATTGTACATTACCGTAACCAATTGAAAATTGTCATCCTCGACGATCATTCAAAGATTTTTTTATTACCGAGGAAATTTGAAAAATGGCATACAGCCAATACTCCCATTTCATTAATTCCAATTGGACATGTATCTGGTATTACCACACAAAATTTATTCTATCCGTTAAAAAACGAAACACTTACCATAGGCTACAGAACCGGCAGCAGCAATCATGTAATCAAGGACGGGTTAGTAACAATTGAATATACCGGAGGAGATTTACTGATGATGGAATGTTTCGATTAAAAACGTAGCCAAAATTCTTCTTACCTTTGTACCTCAGATTTTTTGCTCCCGAATAAATGAAACCAAATATAACTCCAGAAAAAAAGAATTTACACCCAAGAAACCCACACCGTTTTGGGTATGATTTTGAGCAATTGGTTTTAGCCAACAAGGAATTAAAAGAGTTTCTGACAACAAACAAATTCAATCCTGATTCTGACGAAAAAACAATCGATTTCAGCAATCCGAAAGCCGTAAAAGCACTCAACAAAGCACTTCTGATCAGTCATTATAATATCGCCGACTGGGATATACCGGAAAATTACCTTTGCCCTCCAATTCCGGGAAGGGCCGATTACATTCATTATATTGCTGATTTATTGGCTGAAACCAATAACAAAATCATCCCCGAAGGTTTAAGCGTACAAGGCTTGGATATCGGTATCGGAGCTAACTGCATTTATCCGATAATCGGCAACGCTGTATACAACTGGAGTTTTATCGGAACCGACACCAACGAAGAATCGCTTCAAAGCTGTAAAAAAACCATTCAGAAAAACCCAAAGCTGATTGACTCCGTCAGTTTACAAAAACAAACAGAATCCCGGTTTATTTTCAAAAACATCATCGAACCTGAAGATCGTTTTGCATTCACCATTTGCAATCCTCCTTTTCATGCTTCTGCGGCAGAAGCCGTAAAAGCCACATCCAGAAAAGCTAAAAATCTGCAATACAAACAGGCATCAAAACCGGTATTGAATTTCGGAGGACAACACACAGAATTATGGTGCAACGGCGGCGAAATAGGTTTTCTGACCCAAATGATTTATGAAAGTGTAAAATACCCTCAACAGGTACTATGGTTTACCACATTGATTTCTAAAAAAGAAAACCTCAACAAGATTTACAAACTGCTAAAGAAAGTCGGAGCCATTGACGTTAAAACCATCGACATGGCACAAGGTCAGAAAACGAGCCGTATGGTGGCATGGACTTTTCAGTCGGAAGCCCAACGTAAAAACTGGAAATTTTAAGTTTTTTTATAGTCCGCCAAATAAAACTTTAGCTTTTTACTTTGTAACTTAGCGACTGTCAACTTTGCAACTTAAAACAAATGAAATTCCAAGTCATATCCGATTACAAACCGATGGGAGACCAACCCCAGGCTATCAAAAAATTAGCCAAAGGGATTATTGATAATGAACAATACCAAACGCTTTTGGGTGTAACAGGTTCAGGAAAAACATTCACGGTTGCAAATGTCATTCAGGAAGTACAGCGCCCAACATTGGTCCTGGCCCATAACAAAACGCTTGCCGCCCAATTATACTCGGAATTCAAACAGTTTTTCCCGAATAATTCGGTACAATATTTCGTATCGTACTATGACTACTATCAGCCGGAGGCTTTTATTCCCGTAACCGGAACGTATATCGAAAAAGATTTATCCATCAATGATGAATTGGAAAAACTGCGTTTAAGCACGACTTCTGCATTGCTTTCAGGACGACGGGACGTATTGGTAGTTGCATCGGTTTCGTGTTTGTACGGTATCGGAAACCCGGTGGAGTTTCAAAAAAACGTAATTTCAATTGAACGGGACCAAACCATTTCACGTACCAAATTTTTGCACCGCTTGGTTCAGAGTTTGTATTCGAGAACCGAAGGAGATTTCACTCCCGGAACATTCCGCATCAAAGGCGATACGGTTGAAGTGTACCCAAGTTATGCCGATGAACCTTTCCGGATCCATTTTTTTGGTGATGACATTGAAGAAATTGAAGCTTTTGATACCAAAACTTCCAAAGTAATAGAACGGTACGAAAAACTGAATATTTATCCCGCCAACATGTTTGTTACCTCTCCCGACGTATTACAGAATGCCATCTGGGAAATTCAGCAGGATTTAGTCAAACAGGTTGATTATTTCAAGGAAATAGGAAAACATCTGGAAGCCAAAAGACTGGAAGAACGAACCAATTTCGATCTGGAAATGATCCGGGAATTAGGCTATTGCTCCGGAATTGAGAATTATTCAAGGTATCTCGACGGACGTGAAGCCGGAACAAGACCGTTCTGCTTATTAGATTATTTTCCTGATGACTATTTAATGGTGGTCGATGAAAGTCACGTGACCATTTCACAGGTACACGCCATGTACGGAGGCGATCGCAGCCGTAAAGAAAATCTCGTGGAATATGGCTTCCGTCTTCCCGCTGCCATGGACAACCGTCCGTTGAAGTTTGAAGAATTTGAAGCATTGCAAAATCAGGTTTTATATGTTTCGGCAACACCGGCCGATTACGAATTACAAAAATCGGAAGGTATTTATGTCGAACAGGTTATCCGTCCAACCGGCTTATTGGATCCCATCATTGAAATACGCCCCAGTCTAAACCAGATTGATGATTTGATTGAAGAAATCCAGCAACGGTGCGAAGTTGATGAGCGTACATTAGTCACAACCCTGACGAAAAGAATGGCGGAAGAGTTGGCCAAATACTTGACAAAGGTATCAATACGTTGCCGTTATATCCATTCGGATGTGGACACTCTGGAACGTGTGGAAATCATGCAGGATTTACGCAAAGGGGTTTTTGATGTACTGATTGGTGTTAACTTACTTCGTGAAGGACTTGATTTACCGGAAGTTTCCCTGGTGGCCATCTTAGATGCTGACAAGGAAGGTTTTCTCCGAAGCCATCGCTCGCTGACACAAACCGTAGGACGTGCCGCCCGTAATGTTAACGGTAAAGCCATTATGTACGCAGACAAAATCACGGCTTCGATGCAAAAAACAATTGACGAAACCAATTACCGCAGGGAAAAACAGATGAATTTCAATACAGCAAATAATCTGGTTCCAAAAGCACTCAATAAAAGCCTTGGTAATGCACTGAGCAATAATTCAGTTTCTACAAAATACTATGAGGAAAAAGTACTGAAAGCTGCTGAACCGGAAAGTGAATATTTATCAAAACCTGAAATTGAAAAGAAAATCCGTGACAAACGCAAAGCCATGGAGAAAGCCGCAAAAGAACTGGACTTCATGCAGGCGGCCAAATTAAGGGACGAAATCAAATTACTTCAGGAAAAAATTTAATTATTTGTTGAAAAGACAGAATTCAGATTCAAACGGAATTAATTTATTGGGAAACAATTTAAATGTTTCTTCAGATTTCGGAATTTACAAAATATCTTTTCCAAAAAACGTAACGCCGGGTACTTATGATCTTACCGCCAATAGTGATTTCGGAGCCGGTATTCCAAATGCTGATAACCATGCAGAATTCGATTTGACTTCCGGTAGCTTAACGATCACCTCACATAACGGAAACAATATTGTGGGAACCTTCAACTTCACAGTGAATAACGGTTCAGAAACGATTACAATTACAAACGGAAGTTTCGACATCACACACAAATAAAAAAAACAGGAAATTACTTACGCGTTATATTTATTTTAATATTTTTGTTAAGTCAACATATCCCAATCTAAAAATTTATGAAAAATTTCCTAAAAACACTAAGTCTTGTTTTGACTGGACTATTATTATTTTCATGTAGCGGTTCAGATGACGCTACAGGCAACTCATCCATTTCAGGTACAATCGATGGACAAAGTTGGTCATCTTCCGGTGCAATCGCAAGCATTGAAGATTACTCAACTGACGACGAAAATGTACATATTCTGGAAATTGCCGGAGTAAAGACTAATGGTTCATCCATGACCTTCCAGATCCCAATTACAGATTTAACAGTGGGCACCCACAGCTATAACGATGAAAGCGAAGCAATGATGACCTATGTATCAGCAAATGAAGAAATTTATTTCAGCACTGAAACAGGATGTTCATTTACTTTAAATATCACTGAAATCAATAGCAACACCGGAAGGCTGTCTGCTACTTTTACTGCAAACCTGAAAGACTTGGAAGGCAGTGGCCTTTCCATCACAAATGGGGAAATAAACAATGTCATGTTGATTAACAATGATTATTACTCAAACGGTACAATGACATTGACCCGAAACGGTGGAACTGCATTTACCATGGATACTGACAATAGTGATGGTAAATTTTTAATGATTTCACAAACTTCTGTTTCTGATGCAGTTAATTTATTCGGAAACAATGCAAATATTTCTTCAGACTTTGGGATTTACAATGTATCTTTCCCAAAAACCGTTACACCGGGAACGTATAATCTGGCTACTGCAAGTGGTTTCGGAGCGGGAATAGGAAATTCTGACGGACAGGCTGAATTCAACCTGACTTCCGGTAGTTTAACCATCAGTTCACACAACGGAAACAATATAGTAGGAACCTTTAACTTTACTGTGAATAACGGTTCACAAACCGTTACAATCACAAACGGAAGTTTCAACATTACACACAGATAAAAGAAACAAAAATCCCTTGATCACTCAAGGGATTTTTTATTTACTGCTTGATCAACTTCAAGGAATTTCCTTTCTCAAATTGGAGAAAATACAATCCAACCGGCTGGTTTTGGATGTCTATTCGGTTTGCTCCAAAAACCAAACTCCCTTTCTGGATAGTTTGCCCTAATACATTTACAACAGAATAAAGATGGTCAGCAGGCGAATCTACAGTATAAATTCCATTCCCGGGATTTGGATACAAACGAAATGTCTCCGTATCAAATGCATCATTTCCTAATGACGGATCTGACATTTTTTGGACAAATCCATCTTCAGCTCCGGCACTCACAACAGAATCAACAGAAGATGAATTCGGATTGAAATAACAGGTTCCGTTAAAAGTACCGGTGGTTATAATTTTATTATTCGCATCAATTCTGATAAAATTCCCTACATCATTACCTGTACTTCCAAAACGTCCGGCACTCACAAAACTACCCGAATCAGTTAACTTTTGCACAAAAACATCATTCCCTCCGTTTGTAGTCAAACTGGTTGTCGCTACTCCCGGATCGAAATCAACAGTACCGTTGAAATAACCGGTGGAAAATACATTTCCGGAACTGTCACACGTAATAGAACTAATGAATTCAGCACCGGTGCCACCAAATGTTTTGGCCCATAAAGCCGATCCGGCACTGTCAAATTTAACAATCACATTATCAGTACTACCGTTCGAAGGAAAATTAACCGTAGCCGGACTTAAAGGCACCATTATCGTTCCGGTAAAATTAGCCGCCACATAAATATCTCCGGCAGTATTAACCACAACACTTCTTCCGTACTCTTCATTTCCTCCCCCAATACTTTTTACCCATTGGTAATTGCCTGAAGTATCCAATTTCAGCAAAAAACAATCAGATGCTCCTCCAACCGGCCCGTAGTTTTGCACTACCGGACTCGGATCAAAATCGGTCACAGCACCAAAATTACCCGTTGCATAAACATTCCCCGCTGCATCTGTAGCTATACCGTTTACCGATTCACTACCCAAAGAACCAACCTGCTTTGCCCATTGGTAGACTCCCGATGTATTGTACTTAATTATAAAAAAATCATTAGTACCACCAGTTGACGTAAAAACAACCGGTTCCGAATCTACTGCCATCGGTCCTTTGAAATAGCCGCCCAGCATAACATTATTGTTTGCATCAACAGATACGGTTGTAACAACGACTGCATTACCTGAAACAGCATTAGTCGTGAATTGCTTCGCCCAGACATAAGTTCCGTTAGTATCCAGTTTCAAAAGAAATCCCTGCGGCGTAAAAACACCTCCCGCACCCATATTATTCACTCCTGCATCAGGGTTAAAATCCACTACATAAGCAAAATAACCCGCCAGATATATATTCCCGGTATTGTCAACCGCCATCGAATAAGCTTGGTCAAAATCGGAGCCTCCAATTTTTTTTGCCCAGACGAAATTTCCGGATGCATCGAATTTAGTGATGTAAAAATCAACTCCTCCACCGGCTGCACTGGTCAGCGTTGTGGTTCCGGGCCCGGGATCAGCATCAAAAGTCCCACGGAATGTTCCCGTTGTATATACATTTCCTGCAGCATCAACTACCGATGCATTCCCTCCGTCTACTCCTGTAGATCCAAAAGTCTTAACCCATTCAAAATTCTGTGCTTCGGCAACAACAACCGAAAATACAGCAACTACTAATACGTAAAGTTTTTTCATGATAATTTAGTTTTTCGTGTTTCTCAGGACAAGATTACTGCCTAAATCATCTTAAATAAGCAATCAATTCATAAACAGTCGGTTTGACTTCATAAATGGTAGTATTTTACAAAACAGAAAACTGCTTTTAATCAATTTATCTTGTATTTTAGCAATTCAATAACAAACTGAACAATGAAAGCAATCCTTGTTGATGACGAACCAAATGCCCGGTCATTATTGCGGAATTTAATTAACGATCACTGCAAAGGGATTGAAATTATAGAAGAAGCGCCTGATGTTAAAACTGCAGTAAAACTATTGAATAAACATGCAATAGATATTGTATTTTTAGACATTGAAATGCCCAACGAGAATGGCTTTGCCTTGTTTGATTATTTCGAAAACCCAACTTTTGAAACGATTTTTTGTACGGCTTATTCGGAATATGCCATCAAAGCATTTGAAGTTTCCGCAGCCGATTATTTATTGAAACCCATCAGCATCAGCAAACTGCAGTTAGCCGTTGAAAAAGCAATCAAACAACAGGGACAAAATCAGATTTTACAGAAAATAAACCTTCTAAAAGAAAATATTACCGTTAACCAACTCCAGAAAATTGCACTTCCGCAAGCTGACGGACTGACATTTTTAAAAATAGAAGACATCTTGTATTTTGAAGCCGATGGCTCTTACACGCATGTGATTACCAACACCGAAAAATACCTGATCAGTAAAAAAATTAAGGAATTTGACGAATTGCTTCAGGGCGATTCCCGATTTTTCAGGGTACACCGTTCCTACCTTGTCAATATACAGATGATTTTAAAATACAATAAAAAAGAAGGCTCAACTCTTCTGTTCGAAAACGGAAAAGTAATTCCCGTGGCAAGGGAAAAAAAATCGGAGTTTGATGAATTTATCAGTCGTATAAGTGTTTAAAAACTCCCCACTACAAGGAGTTTTTACTTTACTTAGCCAAAGGCCATGAAATGTTAATGTTCTCAGCAACGAAAAGCATTACATCAACTAGATAAAACATAATGAATTCTTTTAATGTTAGTATTCCAAATTTATAATTTAAAATGAATAAATACCTGATACTGTTTCTTTTTACTGTTAATTTTATATTGGCACAGGATAATCCGAAAGAAATCATGGCTTTATTAAACAAGCATCCCAAAAAAGACACGACCCGTTGCTATTACCTAAACAAACTGATTGAAAGCGAAAACGATGAAAACATATGGGTAAACTATAATTTGGAACTTCAACAAATCACTTTGAAGAAAGGAAAATCGGAGAAAAACAAAACAATCCGGAAAACCTATATAAAATACCTCTCCATTGCTTACAACAACAATGGCGCATATGAACTGTATAAAGAAAACTATACCAAAGCCATTAACTGGTATAAAAAATCATCTGCAACTGCAAATGGAATCCAATACCATTACGGAACAGCCCTTGCACTTCAAAACATAGGCACAGCATACGATTATTCAGGAAAAATAGACAGCACCCTGGCCTACATGAAAAAAGCCTATAAGTATTCTGTTTTGTCCGGTGACAAATCCGGACTTGCCTACATAGTAACCGATCTCGGATACATTTATAACAATCTAGGAAATAATCAGTTATCCATAAAATACAACTTACAGGCTTTAAAATTATTTGAAACTTTAAACGATAAGGAAGGCTTAGAGAGAACCTATTTTGCTTTAGGGCGGATTTTTGACAATCAGAATGATTTTAAAAGCAGTATAAACTATTATAAAAAATGCTTACAAATCAATGAAGAAACTAACAATACAGAGCGGATTACCATCGCTTCCAATAGTTTAGCCAATGCCTACACTAACAGTAATCAACTGGATTTGGCCATAAAGCATAATACCAATTCGTTCAGTCTGGCAAAAAAAACCAATAACAATGATTTCATTGCATACTCCCTGAAAACATTCGGGGATATTTACTTCAACAAAAAAGAATTCACCAAAGCCAAATCCCATTACATCAAAGCGGCTGACATTTTTCAAAAAATAAATGCCAACTTACATCTGTGTAAAACATACATCAAAATCGCTACTATTCTAAATCAGCAAAATGAATTATCAAAAGCACAGGATTATGCTTTAAAAGCGTATAAACTGACGGAAAACACTAAATTCCCTTCTGATAAGAAGAATGCTGCTGAAATCCTGAGTCAGGTATATTTCAAAAGTAATGATTATAGAAAAGCGTATGATTATAAGGCCATTGCATCAGAAATTGCAGAGAAAATTTACTACGACGAAAGCAAAGAAATAGCACTAAAAGCAACATACAAATACGAAACCGGTAAAAAAGAATCGGAAATCAACCAATTAAAACAACAAAAGCAAATCAGTGAACTGCAATCACAACGGAAATCGATTTTGATTTATACTTTCATCGGCTCAATTATTGGCCTTGCATTATTATCCTACTTTTTCTTCAACCGTTTTAAAACCAAAAAACAAAATGAATTACTAAAGATACAGTTACAGGAAGCCGAAAAAACAATTGAAGCTGAAAAGAAAGCCTCTGAAAGTGAAATCAAAGCCTTAAGAAGCCAAATGAACCCACATTTTATTTTTAATGCACTCAACAGCATTCAGGAACAATTCATGTACGGTGATAAAATCAAGGCTAATGAGCAAATGAGTAATTTCACCTATCTGACCAGACAGATTTTAAATGTTTCGGGTAAGAAGCTGATAACGGTTGCATCAGAAATAGAAATCCTGACCAAATACCTTGAACTGGAAAAAATGCGGTTCCAAAGCAATTTTGAGTACACAATAAATTGCTCTGACAACGTAGATGAAGATTATTTACAAATTCCGCCCATGCTAATACAGCCTTTTGCCGAAAACAGCATCAAACACGGCCTGCTCCACAAAGAAGGACTTAAAAAAATAACGATTATTTTTGATTATAACGAGTCGGAAGAACTCATTATCTGCACTATTGAAGATAACGGAATCGGAAGGGAAAAATCGGCTGCCATCAAAACCCGGAATGAAAACAATCATCAATCATTTTCAACAGATTCCATTGCGCAACGATTGACACTATTGGATAAAACCAAAAAAATCAAAAATCTGATTGTTTATGAAGATATACGAAATACCGGAAACGAGGTAACAGGCACAAAAGTAACCCTGAAAATACCGGTAAACTAGTTTAACTGTTCCTGGAAAGCGCCCAGCAATACTTCGGCATCAACCATCTGATCCGGCGATTGTTCCATCAATCCCAAGACTCTTTTCATGGCATTCGGATTCAGTCCCATGTTAATCCCTATCTCATTGATGGCAACACGCTCATGGGCATGCAAAACCCCGTCACAATGCATCAATAAAGCCAAACGGTAAAAATGCAGGATACGGTGAAATTCATCTTTAATGACTTTGACCTCATCACGCTTTTTGAACAACTCCAGAAAAGTTTCCTTATCAATCTGTAATTCCTGCGAAACCATCAGCAAAAAATCATACTCACGGTCATGCAACACGCCGTCGATTACGGCAAAGCCGATCATTTCTGAAAGTAAACTGATTTTGTCTTCGTAGGAATTCATAAATTGATTATTTTTAACAAAACTATACTTTTTAATCAAAATTCCAAAAGGATAATGCCTGCCAGACTGATAAAACTACTTTTCTTTTTAACATTCCCAACTTTGGCAATTGGCCAGAAAAGCCTTGATTTAATAGAGGTCAGCACCATAACTCTGCATTCTCCCCAATTAAAAACAGACCGCAAAATATGGATCTGTCTTCCTAAGAATTACCGTACAACTTCAAAAAAATATCCGGTAATCTATTTACAGGATGCACAAAATTTATTCGATTCCAAAACATCATTTTCAGGTGAATGGAATGTTGACGAAACACTCGACAGTCTCAATGCAGAAGTCATAGTGGTAGGAATTGAACACGGAAACGACAAAAGAATAGATGAACTCACACCCTATCCTAATGAAAAATATGGTGGCGGTAAAGCCGATGATTATCTGGATTTTATCGTAAATACAGTAAAACCATATGCCGAAAAAAATTACAGGATCAAAACATCTCCAAAGTATACAGCCATCGGCGGAAGCTCATTAGGCGGATTATTTACCTTATATGCCTTACAGAAATACCCTGACAAGTTTCAGAAAGGATTTGTTTTTTCCCCGGCTTTCTGGATTAATCCCGAGATGTATCCGCTCATCGAAAAATCCGGGTTAAAAGCCAAAATGTATTTTCTGTGCGGAGATAAAGAAAGCGAAGACATGGTGTCTGATATGCAGAAAATGATCGCCGTCTTACCCAAAACAGTTACTGTTACGTCAGAAATAGTAAAAGATGGACAACATAATGAAAAATTATGGCGTGATGCTTTCGCAAAAGCGTATCTTTGGCTCTTTAATCAGGACAGATGAATAACAACGAAATATTTAAAAAACTAAGGGTTGCTTTGCAGCTGCGTGATGACCAGATCGTAGAAATTCTGGAATTAGTCGACTTCAGGATTTCCAAAGGGGAAATAGGTAATTTTTTCCGCCAGGAAGACCACCCTAAATTCATGGAATGCGGTGATCAGGTGTTGCGTAATTTCCTTAACGGATTAGTGATTCATTTAAGGGGAACCAAAGAAAACCCTAAAAATGCAATGGATGTGATCAATGCTAACGCGAAAGCTGTTTCTGCTGCAGGAAAAACCAAAAACGAAAACAGTCCAAGTGATAAACCTAAAACTGATTTCAAAAAGAAACCGGCATTCAAACCCAAAACAGCACCTAAAAAAGGAGAACCTAAAATTTCTGTAGTGGAAAAAGTAAAATTCAACAACGGAAAAAATAAAAAGAAGTAATTTTTGATTTGAAAAAAGTATAAAATACAAACCCCGGATATTAGTCTGGGGTTTCTTTTTTGAATTGAAAATTGCTATGATTTTGTTAAATATGCTGAAAAAAAAGTATTTGTAGTATATTTGCAGGCTATTTAATTCAGAATGAAAAAATTTGTCCTAATTCTTCTATTTACTTTTTCAAGTACCTCATATTCACAATACATACAGGTCGACGATACATTCACCGCACAACAACTCGTAAACAATTTCTTCGCCGGAAACAGTTGCGGACAGGCAACAAATGTATCCGTAAGCGGCGGCTCTTTTACCGGAGCCCAAAGTTTTGGAAGTTTCAATCAGGGAACAAGCACTTTTCCTTTCAATAACGGCATCGTTTTAAGTACCGGACGTGCCGTTTCTGCCATCGGTCCTAATACCGGAAACAGCAGCGAAACAATAGGTAGTTGGGCTGGAGATCAGGACTTAGAACAAGCTCTTGGTTTAGGAAACACCTTAAATGCCACTATTCTGGAATTTGATTTCACTCCCTATACAAACAAAATCAGTTTTGACTATATCTTTTCTTCTGAACAATATTTGAGTAATCCTTCTCCCAATCAGTGCGGATTTACAGATGGTTTTGCCTTTTTAATCAAACCCACCAACGGGAATTATCAGAATATAGCATTGGTACCGGGTACTAACATTCCTGTATCAGTCAATACCATCAGAGGATCAGGCACAGTATGCCCTGCAAGCAACGAAGCTTATTTTGACGCATTCAACGGATTTAACCATCCCACAACCTTCAATGGCCAGACTAAAATTTTAAAAGCACAGGCTGATGTTATAGCCGGTAATGCATATCATATAAAATTAGTAATCGCAGATCAGGGAAATGGATTGTATGATTCTGCCATATTCTTAGGCGGTGGTACTTTTCAAAGCGAAACAGATTTAGGACCCGATCACTTAATGGCATCAAACAATGCATATTGTGCGGGAGACACCGTGACTCTTAATGCATCGCAATTTGGAACCGGAAACACTTACAGATGGTACAAAGACAATGTCTTTACAGGCATCATAACACCAACATTCACGATAAGTGACAATACCAATCAGAATATCGTCGAATATAAAGCCGAGGTAATGATCAACGGAACCTGCCTGTCAACCGGAACCGTAAAAATACAGTTTGCTCCTTTAGCCGTTTTATCTAACCAGACATTGGTACAATGCGACAGCAATAATGACGGCTCAGCTACTTTCAACCTGACTAAACTGGACAACCTGATCCGCAACAATGATCCTAATTTAGGCGCAGTTACCTATTACGAAAGTATTGGCGGAAACCAAATCACAATCCCAACAGCTTACAACAGCATCCCTAAAACAATCTATGCCAGAGTAGCCGGTACCAATAACTGTTCAAACTATGCACAGGTAACATTAAGCATTTCAAATAACAATGCAAATTCACCTGTAACCTATCAGAAATGTGATGAAGACGGAACCAAAAACGGAATCACTTCTTTTGACCTCAACACCGAAATCACACCACTGATAACCGCAAGTCTTCCTTCCGGAATGGTGGTTGAATATTATGCAACGGCCACTAACGCCGAAAATCAATCCAATCCACTGGCAAATAATTACTCGAACACAACTCCAAACTCGCAAACAATCTTCGCCAGAATTGTAAATGGCCCTGATTGCTACGATATTGTAGATGTGGTCTTACATATCAATTTCAACAGTCCGGCAAATTTCGAAAACCAATCAGTGTATTTATGTCCTGGACAAACCATAACACTAAGTGTCGTAAATACATTTAATGCATACAACTGGTCAAATGGTGATACCGATTTTGAAACACAGGTATCGGCTGCAGGGAATTATACCGTTGAAGTGACAGACAACAACGGATGCAAAGCAACCAAAACATTCAATGTGCTTCCTTCTGCACCGGCAACTAACATAGACGCAATTGTCAACGACTTTTCTGAAAACAATTCGATTACCATAACATACACCGATAATGGCGGTGATTATGAGTTCTCTATTGACGGGGTTACTTATCAGGACAGTCCTGTTTTTAATCACCTTGAAGCTGGCGAATATACAGTTTATGTAAGGGATAAAAACGGCTGTACTCCTACTCCTTCAGCGGTAGTTTATGTATTGGATTTTCCAAAATTTTTCACGCCAAACGGGGATGGTTATAACGATACATGGAAAATTGAAAACCTGCAATTGTTACCGGTTTCCACAATCAGTATTTTTGACCGTTACGGAAAACTCATTAAACAGTTCACATCAAATACATCAGGATGGAACGGTACTTACAACGGAAAAAGCCTTCCGGCTGACGATTATTGGTTCATTTTAACATTTTCAAACGGAAAAACAGTAAAAAGTCACTTCACGCTTAAAAGATAATTAATACCTTTGGGCTGCAATTAAAAAACCCATGAAAATAAAATTACTCTTACTAAGCGTTTTGTTTAGCGTTTCGTGCTTGGCACAATTCAGTAAAACGCATTACATTCCGCCAATATCAAATGCAGCCAATATCGTTCCACAGGATCAGAGTTTATACATTTCCTGTCCGAGTGTTACACCTATCAATTTCAGAATCATCCAATTAGGAGGAACAACCATCAATGGGACGGTTTCAAGGGACAACCCATACATACTTTCCATTGCAACCTCTGGTTCAAATACACAACTCATTGTTGATGAAGGTAGTGCCAATTCGGTTTTAAACGACAAAGGATATATCGTCGAAGCTGAAGATTTAGTATACGTTACCGTAAGAACGGTAGCAACACCGGGTAGATTCCACGCCGGCGGACTCGTATCTAAAGGTTTAGCAGCTCTGGGAACCCAATTCAGAATTGGAGGATTCCTGAATCTGGGAACACCTGCCTTCACCGAAAATTATTACACATTTGCATCTGTACTGGCGACCGAAAACAATACGGTAATCACTTTTGATGATATCAAACCGGGGGTAACTTTAGTCAACAGCTTTACCGGAAATACGGCTTTCAGCGTTACTTTAAACAGTGGCGAAAGTTATATCATCGCCACTCAGGGTGGATTCAATGACGCCAACCGCGACGGTCTGATCGGTGCTTCCATCTCTTCGAACAAACCTATTGCCGTAAACTGCGGTACTTTCGCAGGAAGTAACAGTAATACAACTAATCTGGACTTGGGCTTTGACCAAATCGTTTCTGCCGAAAGAACAGGTACCGAATATATTTTTGTCAAAGGTGACGGTTTTAATGAAGTTGAAAGACCGCTTATAATCGCAAATGAAGACAATACCGAAATCTACGTCAACGGAAGCGCAACTCCAAGCGCCACAATCAACGAAGGGGAATATTTTGCTCTCGACGGTAATAGTTTTTCACCGGACAGGAACTTATATATACGAACTTCAAAAAAAGTATTCGCCTATCAGGCCATAGGTGGAATAGGTACTGACGGAAACCCTAACCTGGCTAATCAGAACATGCACTTTGTTCCGCCTTTGAGCTGTGAAACACCAAAAGTAATCAACAATATACCAAGGATTAACGAAGTGGGAAGTGACAATAATTTCGGAGGAACGGTTTGTATCGTTACCAAAACCGGAGCTACCCTTGACTTCATCATTAACGGAACAAACCATACCTTAACCAGCTTAGCTTCAATCGGTGTAACTTATACCGGACCTTCTAACGTAATCGGAAATACTGATTATGTAACGTATATCTTCTCAGGATTAACCGGAAATATTTCGGTTTTCTCAAGTGAATCGGTATACCTTTCCTATTATGGTTCATCAGGCGCTGCAACTTACGGTGGTTATTACTCAGGCTTTACTTTTGAACCGGAAATTGCATTCAATAAAATTTCGGTTACCAGCGATAATTGCTTGCCTAACGTAAACTTATCCGTAAACGATGCTACATCGTTCGACGTTTTCCAATGGTATTTCAACGAAACGGTAATTCCGGGTGCTACTACTAATTCATATGTTCCGACACAACCTGGTTTTTACCACGTGAAGGCTACCATCTCTGCGTGTAACACCAATCTGGAATCTGACCGTATCCCGGTAAGCTCATGCCCTACCAATCAGGAAGGTGATTTGGCAAATGATAACGTAGACGCTGATTTTGATAACGACGGTATCGATAACTGTACCGAATCTTTCGGAGACCAGCCAATCAATACAACGGTAGCCGCCGGAACAATAACGAATTCTCCTGTTACCTATACCGCTGTTTCAACTAACTCATTACCTGCCGCAGCAATTCCGTTTACCGGAAATGCTGATGGAAGCTTCATCACTGATATTCCGGCCGGAAAAGGATACTACGTAGATTACAAAGTAACTTTCAGCCAACCGCTTAATGTGGCCCTGGATTATCCGCAAACTGCCGCTGCAACCGATTTAATCAACGCTAATGCGGAATATGTGGTAAACTCGGACATCGATAAAACGGTTACGGTTTTAAACCCGGACAACCAATTATTAATCGACACGAACTATGATGGTATTTATGAAAGCGGGGTAACACAGTTTTCATCTTTTGAAATCCGATTCCGCCTGAACGGTAATACACCAATGGCTGCAGGAACTGCTACTTTCAGATTTAAATCGTTCCAGACGACTTCTTTCAAAATTACCCACAAAAACTTATTGGACACAGCTCCTAATAAATCAACTTTTAAATTGGTGGCTACTTGTGTTTACAAGGATTCTGATGCAGACGGAATTCCGGATCAGTTAGATACCGACAGTGACAATGACATCATTTCAGATAATATTGAAGCACAAGGAAATACACCTGCAACAGCAACAAATACCGACACGGATCTTGACGGTCTTGATAATGCATACGAACCGGGACTTGTTCCTACTGACACTGATGCTGACCTCATTCCTGATTATATTGATCTTGATGCCGATAATGACGGTATTCTGGATTCTGTTGAAGGTGCAATTGATACTGACACAGACAACATTAGCAACTACAGGGATCTTGACAGTGACAACGACCAGTGTTTTGATGCTAAAGAAGCGGGATTCGCTGATCCTGATAACGATGGTATCCTCGGAACTTCTCCTGCTGTTACAAACACAAACGGACTGGTAACAAGCGCTGTTGGATACACAACTCCTCATCCTGATTACATTACATCGGCTCCTGTTACGGTTACTACGCATCCGGTAAACAAAGCGCAGTGTTTATTCGAAAGTACCACTTTTGAGGTGACTTCAAATGCCGACTTCTTCCAATGGCAGGTTTCTGTCGATGGTGGTATCAACTGGACTAATCTTGCTAATGATGCAACTTATTCGAATGTAACAACCAACCAGTTAACGGTTACTAACATTCAAAACAGTATGAACGGTTATATGTACCGCTCTCAATTAAACAGAACCGGAAACAGATGTGACTTCTTCTCTAACAGTGCACAATTGACCGTATACCCGAAACCGGTTTTAAACTCAGGCGTGAGAATCGTTCAGTGTGATGACAACACTGATGGTATCACAACTTTCAACCTGCGCCAGAAAGAGAATGATCTTTCGGCTAACGCAGCTACCGAAACTTTCACGTATTTCACCACGCAAACGGGAGCACAAACTAACGATGCTTCGGTACAAATCACAAACCCATTGGCTTTTGCCAATACTACTCCGTATTCTCAAATAATCTGGGCTAGGGCAACAAATGCCAATAATTGTTTTGAAATAGTTAGCATGCAGTTGGTCTCTTCAACTACAAATGCTATCCTGAGTGCCGCAACTATCGCTCCGTTACACGTATGTGACGATTATATCGATGCCGCGAACGACGATTACGATGGTATTGCTACTTTCGACTTAACAAGTGTACAGACTTACATTGACGGATTGATTTCGGCAACTGGCTATACTTACAAGTTCTATAAAAACTATACTGATTTCCTTCAGGAAGTAGATGCAGCGGGCAATTCACTGGCTATTACAAACATCACAAATTACCGTAACATCGGCTATCCTAACACCCAAACCATTTGGGTGCGACTTGAAGATGCCAGCACAAATGACTGTGTGGGAAGTACTAACTTCCAGTTGGTAGTTGATCCGAAACCGACAATCGATACGAATGCTGACGGAGCTGATGACGTACACATTTGTACAAATGAACCAAACATTTACCAAACACTAACTTCCGGTTTAGCAAGTAGCGCTAATCCTGCAAATTACACCTATAAATGGTACAGGGACACAATCTTATTGCCAGGTGAAACCGCTTCTACCCTGACAACAAACCAAAGTGGGGTATACAAAGTGGAAGTATATAACGCAACGGGATGTTTCAAGGAAAGAACAATAACGGTCAGACAATCTAATTCGGCTACTTTGGCAGGTGATCCTGTTGTTAAAGATTTAACCGAAAACAATACCATTACGGTAACAGTAACTGGATTGGGTAATTATGTATTCGCATTGGATGATCTGTTTGCCGAAAGACAAACGACCGGATTCTTCGAAAACGTACGCCCGGGACTACACACGGTTTATGTAATCGACCTGAATGGATGTCCGGTATTGGAAGTACAGGTTTCGGTAACAGGTTTCCCGCAATTCTTCACGCCTAACGGTGACGGATACCACGAATACTGGAACATCATCGGAGCAAACAGCAGATTCAATCCAAATGCCCGTATCCAGATTTTCAACCGCTACGGTAAACTCTTAAAAGAATTTACGGCTTTATCACCGGGTTGGGACGGTACCTATTTAGGAAATCCGCTACCGGCCGACGATTACTGGTACAAATCAACACTGGAAGACGGCCGCGAAGTAAGAGGCCACTTCACTTTAAAACGATAATCACAAACTCCCTGCTATCAGGGAGTTTTTTTATGTTTTTTCTTATATTTGGTTAGACCGAAAAGTCATACTGTTTCATTAACTCAATAAAACCAATTATGAAAACTGATCTGTACACAAAAACCGTCCTGACTATTATTGCCGTATGTTTAACTGTACTAACACTACAAAGCATTGACATCGTCCCGAAATCATACGCATCAGGCAATGAAAAAACAGCAATTACAACTGCTCCCAAAAATTACGGACTGGTTCCGGTTAACGAAGACGGCTCTATAGATGTTACCATAACCCGCATCTCAACCACTGATGAACTGGATGTTAACATAGACGAAATCGGAGGTGGATTTCTATCACACGGCGGTCCGGTTCCGGTAACGATCAAGCAGCAATAAAAAAGACTGCATCACAAAATATAAAACAATCTTGTCATGGCTAAATCCTATTCAAAAGAATTATCTCCTGAAGCGCGTGAAGAATGCTACAGCCTACTGAAAACACGCTTCGAAAACAACATGAACCGCCACAAAGGAATGCAATGGGAAGCAATCCAAACAAAATTGGAAGCCAACCCAAATAAGCTATGGTCGCTCAACGAAATGGAAAAAACCGGAGGGGAACCGGATGTCATTGGTCACGATACTAAATCAGACGAATACCTCTTTTTCGATTGTTCACCCGAAACGCCAAAAGGACGCAGAAGCATCTGTTATGACCGGGAAGCACTCGACGCCAGAAAAGAATTCAAACCGTCAAACAACGCTCTCGATATGGCAACTGAAATGGGTATCGACATCTTAACCGAAGAACAATACCGGGAATTGCAGTCACTTGGAAAATTTGACACCAAAAGCTCCAGCTGGATCAAAACACCTGAAGGGATCAGAAAATTAGGCGGCGCCCTGTACTCCGAATTCCGCTACGGAACAATTTTCCTCTACCACAACGGAGCCCAGTCTTATTATGCCGTAAGGGGATTCCGAGGTGCACTGAGGGTTTAATTTATTAAAAAAACAAATGGCATTTACTGGAACAATTCTGAAAACAATACCGATGAATTAAATTTGAACATTGATAAAATCAACGAAGATTATACATCACTCGTTGCACCTATTTCGTTAAGTCTTAAATAAAAACATAATCTCAAGATCTTTAAATAACAATAAAGTAACTGTTCTTTCCATGAAACCCACAACCGCATTTCTTTTCCTGATTTCAACCCTGTTATTCATCAGCTGCAAGAAAGAAATCCCTGCCGATAATACTATAAAGTCAAAAGAAAACAAAACAGCCCTAAAACAAAAAACCGATACAGCCGCTGAAAAGAAATCCAAAGAAGAGGAAGAAACAATGGATTGGATAGCTGAAGAACTGAAAAAAATACCCAAGAATATCAAACCAATTTTCGGTTATCGCTTTGTCATAGACGGTGACTTTAACGGCGACGGAAAAAAGGAAAAGCTGATCGAGCATTTTTACAGTCTCAAAGAGAAAAAAGAAACCAATAAATTTTATGACAATCTGGGTGATATGGGCCAATTAATAGCACTTACCATCAATAAAGACCCTATGTCTTTTTTAATTTCCAACAACACCAAAATTGACACCATGATGGTATCAGGCCACGGACAGCAAATCGGTCTCTCCTACTTAAAAAACGAAGGGGATCTCAATGGCGACGGTACCGACGAAATATCCTATGTAATCAATTATGCCGACTACTCCAACTTGAACAGCTGGCATATCGCAACGTACAAAAACAATCAATGGACCGAAATCTACAGTTTCGACATATGGGACTGGCAACTGCCCGACTTACCTGAAGCCTGCAACCAATACGGCCTTTTCGGAACCGAAGACAAAATTATTGTGACTGAAAATGATTCGCTCAATCAGGCACTTGAAAAGCAATTAAAGGAATTCAAAGGATTAGTCCGTAAAGTCAAAAAGAAACGGATTGAAATCACTTACAGAACGGAAGAAGCCGATGAAAGAAAGAAAATAGTAAAACTGAAATAATTAAAATAAAATTCCATCAATCCCAAAAATCATGATGATCGACTCTCTCCGACTGCAAATCATTCCGCTTAGCCATGACCAAATGGAAAAATACATTATTCCCGATGCCTTGGAAAAAGAAATGGGACTATTGCAGAACAATCGTGTTATGACCGAACGGATCAAAACCAAAATCATCAACAACGTATTACCCAATATCAAAACCGAAAGTACCACTAACCTCTTCTATACTTTTTGGGTCATCATTTTAAAAGCGGAAAATGCCATCGCAGCCGAAATCTGCCTCAAAGGAACACCCAATGAGAAAGGCGAAGTGGAAATAGGCTATGAAACCTTTGAAGATTTCAGGGGAAAAGGCATCATGCCGGAAGCGGTTGGTGAATTGGCCAAATGGTGCTTCACAAATCAAACCGTAAAAGCAATTATCGCCGAAACTGATGATGATAACATCGCCTCCCAACGCACACTGAAAAAAAACAACTTCAAAATCACCAAAACCGAACCGGGAAATATTGTCTGGAGATTGGAGAAATTAAAACACAAAACGGCACCCGTTAGTCACAGAAATTGATATCTTCGGATTTTTAAATAAAGAACAATGAAATTCATACCAATACTGACTGCCATACTTTTATCATTCGGTTGTTTCGGACAGGAAGCACTAATCAAAAACATCAATACCTTTGAACAGGCTAATGATTTTGCTACCGAAAACCCTGAATTAGAAGCATTGGTCTGGTCAATCATACCGGAAATTGACCCGTCAAACGAATCCGGATTTTTCAACGGAAAGAAAACCGGGGATGTTTTCAATGACGGAACACTGGTGTATAAAGTAATCAGTTCTAAAAAAATTACCGCACACCGGGTAAGCTATATTTACCTTGACGGAAACAAACTGTCAATGGAAGCCATAAACAAATCCAGAAAAACCATATTGGAAAAATACAAATCAGGAACTCCTTTTTCTGATTTGGCCAAAGAATACACAATGGACAGTAACCAAACCGGCGATTTAAACTGGTTCACAGACGGAATGATGGTACCTGAATTTGAAAAAGCTGTAAAAAAGCATAAACTGAACGACATTTTCACCATAGACATACCGGAAAATAAATGGTACTACGTCACACTGAAAACTTTTAATGACAAACAATTCGAAGAATTAATCTTATTGTCGCTCAAAAAACAACAATAATCCCCTAATGTTGCAATTGGTGGATGAGTTGATACACTGAGCCTGTCGAAGTGCTCTCGAAGCCCAATCTTTCAATCCTTCAATCTTTTAATCCCAAAAAAATGTCCGGCGAAAAAAACTTAGCTATTTTACTTAAAACCATGAAACCGCATCTTAATGAAGGGGAATATGTATTTTGCAGTGTCCCAAATGATGCTTCAGTAAGTTTTAAAGACATACTCTTCCATTTCAGGGAAGAAGAAGGCATAACACTGGTATTAAAAAAGCAAATAGCTGACGAATTAAGGCTTGATTATTCTTATGTGGCTTCATGGATTACCCTGACGGTTCATTCTTCCTTAGAAGCCGTAGGATTAACTGCTGCCTTCTCTACCGCACTCGGAAAAGAAAACATCAGCTGCAACGTAGTGGCTGCTTATTACCACGACCATATTTTTGTCGATAAAAAAGATGCAGAAAAAGCAATGACAGTACTCAACCGCTTTTCTGAAGATTAGCCAGATAAAACTTTCGCCAAAGCCATACCAAAGCCATACCAAAGCCATACCAAAGCCATACCAAAGCCATACCAAAGCCATACCAAAGCCATACCAAAGCCACACCAAAGTAGTATCAAAGTAATGGTTGACCCATACTTGACCCATACTTGACTCATACTAAAGCCATATCAAAGTAGTATCAAAGTAATGGTTGACCCGTACTTGACCCGTACTTGACCCGTATCAAAGTGCTATATAAGTAGTATATAACTACAGTATGGTTGCTGTTCCAATACAATGTAAACAATAACTCAGCAACAATAACCCATAAAAAAATCCGGCATAAGCCGGATTCATCTGTATGTATGTCTTACTTACGCAATTTTATTACGCTTTCTGTCATTTTCGTTCAAATAGATTTTACGTAAACGAAGTGACTTAGGCGTTACTTCAACGTACTCATCTTTCTGGATGTACTCTAATGCTTCCTCTAAAGTAAATTTGATAGCAGGAACAATTCTTGTCTTATCATCAGCACCCGCAGAACGGAAGTTGGTTAACTGTTTCGTTTTAGTGATGTTCACCACCATATCGTCTCCTCTTGAGTTCTCCCCGATTACCTGACCTTCATACACATCCTCATTCGGATCAACGAAGAACTTACCACGATCCTGTAATTTGTTAATAGAGTAAGGAATTGCTTTACCGTTCTCCATTGAAATCAATGATCCGTTGATACGTCCTGCGATTTCTCCTTTGTACGGTTGGTACTCAAGGAAACGGTGTGCCATGATAGCCTCACCTGCAGTAGCAGTTAATAATTGGTTACGTAAACCGATGATACCGCGTGAAGGGATGATGAACTTAATGATCATACGCTCTCCTCTTGGCTCCATGCTTAACATTTCACCTTTACGCATCGTTACGAATTCAACCGCTTTACCTGAAACATTCTCCGGTAAGTCGATAGTCAATTCTTCGATTGGCTCACATTTAGCACCGTCAATTTCTTTGATGATTACCTGTGGCTGCCCGATTTGTAACTCATATCCTTCACGGCGCATTGTTTCAATCAATACCGACAAGTGTAATACACCACGTCCGAATACCATGAATTTATCTGCAGAATCAGTTTCATTAACGCGTAACGCTAAGTTTTTCTCTAATTCTTTAGTCAATCTGTCTTTTACGTGTCTTGAAGTAACAAATTTACCTTCTTTACCAAAGAATGGTGAATCGTTAATCGTGAACAACATACTCATTGTAGGCTCATCGATGGCAATGGTTGCCAATGCTTCCGGGTTTTCGAAATCAGCAACAGTATCACCAATTTCAAATCCTTCCAATCCTACAATAGCACAAATATCTCCTGCAACTACTTCATCAACTTTCTTACGGCCTAAACCTTCAAAAGTATGTAGTTCCTTAATTTTAGATTTTACAACCGCACCGTCACGTTTTACCAAAGAAACATTCATCCCTTCTTTCAAAACACCTCTTTGCAAACGACCGATAGCAATACGTCCTGTAAACGAAGAGAAGTCTAATGAAGTGATCAGCATTTGTGGTGTACCTTCCGATACTTTAGGAGCCGGCACATTGTTCAATACCATATCCAATAAAGGCTCGATGTTTTCAGTTTGGTTTTTCCAATCATCACTCATCCAGTTGTTCTTAGCCGAACCGTAAACAGTAGGGAAATCCAACTGCTCCTCAGTAGCGCCTAATTCAAACATCAAATCGAATACTTTTTCATGCACTTCTTCCGGTGTACAGTTTTCTTTATCAACTTTGTTGATTACCACACATGGTTTCAAACCTAAGTCAATCGCTTTCTGTAATACGAAACGCGTTTGTGGCATTGGTCCTTCAAAAGCATCCACTAACAAACAAACACCGTCAGCCATGTTCAATACACGCTCTACTTCCCCACCGAAATCGGCGTGGCCCGGAGTATCGATAATGTTGATTTTTGTTCCTTTATACGTAACCGAAACGTTCTTAGAAGTAATTGTAATTCCGCGCTCGCGTTCAAGGTCATTGTTATCCAAAATTAAATCACCTGTGTTCTCGTTCTCACGGAACAACTGACAGTGATACATGATTTTATCAACCAACGTAGTCTTACCGTGGTCAACGTGCGCAATAATCGCAATATTTCTAATTGATTCCATGTGATTTTTTTTGTGGTGCAAAAGTACGATTATTTTTTACATAAAAAACAATTTTAATTTCAAGGCTAAATACTTAACAATTAAGACATAATAAATAAACAGTATCTGCTGTCCTTTCCGATAAAAAACCCGCCGCTTCTTAAATATATTTTTTTACATTTATAAAAATTTAGAAGAATTAACTGACATGCAAGCAACTAACATAGACGAAGTCATAGAAATCTTAAACACCATTGTGGAAGAATGCAAAGCCAATAACAATCCGTTAGGTTATTTTGCAGTTTTATACCGAAAGGTAACCATCCGCGTAAAGGAAGGCATACTCAACAACCGTTTTGAAGACAATGCCCGCATGGAAAAACTTGATGTACGTTTTGCTAACCGGTACTTTAAAGCCTATTTTGACGATAAAAACAACACACCTATCTCAAAAAGCTGGAAGATATCATTCAAAGCCATTACCAAAAAACACCTGGTATTACAGCACTTATTAACCGGAATCAACGCACATATCAATCTGGATTTAAGCATCGCTACAGTCGACACAGTCGAAAACAATCCGCTCGATACCATTAAATCCGACTTTAACCACATCAACAGCCTCCTTTCTGAACTCACTGATGATGTCAAACAAAACATGGGCAGTGTTTCCCCAATATTCAAACTACTGATGCCTTTAGCTAAGCAATGGGATGATAAACTAATCGAATTCAGCATTCAGACAGCCCGTGACGGCGCATGGTTATTTGCCAATGATTTAAATTCAAATCCGGATAAAAGGGAAATATTAATAAAGGAAAGGGATGCAAAAATAGAAACGCTTGGCTTTAAACTTCTAAATCCCGTACGTACTCTCCAATGGGTACTTAATATGATATTATTCTTTGAAGGTGGCTCCGTAAAAGACAAGATTGAAACCCTTGAAGGTAAACTACAAACAGAACCAGCGTGGGTATAAAACAAAAAAGCCCTGCAAATGCAAGGCTTTTGAGTAAATTTTGAACACTAATTGAATTATAAAGCAGCTACGTGTCTAGTTAATTTAGACTTCAAGTTAGAAGCTTTATTATCGTGTATAATATTTTTCTTTGCTAATTTGTCAATCATTGAGATAACGCTTGATAATTTTGCAGCAGCTTCAGCTTTGTCAGTAGCTACACGGATTGCTTTGATAGCGTTACGCGTAGTTTTGTGCTGATATCTGTTTAACACTCTTTTCTTTTCGTTACTTCTGATTCTTTTTAGAGCTGACTTATGATTTGCCATTTTCTTTAATTTTAATTGTAATAATTATTATAAACTACTAGTTAAAAAAGAAAAACCTCCCACAACTGCATATACAATCACTTTGGTTTTAACTAATAAAACAAAGACTCGAGACACAAGCCTTTATTTTATAAAACTAATTTACAACTAATTTTGTAGCCCGTAAGGGAATCGAACCCTTCTTACCAGGATGAAAACCTGGCGTCCTAACCGATAGACGAACGGGCCATCACATTATTAATTTCAATATTTCAAAATTGTAGCCCGTAAGGGAATCGAACCCTTCTTACCAGGATGAAAACCTGGCGTCCTAACCGATAGACGAACGGGCCATTTACTTACTCTGATTCTCATTAAGAGCGCTCATTTCTGTAATGCGAGTGCAAAGATATACACATTTTTTATTTCTGCAATAGCTCCCGCAACTTTTTTTGAAATTTTTTTCTTATTTTTTAGTAAGCCTTTGCAAATAAGACTCTTCCGTTTGAAGGTTTTCCGGTCAAAATACAAACACCTGACTCCTCTTTTCTGTCCAAAGGCACACAACGAATCGTTGCTTTAGTCAAATCTTTAATCTTTTCCTCGGTTTCAGCCGTTCCGTCCCAATGCGCAGACACAAATCCACCCTTACCTTCTAACACTTCTTTAAACTCATCAAATGAATTTACTTCAGTAATATGGGAATTTCTGTAATCAAATGCTTTTGTATATAAACTCTTCTGAATCTCTTCCAATAAATCATTTATATAAGCAGCAACATCAGCTGCTGAAATCACTTCTTTAGACAAAGTATCACGACGGGCCACTTCAAATGTTCCGTTTTCCAAATCTTTCGGACCAATTGCAATGCGCACCGGCACTCCTTTTAACTCCCATTCAGCAAATTTAAAACCTGGTTTTTGGGTCGTTCTGTTATCAAACTTGACCGAAATACCCAGCTTCCTGAATTTAGCCTGTAAATCTTTTGCAACTTCAGAAATCTTATCCAATTCTTCATCCGATTTAAAAATAGGCACAATTACCACTTGGATAGGCGCTAAATTTGGCGGCAATACCAAACCGTTATCATCAGAATGCGTCATTACCAATGCTCCCATCAAACGGGTTGAAACTCCCCACGAAGTTCCCCAAACATGCTCTTGCTTACCTTCCTGATTCGCAAACTTAACATCAAAAGCTTTTGCAAAGTTCTGCCCTAAGAAATGTGACGTTCCCGCCTGCAACGCTTTTCCGTCCTGCATCAATGCTTCAATACAATACGTTTCATCTGCTCCGGCAAAACGCTCAGTTTCCGTTTTCACTCCTTTCACCACCGGAATCGCCATGAAGTTTTCAACAAAATCAGCATACACATTCATCATTTGCACTGTTTCATCCAGCGCCTCCTGTCTGGTTGCGTGCGCCGTGTGGCCTTCCTGCCATAAAAACTCGGCAGTACGTAAAAACAAACGTGTACGCATTTCCCAACGCACCACATTCGCCCATTGATTAATTAACAATGGTAAATCTCTATACGACTGCACCCAGTTCTTGTAAGTACTCCAAATAATAGCTTCACTGGTTGGACGAACAATCAACTCCTCTTCCAGCTTCGCATTCGGATCCACCATCAGTTTTCCAGGTTTTGATTCATCGTTTTTCAAACGGTAGTGTGTCACAATGGCACATTCTTTTGCAAATCCCTCAGCATTTTTCTCTTCCGCTTCAAACATGCTTTTTGGCACAAATAATGGAAAATACGCATTACTGTGTCCCGTTTCTTTAAACATTCTATCCAATTCGGCCTGCATTTTTTCCCAGATAGCATACCCGTAGGGCTTGATAACCATACATCCTCTTACACCGGAATTCTCGGCTAAATCAGCCTTGACAACCAGTTCGTTATACCATTTTGAGTAATCTTCTGCACGCTTCGTTAAGTTCTTGCTCATATTGAATAGTTTGGCACAAAAATTGTGAAATGTTAAATATTATTATAATTCGACAAAACTAACTATTTTTGAGTTGTCCAACAATAAATTTTATAAGATATGAAAACAAAATTCTTTTCTACAAAAGGCGCGATTGTTAAATCCTTTGTTGGATTATTGGGTTTAACCGCGATTTCCTGTGGTTCATACAAAAATGTATCATACTACGAAAACGACGGCATCTATGGCAGCGACCAAAGAGAACCTGTTACCCAAACCACAAGCAATACCCAATCTGATGATTCGAATAAAAAATACAAAGAGTATTTTGCCGCAAATGCCGACAATTACAGCACTAACGATTCGGATACATTTACCGATGTAGAAAATTATTCAACCAGTAACGACACTACAGAAGTTAAAAACCAGAAAAGTTATGCAGGATGGGGCGACAACACTGAAAATGTCACCATCAATGTATACGAAAGCAACTGGGGCTGGGGAGGCTACTGGGGATGGAACAACTATTGGGGATACAGACCCTGGAGAAGCCACTGGGGATGGAATTCATACTGGTGCGACCCTTACTGGGGCGGATATGCTTATTACGGACCATCGTACTGGGGAGGCTGGTATAGCCCTTACTACTATGGCGGAGGCTACTACGGAGGATATTATGGTGGCTGGTACGGACACGGTTACTACGACAGATATTATGGATATAACGGAGGAAGAAGAAGTGTAGCTTATTCAGACCGCTCAAGTGACAGACACTACGGAACAAGAAGTTACGACTCAAGAAGAAGATCTTCCACTTACAACAATGATTTTGGAAACTCTTCTAATCCAAGAACTTACACAAGCACACCGAGAAGAAGAAATTTCAACAATGAATCCAACAGCACATATACAGGCGTTCCGAGAACAACCGTAAACCCTCCTAAAAACTCAGATTCACCAAGAAGTCCAAGATCACAAAGCACTTATACAGGTGTTCCGAGATCTGAGGTAAATCCACCTAAAAATTCAGATTCACCAAGAAGCTCTTCACCAAGAACTTATGACTCTCCCAGGAGTTCATCTCCAAGAACTTATGATTCCCCAAGAAGCTATGAATCTCCACGTTCATCAGGAGGCGGCAATTATGGCGGAGGCGGAAGAAGCGGCGGAAGAAGATAATAATTAAATAACAAAACCTATACTCATACACATTAATTACGTATTTGTATAGGTTTTTTAACGAAATACAATCATGAAAAACTATATCTCAATTTTAGGATTGATTCTGGCAAGTACAGCCATGCAAGCCCAGGAAATCAACGACGCACTCCGATATTCCCAGACAGAACCTTTAGGAACAGCACGTTTCAGAGCATTAAGCGGTGCTTTTGGAGCTGTTGGCGGTGATTTATCAGCCATAAACCTGAATCCTGCCAGCTCGGTTATCTTCAACAACAATCAGGTAGCTTTCACTTTAAGCAATTACAATACCAAAAATAATTCAGATTATTTTGGAACCAGAACCAGCGACAGCAACAATTCGCTTGATTTAGGCCAGGCCGGTGGTGTTTTCGTTTTTGAAAACCATCATGAAAGCGACTGGAAGAAATTTGCTTTAGCCTTAAACTATGAAAATCAGAATAACTTTGACAATTCATTATTTATTTCCGGAACCAACCCGACTAATTCGATAGATGATTACTTTTTGAATTATGCAAACGGAATAGAACTCAGAACACTTAAAAATTTTAATTTTGAGGAATTATCATTCCGCGAGCAACAGGCTTATCTAGCATATTGGGCCTTTATTATTGATCCAATTCCATTGGCAAGTGACCCAACCAATTATGACAATCCAAACATCACCCAATACAGCTCCGCAATTGTTCCCGGGGATTTTTACCATGAAAATTCAGTGGAAACCACCGGTTACAATGGAAAATTAGCTTTCAATGCATCGGCAAATTATCAGGACAAACTAATGATTGGTATTAACTTAAATTCTCACTTTTCAGATTATGTGAGAAATTCGAGTTTTTTTGAAAGCAACGATAACAACACATCAACTGACACTTATGTGAAGAGGGTTTATTTCGACAATAGCCTGCATACTTATGGCAACGGATTTTCATTCCAACTGGGTGCTATTTTAAAATTAAGCAACCAATTCAGAGTTGGCGCCACTTACGAATCTCCAACATGGCATCGTTTAACCGACGAACTAATGCAAAGTGTTGCAGCCGTTAGCGGTGACAATACAAGCGAGTTACCTGCCGATATAGTTGACCCTAACTTAACCATGGTTTTTGCTCCGTATACCATTCAAACACCGGGTAAAATTACCGGAAGTGCCGCCATTATTTTTGGAAAACAGGGATTCATCAGCGTTGACTACAGCGCTAAAGATTACAGCTCGATGCGTTTAAAACCAGAAAATGATTATGCTTCTGACAACAACAGAATTGAAAATTTATTCACAACATCCAACGAACTAAGAATTGGTGGTGAATACAAAGTCAACCAATGGAGTCTTCGTGCCGGTTTCCGTTCAGAAACAAGTCCATACAAAGACGAAGATATGATGGGCGATCTAACCGGATATTCAGGCGGTATCGGATATAATTTCGGAGGAACCAAGCTTGATCTGGCTTATTCTACATCCGAAAGAGATTATGGTTACCAGATGTTCAGCACCGGATTAACTGACAGAGCAAAAAGCACTATAAAAAATAATAATGTTACGGTGACACTTTCATTTGAGTTATAATCAAAACAAAGTATAAACAATAATTTTTTAAAATAAAAACATCTAATTTTTCTTATTTAAATTAATTGACTCTACCTTTACTCAAATTAATTTAAATAAGAAAATACTAATGAGATTGAAACATTTTATTTTAACACTAATTCTAAACTCCTCAATTCTTTTATCACAACAACATTTACCCAGCAAAGTCAACACACAACACAATAGCATTACACGCATCGGTGATGACACCCCATTAGATCCTCTTGAAGATCTTTCTCCTGATACTCCTATTGATGAAAGTTTATTTTCAATTGAAATTTTGAATCTAACAACAAACGGTCTAATTCAACCCAACAACACTATTAATTTCAATGGAAAAGATGACTTAGTAATTGAATTTGATGTAAAAGCGAGTTATTATGGTACCTACAATACCGGTTTTATAAACAATTTAAGAATTGGAACTTGGATGTTCAATCCAAACAATCATAACAATCAAACAGCTGAAGATTATGATAATGGAGTAAGAAGTTATTATTTAGTTTCTGAAATAGTTAATTTAGAGAAAGTAAACAATTATTACACAAAAACAGTACATCAAAAAATTACTTTACGCAAATACACCATAAGCAATACTGGCTATACTTTTCAAACAAACATGTTCTCCATAGGTCTTCATAAAAACCTAAAAAGGACCGATTTGTATAAATTAGCAGGAGGCACAAGTGAAAGCTACCCCAACAACATACCGGATAGAGTAGAAGCTCAAATAACCGATTTAAAATATTCAGACAATCTTCCAATCTTAAACAACAAAATTGTTGTCCCTAACACTGCAGAAGGCTACTCAAGTATAGATTTTAAAATAAATTACAGTCTTATACATGGCAGTAATCTTGTGTCAGGATATTATGGATCCATGAATATTGCAATACATAACCCTGAGGGATCAACGCTTTACACTACCCTTTTGGTAACACCAAAAATTTTTACAAATTATATTGGTAGTGAAACATATCAAAATATTCAAATACCTTCGTCCAAATTAATAAATGGAGCAAAAATAATAGTTACCTTCCAGTTTCAAGGAACAAATTTTCCTTTTATTTTAGCAGAATCCGTTATTAAATCAGATTTAATTTCAAACAACTTAATCCATGAAAACAAAATAGTTGCACCGGGCTCAATTGTATCCTTAACAAATAACTATCTTCCAAGCATTATCAGTACAAAAGTATGCCCTTATAGAACTGATTGTGAACGAGAAATTAAATACATCAATTATTTCAAATGGCAATACAAAACAACAAATGAGAATACATGGCATGATTTTGTAAATCAAAATAGTAATGATTTAATCAATATCGGACCAATCAACGAAGATACATTAATCCGCAGAATAGCGATTGACACTGACAATGGGTTTTACAACATAAGCAACACAATTTCTATTTCTATCAACAATTCAATCATAGTCAATACAATTTGTTGTGATCAGACTTTAACTTCACTTGTTAATCCATCAATTTTTACTGGAAATGCCGTAACAAACAGTAATTTAAAATACAAATGGCAAATGGCCAAAACCGGTGAAAATATAAACTTTAATAACGACTATGTTTGGACAGATATACCTAATGCCACCGGCAAGGATTTTCAATATATATATACTTCAAATTTACGACCTTATCAATACCTTGGATTTAGAAGATTAATTACTGAAAATGGTATCGTTAAAAGCATAAGTAACCCAATTGCGGTAATAAGGAGAGTATCGTCAGCCAGAACAATGCAAGATGAAAATGAAGATTCTGATTCAATCAAAATGAATCAAAATGATTTTGAAATAACATCTCCTTATCCTAACCCAAACAATGGGACTTTTTATTTAAAAAACGACTTAAACCTAGGAACTTCATTTTATTTAGTTGATACTTACAGTAGAAGGATTAAAAATTTCTCGTTTACAACAAAAGATGAAGAAGTTGAGTTCAAAATAGATGACCTTCCAAATGGTATCTATTTCTTAAAGAGTGAAAGAAATAACAGTTTTTTAAAAAAAATAATTAAAGAGTAATCTTCAAGATATTTTAACTTTGATAATATCCATTTCCAAACAGATATGGATTTAAAAAATAAAAGCCCACAGATTTGTGGGCTTTTTTAGTACAAAATCAGTCTAAATTAAGCCTTCAGCCTTTAAATGTTTCGCTACCTGAAATAAATGTTGTAATTTTGCGCTCCTAAATTAAAGCAATGAGAACCAAATCGTTAAAGAAAAACAAGATTAATGTAATTACACTGGGTTGTTCAAAAAATGTTTACGACAGTGAAGTCTTAATGGGGCAATTAAAAGCCAGCGGTAAAGATGTAGCTCACGAACAGGAAGGTAACATCGTAGTAATTAACACTTGTGGTTTTATTAATAATGCCAAAGAAGAATCGGTTAACACGATTTTAGAATATGTTGACAAAAAAGAACAGGGTATTGTCGATAAAGTTTTCGTTACCGGATGTTTATCTGAAAGATACCGTCCTGATTTAGAAGCAGAAATCCCTAATGTGGACCAATATTTCGGAACAACCGATTTACCTTTACTTTTAAAAGCTTTAGGTGCCGATTACAAACATGAGCTTTTGGGTGAACGTTTAACTACAACACCTAAAAACTATGCTTACTTAAAAATTGCCGAAGGTTGTGACCGTCCATGCAGTTTCTGTGCCATTCCTATCATGCGCGGAAAACACGTTTCCCAGCCAATTGAAAAATTAGTCAAAGAAGCAGAAGGTTTAGCTGCTGACGGCGTAAAAGAATTAATTCTTATTGCACAGGATTTGACCTATTACGGTTTGGATTTATATAAAAAACGTAATTTGGCCGAATTACTTGAAAATCTGATAAAAGTTGAAGGAATTGAGTGGATTAGATTGCACTATGCCTTCCCAACCGGATTCCCGATGGACGTTTTGGAACTAATGAAAAACGAGCCAAAAATCTGTAATTATATTGATATTCCATTGCAGCATATTTCAGATAACATCCTGAAATCAATGCGTCGTGGAACCACTTATGCAAAAACTACCCAACTGTTAAAAGACTTCCGTGCTGCCGTTCCGGGAATGGCTATCCGTACAACTTTAATCGTTGGTTATCCGGGTGAAACGGAAGAAGATTTCCAAATCCTTAAAAACTGGGTTGAAGAAATGCGTTTTGAGCGTTTAGGCTGTTTTGCTTATTCACATGAAGAAAACACACATGCTTTTTCATTGGAAGACGATGTGCCGGACGACGTAAAACAAGCAAGAGCTACCGAAATAATGGAAATCCAGGCTCAAATTTCATGGGATTTGAACCAGGAAAAAATCGGACAGACTTTCCGTTGTATTATCGACAGAAAAGAAGGTCAGTATTTTGTAGGAAGAACAGAATTTGACAGCCCGGATGTTGACAACGAAGTATTAATCGACGCTTCTAAACATTACCTAAAAACAGGAGAATTCGCAACCATCAAAATCTTTAATGCCACTGAATTCGATTTATACGGAGAACCGGCAACTAATTAAAAAGTTTCCATCGCTATAAAAAAGAATAAATTGTAGTAAAAAACTGTATTTTTTCATTAACTTTATTTAGAACGAACACTAAATAACTACAAATGAAAACATTACATTTTTTACTACTTTTTCCTTTTATAGGCATTTGCCAACAAGGAACCCTTACGCCTCCTGAAAAATTATTTCCGGAAACAATTCACTGGACTTCACAATCTCCTGTAAAAAATCAGGGAAACAGGAACACCTGCAGTGCTTTTGGAGTTGCTGCCGCTCTTGAAACTTTAGAAGGCGTTCCAAAAGATCTAAGTGAAAAGTACCTTTATGCTGTTCAAAAAACAAATGATTATGCCAATCAAAAAGAAACATCTACAGGGCAATTACTTTACTATTATCCCAACGCATTAATAAAAGACGGAGTAATTACCGAATCTGAATTACCTTATAATCCGCAAGCAACCAGAAGATGGCTTAAAGATGACTCAGAAATGGTAAAATACATCATAGAAAGTGACATTGGCGCCATAACTTTAGGTACAAAATACAAAACTAAAGCCCGGATTTTCCTTAAAGAATATGAATATCTCGACGGAATTACATCTAAAAACGTTGACTACATCAAATCACTGCTTAAAAACGGCATAAAAGCTATACCTGTCAGTTATAAATTATACTTACCGGCATGGAAAAATTATAGATCATCAACATTCAACACCATTACTCCTGATCTTGGCTACACACTTTTTGGAGTAACAGGAAAACCAATGACCTTTACAGATGCCAAAAATCTTTATTCAGACAATCTAACCGAAAGAATATTAAGCGGAGAGTTAAAGTATGTCCAAACTGATTCAGACGCTAACCAATATGGATATCATGTGGTAACCATAATTGGCTATGATGACCAGGGTTTTATTATCAAAAATTCATGGGGAACCAACTGGAGATGGAATGGTTACGAAAGAGTCAGCTTTGATTTTCATAAGTTATTTGGTTATGAAGGCCTTGTCCTTAAAAGCGTTACCATAAAAAACTAAAAAACAAAAGAATTTAGTCCATAAAAAAACTCCAAAACAGTAATGCTTTGGAGTTTTCGCTTAATTAACCTTAAAAATCTATTATATCACAGTCCCTTTAAAAGACAACACTTTTGGTGCCTCTTCCGCATTGGTTGTCACGGTAACTGTTTTTGTGAATGCACCTTTAGCCGCTGCATTGTATGTTGCTTTAACCTGAGCCTTTTTACCCGGCGCAATTGGTTCTTTTGTATAATCTGTTGCCGTACAACCACAAGAAGCTTTTACATTTGTGATAATAACAGCTGTTTTACCAGTATTTTCAAATTCAAATTCGATAGTTACCGGTTTTCCCTGAGGAATTTGTCCTAAATCGATTTGTTCACTTTTCCATTTGATTGATGAACCTTCAGCAACTTTTACAATCATATCTTTAACTGGTGTTACAACCGAAAAAGACATTAAACCTAAAGTCAGTGCCAAAAGAGAAATCTTAATTGCTTTCATAATTTTCATTTTAGTTAGAATTGATTTGTTGTTTTTGTATAACCCAAATGTATTTCATTAATTTTCACACAGCTGTTAACCGTTTTTAAATGTTTGTTAACAACTTGTTAACGATATAAACAAAGGTTTTTTTTCAGTAATATTACAGTAAGAATTCATCGCTTTGAAAATAAAAAAACTTAATAGTATCATTGTTTTAGGATTAGTCGCTACGATAGGAATCCTTATTGCGCAATTGCTGTGGACGAAAGAAGCTTTCTCTATAGAAGAACAGAAGTTTTCCCAGAAAGCCCATATTGCATTAATAAATGTTGTAAAACATCTTTATGAAGGAACAAATCATGAAGTACCGGCCAACAATCCCGTAAAAAAGGTATCCAATGATTATTACATCATTAATGTAGATAATGATTTTGATCCGGAAATCCTGGAACATTATCTGAAAGTCGAATTTGAAAAAATTGGCATCACAACCGATTTCGAATATGCCATGTACAATTGCCACAGTGATGAAATGGTTTACGGGAATTACATCTCATTCAGCAATAAAACACCTAAAAAGACTTCTATTTCTTTCCCGAAGCATAAAAATTTAATTTACTATTTTGCCATCCGTTTCCCGAATGAAACCTCTTACCTGTTTAGTTCCTTAAGGTTCTGGTTCATACTTTCCTTTGCATTAATTATTATCTTATTAGTATATGTTTATTCTATTTACACGATTATCCAACAGAAAAAATATTCGGAATTACAGCGTGACTTCATTAATAATATGACCCACGAATTCAAAACACCTTTGTCATCCATTTTAATTGCGTCCAATTATTTAAACCAACAGGAAGACATCAAAAAGGATCAAAAACTCGAAAAATACACTAAAATCATCATTGATCAGACCCATAAACTAAATCATCACATCGAGAAAATCCTGAATATAGCCAAATCAGACAATGCACCACTTGTTTTGGAGAAAAGTGAATTTACAATCATTCCGGTGATTGCTTCGGTGATTGAAAGTATTCAATTGAAATATCCCGATACAAAAATCACAATCGATTCAAAAAAAGACGATTATAAAATCAACGCCGATCAATTTCATTTCACTAATCTGATTTATAACCTCATTGATAATTCGGTGAAATATTGCGATTGCTATCCCGAAATAACGATTAAGTTATCTGATGATACTAAACAACTGAAAATAGAGTTCATTGATAATGGTATCGGTATTTCCAACAAAAACATATCATTCGTTTTTGACAAATTTTACCGCATTCCAACCAAGAAAAGCAATGAAGTCAGCGGGTTTGGATTGGGACTGTACTATGTCAAAAAAATATGCACCCAACACAACTGGAAAATCCTGATGCAGAACAATAATAAACAAGGAATAACAATAACCATCTTAACTCCGTTAACCTAAATATGGCCAAGATTAAAATTTTATACGCCGAAGATGACGAAACATTAGCTTTCCTGACCAAAGACAATCTGGAACAGAACAATTATGACGTTACCCATTGTCAAGATGGCGAAATGACTTATGAAGCTTTTAAAAACAATGAATTTGATATTTGCATACTGGATATCATGATGCCTAAAATGGATGGATTTGAACTAGCCGAAATGATCCGGAAAACCAATACCCAGATTCCCATCATTTTTCTTTCGGCGAAAACCTTAAAAGAAGACCGTATAAAAGGATTACGTCTTGGAGCCGATGATTATCTGGTCAAACCTTTCAGTATTGAGGAATTACTTTTAAAAATTGAAGTCTTCATCAAGCGATCTGCAAAAAGCGAACCTGTCGATAAGAGCATTTACAAGCTTGGCAAATACCAGTTTGACAGTAAAAACTACTTTGTTGTTTCCGGGGAAGAAAAAACAACCTTGACCCAAAGGGAAGCTGAACTGTTAAAACTGTTCCTCGATAACAAGAATGTGGTTTTAAAACGCGAAGAAATCCTGAAATCGCTTTGGGGAGATGATGATTATTTTATGGGTAGAAGTCTTGATGTGTTTATTTCCAGATTACGGAAAATAATTGCAAATGAAGAAGGCATTTCGATTGAAAATCTTCATGGAATCGGTTTCCGGTTTTCAACAACCGGGTAAATTTAATTTAAATAAATAATTACCTCAATATTACCCCTGAAATCATTAGTCGGGAAAAGGGAAAACAACCCGTTTCTTAACCTTAAGTTTAACATTTCGTACGGTAAAACCATAGTAAATACTGGGGATAACCGCTTATGTTTGTAATAAGAAAATTTACAACTATGATTCCAGAAACACTATCCATCGTTGAAAGACAAATTCTTGCCAATCAGTACCGAATTCTTTCCAAAATTGAAGACACTCCAGAAGATTACGAATTAAAAATTGAAATCCTTGAAAACGGTTTTACAGAAAGATACTATGAAGTGTTTGATGTAGCACCTGAAGAAATTTCTTTGGAAGTATGTGAAGAAACCACCCAGATTTTATTCATGTATAAAAGGATCAATGATGCTTTGAAAAAAATGTCATTGGAAGATAAAAAAGGACTTGACCTTGATAAAATCAAATTTGAAGGTTTTAATGCCCGCAAAGACCAACATTACCATTATTTGGAATTCATGATTGAAAAAATGGATTTATGGCAGGAACACCTGGCTGTTTATTCGGTATCAGCAGATGAATTCCAATTACCCAAATACAAGCGTATGTTAGAATATCAGATTTATCTGCTTGATAATGATAAATATGAATTCAGTAAAAAAGATATAGAACAGATGATTAACGTTGTCGCCAATCCTAGTAATAAAATTCCATTTCAATTAGCAGTGTAATATTTGTATCTATATACAATTTCTAGGGTTTAAAATAGTTTCCACACCATGGAAACTATTTTTATTTTAAGAAGGTATCAATCATTTCATATAATTTGGCTTTGTCCAGCGGCTTGGTAATATAGCTGTCGAAACCAAACTTTTGGATGCGCTCAATTTCATCCGTTGAGGAGAAAGCAGTTTGTGCTATGACCGGCACCTTTGGCCTTGCATCTTTCACTTTAGCAAAAGCATCATAACCACTCATTCCCGGCATTTTGATATCCATCAGGATTAAATTAATTTCTTCATCCCCTTCACAGATATCAATTGCTTCGATACCGTCTTTTGCCCTGATCACATTATAATGCTTCATTTTCAGGAGTTTTTCGATCAGCAAGTAATTGATATTATCGTCTTCGGCAACTAAAATTGTGATTTCTTTATCATACACATCTTCTTTTGCTTCTTCCTTGGTTCTGAATTTTCTGGACGTATCTGTATCGACAACCAACGGAATGGTAAAATTAAAAGTTGACCCCACTCCCATTTTAGAATCCAGATGAATCGTACCGCCCATTAAGTGTACGTAAGCCTTCGAGATAGCCAATCCTAATCCGAGTCCGCCCACTTTAATGGAATAATCACTATCAACCCTTCTGAACCGGTCGAAGATAAAAGGCTGGTCTTCCTTATCGATTCCAAGGCCGGAATCCCTTACAAAGAAATGAATTTCGGTTCCGTCAGTGCTTTTATTGTATCCAAATTCTACAAACCCTGAGTTGGTAAACTTCACAGCATTTGTAATTAGATTAATCAGTACCTGTTTCAGTTTGATTTCATCAATAAGGATTCTGGTTGTTAGCGGATAATTAGCTTCCACCAAGCGGAATTCTATGTTTTTGTCCTTTGAAATGGTAATCGCAATTGATTTATACAATTCATTCATACAAGATTCCAGGTTTACGCTTGAGATTTTCGGTTTCACCTGATTCGAGTCAATTTTAGACATTTCGATCAGATCATCAATAATGGAAACCAGATTTGTACCACTCTTATTAATGATCTTGATGTAATTTAATTTCTCCTCTTCGTCGATATCCTTTTCCTTCAGTAGTTCCGAGAAACCAATGATAGCATTCATAGGAGTTCTGATTTCGTGCGACAGATTCGTCAGGAAAGCCGTTTTAAGTTGGTCACTTTCTTCAGCCTTTGCCTTAGCTTTTTCCAGTTGTTTCCGTTGTGAAAAAGCCTCATCAAACAAGATTCCTATTCTTCTGAATTCCCCCGGGGATGATTTTAATTTTTTGATTGCCTTTTTGTTACCCTTCTCAAGGATTTCTGTGGTTAATGACAGTGGTTTTGAAACCCAGCGCCGTAAGAACAGTGTATATATCACTAAAAACAAGATAAAGGCAAACATGATAATCAACAGAATCTTCTCGGTATCGTTGAAATTCACATAGAACTTCCTTTTAAAAACGATGTCTGTCACTTTATCCCCGTTCCAGGATTTTAAAGTATGGAATCCCTGAATGTAATCATCGAAGAATAACTTTTCATTTTCGGAGTCAGAGAAAAAAACTTTTGCCGTACTGATTTGTTCCAGTCTTTTAATGTATCCGGCATCCAGAAGCCGCACCATAACAAAGTAGCCTTCCGGTTTTGTTTTCACCTTATTGGGATCATTTGAAGGATGGATGGTTGCCATAAAAACTTCGGCGTATCCTTCCGGTACTTTTGCATAAAACGTAATGAGTTTCTTTTTATACACCTCATTCAGCAGCTGTTTGGTAATAAATGAAACCGGCTGTTTGATTTCATGCGTGTATTTCTCCCCTAATTTATTTCCGTTCAGCTCATATACCCCGAGGTATTCGACAAAATACATATCGATGGCACTGGCGATGGTATCATCAAACCATTTCTGGTCTTTGGTTTTAATATACTTCACCAGTTCGTCCCAATATGTAATATCGATAATGGTAGAAATATGCGATTCAGAGTTGAGCTCCATGAGGGATTTCACCTCATCATTGAGCTGCTTTTGCGACATGGCATATACTTCATCCTCCTGCTTGAGTGTATAATAAAAAAGGTATAGAAAAAGTAGTATAAATGCGACGCTGGAAACAAAAATCAACAAGAGTAACTTCGAGTAGATTGAAAGTTTGTCGATTTTTTTCATGTGATCCGCTTATATTCAATATAAACTTAGTGAAATTATAATTATTTAACAAAAAATACAAGAATAATGATAAAAACAACATTTCAAAAACAATCCGACGGGTTATAAAACCAGCAGATTGCTTTCTTTAAGGGTTTGCATTGGCTTTGAAAACCAGAACAATTCAAAGTCATCCAGGCCGTTATTTTCAAAATCGGTTTTGATTTCCTGGAAGTTATTCCGTTTCTCTTTTGTCACGGCGATTTTGTCCAGGATACCTTTCAGCCATTCCCCTTTATCCTTTTCCACGGTGATGTCGAACGATTCGCGCTTATCGTGGAAAGTAAGTTTCATCATTTCCCAGGAGTTCCCTTTTTTGGATTTTGTAAACAATTCGGCAGAAGGATTACCGCCAATCCAGACAATTTTAGCGTTTGGTTTGATTTGCAGATGATTTTCCTCCTGTAAACAATCGTAGATAAAATCAGGATTGATTTTAGTGTTGGGGATTTTAAAGTCGAACCAATCCTGTAACGGATAATCAAAACAGATACCGTGCATGTAATTGAACAATGACTTTTTCAGGCCGAAGCTAAACTTATCGTGGTTGATTCCTGTTTTATCCTTGAACTGAATATCGTTATTTGCGAAAGAGATTTCGTTAAGCTGCGGTGTTACCCCGAATTCCTCCGGGTTCATCCCTACGGGGCTGTGTGCTGTCATGGCAAACTGGTGCCAGAAACCCGATTGCAGGATTCCCAGTTCGAACATTTGGCGTACCATTTCGAGGCTGTCGATAGTTTCCTGAATGGTTTGCGTGGGATACCCGTACATCAGGTACGCATGCACCATAATCCCCGATTCAGTGAAGTTGCGTGTTACCTTTGCTACCTGTTCAACGGTTACCCCCTTCTTGATTAATTCCAAAAGACGGTCGGAAGCCACTTCGAGTCCGCCCGACACGGCGATACAACCTGAGGCTTTCAATAAAACACACAAATCGGCGGTAAAACTCTTTTCGAAGCGAATGTTTGTCCACCACGTCACCGTTAAATTACGCCTCAGGATTTCCAGTGCCACTTCGCGCATCAATGCAGGCGGAGCTGCTTCGTCGACAAAATGGAAACCATTCTCCCCGGTTTGTTCGATAAGTTCCTCCATCCTATCCACCAGCGTTTTAGCATGAATGGGTTCATAGACCTTAATATAATCCAGGGAAATATCACAGAAGGTACACTTCCCCCAGTAGCAACCGTGCGCCATGGTCAGTTTATTCCAGCGGCCGTCACTCCAGAGACTGTGCATGGGATTAGCAATCTCGATTACCGAAATGTACTTATCCAGTAACAAACCGGTGTAATCAGGCGTACCCACTTCACTCTGTTTATAATCGTGGCGGGTCGTCGTGTTTTTATAGACCACTTCCCCATTTTCAAGGAGGAATGTTCTTCTGACTTCGACAGGCTCAGCCACCTCTATTGCATTTAATAAAAGTTCTATTGGTAACTCCCCGTCATCGAGAGTGATGAAGTCAAAGAATTCGAAAACGCGGGCATCCTTCAGGTCCCTTAATTCGGTATTAGGGAAACCACCTCCCATAGATACCTTAATCTCAGGGTAATTTTCTTTTATGAACTGCGCACAACGGAACGCACTGTACAGATTTCCCGGAAACGGGACCGAGAAACAAACCAATTGAGGTTTATCCTCCTTCTGCAACTGCAAATCCAGAAGACGCAGGGTTATATGATCAATGTATGTGGGCTCAGTCTGCAGGTAATCATATAATTCATCGAACGAGTTGGCACTTCTACCGAGACGTTCTGCGTAGCGGCTAAAACCAAAGTTCTCATCGATGCATTCGACGATAAAATCAGAAAGATCCTCCAGGTATAACGTCGCCAGGTGCTTTGCTTTATCCTGCATCCCCATGGAACCGAAAGCCCAGTCCATGTCATCCAGCTGGCTGAAGCGTGAAGCTTCGGGGAGGAAATTCCCGGAACACATTTGGCGTGCCAAGGTAGGATTCTTCCCTTGCAGGAATTCGATTACCGCATCAATTGTTTTCAGGTATTCGGTTTTTAATGCGAAGATACGCTCAGAGTTTTGCGACATTTCGGTCACATCACCGGCAACAAAATCAAAAACATTCGTCAGACCCGCTTTGGAAAACAATTCCAGAATCACTTCGATACCCAAATCCATCTGAAAAGACGAAATGGACTTAGTATTGAGAAAACCTTTCAGGTAAGCCGTTGCCGGATACGGCGTATTGAGCTGTGTAAAAGGCGGTGTGATAAGCAGGGTACTGTACATTGCAAACGATTATGCGGCAAAATTACTCCATATTTTTAATGATATCGTGTATTTGCTGAATTTTATCGGCCGTGAGCGTGTTAATTTTCTCCTGAAGCCCGTTATCAACTTCGGTTTTCGTTAATGAATGGAGAGCGTGGTCTTTTGGAAGCGCACTATTTGCGGATGGTTTAAAATCAATGAGATCATTGGGTGTACAATTGAAATCCCGGCAGATTTTCTCCAGTATATCCAGGTTCATTTGACGAACATCGTTGTGTGTCATCTTTGTGGCAAAACTGCCGGAATAACCAAGTGAAGTCATATGTGTAAAAGGACGATGAATTCCTTTCATTTTAAAGATGCGGTTAAAATTGAAGTATAACATATCATAAATTTTAAGAATGTACTTACAAAATGTATGCCTTACTTTTTGAGATTCATTAAAAAAAACGTGTCTGGTAAGAAAAAATACGTGCGAGAAAAGAAAGAAGTCGTGTCAGAGGAAGAATAAATCGTGCAAAAGGAAGAAAAAGTCGTGCGAGAAAAGAAAGAAGTCGTGTCAGAGGAAGAATAAATCGTGCGAAAGGAAGAAAAAGTCGTGTGAGAAAAGAAATAAGTCGTGTCAGAGTAAGAATAAATCGTGCGAGAAAAGAAAGAAGTCATGTAAGAATAAGAATAAATCGTGCGAAAGGAAGAAAAAGTCGTGCGAAAGGAAGAAGAAGTTATGAGTTATGAGTTATGAGTTATGAGTTATGAGTTATGAGTTATTGGATTATTGAAGGTTTGAGGTTTATTGTTTATATTCGTGGGGTAGTTTCAAAACCCATTTAAGTCCTAAAAATGAATTTTAAAATATTGCTTTCAATCCTATTCACACAATTTCTTATCGCCCAGAATAAGCCGGTTGTTTATGAAAATGATTCAAATGCATATTACAATAAAGATAGAAATAAACTTTCATATGAAACCACATTTTGTGATTTAACCCTTTCCCCTGATTCAACTTTCAGTTTTTACCACCGTCCCCATATAAGTTGCTTTACTTGGAAAGAAGTTAAAGGAAAATGGAAGAAAAAAGATAATATATATACTTTTTCGAGTCAATATGATGTATTTGAAAATGATACCCGTAAAATTTTCAGAAAAGATTCTTCAGAAAAATACCAACTTAAATTTAGCACTGATAAGAAATCTGAACTTAAAAACAGAACTATAAAAGTTGGTTATATTTATGATTTTGACTCCAATTTAAAAAACATGGAAACCACCATGGAATTTAATCAGTATGATAATATTGAGATTCCATTTAAAGAAATTCCGAACCATGATAAACTAGCCTCAATACGTATAGATTATCAATTGAGTGCAAGCGAAAAAAGAAATACATATATTACGGAGAACAGAATAGTAAATAAAAAAGAACGTGAAATCCCAAATATTGTAACTATTGAATTTGTCGAAGAACCCAAAAAAGAAACAGTATACAGAACAACAATTGGGAGGCTGGCTGATGAGACATTAGAGATTATTTCATTCGAAAAAACAAAAACATCTTTACCTGAATATTTAGAAGAAATCGGTTTTGAAAGATATTATGAGTTAAGGAAAGAAAATTAAACAGCATATAATAATACACACTCCCTATTTCATTTTATCAACTTGTACTAAAAATCCAAACCATCACAATATTTATATAATAAACCATGACCGCAAAAGACCTATTGCATAAAATATTAGAATATCAGCATTCATGGGAAGACCCCCACGTTAAAGACAGCAAACCGGCGAGGCTTCGTCTGGAACAGATTGAGTCATTACTGGATGCATTCGGGCTTTCCAAGAAATATATCAATCTGCAAGTTCAGGTGCAATACTTCATTGGAGGAAGAAAGGAAGAACTGAGCAGGGCAAGATACTTAAACGAAATGAACAATCTTGAGTACCTGACGGGTGGTGAATTCCTTAAAGACCGAGAAGAACATTGTAATGCGGAGCTATCCCAAAAAATCATTGAAACCGTTACGGCATTACATCCCGGAATGGAAGAGTACATTACAGAAAGAAGATTACATATACACTGGCTCTTTAATAATTTACTCCATTTCAGACGGGATGTTTATAAAGTGACGTATCCTGTCGGAGGGATGTTAGAAGGTTTTGTGGCCGGTTTGGAATATAGTTTTTATCTTCAGAATAAATTAAAAGCAATTATAACAGACAATCTCGATGAGATTGATGAAACCCTCTGGTTGATTTTGGATCCTGCCCAACGTGACATTGAAATGGATGAACTGAAAAGTAAATACAATTATACTGACCATGACTTTGATTCGATTGACCATAAATGGAGAATGGAAAACTATTAATCTCTTTTTATGAAAAAGCGTCTCTTCCTTATTTTTTTAATTTCTTTATCATTACTTATTGCCTGTATGGGATGCAACAACAAGCAGGATTGCAATTTGGATACTGAAGTTTTGAGAAAAAATGACAGTCTTATAACAGTACTTAAATCGGAGAAGTCGCTTAATTTTTATTTAAGCAAGCTAAAAGAACCTGAATTAGACTCTTTCAAAGAAGAAAAAGAAACGTATAGGTTTTTGGTATTAAGTTCTTTTGGGGATTATCACAGCTACCGCGTAAATAAAAGTGGAGACCGTTATGTTATTACATCCAAAAGCTTTTTTAGATATAAAGAAGATACATTGAAGCACAGGGAAATCAGAATAGACAGTCTAAGTAAAGAACGAAAGACGGTAGTAAGTGCGCAAAGCTGGACAGCAATTAAAAAATCATTAGATGACATGAATTTTTGGAGTTTACCTGTTAAGGACAAAGGCAAGCATTACTATTTAGACGGTGTCATTTATTTTATTGAAGGCTATACTTCTGAAAAAAACGAATGTACAGGCAGGAATTACCATGTGGCTATGAGAATTTGCCCTGAAGACTCCACCCGCTATAAGTCCATATTTAAAAGAATCTCAAAACTGGCATCAAAATAAACAGACCATGAAAAGACACCTCCTTTCTATTTTATTATTCATTAGTACCATTGCTTTTTCACAAGGTGAGACAGAACAACAACTGAGAGTATTCAGTGTGCAGCACCAGTTTGTTAAGATGGACAGTGTGAACAATATTGAAAAAACCAGGGATTATTTCTTTTACAAAGCTGTTTATGCCAATGTGTGCAACCGGCCCGGTTTATCGAATGAGTATTTGGATAAGTTAAAAAAGAGTGACATTACTAAAAGCTTCCGGTATTATAAATTGAAGAATGACAATTACATTAAGCTCTTTGAATATAAAAATGCCTATGAGACCTCAGAGATCCTGACCAGTAAATTTGCAACCAAATTCACGGCTGAAGAATTGAATGACGAGATTAACACCCAGCGGATTTGGGAGGTATTACAAAAACAAAAACCACAGGCGATTGACTCTTTTACTACAATTAGCGTGGACTCCAAAAAAGATTTAGCCGGTTTGATTACTACCGAAGTAAAAGCCAACGGAACAACCAGTTCTTTTGTTTTTGACACCGGTGCCGGTATCAGCTGTATTACCGAGAGTATGGCTAAGAAAATGGGACTTGTTATTTTACCGGATAACAACATCAAGGTGATGAGTTTTACCGGGGTTGAAAACAAAGTCCTGATGGGTGTTGCGCCGGTTTTGGCCATGGGTTCACTGATCGTTCACAATGCTATCTTTTTAGTTTATCCTGATGATGCCTTTACTTTTGCCAACGGTGCGTATGTGATTAACGGGATTATTGGTTTTCCGATTATTAAAGAATTGGGAACCGTTACGATAGCGCCCGGAAGTCTCTCTTTCTCGAAAGGTGCAATTGCTGAAAACAAAGAGAAGAACTTGTTTATAGACCAGTTGCGTCCCGTGTTGATGTTGAAATACAGCGGCAGGACATTGCCTTACAACTTAGACAGTGGTGCGAAGGAAAGTTCGTTTACCAAATCTTTTTATGAGAAGTTCCAACCTTTTATAGAGGCCAACAGTACGAAAGCCATCATAAAAACATCGGGAGCCGGTGGTCAGGAAGTGGCGGCCACGGTTTTGGAACTTAAAAACCAGAGTATCCAACTGGGTGGAAAGGTTATCAAGCTAGACACACTACAGGTAGATCCTGAGAATTATGGTGTGTACGGCAGGGTGAATCATGGCAATATCGGTCAGGATGTTTTGGGTCAGTATACGAAAGTGATTATCAGTTTTGAGGGGAATTATTTGGGGTTGGAGGATTAGATTGTTGGAGTGTCAGATTATCAGATTCTTGGATTGTGGCTTCGAGAACCTCAGCTCCGATTGAAAGAATACTTGATAGTATATAGACGTTTTTTTAATGCTGGAAATAGATCAATTACCGAGTTCCAGCTGATTTTTAACCAGATTAAAATAACCTCCTTTGTTTTGCACCAGTTCATGATGTGTACCTGTTTCCTGGATTTCACCATTTTTAAGGACAATTATGTTGTCGGCATTTTTAACAGTACTTAATCTATGGGCGATAACCACGACAGTTTTACCTTTAAAAAACTGTGATAAGTTATCATGAATAATTTTTTCATTTTCAGCATCAAGTGCTGATGTTGCTTCATCAAAAAATATATAATGCGGATTTTTATAAACTGCTCTGGCTATAAGGATCCTTTGTTTTTGTCCGCCTGATATTCCGTTACCTGATGCACCGATTTTAGTATTATAACCCAATGGCAGATTATTTATAAATTCTTCAATATTTGCTATTTTCACGGCATTAAGTAATTTTTCCTTATCTATAGTTTCATCACCTGTCGCGATGTTTCTTTGAATAGTGTCAGAAAATATAAAGCCATCCTGCATTACAACTCCACAGTTTTCACGCAGACTTTGAGGAGAAATATTTTGTAAGTTTTCGGAATTAAAAAACAATGAACCTTCAGTTGGCTCATAAAATTTTAATAACAGTTTCATAAGTGTAGTTTTCCCACTTCCGCTTGCTCCAACTATAGCTGTTATTTTTCCTTCCGGTATTGCAAAATTTATATCTTTTAATATGTATGCCGATCTTGGGCCTTCATATTGAAATGAAACATTATTTAAAAATACACCTCCATTTTTATCTTTTTCAATAACTAATTTTTTTTGTTCTTCATTTTCTTCAGTCTCATGATTTTGAACTTCATTTAAGCGTTCTAAACTTAATTTTGCGTCTTGCAGTGAGCGAAAAAAACTTACCAATTGGCTAACCGGTGAATTCATCTGTCCGACAATATAAGAAACACTCAATAACTCTCCCAATGTCATTTTACCTTTCACAACAAGTGTCGCTGCCAAGAATGTAACAATTATATTTTTGATTTGATTTAAAAAATTAAAGCCTGAAATTTGAATTTGATCCAGTCTTAGAATTTTAATATTAATTTTGAATAATTTCTTTTGAATATTCTCCCATTCAGTCCGTTTAAAATCTTCAAATTGATTGAGTTTCATTTCTGTAACCCCATTGATTATTTCATAGATTGATTCTTGATTTTCACTTTTTTGCTGAAATCTTAAATAGTCTAAAAATTCTCGTTTTTTAAGCCAATAAAATGACCATGAAACAGATATGGAGGTTAAGAGAAAATAAACTGCTAAAATTGAAAGGTTATAATAGCAGAGCACTCCGAAAAAAACTGAAAAAGTAATAACGGAAAATAGAGTTATAAGACTTTGTGATGTCAGAAACTGCTCAATTCTTTCATTATCCTGAATACGCTGATTAAAATCCCCGGTCAATTTTGTATCAAAGAACTTAATGGGGAGTTGAAGCATTTTTTTCAGAAAATCAGAAATAATCGTAATACTTATTTTAGTTCCAACGAATAGCATTAACCAATTTCGTACAATCTCAATTACTATTGATCCAAAAAAAACGGCCAATTGAGCTAAAAGCATTATAGTAATAAAGCTTAAATCTTTTTTATTTACTCCGTTATCAATTAGATTTTGAGTCAGGAATGGAAAAATCAATGTTAAAATACTACCTGCCAGAAGTAATATAAACATATAAAAGATTTGCTTTTTATGAGGGTTTAAATATTTCAGTATGTACTTTAGATCGAGGGCATCTTGTTGTGGTGGCATAATGGAATAAAAGAACTCAGTTGGTTCTAAAAACAAAGCCACACCTTTATTGTCATTTACAATCCATGATTTTTGAAAATTTTCAATATTTAATTTAATAAAACCGTGTGCCGGGTCAGCGATATGAAAATATTGTTTCTTTGAAAAGGGGGTTCTTGAAATTTTATACAAGACCACAAAATGGTTTTGATTCCAATGCAAAATACACGGCAAAGGCATTTCGTCCAACTTATCGGTTACAAGTTTTGCTGTTAAAGCCTCGAATCCTATATTTTTTGAAGCTTCAGTGAGGCCCAATAAAGAAACTCCTTCACGTGTGATAAAGGAGTTTTCTCTTAAGTATTGTAATGGGTATTTTTTATTATATGCACTTGCTACCATTGACAGACAAGCAGGTCCACAATCCATATTATCATGTTGTGGTATAAAATTTATTTTATACTTTTTCAAGGTTCTTCTGTCTAATATAGTAATCTAAAAGTAATTTATCTTTAAAGTTGTATTTAAAAGAAGGACATGCAGGAGTCCCTTCATGCCAAGATTTAGGACAAGCCCCTCCACAAACAGGGAGATGCAAACACGTTTTACACCAAGTAGTTCCTGAATCCAGAACATTTGTCCAATCTCTTAATGTAGGATTAGGGTTAAAAGTTGAATAATCATCTTTTAAATTTCCAATTAAGCTATTTCCTTCAGCATATGTATCGGTATAAGGAAATTCCCAACAGGTATATATATTTCCAAAGGCATCATAAACTTCTGAATCCTTTCTTTCAACCATACAGGCGTAAAATGTCCTTTTGGGCAGCAATTTATTAATTTTGATATTGTTTTCAAAGCATCTTAACATCCATTCAATTTCTTTATCTGCGAACATTTGATTACTTAAACCGTCTTTACCCGCATCATTTCCTCCCCAGTCTACGATAGGTGCAAAAGTCAATGATACCTTTTGTCCAAGTCCTTGATCTTTAATAAAATCTATAAAGTCGTCAACCAGATGGTGATTTGTTTTATCTATATTAATCCTGATAGATATGTGTGCATCATTAGAATTGTAGAAGTCTGTAGCGGTAATGTCTTTGATATTTTTAACAATCAGATCAAAAGTTGGCTTTCTGCCATCTTTTGTAACCCTTCTTGTATCATGAGATTCGGCAGTGGCATCTAAAGTAATCTGAAAATGTTTTACATTATGTTTAGAAACCAATTCCTCAAACAACTTAGGTTTTAAACTCAATCCGTTAGTTACCATTGTTGCAGAATAATTCAAACCACGGCTTTCACATAATTCGGTAAATTTTGAAGATGCACTTCTAATACTGCTCAAGCCTGTTAAAGGTTCACCTCCATACCAAATAATATTTAATCCGGTATATTTTGTGTCATTATCCAAAAAGTGAATTATTCTTTTTAAATACAATTCGATTATGTCATCTTTAGCATAATCTTTTGTATGCTTTTGACCACAGTAATGACATCCTAACTGACAATTTGCAGATGGTTGAATTGTCATCGATAATACATTTACATCTTCAGTAGTTTCTCTGTTCTCAGTTAAAATTTTAAGGTACTCATCTTCATCAGCATCAACTAACAATTCACAACTTTTGAAAGATTCGATTGTTTCTTCTTCAATGTTACTAAATTCATTTATCAATAAATTTTGATAAATTGGTTCGTCCAATAAAAATGAAATACCACTTCTAGTTGAAAAAATAATTCTTTTGTTAGGCATATCGACGTCGTCGAGTACATCAGTAGTTAAATGGTATTTTGATAGTTTCATAAAAGGTATTAATTATAGAAATTGGAATAGTTACATTCAATCTTCTATGTTGTTAGTTAATAATAATGGTATTTTTAAAATTGACTGCCAGGTTTTAGTATGGCAGTCAATTTACTTTATTAAAAAAGATTAACCAGTAGTATGGTTAGAGCCACAAGTCTCTAATATTGGACAATCATCATAATTAGTCTCACATTTTGTCAATTTAGGACAAACTCCAAGTTTACCTCCTTTGATATTTTGCAAATCTTTATCATTGATTATCTCGATTGATTTACTTTCAGATTTCCCGCCTTTATTAAGGTCTCTTAATTTATTTTTTAGCATAATTTAAAGATTAATCAGGTGTACAATTTGTTCCGCAAGACTCCAATACCGGACAAGGATCAGAATTATTATCACATGTTTTCAATTTAGGACAGTCAACAAGTTTTCCTCCTTTGATGTTTTGTAAATCTTTTTCATTAATAACTTCGATTGATTTACCATCGTTATTAAAACCTTTTTTAAGGTCCTTCAATTTGTTTTTTAACATACTTTTCTTTTAATTAATTAGACAATAATTTCCATGTTGAAAAAATCATTACTAAGAACAATTATCCTTGTTGATTTACTCCACAGTGTTCTAAGTTTGGACAATCCTGACAATTATTAGAACAAATTTTTAATTTAGGACACTCAGCCAGAACTCCTCCTTTAATTTTTGATAAATCATTTTGGTTAATGATTTCAATTGAATCTCCCTCCACTCTTTTTGAGTTAAGGTCTTTTAAACGCTTTTTTAGCATAATTTAAAATTTTAAGTTATTAATTAATTTAAACAAGAACTGGAGTTTAAACCAGATCTATTCTTTAATCGTTCTGTTTTGCTCATCATTATTAATATTTTTTTGATTCCCTTTTACCTTACTACTACCAAATTTGTAGTTCATTGAAAAGATAAATTTTCTGGCGTCATAATAATTATGATAAGTATTTGTTCCGTTTTCTACAATAGAAACCCCTTTTTTGTATTCTTGTCTGAAAGCATCTCTTACGGTAAAAGACAATTGGAGTTTTTTATCCAATAATGAATATCTGAAACCTAAACTTAAATTAGAGTTAGGTTGAATAGTCCTGAAATCAGTCTTATTTTTTGTAGTTTGCCAGTAGTTTGCAAAAAAGATTAAAGATTTACTTTTATTTAAAATTACGCTGTTGTTTGTAGAAAAAAGTCCGTTCCATCCACTAAAAGTTGAGTTTTGAAGAACATTTGATGTTGCATGTTCGAAATGTCCATCCCCATAAATAGTAGACTCCCAAATTTTGAAGAATTTGCGTGAATAATTAACATTAAATCCAAGACTGTTTTCATCATAATAATTTTCCATTTTATACACTTGGAAATCATTTTCAATTGATGTTATTCCACCGCTTCCATTTAACAATCTGCTCCCATACAAAGATATATTCACATTCTTATGCGTGAAATTTAACTCCACGTTATGTGAAATCGATGGTTTTAAATATGGATTTCCTGTAGTATATGAATACGAGTTGTTATAAAATTGATATGGATTAAGGTCTTCGAATTTCGGGCGGCTTATCCTTGCATTGTAATTCATTGACCAGCTTGTTTCTTCACTTTGATTAAATAAGACACTTACCGTTGGGAAAACATTATCGTATTTTGAAACTATCTTATCACTCGACTCGGGATGAATATTCAATTGGGTATGCTCATACCGCAGTCCCAAATCAACAGTCCATTTTTTATTAATTTCCTTATTGGCAGTTACATATAGTGCGCTTATTTTTTCATTCAGTGAAAATAAATTATTAACAGTTATACTGTTATCTTCTAAACTGTTAGTGTAAATACGGGAATCAGTACTTGTAATTTTTGCTCCGGTTTCCAGTTTGCACCATTGGTTAGGCAATTCAAAGTCAATTTGAGCCGTTCCAATTTTAAAAGAATTGTTTTTAGTATTCTGTAAATCAGAATAAGAAGCTGAATTACTATAATTATTTATGGAATTGTCGACCTCATTTGTAATATAATTTCCTTCAATGCTAAACTTTTTTCCCTCTTTATTTATATTATAATTGTAGTAGCCGTTTAAAGAATTTACTAATCCTGCTGCATCACTACTTGTTCTTGAATTTATATTTTGAGATGTACCATTTTGAATTAATGTATTTGTTTTACCACGACCATCAATCGCTCTTCTACTGATATTATAAACTAAACCGAAGTTTGATTTTGGGTTAAGTGTATAATCAATACTCATATAAGAACTCATAGTATTACCATAAAAATTCCGATTAGTATTGTTTTCAATACTCTGTGACTGACTTTCAACTTTATTGTATTCTAAAGACTTGCTCTTAATGTTTGCCAGATTACCTTTCCATGAAATTTTAAACTTATCGTCCTGATAATTAATATTAAGACCATTATTGAAGTTGTAGTAATATCCTTTGTTTATGGAAGATTGCAATGAACCATTAACTCCCATACTTGTATTTTTTTTCAGAACAATATTAATTAATCCGCTATTACCTTCAGAATCATATTTAACAGATGGATTTGTGATTACTTCAATTTTAGAAATATTTTCACCTCGTATTGTTTTAAGATAGGTTATTAAGTCATTGCCTGATAATTGCGTTTTTTTATTGTTTATCATTACATCTACACCTGCCTTACCAACAATTCCTATGTTATCTCCTTGTACTTTCACACCCGGTGTAATAGTAAGAGCATCAATAGCATCACCTCCTGTTGCAGAAATACTGTTTTCAACATTAAAAACCAGTCGGTCAACTTTTCTCTCCAAAAGTTTCTTGTTTGAAGCTACCACAACCTCATTTAGTTGCTGAGTCTGAATAATTTTAATTACTCCTAAATTATAGTCTTGGTTTACATCTATTTTCTGTTCGTGAATAACTGTACCTAATTGTTTGACCAATAATAAATATTCTCCTTTACCGGTTATGATTGTAAATTTCCCCTCTGAATTAGTCAATTCACTTTTTATGGCTAGTGAATCTTTATCCTTTAATTGAACTTCCAAAAATTCAATTAATTTTCCGTTTTGGTTTTCGATTTGACCACTAATTTTCATTTGGGAAAACAAACTCATTGGAAGCAGTAATATGAATATTATTGCAATAAAATTATTCTTATTCATTATTGATTTGTATATATTTAGTTTTTTAAAAATTATAACTTCAAATTGTTATACTTCTTTAATTTTAACACAAAAAGAGGTGGGATTTCACAAATAAAGACCTAAAAGTATATTTTTATTGCAATTCACCCAATTATTATTTAATGTTTTTTTCCTACAAACTATAGTCAAAAAATAAACTATTAAGATTCAACTTCTTACATTTTAATTTAGATTCATTCTTTCAAAATTAAATTGAGAAATGGGTATCAAAATCCTCAATTGAATTAATTTTATTAGGCTTCAATCAAAAAACCCGTAAGATTCTTTTAGTTTATCAGACTACTTAGAACCTAAAAAAAAGAGCAGTTATTTACTGCTCTTTTTCTTTTTGGATTCCTTTTTCTTCTTCTTTTTCTTTTTTGGAGAAACCAATTTCAACTTTTCCTTTAACCGTTTTTCGGTTTCATTGATGGCATAATTGAATTCGGTGCCCATGATTGTCTTTTTGACTTCTTTCAATGCTTTTTTGGCTTGCTTCAATTCGTTTTTACGTTCCAGCAATTGCACTTTTTTGAACCAGATTTCCGCTTTATTGCTTCCTTTTACTTTCAGGGCGAAATCGATTAACTTATCGGCTTCCTCAAAATCCTCATTTAAAAGTAAGGTATCAATATAATAAGTATGGACTTCCAAGGCATTCACATTAATGGAAAGTGCCTTTTGAAAATATTCCTTGGCCATATCATATTGCAATAACTGTTCGGCATACACGCGTCCGTACAGACACAACGCCATGGTATTTTTATCATCATAAGACAAGGCATAATCCAAGGATTCGATGGTTTCCTCCAACGAATACGGATAATTATCCAATGCCTGAAACAAGTATTTATCTATAGATTTCATCTCTTAATTCTTTTTTAAACCGCTGTCGGTCGGTTTTGGTTTTCTTTTCTTCCTTTTGTTTTTTGAAGTCGGTTCCTTTGAACGTCCGCACCGGATTTCCCCGTTCGATTTGCATCTGGTTCATCCATTGCTTTTGAAACTCATTTTTGATTTGTTCCAAATTGACCACTTCCAGTTTTTCGAGCAAGCGTTCTTTTGCCAGTTTTTTATTCTGGTGTTGAGAACGCGAATCCATGGCAACCGCCGAAGTTCCGGTTGGCATGTGCGTAGCCCTGATGGCCGAACTCACTTTGTTCACATGTTGGCCTCCTGCCCCACTACTGCGCATCGCTTGGTATTGAATATCCTTTTCGTGAATAACCGACTGATCCGGTTTATTGACTTCAAAAATTCCGATGAACCAGTTTTTGCGTTTGTGCATTTTGCGGAACTGGCTTTGACCGATCCATTGGATGGTTCCTTTCCATGATACAACAAAAGCAGCTGCTTCCTTTCCTTCGATGGCAACCAGTGCCGATTCGACCGTACCGTTTTCAGATCCCGCTTCGCGGCACAGTACCGATGTGTTCAAACCGTTATCCTGTGCTTCTTCCAACACTTTTTTAAGCACTTGGGCGACAACCCAAGTGCATTCTGCAGGTCCGCGCCCTGCTGTTATTTGTATGATAGTGTCCATTTTTATTTATCCATTCTCACAATTTTGGGTGTGAAAGTTCCCATTACTTCAACTAATTCTTTTTGCAATTCCATCACCGTGTTGATGTTCTTATACGCCATTGGTGCTTCGTCAATATTACCGCCGATTAACTGAACTTCATGCTTTTGAAGTTCCTTCTTAATCTCACTTTGTGTGAATGTTGCTTTGCACTTTGCCCTTGAGAACAAACGGCCGGCGCCATGTGAGGCAGAATTCAGACTTTCAGCGTTTCCTTTACCGCGAACGATAAAACCCGGTGCGGTCATGGAACCCGGAATGATTCCGAGTTGGCCCTCACTTGCCGGAGTTGCTCCTTTGCGGTGCACGATACATTCTTTACCGTTAACCATTTCCTTCCACGCAAAATTGTGGTGGTTTTCGATCGTCATCACGATGCGTTTATTCAATGCTTTAGCGATACGCCTGTGAATATCATCGTGACATGCCTTTGCATATTCCCCGGCTAAGTTCATAGCCAGCCAATATTCCTGACCGTCGTGCGTATTGAGGTCAAGCCAGGCCAGATGCTGTACCTGCTTCGGTAACGGACATTGTTTTGTTGCCAGGTAAGTATAATGCTTGGCAATGTTAGCGCCCAATCCGCGGGAACCACTGTGTGACAAAACCGCCAGGTATTCACCAGGAACCAATTTCCATTCCGGTAAAACTGTATCCAGCTTTACGACACCGAATTCGACGAAATGATTACCGCCTCCTGAAGTTCCCAGTTGCTTGTAAGCCTTTCCCAACAAGCTTTTCAAAAGCGGAATATCCTGAAATTCACTTCTGCCGAACACCTCGTGATCTGCTTTGATTTTGTGTGTTTCGGTCATTCCGAATTTTGTATGCTCGCTGAGGATTGCTTTTAACTGATCGTCTTTCCCTTTCAGAAAAGAAGCTGGTAAATCAAATACCGACAAACTCATACGGCATCCGATATCGACCCCAACACCATACGGAATCACTGCGTTATCTGTGGCTAACACACCACCGATTGGCAATCCGTAACCCGAATGTGCGTCAGGCATTAGTGCGCCTGAAACCGAGATGGGCAATTTCAATGCATCGTACAATTGGAATTTAGCCTGTTCGTCGATTTCATTTTCCCCGAAAATGGAAAACGGTGCCCGGGTTGTGTTCAATTGATGCATTCTTACCTGCACCGGATTGATTAAACCTTCGGCTACTTTTCCCCAGGTTCCGTGCCCTTTAAACTTTTCAGGTGTTAAGAGTACTTCTTTGGCTTCGGTTAGAATACTCGCTTTCTTCTCTTTTTTTCTGTATCTGTTAATTTGCCCTAAGGCTATGTTTATTGCGTTATTTTTAGGGAAGCCCAATTGAATTAGGTCTCTCCCTGATAATTTATTTCCCATGATTTTGTTGCTAAAAATTTCAATACGTGCCTGATGACAAATGCAACAGGCATATCATTTTATCCGTTTGGATAAATAACAGTCGGTTTTCCGGGAAGTAATTGTGAAGTATCTAGAATATACAAAAAAGCCCGAAACTAATTGTCTTCGGGCTTTTTCATATATTTTGATTTAAATCGCTACGGTTGAAATAAGCCACGAAGAAAAGCGACACCAGGTACTGATGAATTGCTTTGAGATGTTAAGTTGAATACAAACATTTTTTCTTCGTTTTTAAGAGTTAATTATTACGGCACAAATTTTTAGAAAACTTTTTTAAATTTCCAAATTTCTTACAAAATATTTTTCCCCAAATGATAATAAGACGTTAAAATAAAATCGTTGAATACCTCAATTTAGTACTTTTACAAAAAATAAAAAAACATGCCAACCGACTGTATTAACTACCAGAATTCAGGATATTTCTCAAAACTTATTGTTGATTATTTAGACCGGAAACCTGAGTTACAGTCGTTATACCACCGATTCCCCGATATTGGGAATTTTCTTTCACAAATTGAAGAGAAGAAGAGCAATTTCCCTGTTGAAAACAGAGTTGTTTTAGTTGAAAGCCTTTTGCAACAGAACAAAAAAATTGTTTTATCTGAAGATTCATTACACAATATCGAGCTCTTAAAAGAAACAAATACATTCACGATTACCACCGGTCACCAGTTGAATTTATTTACGGGTCCGTTATATTTTATCTATAAAATTGTTTCCACGATTAATTTGTCCAGACAGTTAAAAGCCAAACACCCAGATTATAATTTTGTCCCGGTTTATTGGATGGCAACTGAAGATCATGATTTTGATGAAATCAACCATTTCACTTTCAGGAATACCAAGATAAAATGGAACAAAGCCAGTAGTGGCCCGGTTGGAAGATTAACTACCGATGGACTTGATGAAGTATATACCCAGTTTGAGAAAGAATTGGGGATTGGTGACAATGCCGCTTATTTGAAAGAATTGTTCAGAAAAGCGTATTTGGAGCATGAAACTTTAACTGACGCTACCCGTTTTATCGCCAATGAATTATTCAAAGAAGAAGGTTTGGTTATTATTGACGGAGATGATGTTAACTTAAAAAAACTGTTTGCTCCTTTTGTAAAAAGAGAATTGACAGAGCAACTTTCTTTTCAAAAAGTTTCCGAAACTAATGAAAAACTGAAAAATTATGACATTCAGGTCAATCCGAGAGAAATCAATTTGTTTTACATAGAAGACAAACTCCGTGAACGCATTGTATTTGAGAAAGGAGAATATAGTGTTAACAATACACAAATTAAGTTTTCCGAGAGTGAAATACTGACTGAACTGGAGAATCATCCGGAGAAATTCAGTCCGAATGTTATTTTACGTCCGTTATATCAGGAAGTAATCCTTCCCAATTTATGTTATATTGGCGGCGGCGGGGAAATTGCGTATTGGTTACAATTAAGATCCAATTTTGAAAGTAACAATATCACCTTCCCTATTTTGTTGGTACGGAATTCCGTATTGATTGCATCTGAAAAGCAAGTACAGAAAATTGATAAACTGGAATTAAGCTGGGGTGATTTATTCACGAAACAGCAGGATTTAATCAATACCAAAACAAAAGAATTATCAAACCTTACTATTGATTTTTCTGAGCAGAAAGCATTTTTGAGACAACAATTTACAGTATTAAACGATATCGCCAAAAAAACTGACCCTTCCTTTACCGGAGCAGTTCAGGCGCAGCAAGTCAAACAAATCAAAGGATTGGAAAACTTAGAAAAAAGATTACTTAAGGCTGAAAAAAGAATATTATCCGATCAGTTAGAGCGTATTTCATTGATTCAAAACGAATTATTCCCCAATCAGGGATTACAGGAGCGCAAACAAAATTTTTCTGAATTTTATATTGAAAGTGGAGCATTACTGATTTCAAAGTTACTGACTGGACTAAATCCGTTAGAACAAAAATTTTCCATATTGATTTTATAATTCAATTATCAAATCAAAAGATTATTTATAACTTTCGATTGAACAAAATCGAAGAATGAATAAGCCAATTTACATACTGGGGACAGGATTATCCCACAACGGTTCAGCAGTATTACTAAAAGACGGAAAAATTTGCGTAGCCATTGAAAAAGAACGCATTACACGTATAAAACATGATGGAGGCAACGACACAGTAGCCATTCAATATTGTCTGGATGCCGAAAATATTACCATTGACGATATTAGTTTAGTGGTACAATGTGAAAACTTCACTATTCCTTCCCGGGACCGTTTTAAAGGCAAACGGATTTTTGCAGAACGGCCTAATCCTGAAATCATTACTATTTCCCATCACCTTGCGCATGCTTACAGTGCAATTGGCACTTCCCCTTTTGACGAATGTGCCGTTATGGTCATTGACGGATGCGGAAGTCCGCTCGAGCAGTATTTAGCATTAAATCCCGAGGAAAAATGCAATATCCCGGAGCATTTTTTGGCTACTAATGAAATGCTTTGTGAGAAAGACAGTTTCTATTATTATGACGGACAAGGATTAAAAACCATTTATAAAGACTTCAGTCCGATGGCCGAATCCCAAAAAGACATGTTATCACTTCCTACAACCTGTCATTCGATTGGCGGTTTTTATGCTGCTGTCAGTCATTATGTTTTTGGAAACATGGACGATGTAGGTAAGCTCATGGGATTGGCTCCATATGGAAAAACCGGAGTATTTAACATGGAGGCTTTTTACTTTGAAAATCAAAATTTATATGTTAGTCAAGACTGGAAAGCATTTTTAAAAAATCCTTCAAAAGGATATGACTATTTCAAGGAACATTTTTCCTATTATGCAGATGTTGCAAAATGGGCTCAGGAACAAGTTGAAAGCGCTATTTTAAAATGCATAACAAGCCGCTATTCTCTTTTTTCCCATCCGAATCTTTGTTATTCGGGTGGTGTGGCTTTAAACGCAGTCGCCAATGCCAAACTGCAAGATGCCCAATTAGCGCAAAACATCTATTGGGAACCTGCAGCCGCTGATAACGGATTAGCATTGGGATGTGCTTTTTATGGCTGGCTCCATCATTTAAAAATGCCTAAATTTCAACACAACGAGTCAACTTGTTTTGGAAAAAAATATATTGAAAAAGACATTGAAAAAGCAATTCAGGCAGCGCATTATGATAATTTCAAAATAAGTCATTTTCAACTGGAAGATGAATTATTAAAACATTGTGCTTCAGCTATTAATTCAGGAAAGACAATGGCTTGGTTTCATGCTGAATCGGAATTTGGCCCAAGAGCATTGGGAAGACGCAGTATTTTAGCACATCCCGGCATAAAAGGCATGAAACAGCATATCAACCGTAACATTAAATTCAGAGAAGACTTCAGACCTTTTGCCCCGGCTGTAAGAGAAGAAAAAGTATCCGAATATTTTGAAAAAGGAAGAAACAGTCCCTATATGATTTTAGTAGATAAAACCCGTAAAAAATATAGCGACATACTCCAAAACACAACGCATGAGGATGGCTCAGCCAGAGTACAAACTGTTAACAAACAATGGAATGAACGGTTCTATAATCTTCTCGGATATTTTGAAAAAGAATCAGGAATAGCAGTACTTCTAAACACCAGCTTAAACAGACGTGGCATGCCAATGGTGGAAACACCGGAACATGCAATAGCCCTTTTTGAAGAAACATCACTTGATGTTTTAGTTTTGGAAAACTTTGTGATTGAAAAAAAACAATACTTTTGATTTTATCAAATTCAAGTACAGATTTTAGAATTCCAATCTGTAAATCTTAACTTACAATTGATGATTTTTCAATAATCATATCATATTAACGGATATTTTTCACCTTTTATCGATTTTAATTATCAAAATTTAACATAACTCATTTTTAAACATACTTTTGCGCCCGATTTAAAACATCATTTTTATAACAAACAAACAAACTTATGTTAAAAAAACTACTAATCATCGGTGCTGTATCATTTACACTACTTTCATTTTACAGATTGGGGAATCCTGTACTTGAGATGGTGAAAGTTAGCGGGGGAACATTTATGATGGGCTCAAAAGATGATAACCGGATTGCTGAAAACGACGAACAAAAACAACACGAAGTTAAACTAAATGCCTTTGAAATCAACAAACTGGAGGTTACCGTTTGGGAATGGAAGGATTATTGTAAAAAAAATAAGAAAAAAATGCCTGTTGCCCCAACATGGGGATGGAACGACAACAATCCGGTTACAGACATTACCTGGTTTGAAGCTATTGAATACTGCAATTGGTTAAGTAAAATTGAAGGACTTAAACCTGCCTATACTATGGTTGGTCCAAATGTAAAATGTGATTTCACAGTTGATGGTTACCGTTTACCGACGGAAGCAGAATGGGAATTTGCAGCCAAAGGCGGAAATAAATCTAAAGGAAGCGTATTTGCCGGTTCCAATAATTCAAATGACATTGCCTGGTGGATTAAGAACAGTGAGAAAAAACCACATGCAGTAGGAACAAAATTACCAAATGAATTAGGTATTCATGACATGAGCGGAAACGTATGGGAATGGTGCTGGGACTGGTATAATAAAGATTACTATAAAACCGAAGACGGGAATAATCCGAGAGGACCGATCCGTGGTGAGAAAAAAGCAGTGCGTGGCGGTTCATGGGACAGTCAGGAAAATTACCTGAGAACAGCAAACAGAATCAGTACCGATCCAAACAAAACAAACGAGTTTTACGGATTTCGATTAGCCAGAACAATTAACTAAAATATCATTAAAACTTTTCTTTCAGATTGATTAAAAAGTTATACTTTTGCACGCAAATTAAAAAAGGAAAAAATGGCAAGTAATAGAACTTTTACTATGATCAAACCGGATGCGGTTGAAAAAGGAAACATCGGTGGAATTTTAAACATGATTACTGAAGGTGGTTTCAGAATCGTTTCTTTAAAATTAACGCAATTAACTGTGGCTGATGCTCAGCAATTTTACGCAGTTCACTCTGAAAGACCATTCTTCGGTGAATTAGTAGAATTCATGACAAGAGGTCCAATCGTAGCTGCTATCTTGGAAAAAGATAACGCTGTTGAAGATTTCCGTACTTTAATCGGTGCTACTAATCCTGCTGATGCAGCTGAAGGTACAATCCGTAAAAAATACGCTACTTCAATTGGAGAAAATGCGGTTCACGGTTCTGACTCTGATGAGAATGCAGCTATCGAAGGTGCTTTCCACTTTGCAGGAAGAGAAATGTTCTAATCCAACATACAATTATAAAAAAAGCCGTTCATTTGAGCGGCTTTTTTATTATTTATATTTTTCAAATATTCCCTGAACCACTTCATCGGTTTGGGAGAATCTGACTTTTTTCTCAACTGTTTTGGGTGGTGCCACTCTTTCGGCACAATCAGCAATTCTGCATGATTCACACGTTACTCCTACTTCCCTTCTTTTTATATTTTCATCGTTTAAAAAAGCTATTTTCGAAGAAGAATTGGGTGTAATCATGATTCCAAAACCAATACTTCTGTAATAGCCATTTCTAAAAGGATCTTTTGTAGCCGAAGACATCGTAAAATATTCCACACCGCTGTGTGTATACGAAGAAATCTGGGTATCAAATAAATGTTCTTCATCGATATGCGGGATTTCCTTTATGGTTTTTAACGAAATCCATCTTCTACAGTAATGCTCGTAACTTTCATTAGCATGCGGCTCCAGTAAATTAGTGATGTGCAATTCTTTCGTCAGCTTAATATCATTACGCTCGGGTTTATAACTGAAACGTAAAAAGAATAAGTTTTTAAGGTTAAAATCCTTCGGAAGGATATTTGTTAAGCGCTGGTAAAAAGTTTCGGGTGAATCTGTATATTCTGCGATTAAACTTTGAAATTCATTTGCATCAAAGGTTTTCTTTTCAAAAAATGTTTTTAGTTTTTTAACCAATGGTTTCCTCGGAATCAGTAAAGCGCCTGCAAAATAAGACGCCAGAAAATTATTCAGCACCTGATCGAAACGTTCGAATTTAATCCATGAAAACGTGTATAATCTATCGGTAATATTCAGATAGTTGTAGGCAATTTCTTTGGCATAGATAAACATCCGTTGTGATTCATCTGTTTCGGAAGAAACCAGAAGCGTTTTGGAAGTAGGTACAAAAACCGAACGGAGATTAATCAATTCCTTATGTTGTGACAATTCCTCGTTATTAATCGTATAGCCATACTCTTCGATCAAAATCTCTTCTAATTCCTGTATGGATAATTTCTGGTTCAAATCAATTGAATATGCTTTAGCAAACTTCTCTACCTGGCTTTCTATTTCATCAAAATAATTATTGTTTGCTTCCTGATAAGAACGTAAAGCCGCCAAAAAGAAACTTTCCCGAGTTAAATTGTAATGTTTGGCGATTTCAAAAAGCGTGCTGATGAAGGCATTAACCTTTACCGGAGCTTCGGCAATGATATCAATTAAGTCACTTTCTTTTATTCCGAATAATTCCAAAGGAATCTCCTTTAATATGTTTGATTGCAGGATTTCACCGATTGGCGCCAGGTTTTTATCCAGCTTTAAGGAAACCAAATGATCGTAATTCGATTCCAATGCTTCGGCCAGCAATAATATTTTATCGCGCTTCGGATACTTCTTCCCTTTCTCAATTTCATTCAGATACGATTTAGATAAACCGGTTATTTTGGCCAAACCGAATAAAGACAGATTCTTTTCTGTCCGCATCTGTTTCATTTTCAATCCGAAAATCAGACGTATATATTCTTCTTCAATCATTACAAATACTGGATTTATTACTTCAAAACAAAGATATGACTTTTAATGAATTTTGCAATTTTAAAATATTTTGCGAACGTTCGCTTGTTTTGTAAATTTTAATTTTATAAGTTTGTTCGCATAAAAACTAAATCAACACAAAAATGGAATTAGCAATCAATAAAACCTATGAGGTTAAAAACCAAGCTACCTATAAAGACATCCTGACGGATGAAGCCTTACTTTTTCTTGAAGCTTTACATAAAAAATTCAACCAAACCCGCATTTCACTTTTGGACAAAAGAGATATCCAACAAAAGATTTTCGATTCGGGAGAAAACCCGGTTTTTCCTTTGGAAACCAAAACCATCCGAAACACAGCCTGGACAGCTGCCCGAATTCCGGAACCTTTATTAGACAGAAGGGTTGAAATTACCGGTCCGGTTGACCGCAAAATGGTCATCAATGCTTTAAATTCCGGCGCAAAAACATTTATGGCCGATTTTGAAGACAGTTGCTCACCAACCTGGAGCAACCTAATGGAAGGACAGCAAAATTTAAGAGATGCCGTCAAAAAAAGCATTGATTTAGAGCAAAATGGCAAAAAATACACTTTAAACGAAAAACATTCGGTGTTGTTGGTCCGTCCGCGTGGTTTACATTTAGAAGAAAAAAATATTTCTTTTGAAGGTGAATTAGCATCAGCTTCTTTAGTTGATTTTGGTTTGTTTTTCTTTCACAATGCAAATACACAAATCAAAAATGGGTTAGGCCCATACTTCTATTTACCGAAATTGGAACATTATGAAGAAGCCCGTTGGTGGAATGAAGTTTTCATCTTCAGTCAGGATTATTTAGACATCAAACAAGGAACAATCAAAGCAACTGTTTTAATCGAAACTATAACGGCCAGTTTCCAGTTGGACGAAATCATTTACGAACTGAAAGAACATATTGCAGGTCTGAATTGTGGTCGTTGGGATTACATATTCTCTTACATCAAAAAACTGAAAAACCATAAAAATTTCATTGTTCCGGACAGAGATCAAATCACTATGACAAGTCCGTTCATGAGCGCTTATTCATTGAGAGTCATCCAAATTTGTCACAAACGCAACGTATTGGCAATTGGAGGAATGGCAGCTCAAATTCCAATCAAAAATAACGATGAAGCCAATGAGATTGCATTCAATAAAGTCATTACCGACAAAGAACGCGAAGTTAAAAACGGGCACGACGGTACTTGGGTAGCACATCCCGCATTGGTTCCGGTGGCCATGAAAGTTTTCAATGACAATATGTTAACGAAAAACCAGATGCATATCAGACGGAATGAATTAAGCATTACAGAAGACCAATTACTAGAAATCCCCCAAGGAAGCATCACTTTGAAAGGCATACAAAAAAACATCAATATCGGGATTTTATACATCGAATCCTGGTTGATGGGTACTGGAGCTGCTGCTTTGTACCATTTAATGGAAGATGCTGCAACTGCAGAAATTTCAAGAGCACAGGTTTGGCTTTGGCTGAAAAACAATATCACTTTGGAAAACGGGAAAACATTCACTCCTTACCTTCTAAAAGAATTAACTGAAATCGAATTGATAAAAATCAGGGAAGATGTAGGCGAAGAAAGATACGCTAAAGGCCGATTTGAATTAGCAACTGATTTATTTACAGAAATGTCACTTAAACCTGAATTAGACGATTTCTTAACAACAATCGCATACAAGTATCTTTAAAAAAACTGCCGGATGCGGCAACATCCGGCAATTACATCCAAATAATTAATAATAACTATTTAAAGCACAACAAAATTATGAAAACTGAAGAAAGAATTCAACAATTAGTTACCGAATGGACAACAAACCCAAGATGGAAAGGTATCGAAAGACCATATACTGCCGGAAAAGTAGTAGAATTACAAGGTTCTTATCAAATTGAGCATTCCATCGCGCGTCACGGATCCGAAGTACTATGGAAAAAATTACATTCTCAGGACTGGGTGGCCGGTTTAGGAGCCATGACAGGAAATCAGGCAATCCAGGAAGTCGAAGCAGGACTGGAAGCCATATATTTAAGCGGCTGGCAGGTAGCAGCCGATGCAAATCTAGCAGGTGAAATGTATCCTGACCAATCTTTATATCCTGCAAACAGTGTTCCGCAGGTTGTTAAAAGAATCAATAATGCCTTGTTGCGTGCCGATCAAATTCAATCAGTAAATAAAGTAGAAAATAAAAAAGAATATTTAGTACCTATTGTTGCAGATGCTGAAGCCGGATTCGGCGGTAACTTAAATGCATTTGAATTAATGAAAGGCATGATCGAAGCTGGAGCTGCTGGTGTTCACTTTGAAGACCAATTATCTTCAGCTAAAAAATGCGGACACTTGGGAGGAAAAGTATTAGTTCCTACGCAGGAAGCCATCAATAAATTAGTAGCAGCCCGTTTAGCAGCTGATGTGATGGGAGTACCAACACTAATTGTTGCCCGTACCGATGCAGATGCAGCTAACTTATTGACAAGTGATGTTGACTACAGAGACCGAGAGTTTATCACCGGAGAAAGAACACCAGAAGGTTTCTTCTATGTAAATGCAGGATTAGAGCAAGGAATCAGCCGTGGTTTATCCTACGCTCCGTATGCCGATTTAATATGGCTGGAAACTTCAACTCCTGACATCACTGAGGCAAGAAAATTTGCCGAAGCCATTCACGCACAATATCCAGATAAACTATTAGCATACAACTGTTCGCCATCATTCAACTGGGCAGCCAAATTATCAGTAGCTGAAATGGAAACATTCCGTGAAGATTTAGCAGCTTTAGGATACAAATTCCAATTTATCACATTGGCCGGATTCCATGCCTTGAACACATCAATGTTTGAATTGGCATTAGCATATAAAAGAAAAGGAATGGCGGGATATTCGGAATTACAGCAAAAAGAGTTTGCGTTACAGGCTGAAGGATTCAGAGCCGTGAAGCACCAGAATTTTGTAGGAACAACCTATTTTGACGAAGTACAGAATGCGGTTACTGCAGGATTAGCTTCAACAGTGGCGATGAAAGATTCAACCGAAACAGCGCAATTCTAATTTTTTTGGTTAGTGAAAATGCCCCAATCATGGGGCATTTCCTATTTTAATACAACATCTTTCACAACTTCCCTACCGAGTTCTTCGTTGATCATCTTAATGATTTTATCCTTCCCGTAACTCAATTCTTCCCTTAAAACCGCAGAAGTCAATTCAACATACAAAACAGAACCTTTAAGCAATACATTCCGGGTATAATTATTCACACCGTTACCCATCAGGTTTTTCCAGGCATCGGCCACGGAAATCTGGTTCAAACCTTTATCCAGTTTGTTTGCGTCGATGATTTCTTTAAGAATATCACCTATCGAACTCTCGTTACTCAGCCTTTTTGCCATATTGTTCTAATGAATTTACATTAACTTTTTTATAATGAAAATTAGCCCCTTCTTCTGATTCCAGAACCAATAAACTATCAGACAATTCGGCAACAATTTCGGAATGCTTTCCAAAATCGGATGAAAAATCCAACACAACCTGTCCATCTTTTTCAGAAGCAGTCATTTTCTCCTGCAAGTCATCTACTAAAAATGTTCCCATCGGTTGCCATCTCACTTTCTTATGAAAACCCGAATTATTTTTGATATCAAAATATTCATAGTTTTCATTTACCGGATATTCTTTTTTATCTCCTTTGGCCGTTTCAACCTTAGTGATTTGCCAATATCCTTTAATTTTATCAATCTGACCCAGCTTCACTTTTTCCTTACAGGAAAAAACAACCAGAGCTACCATTATAACTGCAGTTCTTTTCATATCGTAAAATTAAAACATTCGGTTAAACCTTTTTGAAAAATTATAGTCTAAATTTGAAATAACTAAAAAACCCAAAATGAAACTATTTTACACTATAACCTTTTGCTTTTTAGTATTATCAGGATGCAGTTCAGATGAAACTACAAATGAAGCCGCACCGGAAAGTATGTATTTCCCTCCATTAAGCGGCTCAACCTGGGAGACAAAATCGATCTCTTCATTAGGTTGGAACCAAAGTGCCGTACAGCCTTTGAAAGATTATCTCAACGAGAAACATTCTAAATCATTCATGATTCTGGTCAACGGAAGAATCGTAATGGAAGAATACTTCAACGGACACAATTCCTCAACTGTTTGGTATTGGGCCAGTGCCGGAAAAACCTTAACTTCAACACTAACAGGGATTGCCCAACAGGAAAACCTTTTAAATATCAACCAAAAAGTATCAACCTACATTGGAACCGGATGGACAAGTGAAACCTTGGCAAAAGAAAATCTGATTACCTGCAAGCATTTATTATCAATGACTTCAGGTTTGGATGATGAATTCAATGAAGATTTAGTTGAACCTTCAAATTTAATTTACAAATCAGATGCAGGAACCCGTTGGGCATATGACAATGTATATGTCAAACTTCAGGATGTAGTAACACAAGCAAGCGGACAAACATGGAATGCTTATTTCAACAGTAAGTTACGCGATAAAATCGGAATGAGCACAAGTGGTTTTTGGTATAACAATCCTGACGGATTACGGATATATTCAAGCAACACAAGAAGCATGGCACGTTTCGGGTTATTAGCTTTAAACAAAGGAAAATGGAACGGCAGCCAAATTCTTAACGAAACCTATTTCAATGAAGCTACCTCAACTTCCCAAAACATCAATTTAGCCTATGGTTACTTATGGTGGTTAAACGGAAAAGCTTCCTATCATTTGCCGGGTTCCCAATTCCAATTCAACGGCAGCATTATTCCTTCAGCTCCAAGTGATATGCTCATGGCTTTAGGGAAAAATGACCAAAAAATATACGTAGTCCCAAGTAAAAAAATGGTTATTATCCGAATGGGAGATGCGGCAGACGGAAGCAACATGGCGCTTTCCGATTTTGATGAAACACTTTGGCAAAAAATAAATGCGCTATTTACGTAGCGCATTTATTTTTAGAATATTTTTCTTTTTATGGTTTAATCCATTTGATTACGGTTTCATCAATAGGCAGCGTTTCCGGCCCGATTACTTTGGCCAAAGTACCGTCTTCATTGATCAGGTATTTCTGAAAGTTCCATTTCACCTCATTGTCTTCTAATCCGTTTTGGTCTTTATGGGTCAGAAATTGATATAACGCATGCGTATCATCACCTTTTACTGATATTTTTTCCATCATCGGGAAAGTAACTCCATAATTTCGTTGACAAAATGTAGCAATTTGCTCATTACTACCAGGTTCCTGTGCTCCGAAATTGTTAGCCGGAAAACCGATAATTGTAAAATTATCATCCTTAAATTCGGTATACAACTCTTGTAATTGCTCATACTGTGGCGTTAAACCACATTCAGAAGCCGTATTCACAATCATTACTTTTTTTCCTTTCAGTGAAGCCAGATCAAAATCGTTCCCTGAAATATCTTTGACTTTAAATTGGTAAATCGTATTTGCAGCCATAATTTCTTTTTTAGTTGTTTTTTTATCTGTTGTGTTTTTATTCTTCTTTTCCTGACCTTGACATCCAATAGCCAAAATCATACTTAAAATTACAACAATATTTTTCATTTTTTTTTATTTTTTAAATTTCCGGTATCTAAAATACACTAATCCTGAATAAGCGAGAAATCCAATCAAAACATATAAATAAATGACCACATTTTGTCTTTCACCTGACGCGTATGAATGCAATCCGCTCAAGTGGAAATTTACTCCAAAATAAGTCATCAGTACTGATGCAAAAGCCAACACACTCATGAAGTTATAAATAAATTTCCCTCTTAATGCCGGCACAAATCGCATATGAATCACGAAAGCATACACCATAATACTGATTAATGCCCAGGTTTCTTTTGGATCCCATCCCCAATAACGTCCCCAACTTTCGTTAGCCCATTGACCGCCAAGGAAGTTTCCGATAGTCAACATAACTAAACCGACTGTTAGTGACATTTCGTTGATGTATGTAATTTCCTTGATGCTCAAATCCATCACTTTCTTATTCTTTTCATTAGTAAACAACATCAATCCAAGCGCAACCAAACCGAGAATCGCTCCTAAGGCAAAAGGCCCGTAACTCCCGACAATAACCGCCACGTGAATCATTAGCCAATACGAATTCAAAACCGGTTGCAAATTTGCAATTTCAGGATCCATCCAACTCCAGTGTGCAACCATTAAAATCATAGCGGCAACAAATGAAGTAGAAGCAACGGTCAAAGCAGATTTCCTTCCGAATACCAATCCGAAAAACATAATGGACCAACCCACATAAATCATCGATTCATACGCATTACTCCAAGGCGCATGACCCGAAATATACCAACGGGAAATTAATCCGGCGGTATGTAATAAAAATAAGAAAGCTACAATTCCATGAAATATATTTACTGAAATTTTAACCCATTTCTTCTTATTGAAAATATTTATAATTACAAACATGAACATAAGTAATCCTACATAAATATACCAGGAGTACAACTTTTTAAACACATCAAACTTATTGTATAAAATTTCTAAGTCAATCTGCCTGTCAGTTGGGCGAACTTCATAGCCATATTTCTTTTGGTACTTATCAAGTCCCAAAACTAAACTGTTTGCCAACTTATAATCTTTTGAAGTCGCCGCCTTATCCAATGAATTCAAATAAAAAGGTAATACATTTTTAACAGTATCCAAAGCAGTCCCGGTTTCTTCATTCAATTCCAAATAACTCACCCATTTGTTGTTACTGTCATGTGGTTTTGGGAAAATTTTCAAAATCTGTCCGCTTAACGCAGAATACAATAAATTCACTTTTCTGTCGGCTTCAATAAAATCTGTCTCAAAAGCATTAGGTACCGCTGCCTTATACGCTTTATCTAATTGGTTAGTCAATTTATAATTCCCTTTGGCATCAAAAAAGTCGATCATTTTAGCATATTTCGCTTCTTTATCAATACCGATAATTTTACGGATACTATCATTCCCTTTTTTCAGATAAATAACCGGAACTTCATACCATATTTGCGGAAATTGAGTAATGGATAAAAACACCTGATCAGCGTTCATGTCTTTATAAGTATCACTCTTACTTACTTTACGTAACAATTCGGAAGAAAACGTATTAATAGGCTTCATACGCCCTCCTGCATCCTGAATAACCAAGCGTCCAAATTTTTCCGCATGTTCTTTTGGAACCAAAAACTTATGAAGCAATTCATCAATTTGTTTTTCGGTAACTTTTTGATGCTTATGATTACCATGCTGTGCAAAACCTGCAAAAGATAAGAAAAGAACAACAACCAAAAGAGATTCTTTTTTAAGACGGACCTTCTTTAGTTTTGCCTTTAAATCACCAAAACGTGAATGCTTTGTAAATAAAATTGCCAACATAGCAATGTACAATAGGAAATAGCCGATATAGGTAATCCAGGTTCCCCAGAAATCATAGTTTACCGATAATTTAGTTCCTTTTTCATCCGGATCGAAACCAGCCTGAAAGAAACGGTATCCCTTATGATCCAAAATATTATTCATAAAAATTCGGGCATCAAAAGGTTTCTCATCCAAAATAGTTACTTGACTTTCAAATGCTGAGTAGCTTTTTTCCGTACCCGGGTATTTTGATGCAATAAATTTATTTAATCTCACTTTGAAAGGCAAATCATACACTTTACTTCCAAAAATAACAGTATACTCTAAATCACCCAATTTAAAAGCCTGAGGTTCGCTGACTTTACCTTTTGAACCTAAAAGCGTAATTGTTTTTTCTTTTCCTTGGTTTGAAACTTTAAAGACCAAAGCATCATCGGTTTCTTTATCTTTATAATTACCGTTTGATTTGTATTCTTTCACTCCTTTAATAGCAGCTTCAGGGAAAACGAACTGGCTACCTCCAACATTATACAACGAACGGTACATTAAATCAGATTTCGTGTCTTTCATCACGTTTCCTTTCATCTGATCAGCCATCCGCATAAAGTTACCGTCAAATGGTGTTTCAATGGAAGATTCCTTATCATTAATTGTGATGTTTACAGCGCCTTTAGTATACTTATTCAAAGCAAAAAGAATATTGTGAATACTTTGTACTTCTCCTTCTTTCAGATAATGCTCATGGCGCTCCCCACCTCCGGCTTCAACCATTTTCAGGAATAAAATCCCTTTCTCATCAGGTTTTATTATTTCTTTGGCACCCATCACAAAATCAATCAATTCCACTTCAAATGGAACATCACTGAAATTATCTTTATAGTCAAAATCATTATCAACAGCTGCCGAAAGCAATAGAGGCTTTTCAATTGTTTTACGCTTCATTTCCCCATTATGCATACCGTCGACATACATGGTTAAAAAAGTTCTGTCTGAATAAACCTGATTTTCTGTTGCTCCTTCACGGATTGGCATCATTCCTTCATAACTGATATAACGGGTTATAAAAGCTCCGGCTAAAATCAAAATGAACGACAAATGCAAAACCAAAGTCGCCCATTTCTCTTTTTTGTATAACTGGTAACGTTTAATGTTACCCAAAAAGTTCAACATAAAGAAAAACATAATCGCTTCAAACCACCACGAATTATACACAATAATCCTTGCTGTATCTGTGTTGTATGCGTCTTCAATAAAGGTTCCGGCTGCCATGGCTGCTGCAAAAACAATAAATAAGACAGCCATTAATCGTGTAGAAAATAAAAAAGAAAATATTTTTTTGTCCATTGTTTTGGATTGCTGATTTAAGTGCAACAAAAATACTTAATTACTTTCTTTTAAAACTTAAAAGGAATGGTTTTTTAAGGAGATTTTAAGAATAAAAAAAGCGAAACAATATGTTTCGCTTTAAGGTTGAATCAAATATAGAAAATTAACTTCTCTCGAATAATTTTTTGATATCTTCCATACTCATCATTTGTGAGATACCTGTAGAAGATGTCACTTTGTTTGTTGTCATAAACTGAACAACCGCTTTGTTTGTAGCTTTTGTATAGTGTAACCATACATAATCATTTGGCAATTCCAATTTGATGTCATACATAGGTGATGCATTGAAACCATCAATGATGATTTTAAACAGATTATCATAATCACCGTCTACATTTTTAAATGTAAAGTTTTTGATTGAAGTATCATCTGTGTTCTCCATGTCTTTGTAGAAGAATGTATATTGAGAACCTTCTTTCTGAACATAAACATCGTTAGTTCCCACACGCCCTAATCTTTCCAAAGGTGTTGTTGGCAATACTTTAATTTGAGCGAAACTTAAGCTACTGATTAACAGTAAAGCTAACATAAATACGTTTTTCATAGTTTAAACAATTTAGGATTGGTTCGCAAATATAATTTTTTTGTTTAAAAAAACATCATTTCCCACAATTGATTATTAACAACATAATGTTAATATAATATGAATGGATGTAAAACTTGAAAAATTCTTATTTTAGCCAAATGATTCAGGTAACAATTATTGGCTCGGGTAATGTAGCCCGGCATTTGATTTCGGCTTTCAGCCAAAGCAGTTTTGTTGAAATAAAACAGGTTTTTGCCCGCCAGACCGAAACACTGTCGCACTTGATTCCGTCTGAAAAAATCACAAATAATTTCGCCCAAATACAGGAATCTGACTTATATATTATTTCGGTGACCGATCAGGCCATAGAAAGTGTTTCTGCCCAAATCCCTTTTGAAAACAAATTGGTGGTCCACACATCCGGAACGGTTTCAATTGACAATCTGAGTTCCAGAAACCGAAAAGGCGTTTTTTATCCGCTACAGACTTTTTCAAAAGACAAAAAAGTTAACTTTAAGGAAATTCCGGTTTGCCTTGAAGCGCAAAATGAAGAAGATTACTTAGTATTGGAATCGGTTGCCAAATCAATTTCAGACAAGCCTTTTAATATTTCTTCGGAACAACGTAAAGCTTTACATGTAGCCGCTGTATTTTCCTGCAATTTTGTAAATCATTTATACAGGATTGGTTCCGAAATTTGCACCGAAAACAATATTCCTTTCGAAATACTATATCCGTTAATTGAAGAAACAGCCGATAAAATAAAGTTTCTCTCTCCGGAAGAAGCCCAAACCGGTCCGGCCAAACGCAATGACACCACAACGATCAATGCACATTTGAATTTTCTTCAGGACAACACACAAAAAGAAATTTATAAATTACTTACAAAATCAATAATTGATAATGGCAAAAAGCTATAAAGAAATCATGAACGGCATCACTACTTTTATTTTTGATGTCGACGGAGTTTTAACAGACGGAACGGTTCACGTTTCACAAACCGGGGAAATGCTACGCGAAATGAACATCCGCGACGGATTTGCCATGAAAGCAGCGATCGAAAGCGGTTATCATGTTTGTATAATTTCAGGCGGAAGCAATGAAGGAGTCCGTATACGTTTACGCAATTTAGGCATAACTGATATTCATTTAGGTTCACCTGACAAGGTTGAAACATTCAAAGAATATATTAATATTTACAACATCAAACCGGAGCATGTTCTTTACATGGGAGACGACATTCCCGATTATCATGTAATGCAATTAGTCGGTCTTCCTACCTGCCCTCAGGATGCCGTTCCGGAAATCAAAGAAATTTCAAATTACATATCACATAGAAACGGAGGAAAAGGTGCCGTTCGTGATGTTATTGAACAGGTAATGAAAGTTCAGGAAAAATGGAACACTTATTTTAACGGTAAATTCGACTAATGAAATACTTAAAACTCATCCGCTACCAGAACTTACTTTTAATAGCTTTGATGCAATTAGTTGTTTTGTATGGTTTTTTAAAAATACAGAATATCTGGCTTTTCCTTGAGGACTGGCAATATTACTTATTAATACTTTCCACGATAAGTATTGCTGCCGGAGGCTATATTATCAATGACATTGTCGATCAAAAACCTGATGCCGAAAACAAACCAAACGGCAATATCGTCGGAAAATCAATTTCAGAGGGCACAGCTTACAATTTATACATCGGATTTACACTTATAGGAGTCGGGACTGGATTTTATTTATCCAATGCCATACAAAAACCGGGGTTTGTTACAGTTTTCATTTTGTGTGCTGCCTTACTTTATATGTATGCAACTTCATTCAAACAAATTCTTTTGGTCAAGAATTTAGTGGTTTCCTTTTTATTAGCTTTCAGCATGATTATTATTGGACTATTTGATATTTACCCGGCAACGACTCCCGAAAACCAATCGGTTATGAAAGTTGTTTTTTCAATTTTGATTGATTTTTCCATCATTGCCTTTATCATCAATTTCATACGTGAATTAATCAAAGACATGGAAGATGTCAAAGGCGATTACAACAACGGAATTCAAACTTTACCTATCTTATTGGGAATTTCCAGAACAGCAAAAGTAGTATTCGGACTGGCAATTATACCGGCAGCGTTAATTTTGTATTATACCTATAATAATCTTTTCCACCTACAATTCGCTACCGTATACATATTAGCTTTTCTCATTGGTCCGCTTTTTTATCTTATGATTAAAATTTGGTCCGCCAGAAACAAAAAAGAATTCAGCCATTTGAGTATGGTATTGAAACTGATAATCCTTTTCGGAATTATTGCCATTGGAGTAATCGGAATAAACATGAAATACTATGCTTCGTAATAAATTCAAAGACACAAAAATAATTCTCGCATCAGGATCCCCTCGCCGTCAGCAGTTTTTCAAAGACTTGGATCTTGATTTTGAAATCCGTTTAAAAGAAATTGAAGAAATATTCCCGCCACATCTTCAATCCTATTACATAACCAATTATCTGGCAAAACTCAAAGCTGATGTTTTTACTGATTTAGCCGATAATGAATTATTGATTACCAGCGATACTTTGGTTTGGCTGGAAAACGAAGCATTGGGCAAACCGGTTGATGAGGCTGATGCCATAAAAATGCTTCAGAAATTGGCCGGAAAAACACATCAGGTTGTAACTTCCGTATGTTTTAAAACACAAAATTCCGCTGAAATCATTCATGATATCACACAGGTTACTTTTAACGATTTGAGCTTGGAAGCCATTGAATATTACATCCAAAATTACAAACCGCTGGACAAAGCCGGAAGCTATGGAATACAAGACTGGATCGGACTTGTGGGCATTTCTAAAATAGAAGGATCGTATACAAATGTGGTAGGTTTACCAACCGAAAAAGTATACCAGTATCTGTTAAAATTGTAATTTAAATCCCTTTCAAAAATATTTTTGGCACAGTAATTGGACACTAATTACCAAACATCATCGTTTAACTATTATCCATAACTTAAAACTAATATTATGAAAAAGTTACAATTTATATTCGGAGCATTTTTAATCTTATTTGCCCTGGAATCAAATGCACAAGTATCAGTCAGCCTGAACATTGGTTCACGTCCAACATGGTGCGACCATTATGACGAGGGAGTTCAATATGTATATTTACCGGAAATCGAATGTTACTATGATACTTACGATGCCGTTTATGTATACTACGGTTCTAACGGTTGGTGCCGCTCACGCTACTTGCCTGAATATTGCCACGGATACGATATAAACAGAGGCCATAGAGTAGTTATCGATTACAGAGGTGGAACTCCTTGGACACATTTTAACTACCACCGCAGACATTACTGGAGAGACAACTACCGCAATTACCGTGAAGAGTACTACGCTCCAAGACACAACAGAAGAACAAATTATGTAGCGGTTAACCCAAGACACTACGATAACGACAGAGATTACCGTCACGATAACGGAAGAGGTCACGGACACGGTCACTACAAAAAACACGACAGAGGCAATGACCAAGGTCACGGAAGAGGTCACGGAAGAAGAGACTAATTTTTCTTCAAACTGAATCAAATATAGTAAAGAGAGAGCCACGGTTCTCTCTTTTATTATTTTATACCCGGCTGTTTTCTTTTATCTTTGCAAAAAGATTTTCAAATTGAAGTATTTTATCGAATTCGCTTACAACGGAACCCATTACCACGGATGGCAATACCAACCCAATGCCATATCTGTACAAGAAACATTGAACAAGGTTTTTTCAACTTTATTACAGGAAGAAATCGATATTGTTGGTGCAGGAAGAACTGACAGTGGCGTGCATGCATCCCAAATGTACGGGCATTTTGATTCGGAAAAGGTTATCGATAAAGAAAAATTGATCTATAAAGCCAATTCATTTTTACCAAAAGATATTGCTGTTTATGACATCATACCGGTTCACGAAGAAGCTCACGCACGTTTTGATGCCACTTCAAGAACTTACCATTATTTTATTTCCACCAAAAAAGATATTTTCGGAAATGAAACTTCATGGTTCAATCAGTTGCCTTTGGATTTGGAACTGATGAATGAATCAGCACAATTATTATTGGGTTTCACTGATTTCCAATGCTTTTCAAAATCCAATACCGATGTTTTCACTTACAATTGTAAAATTACCGAAGCTTATTGGAGAAAAGAAAATAATAAACTTATCTTTACCATAACTGCCGACCGCTTCCTGCGTAATATGGTCAGAGCGATTGTTGGCACCTTGGTAAACATCGGTCTTCATAAAATCACAAAAGAAGATTTCATTAAAATCATCGAAAGTAAAGACCGGAAAAAAGCAGGATTTTCAGTACCTGCACAAGGATTGTTTTTAACGAATATAGCGTATCCGTACATCCATAAAAAGAATGAAAGCATTTGATTCGAAACTTTTTAAACGAATTTTAGAATACACAAAACCTTACAAATGGCGCTACAACAGCGTAATTGTCTGGGCTATTTTACTTTCAGTTTTTGCCGCATTACGACCATATCTTCTGAAATATAATGTGGATCATTACATCCAACACAAAGATGAAAAAGGCTTACTACTTTTTATTGTATTAATTGGTTTGGTTTTATTCCTCGAGGTGCTCGCCCAATTTTATTTTGTGTATTGGGCCAACTGGCTGGGACAAGACATCATTAAAGACATCCGAATTAAATTATTCAAACACTTATCGGGTTTTAAAATGAGTTATTATGACCACGAGCCTGTAGGCAAACTGGTAACCCGGGCCGTATCTGATATTGAAGCCATCGCCCGTATTTTCAGCCAGGGATTATTCATGATTGTAAGTGATCTTCTTAAAATGATAGTGGTATTAGGCTTTATGCTATACATGAACTGGAAATTGACACTCATCGTTGTGGCTGCCATGCCGATTTTAATTTACGCAACACGTGTTTTCCAAATTAAAATGAAAGATGCTTTTGAAGAAGTGCGAACCCAGATTGCCAATATGAATACATTTGTACAGGAAAGGGTTTCAGGAATGAAAATCGTACAATTATTCATACGGGAAGAAACTGAATACCAGAATTTCAAAAAAATAAATTACCTCCATAAAAAAGCCTGGGTTAAAAACGTTTGGTACAACTCGATCTTCTTTCCTATTGCCGATATTGTTTCAGCACTGACACTAAGTTTAATCATTTGGTACGGTGGATTGAATATTTTAAACAATGACGGCATTACCAGTTTTGGTGATTTGTTTGCTTACACGATGTACATTTCGATATTTTTTACACCGCTCCGCCAGATTGCCGATAAATTCAATGAGATGCAGATGGGAATGATAGCAGCCAACCGTGTTTTTGAAGTTTTGGACGACAATAAACCCACAGAAGAAACCGGAACACTGGAAGCTCCACATTTTGAAGGGGAAATTGAATTCAAAAATGTGGTATTCGGGTATAAAGAAGATGAAGATGTACTTAAAAACATCAGCCTGTCCATTCAAAAAGGAGAAACAGTAGCCATTGTTGGTGCCACCGGAGCAGGAAAGTCAACTATTGTTAACTTATTGAACCGTTTTTACGAAATCAAATCGGGTACCATCTGCGTTGACGGACAGAACATCAAAGAATATACCCTTGGAAGTTTACGCAAACAAATCGCTGTTGTTCTTCAGGATGTATTCTTATTTGCAGACACTATCCACAACAACATCACCTTAAACAATCCTTCTGTTTCAAGGGAAGAAGTGATTGCTGCCGCCAAGGAAATTGGCGCCCATGATTTTATCATGAGCCTTCCCGGAAATTACGATTACGATGTCAAGGAAAGAGGGAATATGCTATCGTCAGGACAGCGCCAACTAATTGCCTTTTTACGCGCATATGTCAGCAAACCAAGTATTTTAATTCTTGATGAGGCAACTTCATCCATTGATGCATATCTGGAAGCCATGATCCAGAAGGCAACCCTGACCTTAACCCAAAACAGGACTTCAATTGTTATCGCCCACCGCTTGGCCACGGTTATCAATGCTGATAAAATTGTGGTATTGGATAAAGGAATCATTGTTGAGGAAGGCAATCACCAACAGCTATTACAAAAAGAAGAAGGCTACTATAAAAAACTATACGAAGCACAATTTGTTAACCACGAAGAAGAAATCAACTAAACAAAAAAATGGAAAAGTATTCAATTGAATTAGACGTAAGAGACTATGAACTGGATGTACAGGGAATTGTGAACAATTCGGTGTACCAGAATTATTTAGAACATGCCCGCCATGAATTTTTACACCACCACGGCATTGATTTTGTGGATTTTGCCCAAAACAATATCATGTTAGTCGTAAAAAGCATCGAAATGAATTTCAAAAATTCACTGGTGAGCCGCGACAAATTCAAAATTGAAGTTTCCGCTGAAAAAGAAGGCAATCTAAAAGTAGTTTTCCATCAGGATATCATCCGACTTTCGGATAACAAAGCAATTTTATCGGCAAAAGTTACGGGAGTAGCCATCAAAAACGGAAGACCGGTTGCTCCGGATACCATTCCGCAAATTGAAGGATTTTTGGTTTAACCCAATTGACTAATTAACCGGACACATTCCACTGCTTCCTTAACGTCATGCACCCGTAAAATATTGGCTCCTTTTGTCAAAGCCAGTGTATTCAAAACCGTTGTGCCGTTTAAAGCATGTTCAGATGCAGTTTCCAATACTTTATAAATCATCGATTTACGGGAAACGCCAACTAAAACAGGTAATTCCAACATTTGGAACAAATCCAGTCTTGAAAGCAATTCATAATTCTGGTCCAGTGTTTTGGCAAAACCAAATCCAGGATCGACAATGATATCATAGATGCCCAGGCTTCGTGCCTGGGTTATTTTTTCCGAAAAATAAAACAAGACCTCTTTCACCAAATCATCATACTGCGTTAGTTTTTGCATGGTTTGCGGAGTTCCGCGCATGTGCATCATGATGTAAGGCACCTGGAGTTTAGCAACCATTGGCAACATATCTCCATCTAAATTCCCGGCAGACACATCATTGATCAGAGCTGCTCCGTTCAAAATGGTTTCTTCGGCTACTTTAGCATAAAAAGTATCGATTGAAAGTAATGCATCAGGGAAGTTTTTTAAAATTGAATCTACTACCGGAATCACTCTTTTCAATTCCTCTTCTGCAGTAATCATATCAGCTGTCGGCTTCGTCGTTTGTCCGCCCACATCAATAAAATTGGCTCCATCCATCAGCATTTTCTCCACCTGTTTCAAAACAACAACATCGGAAGAAAACTTGCCCCCGTCATAAAAGGAATCGGGTGTAACATTCAGAATCCCCATGACTTTGGGTGTTGTTAAATCGATCAGGTTTCCTTTGCAGTTGACGGTCATTTTTATATTTTTTTTAAATAAATTCTAAACAAAAAAGGCTATTTTTGGACAAATTTGATACAAATATAAATTAATAATGAGTAACACCTCACAACAATACGACGCAATCATTTCCATTTGCCGCGATTTATACGCAAAAAAATTACAGGATTACGGAAGTGCATGGCGTATTTTACGATTACCCTCACTAACCGATCAGATATTCATCAAAGCACAACGCATCCGTTCATTACAGGAAAATGAAGTCCGTAAAGTAGACGAAGGCGAAGCTTCAGAATTCATCGGTATCATCAATTATTCCATCATGGCATTGATCCAACTGGAAAAAGGCGTGGCTGACCAACCGGATTTAAACGTGGATGAAGCCGTAAAACTTTACAACGAAAAAATCCAACTGACGAAAGATTTGATGGAAGCCAAAAATCATGATTACGGAGAGGCTTGGCGTGATATGCGCGTGAGTTCCCTTACTGATTTAATTCTGCAGAAAATTTTACGCGTTAAACAAATAGAAGACAACAAAGGCAAAACATTGGTTTCAGAAGGAATTGACGCCAATTACCAGGACATGATCAACTATGCCGTATTTGCTTTAATCTTATTAGACCATCAATAAAATGATTTTCAGGGAAGCCAAATTAGAAGATATTGACCAAATTCAGGTTGTACGGAATTCGGTAAAAGAAAATACACTTTCCGATCCGGGGTTAGTGACCAACAAAGACTGCGAAGAATTTATGTTCGAACGCGGAAAAGGCTGGGTATGTGAAATTGACAATCAGATTGTCGGTTTTGCAATAGCTGATTTGAAAGAAAACAACATCTGGGCTTTATTCCTGGATCCGGCATTCGAGAAAAAAGGAATTGGCCGAAAATTACACCAAATCATGATGGACTGGTACTTCAGCCAGACCGATGAGAAAGTATGGTTGGGTACAGCCTTCAACACCCGCGCTGAACAATTTTACCGCCAGGCAGGATGGACTGAAGCAGGAACTAACGGCAGCAAAGAAATAAAATTTGAAATGACCAAAGAAGACTGGTCCAGAATTAATACACCATAAAGAATGAAATATTTAGTACACTTTTCACGTCTGTTCGTGGGCGTTTTATTTATCATTTCGGGTTTAATCAAATTAAATGACCCGGTTGGTTTCTCTTATAAACTCGATGAATATTTTGGCGAAACGGTTTTCAACATGCCTTTCCTTTTGCCTTTCACATTAGCGATTGCTTTGTTTGTGGTTATTCTGGAAGTGATTTTGGGCGTAATGCTTTTAGTGGGTTACAAACCTAAATTCACCGTTTGGAGTCTGTTGGGATTAATTTTATTTTTCACTTTCCTGACTTTCTACTCGGCCTATTTCAATGTAGTAAAAGATTGCGGATGTTTCGGTGATGCCTTAAAACTAACGCCTTGGGAATCGTTCACCAAAGATGTTGTTTTATTGGTTTTCATTCTGGTTTTATTCTTCGGAAAAAATCATATCCAGCCGTTATTCGGAACAAAATTCGCAGCCATTGCTTCACTATTGAGTATCATTTTAAGCTGTTATTTGGGCTACCATGTACTAAATCATTTACCGGTCATCGATTTCAGGGCGTATGCTGTTACCAAAAACATCCAGAAAGGAATGGAAATTCCGGAAGGCGCACCAAAATCGGAATACGAAATGAAATTCATCTACGAAGTAAACGGTGCCAAAAAAGAGTTTTCCGATAAAGAACTGATGAATATTCCGCCGAATGCCAAATTTATTGAACGCATCGACAAAGTCATCAAAGAAGGTTACGTTCCTCCTATCCACGATTTCGGTTTGGAAAAAGACGGAAGCGATTATAAAGACGACATCCTGAACGAAGCAAAAGTTATTTTGTTTACCGTTTACAATCTCGACAAATCAAATCCGGAAGGGTTAAAGCTATTGGAAGCTTTTAACCAAAAAGCAAAAGCGAAAGGATACCACGTTTTAGCGGTAACCGGTTCAGACAGCACAGCAATTGAGAAAATCAAAAAACAATACGGTTTCACATTTGATTTCTATTTCTGTGACCCCACTACTATTAAAACCATCGAAAGGGCAAACCCGAGCATCGTGGTTTTAAACAAAGGAACCGTAATGCAGAAAGCGCATTACAATGACATTGACAACATAAACTTATAATACAATGAAAAAAATAATCGTAATACTGTCCCTTGCAGTAATCGCAATTGCGAGTTTTGCTTACACAAAAGCACAAGGTGGTGAAAAAGTTGAAGAATTCTCTGCAGAAGCTTTAGCTTCCAAATTAAAAGATGTGAACGGAAAAGAAATTTCGTTTCAGGACATCATCAACAAACACAAAGGAAAAACCATTGTAATTGAAGCGTGGGCATCATGGTGTGGTGATTGTATCAAGAATATGCCAAAACTGAAAGAATTACAGATCAGCAACCCGAATGCTGCCTTCGTATTTTTATCTGCCGATAAAACCTCTGAAGCCTGGTTAAACGGAATTAAAAAACACGATCTGAACGGAGATCACTACCTGATGGATGGCGGTATGAAAGGAAACTTTGGAAAATCAATCAATTTAGATTGGATCCCGAGATACATCATTATTGACAAAAAAGGAAAAGTGGCTTTATACAGAGCGATTGAAACTGACCACGAACAAGTGGACATGCTTTTAAAAAAATTATAATATGAGACAGAAAATTGTAGCCGGTAATTGGAAAATGAACAAGAATGCCGAGCAGACTGAAGATTTAATCAACGAATTGATCCATAAATTACCCGAGACAGCGGCAAAAGTTATCATTGCGCCAACATTTGTAAACTTAGCTTCAGCAGTTGACCATACTGAATTCACGGCTATTGAAGTGGCAGCCCAAAACATGCACCAGGCAGAAGGTGGCGCTTTCACCGGGGAAATTTCGGCTGACATGTTAAAAAGTATCGGTGTGGACATCGTGATTTTAGGCCATTCGGAACGCCGCGCTTATTTTCATGAAACTGACGCCTTATTGGCCAGCAAAGTAGATACTGCATTGAAACACGAAATGAAAGTTATTTTCTGTTTTGGTGAAGAATTGAAAGACCGTCAGGAGAAACAACATTTCAATGTGGTGGAATACCAGTTGAAAGACGGATTGTTCCACTTGCCGGAAAGTGCCTGGGCAAACATCATTTTAGCGTACGAACCGGTTTGGGCCATCGGAACTGGAGAAACCGCTTCTCCTGAACAGGCACAGGAAATGCACAAGTTCATCCGTGAAACTATTTTGGAGCGTTACGGAAAAGAAATTGCCGAAAACGTTTCGATTTTATATGGTGGAAGCGTGAAACCGGAAAATGCCAAAGAAATTTTTTCCCAGGCTGATGTTGACGGCGGATTGATTGGCGGTGCTTCACTAAAAGCCGATGACTTCATCGGAATCATCAACGGAATTTAAAAAAACATACCATTATCAAAAATCCTGATTCAACGTCAGGATTTTTTTTATGAAGCCCTAAACCAAAAAAGCGTTACTTTTTTAGAAAAAAAAATAATTAGTAACAGAAACCGTTACTTTTTTATAAAAAAAATAAATTAGTAACAAAAACTGTTACTTTTTTGGAAAAAATATTTTTTTGTAACAATCCAAATTTAGAAAATGAAAGAACTTGATTTCCGTTGTAGCACGATAGAATCAATTGAACAATTAAGCAAAGAATTGCACCTAATATTCGATCCGGATGATCTTCAGGATTGGGAATATAGAGTCGGTAATCCAAAAGAAATCGAACGCTACATTTCACATTACAAAACACTTGATAATGACGACAAAAAGTTCTCCTTAATGGAAATTATCATCCAGGCGGCTACTGATCAGCATACTTCTGCTGAAGTTGGAAAATATTGGACTATTATCGAACCAATCCTGAAACAAAATTCCGCGGTTCATGACTATTCAATTTTCTATTGGTGTTGCTTTGACAATCCCGACGTTAATGATTGTTGGGACATCACTCCTTACATGAGAGATCTTTGGAAAAAAATGAATCAAAGTTAAACAGATGAATCAAAATCAATCAAATACCAACTCCAAGTGGAAAAAAATAGTCCGTATCTTTTTGATTGGATTCCTGCTGATGAATGTTCTGGCCTTTATCCATGCCTACAAATTCACGCATTTTTCCGATGACAATTCGGAGAAAACGAAAAGCCCTGAAAAATTATCGGTTGCAGAAAAAGTCCAGGCCTTGGCATTTGGCGTTAACAATCCGAAACCCAAAAACAAAAAAACTCCGGCACAGCAATTTGAAGTCATAAAACTGAAGAGCAACAAGGAAATTGAATGTTGGTTTATCCAAAACCAAAACCCGAAAGGAACCGTTATTCTGTATCATGGATACGGCGGTGAAAAATCAACAATGCTTGACAAATCGGATGAATTCCAAAAATTAGGATTTAATACACTGTTAGTCGATTTCATGGGCAGCGGGAATTCGGAAGGCAACCAGACGACAATTGGTTTTCAGGAAGCAGAACAGGTTAAAACCACATATGATTACATAAAAGGGAAAGGCGAAAAGAATATTTATTTGTTCGGCACTTCGATGGGTGCGGTTTCGATCATGAAATGCATCAATGATCATGCAATCAATCCGAAGGGAATCATAATCGAGTGTCCGTTTGGCTCTATGTATGAAACCATTTGTGCCCGGTTTACCAAAATGCACGCCCCAACATTCCCGATGGCCGGCATTTTACTTTTCTGGGGCGGAATACAAAACGGATTCTGGGGTTTCAGCCATAACCCTACTGAATATGCAAAGAACATACATTGCCCAACCTTATTGCTTTACGGTGAAAAAGATAAAAGCGTAAGCCGGAAAGAAATTGATTTGATTTATGCGAATCTTAAAGGAAAAAAAATATTGAATACCTATAAAGATACCGGCCACGAAAACTATCTGATTAAAAACAAAAAAGAGTGGAACAAAGGTATTACTACCTTCATGTCGTTCATTAAAGAATAATATTTAATTTAACCCAAAAAAATCAACCATGAAAAAACTATTAGTATCTACTGCCCTTTGCCTTTTTATCAGTATTGCTGCTACTGCACAGACCTCATTCGAAGTTCCCCAAAACGTTGTATTGGAAACGCCCGCAGATTTCACGAAGTATGAAGCCGATGTTATCAATGCCTCAAAATGGCTGGAAGAGACCAATCTCGATAAAGAAACAGAAAAAAGACAGGATGTTAATACCTTCTTACTACAGTGGATTACCGGAAGCCCAACCGTTTCTGTTGAAATAAACGATTATCTGGGAAAAATATATGGTGACAACACGCAATTGTTAGCCATCTATTTAGGCAGCTACAGCAGACATTTTCTTGAAAACAAAAACAGCGCAACGGCTTCTTCTGCAACAAAAGCCGGTATCATTTCGATGATTACTGTTTACAAAAAAGGAATTTCAATTGTTAAAAGCAAAGAAATGGAGAAAGTAATAAAATTTTATGACCAGAATAAACTTGACGAGTATTTAAAAAACGTTTCCAAGTAAATCAACACAAAACATTCTTTGTTGCTTATAAAAGAAGCGTTATTTTTTTCGAAAAAAAATAAATTAATAACGGAAACTGTTATTCTTTTGAAAAAAAAAAATAAATGAATAACAGAAACCGTTATTCTTTTGGAAAAAATATTTTTTTGTAACACTTTTTAATCACCGTTCAGGAAAAAGAATTCCGGAAAAAATCCACCCCCTTTATAATTATGAAAACATATCTGTTAAACCTATTCTTTTTTTTATTTTCATCAATAATATTGGGCCAAAAGGATTATAATGCCAGGCTCACTATGTTCGGTTCTGTTAAAGAATTCAGCATCACTCCTTCTGAAGAAATCTGGGTAGCAACGAGTGAAACCAATACTTTCTGTACTAAACAATTTGGCCAATTATGGAGCATTGACCCGTTTAAATCATTCAAATCATTAAATCCTGATACCGGTCACAGATTTGATAGAATAAATTTTTTCTCGGAAGACATTATCATGCTGTCCGGTTTCTTCCACGAAGATGACGAGGAGGATTTTATATTTTGGTCCGGTAACCATGGCAAAAGTTGGGAAAAAATCAAATTCGGAAAAAATAGTTGGATTGACGCCACTTATGTTAACACAAACGGAAAAGCATGGATGAGTGGCAGTTCAAAGGATATATACCATTCAGAAGACAATGGAAGAACATGGAAAAAATTTACAATAGCTGACAACAGTAATAAAGATATTCGGTTTTCTTCAATCCATTTTGCAAAAAATGAAACAACAGGGCTATTTGGTTCGATGGAAAATGATTTATACAGAACAGAAAACAATTGCAAAACCTGGGAAAAACTGGAAACTCCATTATCCCAGGGTAAATATCAAAATGAATCCAGAAATGAAGAAGGTTCTATTTCAAAGGTAAGATTACTCCCGAATTATTATATTCTTAAACAGGAAAATAAAGTTTTCATCTCCGATCCGGTTATTATAAACTGGAAAGAACTTACGGATGTAATCAACTTTGAAGTTACCGAGGCTGACAAATTGTATACAATCAACAGCGATTTAACCATAAGTCTTTTTGACTCTTCACTTTCATTGATTTGGAAATCGGAAAAAAAACTAAACACTTTTCCAGATGCTATAACTGTTAAAAACGGGAAACTTTTTTCTCTTGATTCTGAAAGGGTTACACTTATAAATAATAAAAACATCGAATCATCAGAACTCTTCACAAATCAGGTGCCCATTGAAGAACCTTATCTGAAGGCAAAGCATAAAGGAGAAAAATATGGTTTTCAATATGCAGATATTTTACAATACGATAAAAGTGCCGGAAAATGGTTCAGACTAATGACCACTGATTTTCCAATTTCAAACGGAGCCGAATTCAACGGAAACCTGATTATCTCGGATGAAAGTTTAAAAGAATATTTCAGCGTTGATGAAAAACTCAAAACGATCCAAAAATTCGAATTACCAAAAAAGTTGTTCGACACCAAAACAAATCCTGTAAACGAATTTGAAATCGAACTAGGCAGCAGCGGATGTTTTCATCGTGAAATCAGCAATTTGCTCTTTAAAAGAAAAGGCAACAGTTTTATAAAAACCACTAAGAGAAAAGAATCGGATGACTTCCTTAAAAAAATGGATAAGGAAATTAATGAAAATAAAATCAATAATCTAATCAGCATTTTAGACGATTCAAGGTTTAAAAAACCAACGGTTTCAGATTTGAAAATAACGCAGACCGATATAAATGAATTTAAGAAATTCATAGATGAAGTAGAAATCAAACACAAAGAAGGCTCTAAATTAATTCTGGATTTTGACAATCCATACCTTTTCAGGGTTGAAAATCCTGATTTTGGTTTTTATAAAAAAGTGGCCGACTCAATATTTTCTATTTCGGATAATGATATTGAAAATTCATTTCTTGAAGGACCACATATGATCAGCACATCAAGAGTTTGGAGAAAATTAAATATAACTTTCAGTGATGGAAAAAAATTAAGCATTGAAAATTATGAGTATCAACCAAATTATATGTATACTCCCTGGTCTGTTGAATATGACAATCTTAAATTCATATCTACATCGGTTCAACTGGGAGAATTAATAGATAAAATCACCAATGGTCAATTTTTCGAGCAATCCCTAAAAGAAAAAAACTATGTACTGTTCAGAATTGCCGATTACCTGTACCATCAAAAATTAAAAAAATAAATGCATTATTTATACTTTGTGTCTTTTTTTGAAAAAAATAAATTAAACACAAAACCTGTGTCTTTTTTCAAAAAAAAATAAATTAAACACAAAAACTGTGTTTAATTTAGAAAAAATATTTTTTAAACACACTCTTAAATATTGATCAGAGAAGTAATCCTTCCTCAAAATCGAAAGCCCGCACCGACAAAATGCAGTAACGGGCTTTCTTTTTGAACAAACTAAACTAATTCTTAAAAACAATATACAATTTTTCCTTTGATAAAAAATGGCGTTCCGGGTGTAAAATGGATTTCTTCCACGCTTTCGGTTTCGTTTTGCAATTGTGATTCGGTTGCGAACTGCGTTTCATTCCATTCGGTATTGAAAAGATTTTCAACGGTAACACCGAAAGTCATTGCATTCCATTGGTAATTGATATTGGCATCGGTTACCATATAACCTTTGGCAACGATTGAATTGTCTTCGTTAGCCGGTCGGGATTTTAAATAACGGTATTGTAATCCGCCTGACCAATTTTTATAATTTTTCAGACTGATTCCGGCTGTAGTCGTAAAATCGGGTGCCAAAGGTATATAATCCTGTCCGTTGGGTTCGTCAATGCTTCTCCCATATGTATAATTGGCATCGGCATCAAAAAATAAATGATCTGTTAATTGGTAACGCACGCCAAGGTCGATTCCTTTTCGGCTCGTTCTTCCGCTTGGTTCCACAATTCCCGCATCACCCACGTAAACAAATTCCTGTTCAAGGTTCAGCATCCATAAAGCCGAATTGACCAGCAACTTGGGAAATGGTTTATAAATGATCCCGAAATCGGCACCAAATGACGTGGGCAAAATCTTTTTTCCGGATTGCGCCACCACAACACGCGTATCATTTGAATGGAATCCGAATCCTGATTTAACAAACATCTGGAAATTAGCATTCTGGGTGTAAATCAAATTCAGCTTAGGGGAAAATTTCGTTTTATTCTGGGTTTGGTCTTCATAGGTTGGCGCCAGTTTATCGTAATAATTGAATTTAAAATAATCCATGCGCAAGGCAGGGTTTACTTTCAGTTTTCCGAAATCGAATTCGGCATTCAGGTAAGCAAACAGATTCGTTTGATCGATATCGCCTAATTTTTTCTGTTCCAAAGTTGTTTTCCGGTTAACCGTGTGCGACAGTTCCGAATTTGAAGTCGCATCGGCTCTGAATCCCACGCCCAACTGAACCAGGTTTTTATTCCACTTTTTGCTCAACTCCGAATTCAATCCGTAGATATCCCGGTTTTCTTTTTGTCTGATCTGGTCACCGTTCACGGGATCTTCAAGAAAGAATGTAAAGTTGGAATACAGTTCAAACTGGTAATTCGAATAAAAGGTATTGGCTTTGAAAAAAGTATTTTCATCAATTGGTTTGGCATAGGCCACATTGAAATTGGTTCGCGATGTTTCACCACCTTCGGTATCATCAACAGAACCAAAGCGGCCAATCACGCCACTATCCACCAAACGCTGCGGAATTTGTCCCGAAGCATCCCATTTACTGCTGAATCTTGACGCCAAAACTGAAACCTTGCTGTTATCGGCCAATTGCTTTGTATACTTGCCGAAAAGGTTGATGCGCTTAAAATTCTGCGGTGAATCGAACGGTCCGTCAGTCAATAAATATTCGGTAGCGATATAAGCCCTTTCTTTTGATTGTTTGCCCAACAAGTCAAAAACACCCAATGTTCTTACCGTATTAAACTGGCCAAGTTCGGCACTGATGGAACTGTTTTCCACAAAATCCTTTGTTCTGAAGCCAACGTAGCCTGCCGTTGCGAAATCACCTTTGGAAGCATAATAACTTCCTTTTCCGAAATCAATTTTATCAATGGTTTCCGGGATTACAAAATGTAAATCGGCATATCCCTGACCATGCGCATGTGACACCATGTTCACCGGCATACCGTCAACCGAAATGGCAATATCTGTTCCGTGATCGATATCAAAGCCACGCAGGAAAATCTGTTCAGCCTTTCCCCCACCCGCATGCTGACCAATAAACAACCCGGGAACTTTCCGTAAAATTTCCTGGGATGATTTCACCGGTGCAGTAGTCAAATCTATTTTGGAAATAATATTCATGGCAGAAAGGTTTGAAGAAATAATTACTTCGTCCAACTTAAAAGCATCCGATTGCAGGACAATTTTAAATTCACCCTGTATAACCGTTACCATTTGCTTTTTGAATCCCAATGCCGAGACGGTCAATTCATCATTTTCTTTTGTATTGCCAATCACAAACTTCCCGAATTCATCGGTGTGCGCATGGGCTTGGGAATTTTCGTTAACTAAATAAACATTTTCAATGGGATTATCGAGTGAGTCGACCACAATACCTGTTTGGGTTTGACCAAAGCATAAACCATTGAAAATCAAAAACAAAAGGGCGGAAATTTTTTTAAACATTAATTATAGATTTTCAATTTCATCGGCCATGTTGGGACCTAGTTCAAAAATACTCGATTCCAATTCTTTTTTTATAGGTTTTATCTTATTTTTAAGATTATTGGCTTTGTAAATAGCAGCCACATGATAGTTCAATTGCGGCTCGAATGATTTATCGGCGACATACTTTTGGACAATTTCATATGCTTTTTTGGTGTCGCCCAGATTATAATAGGCCCAGGCCAGCAAATCATACGAATCAGGTGTAGGCCTGTTATTAATTTCTTCTTGTGCAATTTCCAGTGCTTTTTGGGCTGAAGTTTTATCATCGGCATAAATCAGGGAATTGTATTTATTGTACATCACGCCGTAATTATTTTGTTCCAGTATTTTAAAATAGTCTTTCATGCTTGCTTCTTTGGCGCGTTCATCCATTTCATACTCGGCGATTTCAGCTTTTAACAGATAAAAGTCGGGCGAATTGTGTTTTTTGGAAATATGATTAATAATCCGCAACGCTTCTTTTGTGTTTTTCTCATGTGAAAAAGCAATCCACGCCAAACCTTTTAGTGCATAGGAATTATTTGGATTTATTTTCAAAGCCATCAGATAATGATCGTATGCCTGTTGGATTTTACCGGCATGGCCGTACATATCACCCAAGTTGGAATATGTCCACAACATCAGTCCGGTATTTTCACTGGCTTTTGCTTTTTCCAATGCTTTTTCCATCAGGGAAATGGCGGTATCCAGTTTTCCTTTATGATCATTCCATTTGGCCACACGGATCAAGCAATCAAAATCATTATCGTTGCATAAACTTTTTAATGTTTTTTCCGCTTCATCATAATTTCCCAATTCCATGTGCACATCAAAAAGTAATTTTTGGGTTTCTTTTAGGCCATCGCCAATTTTATAGGCTTTTTGTGCAAGTTCCAATGCTTCCTTAAAACGGTGCTGGGTAATATAATTCCGGGCCAAAGCGCGTATTGTTCCCACTTCTGTATACCGCAACGCTTCATTTGATTCCAACAATAAATCTTCTGCTTTATACAGATAATTGATATCACCTGTTTGTTCAAAAAGAACAGCATAGTTTGCTGCTATTTTGCTGAGATAACTGATTTGGTTGGGAGCTGCATCGAACTTTCCCTGCCAGAAATTGATCTCGTTTTGTGAAAAATCTTTGACTTTATCGACTTCCGACAGCAAGAAATGATTGTAATCCTCACGATTGGTAATCCGGCCTGTTGTTTTTGCGCATCCTGTCAACAAGAATGGGACAAAAAATAAAAATATAAGATTATATGTTTTCATAGCTTAGTTGTAGTTGTTCATTACTATTAAAAAAAGAGTATACCGTTATTGCATACTCTTTTTTTGTTTACCAGGCCGAAGCCAGATATGGGAATGAAGCCGAAAATGTTTTGTCATTTGCGTTCACATGATCGGAAGTCAGTCCGGCATTAGATGTACCTGCCGGTCCACCGAAAATCAACAATAATTCCACATCGATTACATCATCGGCAAGTGCTCTTCCTGTTAATACATTTACACCGTCAAAAAAAGTGGTTGTACCTGTTTTACTTACCCCTAAAACATCGGTTGCCAAAAGTCCGGTGAACTGTGCCGCATTTTGTCCTAAGGCATTCGTGGTATAACCTGCATTCAAAGCCAGCAATCTCGATTGAAACGTAGCCTGATAACTGGCTCCCATCATGGAAGGAACAGTGTAGTTAAAGTCATCTTTCGGAGTTCCCGAAGCAATAAAAACCGTGTTAATTGCCGGTCTGGCCATTTGATCCTTTTGCACATAGGTTCCTGAAAAATCCTGGCTGTTATCTTCATTATCCGACTCACAGCTTACCAATAAACCGAACAAAACGACTACAAATCCTAAAATATATTTACTTGTTTTCATAATTCTTTCTTTTAAAATTTAATTACATCTTTTGTTTGCTTTCAACCCAAACATTAATGGAAGAAGAAGCACCCAGTGAAGTTTTCGGCACTTCAATAATAGTCGAAAGCACATTGGTACCTGCGAAAGTGTCGGTTCCCGGATTGTTGAATGCCGAAGCTGTTCCTGCAAGAATGGCTTTAAACTGGTTCAAATCAAAAAAGAAAGGATCATCCCGTGGTCCGGCGAAAAATTTCATTCCGTTTGAAGTCTTGATTATGGGAGCCTGGCCATATTGCGAAATTTCCACACTGCCTGCCTCATAATTACTTTTAATTGTACTCGATGTTCCGGTTGCACCCGGAGCTGTAGGTCCGAAGAAATACATTTTATTTCCCCGTCTGATAGCCTGAATTACTAAATCTTCAACATTGTCATTGTTATTGTCAATGTTGATTTCCATTAATACACTTGTATTGAATGTTGCACTTGCTGTGGCACCCGGACTAAGCAATCCCTGTGAATTCACCACAAATACCATATTATTTGTATCCTGCCCCTGAAAGGCATATACATCGGTAATATCGGAAGCATTACCTGTCACCGCCGGAGCATCAGCATGGTCGGCAGCGATTAATAATAAACCTGAAACCGTAAATATGGTAAGGCCTATGTACAATTTAATCTTTTTCATTTTATAGTTTTTTAAATGATTTATAGATACACTTACGGAATAAGTTCAGGCTTGGTTTTAAAAAAGTATTTTTTATCAGAAATTAATACATTCATTACATGATGTTTATAAAAAGAAATATCTATGTTTGTAATACAAATCTTATGTATGAGTCAGGAAGAAATCATTTTGCTGTTACAAAAAAAAGATGATAAAGCTTACAGTGTTTTGTATGACATGTATGCTAAAAGTCTGTTCGCCGTCATTATCAATTTAATTAATGACCGGGAAGAAGCTGAAGATGTTCTTCAGGAATCATTTGTGAAAATCTGGAAAAACATGGATTCCTATGACGGATCCAAAGGAAGACTTTATACCTGGATGCTGAATATCACCCGGAATACTGCGATTGATAAACTCCGTTCTAAAAATTTTAACAATTCGAAGAAAAACCTTTCCAGCGATAATTTCGTACATCTATTGGACGAGAGCAATAAATCTGTTTTCAAGATTGACGCCATCGGTATACAGGATTTCATCAAAAAGCTAAAACCCAAATGCATTGCCCTGATTGATTTACTATTTTTCAAAGGTTATACACAGCAGGAAGCTTCGGAGGAACTGGAAATACCTTTGGGTACGGTCAAAACGCAAAACAGGAATTGCATAAATGATTTACGAACTTTTTTAAAAGTATAATGGATAGTAAAGAATACATAGAATCAGGGATTTTGGAACTTTATGTTTATGGTTTGCTCGATGAGGAACAAAACAAAGAAGTGCATGAAATGTCCAAAAAGCATCAGGAAATTGAAGAAGAGATCGTAGCCATTGAAAAATCAATTTTGGCATTATCAACCAGCTTCTGTCCTTTTCTTTCGGTACAGAATTTTGAAAAAATCAAAGCCAAACTGGAGATCAAGCACAGTAAAGTGGTTGAATTGAAACCGAAAAAATTGATTCCAAATTATATTGGATGGGCAGCTGCTGCCGTATTGCTTTTATTTATAGGATATCAATACAACCAGCAATTGACAATCAAAGATGAAGTGGTGACACTGGAAAATGCCAATGAAAAACTGAATGAAGCTGTAGTGAATTCTGAAAGTGAAGCCAAACAGAACAAAGAAGCTTTAAACGTTATACGGGATGCTAAAAACACAGTGATCTCACTTGCCGGGCAGGCAGTTTCACCATCATCGTTTGCAAAAGTGTACTGGAATAAACAAACCCAGACCGTTTATATTGATGCTTCCGGATTACCTGAACCTCCGGAAGGTAAAGAATATCAGGTATGGTCTTTAAAACTTAAGCCATCTCTGACACCAACAAGCATTGGATTATTGAGCGATTTTACAAAAAACAGTGCTAAGTTATTCGAAGTGAGCGGTACCTCTGATGCGGAAGCTTTTGGTATTACTTTGGAACCAAAAGGAGGAAGCAAATCACCAACAATGGAACAATTATATACGTTAGGAGCTGTATAATTTTAATGGAGTTAATTTATACAGAAAAAGCCGGCAATTAAGCCGGCTTTTCTATACTATTATTTATTGTTTTTCTCTTTGTTAAACTTTACCCAAGCGAGAATATACAATACTAAGGCCAAAATATAAAAACCAATAGACACATATATATTTTTAACTGTTTGTGCCAATAATAAAGAGGATGTGGCAAACAAGAAAAAATGAAAAGCTTTAAAATCCTGCATAATTATTTAAAAAAAGAATCTACAAATTCATATTTATTGAACACTTGAAGATCGTTGATCCCTTCACCTACTCCAATGTATTTAACCGGAATCTGGAATTGGTCTGAAATACCGATTACAACTCCTCCTTTTGCAGTTCCGTCCAATTTTGTAACGGCTAAACAAGTAACATCAGTAGCCGCCGTAAATTCTTTAGCCTGTTCAAAAGCATTCTGTCCGGTAGAACCGTCCAAAACCAGCATTACATCATGTGGTGCATCACCCACTACCTTTTGCATTACACGTTTTACTTTTGTAAGCTCGTTCATTAAACCTACTTTATTATGTAAACGTCCGGCAGTATCAATAATAACAACATCTGCATCCTGTGAAACGGCACTTTGCAACGTATCAAACGCAACCGAAGCAGGATCACTGCCCATTTGTTGTTTTACGATTGGCACTCCCACTCTGTCAGCCCAGATTTGCAATTGGTCAATTGCTGCGGCACGGAACGTATCGGCAGCACCTAAAACCACTTTATAACCTGCGTTTTTAAACTGATTAGCCAATTTACCAATTGTTGTTGTTTTTCCAACACCGTTCACACCAACAACCATTATTACATATGGCTTTTTGGTTGCCGGAATTGTGAATTCAGTTTCTTCACCACTATTAGTCTCTGAAAGTAAACCCGCGATTTCTTCACGTAAAATCTGGTTTAATTCTTCAGTTCCCAAATATTTATCCCTTGATACGCGTTCTTCGATACGTTCAATGATCTTCAGTGTTGTATTGACACCTACATCAGAAGTTACCAATACTTCTTCAAGACTGTCCAATACTTCATCGTCAACTTTTGATTTACCGGCAACGGCTTTGGTTAACTTGGATAAAAATGAAGTACTCGATTTCTCAAGACCCTTGTCTAATGTTTCTTTTTTTTCTGAAGAAAATAATCTTTTAAAAAAGCTCATTCTAAATTCTAAATTATGTCCGGACCGTAAGTGAACGGATCGGAACCAGTTATCAGTTTTTTAGTGATTCAAAACCTTTAAATTCAAGATTTTCTGTATATCAAAAACAAAAAATCATATCGAATTAAATTTCCCAAAATTCAGTATTAAATCAGGGCAAATATAAAATAAAAAAGCTACTTCCCAATGAAAGTAGCTTTGATATATTGAATGGATAAAATTATTTCTTTTTTAGAAACTCATCTACTTCTTCTGGAGACATGATAGCCTCAACGAAAGTATAAGCACCGGTTTTAGGCGATTTTACCATTTTAATAGCTTTCGATAATCTTTTTGAAGCTGTTTGTAAGGTTGCAACGGTTTTCTTTGCCATGACTTATATTGTTTTATGAAATTTTTATAAATTATAAATCTCTAATGTGATCATTTTGAGATTTATTTCAAAATCTCTAATTATTTAATTTCTTTATGTACAGTCACTCTTTTCAAGATAGGGTTGAATTTTTTGATTTCCAATCTATCCGGAGTGTTCTTTTTGTTCTTAGTCGTGATGTAACGAGAAGTTCCGGCAACACCAGAAGCTTTGTGCTCAGTACATTCTAAAATTACTTGGATTCTATTACCTTTCTTTGCCATTTTGCTATATATTTATTAGGAACAGATTATTTGATAAATCCGTCTGCTTGTGCTTTTTTCAAAACTGCAGAAATTCCGTTCTTGTTAATCGTTTTAATTGCAGAAGCAGCTACTCTTAGAGTAATCCATCTGTCTTCTTCAGGAAGGTAAAAACGTTTTTTAACCAAGTTAACAGAGAATTTTCTCTTAGTCTTGTTCATAGCGTGAGAAACGTTATTTCCTACCATCGCTCTTTTTCCTGTAAGGTCACAAACTCTTGACATTATGCTTATCTTTTATCGTTATTCAAAATCAGGGTGCAAAGTAACAAAAAAGAAACGTTAGTAACAAATAATTTTTAGTAGTTTTTTAAAATTTCTTTATAAATCAGCTCCAAACCTTTATTTACGGCCCTATCAATCACTTTTTCACGGGGTTGACCATAGTTAAATTCTTCCGAAAAGACACCATTCGGTGTGGCAATTCCTATAAAAACAGTCCCCAAATCAGCCGCATCGTCTCCTTTCGACGGACCTGCATTTCCGGTTGTACTAATAGCAAAATCAACCTGCATCAAATTCTGGATACTTCTTGCCATTTCTTCAGCAACAGCAGTGCTCACCACTCCATTTTCTTCGATTAACCGCGATGGAATCTGCAGAACATTCTCTTTTACTTCGGTAGCATAACTCACCACACTTCCTTTGAAATAGACAGACGAACCCGCAACAGATGTGAAAGTGGCTGCAATTTTACCACCGGTACAACTTTCTGCCGTAGCAATCGTAAAACCTTTATCTTTCAGCAACCTTCCCAGGACTACTTCCAACGTATCTTCTTCTTCAAAACCAACAAGACAATCTGCAATTTGTGGTTTTAATTTATTGATTTCATCAGCAAGCGCATTCTGCAACTCTTCTTCATTAGTTCCGCGGGCGGATAAACGCAAACGAACCCTTCCCGGACTTGGCAAATAGGCTAACTTGATAAATTCAGGCAGACCATCTTCCCAAGCTTCTATTCTTTCGGCCAGAAGACTTTCCCCTACACCGTATGTCAATAATGTTTTATGAATTATAAAAGGTCTTTCGTATTTTGCAATCAACCTTGGGATTACCTCATTTTCAATCAGATATTTCATCTCAAACGGAACACCGGGCAACGAAATAAAAACCGTCCCTTCTCTCTCCATCCACATCCCGGGAGCCGTTCCAACCTGATTAAACAGCACTTCAGATTTTGAAGGAACCAAAGCCTGATCTTTATTCAGCTGCGTAATCGGCTTCTTGAAATATTGCTCAATCATTTGGGTCACATGAGCCAAAACACCGTCATGAACCACTAATTCATCATTAAAATATTCGCTTAATGTTTTTTTGGTGATATCATCTTTCGTAGGACCTAATCCTCCTGTCATAATCACCACTTCCACTTTATTCTGCAATTGCGAAAGCGTCTTTAAAATATGTTGTTTATCATCCGATACCGACAACATTTCATGAACACCTATTCCGATTTTATCCAAAGCTTTTGCAATAAAACCTGAATTCGTATCAACAATCTGACCAATTAAAATTTCGTCACCAATTGTTACAATGGCTGCTTTCATCTTTCGTAAAATTTTAAAGATAATTTCGGTCAAAGACAGGAACCGAACAATTTATGTAGTAAAATTAAAGATCAAAATCTTTCTTAACCTCATCAAGCGCAAGATCAACCCGGCTTTTAAGGCTTTTATAGACTTCTTTAATTTCTTTTTTCTTCCCTTTATCTTTAGTCCACTGCTCAATTTGAAGTATTTCCTCTTTGGCAGCATCCATTCCAAGCAGATCTAAAGTTGGTTTTGTTTTATGCGCAAAACTATAGGCACGGGCGTAATCTTTTTCCTTAATACCGGCTTTCATTTCCTTAATATCACTTGGCACTTCATCTACAAACAAATTAATGATTTGTAAAACGAAATCTTTATCGTCATCTGAAATTGCGTAAACTTTTGCTAAATTATAGTGTATCGCCATTATTTTACCTGGATCTTAAATACTTGTTCATTTTCAATATATCCTTCCAAAACATCGTCAGGATTAACTTTTGCCACACCAGCCGGGGTTCCCGTAAAAATAACATCACCCGTTTTTAATGTAAAAAACTGTGAAACATAAGCGACCAACTCATCTATTTTCCACAGCATCATACCCGTGTTCCCTTTCTGAACCACTTGTGCGTTATTTCTTAACTCAAAGTTAAGATTTTCTAATGAATTAAATCTTTTTTTCGATAAAAAGTCACCAATTACCGCTGAACCGTCAAATGCTTTTGCTTTTTCCCAAGGTAAACCTTTCTCTTTTAGCTGAGTCTGAAGATCACGCGCTGTAAAATCGATTCCCAAACCAATTTCGTCATAATACTTATGCGCAAATTTAGGATCAATATACTTCCCTACCTTGTTGATTTTAACCAAAATTTCTACTTCATGATGCACATCACTACTGAATTCGGGTATCACAAAAGGAAATTGCTTTGGCAACACAGCTGTATCCGGTTTCATAAAAACAACCGGTTCGCTTGGCCTTTCATTATTCAGCTCCGATACATGGTCAGCATAATTACGACCTATACAGATTATTTTCATTTTTTTTAGTGATTAGTAATTAGCGATTAGTAACTAGCTTAGCAAAACATTGCCAATCACTAATTACTCATTACCAATTACTGTTTTGTATTTAATTTTCTCAATTTAATTCCTGTCAGGACTTTTTTGGTATACAAGGGAAAGTCAGCATTTTGAATCCATCCGAAATACCCCGGTTCTTTCTCCAGAATTTCTTCTACCAAAGCACCTTTATGTTTTCCGAACGTAAAAATCTCCTGACCTTCTGCATTTAAAGCTATAAAACCGGCAAAATCAACAAATTTTTTACGGGTTGTGAATTCCGACAAGGCTTTCATATCATTTTCAAGCTCAGGATAACGTTCCAACTGTGCTTTTAATATTTCATATGTTGCCTCTGTATCTGCAGCAGCGCTATGTGCATTATTCAAAATCTCACCGCAATAAAACTTATAGGCCGCACTTAACGTTCTTTCTTCCATTTTATGAAAGATCGTCTGAACATCTACCGAAACCCTGTTTTTCATATCAAAATCAACCTCAGCACGCAATAATTCTTCCGCCAGTAACGGAATATCAAAACGATCTGAATTAAATCCGGCAAGATCCGAATCCTTAATCATATTATGCACTTGTGAAGCCAATTCCTTAAAAGTAGGTTCATTTGCCACTTTTTCATTTGAAATACCATGAACAGCAGTAGCATGAGGCGGAATTGGAATAGTTGGATTCACCAACCATGTTTTACTTTCTTTATTTCCGTTAGGATAAATTTTAACGATAGCAATTTCTACAATCCGGTCACGGGCTACATCGATACCCGTTGTTTCCAAGTCGAAAAAGCAAATAGGCCTGTTTAATTTTAATTCCATGTTTGTTTAAATGATATGCAAATATAAAAAAACCACGCAACTCGCGTGGTTCTTTTATGCTATGATTTTAGATTAAATATCTCTATTAATATCCCAAGCCTCTAAATAATCAGCAACGCGTTTTACGAAGCTTCCACCTAAAGCACCATCAACAACTCTGTGATCATAAGAATGCGACAAGAACATTTTCTGACGGATTCCGATGAAATCACCTTCCGGAGTTTCAATAACTGCAGGCACTTTTCTGATCGCACCCAAAGCCAGGATTCCAACTTGCGGCTGGTTGATGATTGGCGTTCCGAAAACAGATCCGAAAGTACCTACATTCGTTACTGTATAAGTTCCGCCTTGCGTATCATCCGGTTTCAATTTACCGGCTTTGGCACGGTTACCTAAATCATTAACCGCTTTTGCCATACCAACTAAATTCAATTGATCAGCATTTTTAATTACCGGCACGATTAAGTTTCCGTTTGGTAAAGCAGCCGCCATACCTAAATTAATATTTTTCTTTTTAACGATATATTCACCTTCTACCGAAATATTCATTCCAGGGAAATCTCTCAATGCTTTCGCAACAGCTTCCATGAAGATTGGAGTAAAAGTCAACTTCTCACCTTCTCTCTTTTCGAAAGTATTTTTCACTTTATCTCTCCATTTCACGATGTTCGTCACATCCACCTCGATAAACGATTGTACGTGTGCAGATGTTTGCACTGATTCCACCATATATTTTGAAATCAACTTACGCATTCTGTCCATTTCCACAACCTCATCAGCACCATTAACCGAAACCGGAACAGCCTGTGTAGATGTTTGAACCGGAGCAGCCACAACTTTTGGAGCTTCAACAGCTGAAGCAACAGGTTTGCTGCCTCTATTTTTAATATAGTTTAATAAATCCTCTTTATTAACACGGCCATCTTTACCTGAACCTTGAATTGATTCTAATTCAGCTACCGAAACACCCTCTTCTTTAGCAATGTTTTTCACTAATGGCGAGAAAAACTTATCAGAACCTGAAAAATCAGCCGGCGCAACAGTTTCCTGAGCAGCTTCAACCGTTTTTACAACCTCAGCCACTGGAGCAGCTACTGTTTCAGCCTTAGAAGCTTCAACAACCGCACCGCCTTCAGTTTCAATAATAGCAATAGTTTGACCTACCTGTACAACATCATCGGTGTTGAAAAGAATTTCTACCAGTGTTCCTGCTACTTCCGAAGGCACTTCACTGTCTACCTTATCTGTAGCAATTTCAAGCACCGCTTCATCCATTTCAATTTTATCGCCAACCTTTTTCAACCAGTTGGTTACCGTTGCTTCCGCAACACTTTCTCCCATTTTGGGCAGTTTCAATTCGAACTTTGCCATATTCTTAAACTAAAGTTGTGTTTTCTAATTTGGTTTGCAAAATTACTAATTATTTTGATTTATAATTTTACAAAATGTAATTTTTTACTTGATTTCAATGATTTCACCTCTATCATTACTACTATTACTTCCTATACAATAGGATGCATTTCCGGGAATGATTTTGAAAGTAAAGCCCTTGTTCTTGTTTTGCTCCATAAAAGCAATTATTCTTCTAAACGAAAAACTATGGTTATCCAAAAGAATTTCCACATGCTTTTTGGCAGAATTTCGATGCGAAAATAACGCATTTTCATCAATATCAGCAATACGGGTCACCTTTTTTTGCAATTGATTTTCTATTTTATTCCTCAAATTCTCATTCGCAGAAAACAAAACATACTCATCAATATCCAAGGAAATTTGCCCTGCCTGATTTTTCTTCATCAGAGCAAAAGCAAAAGATCCGAGCCACATCAATACATCAAACACGACCGAGCCGCCAAAATGCTTTTTATAGAAAAACTGCATGGCTTCCCTGAAACGCTTCATGTAAGTTCCGTCACGGACAGTACTTTCACCTTTATAATGGATCACTGAAGTATCATGGTAATAATAATTGGATTTACCGCTTTTCAATACCAAATAACTCAAATCGATATCATCTGAGTACATGAAACAATTTTCATCAAATCCGCCAACTTCCAGATACAAATCCCTTTTCATCACCATAAAAGCACCCACCAGAATATCAACTTTTCCGGTTTGATTGTCATTTAAATGCTGTGCATAGTATTGATTAAAAAGTCCTGATTTCGGAAAAAACTTATACAATCCCATGATTTTTGTAAACGCAACCCAGGGAGTCGGCACTCCTCGTTTACATTCGGGAAGAAAATTACCTGTGCCGTCTATAAGTTTACAGCCAGCAATGCCTAAATCCGGCTTTGATTTTGCAAATTCCAGTATTTTAGCAAATGTATCTTCAGCCACTACGGTGTCAGGATTCAAAATACAGAGATATTCCCCTTTTGCTAAAGCCACACCTATATTATTCCCTTTTGGGAAACCGACATTAGCCTTATTTTCAATCAGTTGAACTTCCGGAAACACCTGTTTCATCATCTCACAACTATCGTCCTGTGAATCGTTATCAACCACAATCAGCTCACCATCAACACCTTTCAGTGCTTTTAATACACTTAAAACGCATTGACGCAAAAAATAACTGACATTATAATTCAGGATAATAACTGATAATTGCATAGTGCGAAAATAACCATTAATAGGAAATTTCAGAAATTAACGCAAGATTAAATCTTTGTCCGGTTTTATTAATAACTTCGACAAAAAAATTCAAACATGAAATTCATTGCCAAAATCTCACTTTGTTTATTTAGCTTAAGTGGTTTTTCCCAGACTCAAATTGAAAACGAATACAATAAAAAAGAAGTCTACATCACCATGCGTGACGGCGTAAGGCTTTTCACCAGTATCTACATTCCCAAAGACATTTCAAAAACAAACAAATACCCTATACTGATGGAGCGCACCTGTTATAGTGTTGCCCCATATGGTGAAAACAAATTCGGCAAATATATTGGCCCAAACAGTTTTTTGGAAAAAGACAAATACATTTTCGTACTTCAGGACGTACGTGGCAGATACATGAGCGAAGGCACTTTCACTAATATGACACCGCAAGTTGAACACAAATCAAAAAAAGATGTGGATGAAAGTACAGATACTTATGACACGGTTGACTGGTTAATCAAAAACATAACTAACAATAACGGAAAGGTTGGCCAATATGGGATTTCATATCCTGGTTTTTATACAGCAGTTGGTACATTAGCCAATCATCCGGCTTTAGTAGCATCTTCTCCGCAAGCACCGGTTTCCGATTTCTTTTTTGATGACTTCCACCATAATGGTGCATTCTTAATGGGATACTTTAAAACCTTTCCTGTTTTCGGTATTCAAAAAAACAAAGCTGGAGAAAATCATTGGTTTGAAAACCAAATGATCAAGTCTCCTTCAACGGACGGCTCTGTATTATACAATAACCTGGGCACTTTAAAAGAAGCCTCTGACAAATACTACAAAGACAATTTTTTCATGCAGGAAATCATCAATCACCCGAATTATGACACTTTCTGGCAAAAAAGAAACCTTATACCACATCTAAAGAACATTAAACATGCCGTGTTGACGGTTGGCGGTTGGTTTGACGCGGAAGATTTAACCGGACCGTTAAACATTTACAAAACCATTGAAAAAAACAATCCAAAAACACAAAACACGATTGTTATGGGGCCGTTTTCACATGGTGCATGGGCTATAGAAAAAGGAAAACATTATCATAATGACATTTATTTCGGAGACAGTATATCTACTTTTTTTCAGAAAAATATCGAAAGAAAATTTTTCAATCATTACTTAAAAGGCAATTCGAAAGAAGCCGTTGCTTTACCCGAAGCTTTTATGTTTGATACCGGTAAAAAACAATGGAATGAATTCACAAGCTGGCCACCTAAAAATACTACAAAACTTAACTTCTATCTAACCGAAAACGGCAAATTATCTAATTCCAAACCGGACAACAATGGAATTTCCGAATATTTCAGCGATCCGAACAAACCTGTACCCAGTAGTTTGAATTATGCCGAATACAACGGATTTACTCCTAAGAACTACATGAGTGAAGACCAACGATTTGCCGAAAACCGTCCGGATGTTGTAAGTTTCACCACAGATTATTTAACGGACGACATTACCCTTGGAGGAGAAATAATGACCTATTTGAATATTTCATCATCATCAACTGATGCTGATTTTGTGGTTAAACTGATTGATGTATATCCGTTGGACGAACCACAAAATACTGACAAACCAAATGTTTTATATGCAAATTACCACCAAATGGTACGCAGTGAAATCATGCCGGCACGCTTCCGTAACAGCTTTGAAAAACCGGAATCCTTGACACCTAACCAACCTACGCAGGTTAAATTCAGATTACAGGATGTATTGCACACCTTCAAAAAAGGACACAAAATCCAGATTCAAGTTCAAAGTACATGGTATCCGCTAATGGCTGTCAATCCACAGAAGTTTTTGGAAAATCCACATTTGGCCAAAAAAGAAGATTACACAAAAGCATTCATCAAAATCCATAATGACAGTCACATTGAAGTTGACATCATTAAATAACCTCAAAGCTGTCTTTTTAGACAGCTTTTTTATTTCCGCTTAGCTAACTCAATCCAAAAGATTACTTTTGCAAAAAAAATTACGACGGTGAATTACTTATCAGTAGAAAATATATCAAAGTCTTTTGGCGAACGCACTTTGTTCGAAAACATTTCATTCGGGATCAACAAAGACCAGAAAATCGCTTTCATTGCCAAAAACGGTTCGGGGAAAACCTGTATCATGAAAATCCTTAACGGTGAAGACGAGCCGGATACCGGTCAGGTTGTAATCCGTAAAGAAATCAAAATGGCTTTTCTTTCCCAGGATCACAACCTGCAGGACGAACTGACAATTGAGGAAAGTATTTTCGCATCCGATAATGAAACCCTGAAAGTAATTGAAAAATACGAAAAAGCGCTTGAAAATCCGGAAGACGAAGAAGCCTACCAAAAAGCTTTCGACGACATGGACTGCCATAATGCCTGGGATTTTGAAACACAGTTCAAACAGATTTTATTCAAACTGAAACTGGAAGATTTCAAACTGAAAGTCAAAAATCTTTCGGGTGGACAAAAAAAACGACTTTCATTAGCCATTATATTGATTAACCGTCCGGATTTATTGATTCTGGATGAGCCAACCAACCATTTGGACCTTGAAATGATCGAATGGCTGGAAAGTTATTTTGCCAAAGAAAACATCACATTGTTCATGGTAACGCACGACCGTTTCTTTCTGGAACGTGTATGTAACGAAATCATTGAATTGGACAACGGGAAATTATACCAATACAAAGGAAATTATTCTTATTATTTAGAGAAGAAAGAAGAGCGCATCACTTCTGAAAATGCCAGTATCGATAAAGCCAAAAACTTATTCGTAAAAGAATTGGCATGGATGCGCCGCCAGCCGAAAGCGCGCACAACCAAATCAAAGTCACGTCAGGACGACTTCTATGTCATTAAAGAAAAAGCACAGAGCCGTCGTAAAGAAAATGTTGTCGAACTGGAAATTAACATGGAGCGCATGGGAACCAAAATCATCGAGCTTCATAAAATCTCCAAAAAATTCAACGACAAAATTATTTTAGAAGATTTCAGCTTCGATTTTCAGCGCGGGGAGCGAATTGGTATCATCGGGAAAAACGGAACCGGTAAATCTACTTTCCTGAACTTACTTACCGGAACCATTCCATTAGACAGCGGAAAAGTAATTAAAGGTGACACCATTAAAATTGGCTATTATACCCAAAGTGGTATTAATCCAAAACCCGGACAACGCGTTATCGACATCATTAAAGAATATGGTGAATATATTCCGTTAGCCAAAGGACGTATTATTTCGGCTTCTCAATTATTGGAACGATTCTTATTCGACTCCAAAAAGCAATACGATTATGTTGAAAAATTAAGTGGTGGCGAATTGAAACGCTTGTATTTATGTACCGTTTTAATCCAAAACCCGAACTTCCTGATTCTGGATGAGCCCACTAATGATCTTGATATTGTAACCCTTAATGTCCTGGAAAGCTTCTTATTGGATTATCCCGGATGCCTTTTAGTTGTTTCACACGACCGTTATTTCATGGATAAAATCGTCGATAACCTTTTTGTCTTCAGAGGTGAAGGGGAAATCGAAAATTTCCCGGGCAACTATTCTGATTTCAGAGCTTATGAAGACAGTATCGAACCCGTAAAAGATGAAAACAAGGAAAAAGTAAACTGGAAACAGAACAACCCAACCACATCAGGTTTGTCTTTTAACGAACAAAAGGAATTCCAGAAAATTGAACGTGAAATCAAAGACCTGGAATTCAGAAAAAAAGAAATCGAAGCTTTATTTTCAGAAGGAAAAGTAGCCGATGCCGATATCGAGAAGAAAGCAAACGAATTGCAAAACTTCATCAAAAAAATGGAAGAAAAGGAAGAACGTTGGTTTGAATTGAGTGCTAAAATGGAAGGGTAAACAAGTAATTAGTAAAGAGTGATTAGTAATTAGCCATTTTAATGATAATTAATAATTACCAATTAATTCAAATATGTCTCAAATAATCAAATCCTATCTAAAATTTCTCTGGAACTCCAAAAACCAACACGGAGTGCATTCGCCGTTTGTATTTGATTTGGTTACCAAATGTTTTTACGATAAAAAGCATTATTCGGCGTATTCCATTTTAAAGAATTACCGGAAATCGCTTCTGGAGAATACAAACACTATTGAAGTAACCGATTTCGGCGCAGGTTCCCGTGTTTTCAAATCGAATACACGCCAGATATCCAAAATTGCACAAACCGCCGGAATCACTCAAAAAAGAGCAGAGCTATTATACAGGATTGTCAATTATTTCCAACCGGAATCAGTTTTGGAAATAGGAACTTCTTTGGGATTAGCCACTTCTGCCCTATCCCTTGGAAACCAAAATGCAGCAATCACAACCCTTGAAGGCTGTCCGGAAACATCAGGGATTGCACAAAAACAATTCCGGAGATATAACTTAAGCAATATCAAATCTGAAGTAACTGAATTTTCAGGTTATTTAAAAACTTTTGATCTTCGACCTTCGACCTTCGACTTAATTTATTTTGACGGCAACCATTCCAAACAAGCCACTTTGGATTATTTTGAATGGCTTTTGCCAACAGTTACAAACGAAACCGTTTGGATTTTCGACGACATTCATTGGTCTTCAGCAATGGAAGAAGCCTGGAAAATTATTAAAAACCACCCGAAAGTTACGGTCACCATTGATACTTTTCAATGGGGATTGGTTTTCTTCCGCTACGAACAGGAAAAGGAACATTTTGTGATCCGGACATAAAAAAAGACAATTATTCCTAATTGTCTTTTTCATTTAGTAACGAACGGGCTATTGTTTTGCTTCTTTCATTTCCTCAGATTTGGCACCCATTCTGTTTAATCGGTACATCGGTGCAAATTTCAATTTCAAACCGGCAATTTTACGGTTGTCTTCAGAGGACAAACCTTCTTTTTCGACCGTGTTCTTTCTGCTGTCAAGCGCTTCATACATCGTTTTGATCTCATCCCAGTCTTCACGCGAATAACTGTCCTTATTATTTTCTACAGTATGAACGAATTGTTGGTAGACACTATGGATATTATCTTTATTTACCCAGTTGAAATTCATATCGTCCCCAATTTTCCCTTCTCCGAACAATGCATTACGCATTTTTTGTTTCGGACTCAAAACCGCAACATTAGCTGCTGCTTTAACGGCCTCAACTTCGGTTTTCAACATTTCATACTTCTCTTTTCCTTTACTCACTTTCAACTCGGCATCTTTACTTCCGCTTAAATCTTTCAAAGCACTTTCCACGTTGTCTTCTTTAATTTGATATTCTGCATCGATTGCCGCCCAATTCGTCTGGGCATCTTCAACTGTCATATTATCGAGTGAATCCACATATACGATATAGGCTTCAACCATTTTTTTAGCTTCTGTTTCTTTTTCATCTTTACAAGATGCAAATCCTAAAACAACTATTGCTAAACCTAAAAACAAATTCCTGGTTTTCATGATGTTTCATTTTAAAATTATAAAGTAAAAGTATTACAATTATAACTCCAGCCTCTTATACAATTATCCACGATTGTTACACAATTCTTAATTCGTCGGATCATTTGTAACAATATCTGCTTTCTTTATACTAATTTTAGAATCTTATAATTAGCTAAAAATGTCAAGTCCGTTAATCAAAATAACCAATATCAAACGTGATTTCCAGTTGGGCAGTGAAACCATCAATGTTCTGAAAGGAATTGATTTGGAAATCAACAAAGGGGAATATGTTGCACTTATGGGTCCGTCAGGTTCCGGAAAATCAACCCTGATGAATCTTTTGGGTTGTCTGGACACTCCTACTTCCGGAACATACATTCTCAATGGAAAAGATGTTAGTAAAATGGTCGATAATGAACTGGCAGAAATACGCAATAAAGAAATTGGGTTCGTATTCCAGACATTCAACTTATTACCTAGAACGACAGCACTTGACAATGTGGCACTACCGATGATTTACGCCGGTCACCCGAAAACGGTCCGGAAAACAAGAGCAACCGAAGTACTTGAACAGGTAGGATTAGGCGACCGTATGGATCACCAACCAAACCAGCTTTCAGGAGGACAGCGCCAACGTGTTGCCGTTGCAAGAGCATTGGTCAATCATCCGTCAATTATTTTAGCCGATGAGCCAACCGGTAACCTGGACAGTAAAACATCTGAAGAAATCATGAGGCTTTTCGGTGAAATCCATGCTAACGGAAATACAGTTATACTGGTTACGCACGAAGAAGATATCGCTTCACATGCCCATCGTGTAATTCGTTTGCGTGACGGATTAATTGAAACCGATTCAAAAAATAAATAGTTTATTCCAACAAAAATGTACATTGCTTTACTTACCTGTAAAAATCTTCCTGATTTATTACCGGCCGACCAACAATTGATTCCTCTATTAGCCAATTACAACATAAAAGCGGTTCCCGCTGTCTGGGATGATAAATCAATCGACTGGACACAATTCGATTATCTGGTTTTCCGTAATACCTGGGATTATTTTGAAAAAGAAACAGCATTCAACAACTGGCTGGAGCACATTGAAAATCTCAATATCAAATGCCTGAATTCCATTGAAGTCATCAAACAGAATAAGCATAAATTCTACTTACGTGAATTGGAAAAACAGGGAATTAAAATTATTCCGACTGTTTTCATTGATAAAACGGAACAACTGAATCTTTCTGCCATCATTCCTTCACACTGGCAAAAAGCAGTAATTAAACCGGCCTTTTCAGGCGGAGCTTACCAAACTGCCGTTTTTGAAAAGAAAGATCTTGAAAACATAAACCAAGAATACAAAACGATTGCTTCAGAAAAGGAACTTCTGCTGCAGGAATTCATTCCCGAAATACATTCTTTAGGAGAAACTTCATTTATTTTCTTCAATAAAAAATTCTCACACTGCATCAATAAAAAACCATTGGAAGGCGATTTCAGGATTCAGGTGCAATATGGCGGAAAATATTCTTTGATCAATCCTGACAACCAATTAATTGCCAAGGCACAAAAAGTAGTAGAAACATTCCAATCAGACCTGCTGTACGCCAGAGTTGACGGAATCATCATGGACGGTGAACTACACTTAATGGAAATCGAATGCATCGAACCCGACTTATACTTTAACTTAAGTGAAGGTGCCCACGAAAGATTTCTACAGTCAATATTGGAATTAATACATTAAATTTGTGTGCATTAATTATGTTTAATGGCTAATTCAAAAAACTAAAATGAAAGTTTATACCAAAACAGGAGACAAAGGTACCACAGCGTTATTTGGAGGTACACGTGTTCCAAAACACCATATCCGCATTGAAAGCTACGGAACAGTTGATGAATTGAATTCATACATCGGACTCATCCGTGACCAGGAAATAAATCCGCTTTACAAAACCGTATTGATTGAAGTTCAGGACCGTCTTTTTACTCTTGGAGCCGTTTTGGCCACACCACCTGAAAAAGAAACACTTAAAAACGGACAGCCACGTCTGCAAAATCTTGGGATAATCGAATCGGATATTGAATATCTGGAAAAAGAAATCGATACTATGGAAGAAGCACTTCCTCCCATGACACACTTTGTACTGCCCGGAGGTCACACAACCGTGTCATATTGTCATATTGCACGCTGTGTTTGCCGTCGTGCCGAACGTTTAGCGACACATTTACATGAATTGGAACCCACCGACGAGTTAGTTTTGAAGTATTTAAACCGACTTTCTGACTATCTTTTTGTCTTGGCACGGAAGTTGTCACATGACGTCCAAGCCAACGAGGTGCAATGGATCCCTAGAAAGTAACCTTGCGTTGGTCTTACCGGTTTACCCCATAAGTTTGCTAAATACTGTAAGCCTCAATGGAAAACCAAAAAAGACGTTCTTAAAAACAATTGAAAATAAATCAAAAAAAACTTGATTTTTTAAGTAGAAAAATTATTTTTGCATAAATTAAAAATTTTACAAAGATGTATTGGACATTAGAATTAGCATCGTATTTAAGTGATGCTCCTTGGCCTGCTACAAAAGACGAATTAATCGACTATGCCATTAGAACTGGTGCTCCACTGGAAGTAGTAGAGAACCTGCAATCTATCGAAGATGAAGGAGAGATCTATGAGTCTATGGAAGAAATTTGGCCAGATTATCCAACAGACGAAGATTATCTTTGGAACGAGGATGAATATTAATCATAAAACCTACTGAAAAAGTCTCATATGAGACTTTTTTTTTGGTTATTTTTACACACATTTAAACAAAACCGTTATGAGTTTCGTAAACAGTATATTAAAAGTTTTTTTAGGTGATAAATCGCAAAACGATGTTAAAGCGATCCAGCCTATTATCAATAAAATAAAATCATTCGAAGGTGCACTACAAGCACTTTCAAACGATGATTTACGTCTGAAGACAACTGAATTTAAAGAAAAAATAAAACAGGCCCGTTCTGAAAAGGATGCTAAAATTGCTTCTTTAAAATTGGAAGTGGAAAACATTTCAGATGTTGATGCACGTGAAGACATTTACAACGAAATCGATAAACTTGAAAAAGAAGCTTACGAAATCTCTGAAAAAACTTTAAATGAAATTCTACCGGAAGCTTTTGCAGTAGTGAAAGAAACGGCTCGCCGTTTTAAAGAAAACGCTCAGGTAAAAGTTACTGCTACTGCTAAAGACAGAGAGTTTTCGGCTACTAAAGCATACGTTAGTCTTGAAGGCGATCAGGCAGTTTGGGCTAACTCTTGGGATGCTGCCGGAAAAGCCATTACTTGGGACATGATCCACTACGATGTGCAAATGATCGGTGGTGTGGTTTTACACCAGGGTAAAATTGCAGAGATGCAAACGGGTGAAGGTAAAACATTAGTGGCAACTCTTCCATTATACCTTAACGCACTTACAGGAAACGGTGTTCACTTAGTAACCGTGAATGACTACCTTGCCAAACGTGACAGCACATGGAAAGCGCCATTATTCGAGTTCCACGGTATGAATGTTGACTGTATCGACAACCACCAACCGAATACTGATTCACGCCGCAAAGCATACGAAGCTGATATCACTTACGGTACAAATAACGAATTCGGTTTTGACTACCTGCGTGATAACATGGCGCACTCACCGGCTGAATTAGTACAACGCAAACACAATTTTGCAATCGTCGATGAGGTCGATTCAGTATTAATCGATGACGCGCGTACTCCGTTGATCATTTCAGGCCAGATCACAGATGGTGACCGTCACGAATTCAATGAATTAAAACCGAAAATCGAATCTTTGGTAGGAATTCAGCGCCAACTGGCAAACGGATTCTTAACCGAAGCTAAAAAATTAATCAAAGAAGGAAATGCTAAAGACGGAGGTTTCCAATTATTGAGAGCACACCGTGCATTGCCAAAAAACAAAGCTTTAATTAAATTCTTATCGGAAGAAGGTGTAAAACAAATTCTTCAGAAAACAGAAAATGAATACATGTCGGATAACAACCGTAAAATGCCACAAGTAGATGAGGCTTTATACTTTGTTATCGAAGAGAAAAACAATCAGGTGGAATTAACAGAAGCCGGTATCCAGGAATTATCCAAAACTACAGATGATAAATTCTTCGTACTTCCAGATATCGGAACTGAAATCGCACGCATCGAAAAAGCAGGATTATCAAAAGAAGAAGAGGCAGAACAAAAAGAAATTTTATTTGCTGATTTCTCTGTAAAAAGCGAGCGTATCCACACACTTACGCAATTATTGAAAGCCTATACCCTATTTGAAAAAGATACGGAGTATGTGATCATGGAAAACGAAGTACTGATCGTTGACGAACAAACAGGACGTATCATGGACGGACGCCGTTACTCAGACGGTTTACACCAGGCTATCGAAGCGAAGGAAAATGTAAAAATCAAAGACGCAACCCAAACCTATGCAACCATTACATTACAGAACTATTTCCGTATGTACAGCAAATTAGGAGGAATGACCGGTACGGCAGTTACCGAAGCCGGGGAGTTCTTTGAAATCTATAAATTGGATGTTGTTGAAATCCCTACAAACAGAGGAATCGCACGTAAAGACAAGGAAGATTTAATTTACCGTTCGGTACGTGAGAAATTCAACGCTGTGGCAGAAGATGTACAACAATTAGTAGCGGAAGGACGTCCGGTATTGATTGGTACAACATCGGTTGAGATTTCTGAAATTTTGAGCCGTATGCTTAAGATGAAAGGTATCCAACACAATGTCTTGAATGCTAAAATGCACAAGCAGGAAGCGCAAATTGTTGCCGAAGCAGGTAAACCCGGAGTTGTAACCATCGCTACAAACATGGCGGGTCGTGGTACCGACATCAAATTGACTGACGAAGTAAAAGCGGCTGGTGGTTTAGCCATCATCGGTACGGAACGTCACGATTCACGTCGTGTTGACCGTCAGTTACGTGGTCGTGCAGGACGTCAGGGAGATCCGGGAAGTTCACAGTTTTACGTTTCATTGGAAGATAACTTAATGCGTTTATTCGGTTCTGACCGTGTGGCTAAAGTTATGGACAGAATGGGATTGAAAGAAGGTGAAGTGATCCAGCATTCCATGATGACGAAGTCCATCGAAAGAGCACAGAAAAAAGTGGAAGAAAATAACTTCGGTACCCGTAAGCGTTTATTGGAATATGATGACGTTATGAACTCACAACGTGAAGTGGTTTACAAACGTCGCCGTCACGCTTTGAACGGAGAACGTTTGAAACTGGATATCGCTAACATGATTTACGACGTATGTGAAAACATCGCTGAAAAAAATAAGTTAAGCAAGGATTTCAAAAACTTCGAATTCGAATTAATCCGTTACTTATCAATCACTTCTCCGGTTTCAGAAGCAGATTTTAATAAATTATCGGAAATCGAAATCGCAGGTAAAGCCTACAAAGCTGCGACGGAATTCTATCAGTCTAAAAACGAAAGAGATGCCAGAGAAGCTTTCCCGATCATCAGAAACGTATATGAAAACCCGAACAACCAATTCGAAAGAATCATCGTTCCTTTCTCAGACGGTATTAAAACCTTGAATGTGGTAACCGACCTGAAGAAAGCATATGAATCACAAGGCGGACAGTTAGTGGCTGATTTTGAGAAAAACATCACATTGGCCATTGTGGATGATGCATGGAAAAAACACTTACGCAAAATGGACGAATTGAAACAATCAGTTCAATTAGCAGTTCACGAGCAAAAAGACCCATTATTGATTTACAAATTTGAAGCTTTCAACCTTTTCAAAAGCATGTTGGACGGTATCAACAAAGAAGTAATTTCTTTCTTGTTCAAAGGTGATTTACCTCAACAAAGCAACATCCAGGAGGCACACGAAGAAGTACGCCGTGAGCAATACAACGAAAGCAAAGACGAAGTATTGAATATGGAAGAACAGGCAGAACGTGCACGTGAAGCGGGACAAACACAACCGCAACACCATCACGTAACGGAAACCATCACGCGTGACCAACCGAAAATCAACCGTAACGATAACGTGACGATCAAACACGTATTGAGCGGTAAAACCGAAACCATGAAGTACAAAAAAGCTGAAACGCTTTTAGCTTCAGGCGAATGGGTTTTAGTGAATGAATAAAAAATAAAACCTTTATAAACAAGAATCCCCAATTACATTGTAGTTGGGGATTTTTTTATATGCTTTCACTAAATTTGCAAGCCAATTCATAGCAAATCTGTACCAATGAAAATTGCTTCTTATTCCAATGAAAAAATACTTGAAAGGCTTTTGAACAATAAAAGCGACAGCAATTATTGGACTTATATCACCGAATTGAGAAAGCGCAAAACAAAGGACATCTATGCAAAAAGCGTTTCTTTAACGCAATCCAAAATAGTTAAAGAAAAAAACATCGGTATCGATGTCATGGCCCAATTCGGATATCCGAGATTACATAAAGAGAAAACCCTCAAAATTTATTTCAATCTGCTCAAAACCGAAACCGATATAAGTGTTATCAGCTCCATATTTTACGGAATCGGGCACAATAACGATAACCTGACCAACAAACAGATTGATATTATCTGCAACTACAAAAGACACAGAAGTGCCAAAATCAGATACAGCCTTGTTTTTGCGCTTCTTGCAATAGAAAACATAAAAGCCATAGAAACGCTTATTGAACTCAGCAGTGACAAGGATGCTGATATCAGAAACTGGTCAACTTTCGGCATTGGAGCACAAATCTCAACCGATAACGAAGAAATAAGAAAGGCATTATGGGCCAGGATTGATGAACCTGGACAAGATGTAAGATATGAAGCCATTTTTGGATTGGCTACCCGAAAAGACCCGGGCATAAAAGAAGTTTTAAAAAATGAATTATTAAAAGTTGATGATTTAGGTTCTTTATTACTCGAATCAATCGAAGCTTTTGAAGACAAAGATTTCATCTCCCTTTTAGAACAACAAATAGCGCAAAACAAAATAACTGAATCCATAAATGAGAAATGGTTATTGGATACGATCGAAAAGTTAAAAGAGAATCAATAACACAATTCTGTAAACCGATAGCGCATTCTATGATAAAAAACAACTTTAATTAAACAATTAAGATGCAAATTTATAGATATCTACAAACGGAGTTTGTCTGCTAACCACAGAGAAAACCCTACTTATAATTTTGCATCTTATATTGTTTAAAACTAACATGCCATTGGTAGTATCTCACTAACTGTGTAAGTATAAAAAATAATGGGGTTTTAAAACCCCATTATTTTTTTGTTTAATTTTAAATGTTACACAGTCTTATGAAAAAAGAAGATTTATTATCAGATGATTTTTTGAAGCAGTTCAAAACCGGCGAAGACCTAAATGGTTTTCTTGCCCAACTACAAAAGCGTGGATTAGAGGCTATTCTTAATGGCGAATTGGATTCTCATTTAGGGTATGACAAGCATGAGAAATCTCCCTCTT
>NZ_JAMLJL010000001.1 GCF_023634845.1 Flavobacterium amniphilum | reverse complement strand
GCATTTACAGAGTAGCATTAAAATGAAAACTTATGAAATAAAAAACAGAAGTAACTATAAAGCTACTTCTGTCTAAAAATGTATTTTTACTATTATTAATCCTGTATCGTTATTTTAGGACTAGTCAAAATCTTTAATTACAAATCAAATTTGATTCCTTGTGCCAAAGGCAAATCAGTAGTATAATTGATGGTATTGGTTTGTCTTCTCATGTATACTTTCCAAGCATCTGATCCTGACTCACGTCCACCACCGGTTTCTTTTTCACCACCGAAAGCACCACCGATTTCTGCTCCTGAAGTACCGATATTTACGTTAGCAATACCACAATCAGAACCTGCATGTGACAAGAAAGCTTCTGCCTCACGTAAGTTATTGGTCATGATCGCTGATGATAAACCTTGTGCCACTCCGTTTTGAACTTCAATAGCGTTGTGAACATCTCCACTGTATTTTAATAAGTACAATACCGGAGCGAATGTTTCATGTTGAACGATTTCGAAATGATTTTGAGCTTCGGCGATAGCCGGTTTTACATAACAACCGCTCTCATATCCTTCTCCTGAAAGTACACCACCTTCAACGATGATATTTCCTCCTTCTGCTACTACTTTCTCCAATGCTTTGTTGTAAGCCGCAACCGCATCTGTATCGATAAGCGGACCTACGTGATTATTTTGATCCAATGGGTTTCCAATTCTCAACTGACCATAAGCTGCTACAACTGCATCTTTTACTTTATCATAAATACTTTCATGAATAATCAAACGACGTGTAGAAGTACAACGTTGACCAGCAGTTCCTACTGCTCCGAATACCGCTCCGATAACTGTCATTTTGATATCAGCATCTGGTGTAACAATAATAGCATTGTTTCCTCCTAATTCCAACAATGAGTTTCCTAAACGTGCCGCACAAGCCTGAGCTACTAATTTACCCATACGTGTAGAACCTGTTGCAGAAACCAATGGAACTCTCTTATCGTGCGTCATTAATTCACCTATTTTGTAATCACCATTGATGATACAAGAGATACCTTCCGGTAAGTTATTTTCTTTTAAAACTTCAGCGATGATGTTTTGACAAGCGATAGAACACAAAGGTGTTTTTTCTGAAGCTTTCCAAACACAAACGTCTCCACAAATCCATGCTAATGCTGTATTCCAAGCCCAAACCGCTACCGGGAAGTTGAAAGCAGAAATGATTCCTACTACTCCAAGTGGATGGTATTGCTCATACATTCTGTGTCCGAAACGCTCAGAGTGCATTGTTAAACCATGTAATTGACGCGAAAGACCTACTGCGAAATCACAGATATCGATCATTTCCTGAACTTCACCTAAACCTTCTTGCAAAGATTTTCCCATCTCATAAGAAACCAATTTCCCTAATGCATCTTTGTGAATTCTAAGTTTTTCACCAAACTGACGAACGATTTCTCCTCTTTTTGGAGCCGGCATAACTTTGAACGTTTTGAACGCTTCAGTAGCTGCCTGCATTACTTTTTCGTAATCTGCTTCTGTAGAAGCTTGTACTTTTCCAATCAATTTTCCGTTAACCGGAGAGTGTGATTCGATGATTTCGCCATTAGCAAACCAGTTAGAACCTGTTGAAGTTCCAAAGTTTATTTCTTTAATGCCTAATTGTTGTAAGGCCTCGGTAATTCCGAATTGTTGCGCTATTGTTGACATTGTAACTTTTTTAAGTTGATTTGTTATATTTCGTGCAAATGTATGCTTTTTTTTGAATATTTAGCCCTGATTACTCCGTCAGTCGCTGCGCTCGAGTGAAGTGATAGCTTTTCGAAGTAAAATGCTAAAATTGTGGACATCGCAAAGCGACAATAGGAGCTCTTGCGATGGACTTACATTTTTTACATTTGACAAGAAAACTAAAACGGAAAGCAGGAAATGGCTACTTGATAAATCGGGAATCAGCCTCCATCACCGTACCACATTGTTTGCAGGTTCTTTTCTCTTTAGAGGTATAAAAATCCTTGAAATGTTGTAGAAAATCTTTCTCGATATCTTCCAATCCGAAGTACACTTCATGCAGTTTATGGTTGCAGTTGTCGCAAAACCACAACAGGCCGTCCTTCCCTTCGGTACGCTTTCTTTCGATGACCAATCCGATCGAACCTTCAGTACGGTTCGGGGAATGTGGTACTTTAGCCGGATGCAGGTACATATCGCCTGCGGAAAGTTGCATGGCTTTCTTTTGTCCGTCCTCCTGGATATAAACGGTGATTTCACCCTCCAACTGGTAGAACAGTTCTTCCGTTTCATTATAATGGTAATCTTTTCGGGCATTGGGACCACCAACAATCATAACGATGTAATCTCCGGAATCCACATAAAGGTTTTTATTGGCAACAGGCGGTTTCAGAAGATGGCGGTTTTCTTTAATCCATCGATTTAAATTGAAAGGCTTCGCTATAGACATCTTTTTTTATGTAAAGTTATAAAATAAAAAATCCCGATTCGTCGGGATTTTATGTTTTATTTGAATTCTTTAATCAGGTAAATATAAGAAGGGAAGTGATCTGAAAACCCGGGTTCATCTTTTGAATTTCTCAAACCATAACCTCTATATTGTCCTGTTTTCTGGATCATGAAAGACTTATTATAAACACCTGCTTTCCAGTATTTCCAGGTCGAAAAATCATTGTTTTTAGGCAACAATGGCTCAGTGAAGATAATCTGATCAAAGAAATCCCAGGCATCGCGGTGAGCCAAAGTACCAATTCCTTTGTTCAACATTTTCTCAGCTGGATTATATAATCCTAATGGTTCAACATCATTTACATCCCCTTTAGCACCTAAAACTTCTTTTATACTTTTATTGAAAGGTCCGTCATTCAAATCACCCATCGTAATAACTTTAGCTCTTGGGTTAATTCTTTGCAACGAGTCGATAATTCTTTTATTCAATGCAGCAGCCGCTTCTCTTAATGGAGCACTCACTTTTTCCCCTCCACGACGAGATGGCCAGTGGTTTACTATAAAACTCACTTCTTCACCATCTAATTTTCCGGTCATTAAGATCTGGTCACGTGTATAAATTCTTTTTGTTACTTCATCAAAATCATTTTTATCATCAGTAACTTCTTCTTTTTCTTTCTTCTCTTTTTTAGGTCCTTTTGTATCCGCTTCATAAATTAAAAGTGGAATGTTTGTAAAACTTGTAGGAGTAAAATGGTTTTTTTGATAGATAAAAGCACAATCAATTCCTCTTCTGTCAGGAGAATCAAAATGTACTATTCCGTAATTCTTTTCAGCAATTTGAGGATCTTTTACCAAAACCTCAAGCATTCCTCTATTTTCAACTTCAGACAGTCCCATTACTGTAGGTGAATTAGCATTATCTCCTGAACCAAGTTCAGCAATAACTCTCGCAATATTACTTACTTTTTTGTCATGATATTGTTTTGTATAAACCCATTCGTCATCACGAGTGTTCGGATCATTGATGGTGTCATAAAAATTCTCAAGGTTGTAAAAAGCAATGGTATGGACGGCATATTTTTTTGATTGTCCATTTGCAACAGAGGCTATTAACATGATTAACAGCAAAGTAAAATTCTTAATCTTCATAGTCTTCAATGTAAAATTTTCGTCAAATGTATAACAAAAGTTGCGCCAAAAGTAAATAATATTATTAAAAGGTGTACATTTGTCGCCCTGCTTTTGAAAAATGGGCAGGAAAACTCGAATTAATTTTTAAACTTATTTATGAAAAAACTTGTTATTAGTACATTATTTGTATTACATGCGTTTTTTGTTTTTGCTCAGCAACCTACTGGTGTATCGGGAGTTGTTTTAGATGCTAAAACACAAAATCCTTTACAAAATGTAGTGACATCAATCGTAAACACCAATTTAACCCAAGTTACAGGAAGGGATGGTAAGTTTACATTCAAAAATGTTGCTTTGGGTAGCCAGATTCTTCAGGTGAAGAGTGACGGTTACAAAGAACAAATGCTTGCCGTTGAAATTGTGGCAGGTCAGATTTTAGATTTAGGTGTAGTGGTTTTAGAAGAAGACAACCAGACAACTGAACAACAAATCAGTTTAATTACGATTACTGAAAATGATCTAGGTGATGACAACAGTGGTTCGGAAAGTACTTCCGGGTTATTACAGGCTTCACGTGATGTTTATCAACAGGCAGCCGCTTTTAACTGGGGTGGTGCACGTTTCAGAATCAGAGGATTAGACAACGAATACGGTACTACAATGATCAACGGTATCGTAATGAACAAGTTATACGACAACAGACCTCAATGGGGTAACTGGGGAGGATTAAATGATGCAACACGTAATCAGGAATTCACAATGGGTTCTGCTCCTTCAGATTATACTTTCGGAGGTATCTTGGGAACTCAGGAAATTAATACCAGAGCATCTATCTACAGACCGGGAACAAGAATATCATACTCAGGAACAAACACTAATTACAACTGGAGAGCTATGGGAACCCATGCTTCAGGTTTAAGCAAAGACGGATGGGCATTCATCGTTTCTGCCAGCAGAAGATGGGCTCAGGAAGCTCACTTTGAAGGAACAGATTATGCAGCAAATTCATTATTTGCAAGTGTTGAAAAAAGATTCGGAAAAAAACATGCATTAAACTTTACTTCTATTTACGCACAAAACAGCCGTGGAAAAACTTCTCCTAACACTCAGGAAGTTATTGACCTTAAAGGATTCAAATACAACTCTTACTGGGGATGGCAAGACGGCAGAAAACGCAATTCAAGAGATAAAAACATCAATGAACCAATCATGATGTTAAGCCATTACTGGAAATTCAACGACAGAACTACTTTAAACACTAACCTTGCATACCAAACAGGTTCAGTAGGAAACACACGTTTAGAATACCCTTACGGAAACAATCCAGATCCAACTTATTACAGAAATTTACCAAGTTACGCTTTAAACTACCACTCAAGCGGAGGGCAATGGCTTCCTGATTATGCAGAAGCAGACCGTCTTAAAGCCGCTTTCATGAATGGAGGTCAAATCAACTGGACAGAAATGTACCTGGCTAACACAAGAACTGATGCTGACGGAAACGGACAACACAAAGCTGCTTATTTCCAAAGCGAGCAAAGAAGTGATGACACCCAGATTTCGGCTAACTCAATCATCAATTCTCAATTATCTGACAACATCAGCTTGAATGCAGGTGCTACTTTCAGAAAATTAAAATCACACAATTACGCAGCTGTTATCGATTTATTAGGTGCTGATTATGTATTGAACACTGACTCATTCTACACTGGTGACAAAGCACAGTACGATATGAACAATCCTGATGCTAAAATCGGTTTAGACGGAACTTTCGGTTACAACTATAACTTACACGCAATTGTTTTTGACGGATTCTCACAATTCAAATTCAACTACAAAAAAGCAGATTTCTATTTGGCACAAACATTCTCACGTACACAATACCAAAGAGAAGGTTTATTCAGAAACGGAAACTACATCAACAATTCATACGGAAAAGGTTCTAAAGAAATTTTTGAAAACTTCGGATTCAAAGGTGGTATGACTTACAAAATTTCAAGTCAGCACTTATTGGATTTCAACGGAGTTTACATGACTAAAGCACCTAGCTTAAGAAACGTATTTGCCAATGCACGTGTGAACAACAATGTAACTTTAGACTTAAGAGACGAAAGAATCACTAGTGCTGATGCAAGTTACATCATCAGAACTCCAAAATTCAAATCAAGAATTACAGGATTCTACTCTAAAATCCAGGATGCAACTAACGTAGCGTTCTTCTTTGGTGAAGGTATTGCTGATGAGGACACCAATGATGGTAGTGAAGATGCTTTCGTAAGTGAAATCGTTACCGGAATGAACAAAAAGAACTTCGGTGGGGAACTAGGATTGGAATACCAATTTACTTCAACACTTAAAGCAAGTGCTGCAGCTTCTTACGGAGAATACATCTACGACAATAACCCTACATTAAGAATCAACAATGATGCAGCTGCATCTCCAACTAATACTTATCCAATCGAAGATTTCGGTAAAACATACTTAAAAGGATACAGAGTTGGCGGTATGCCTCAAAAAGCGGCTTCAGTTGGTTTAGAATACAGAGACCCACACTTCTGGTTCGTTTCTGCTAACTATAACTATTTTGACGATTCATACATTGGAATTTCAAACGTTTTAAGAACAAATAACTTCACAATCGACAGCAGTACAGGTGTTTCTTATCCTGGTGCTAACGAAGCTTCAGTTAGAAAAATCTTGCAACAGGAAAAACTGGATGAATTATATTTATTAAATTTATCTGGTGGTAAATCATGGAGAGTGGACGGAACAACTTTTGGTTTCTTCGCTACTGTGAACAACGTATTGGACGAAGTTTTCAAAACTGGTGGTTTCGAGCAATCAAGAAAAGCTACTTTCCCATCAGCTCAGGAAGATTTACAAAGTGGAGTAAGAACTTTCGGTCCTAAGTATTTCTATGGTTACGGAAGAACTTATTTTGTGAACTTATACATTAACTTCTAATGGTTCTTATTATGAAAAAATATATTAAACAAATATTCCTTTTTACAGCTTTAGCCGCATCGGTTGTAAGTTGTGATACTGAATCAGAATTCGATATTCCCCAAATCAAAGAAGTACTTTTATTTGAAGGGTTCGAAAGTACTATCGCCGGGAGTGGGACTACAGAAAATGCCATTGCTTTAACCGGATGGTCAAATTTCAATGTAAACCCTGCCGGAACAAGAAAATGGCACAGTCGTTCTTTCAGCAACAATAAATATGCTGATTTCTCTTCATTCTTCTCTGCTGCAGGATCTTCAGACGAAGTATGGTTAATCACACCAAAAGTAAACCTTACAGCAAGCAAAGACTGGTTGTTTAACTTCCAGTCAAAAGCGAGAAGCTGGACAGGGAAAAACCTTTCAGTTTTTATTTCTGAAAATTACGACGGAACACAAGCTGGTATTGCTACTGCGACATGGGTTGAATTAAATCCTATATTACCTACCGCTCAGGTAGATGATTTCGTAGGAAGCGGTGATATCGATTTGAACGCTTACAAAGGCAAAGACATCAGCATCGCATTTAAGTATGTTGGTAACAAAACTGCTGGTACTACAACAACTTTTCAATTAGACAATATTAAAATTTTTGAAAATAATTAAAATATATGAAAACATTAAACTTTAAAGGTTTTTTACTTTCATCTCTACTTTTAGCAGCAACTGTAAGTTGTGTTGAAGAACATTATGATGCTCCAAATTTAGACGGTGAATGTGAAACGATTCCGGTAACTAAACAGGTTGTCGATATCACATCTACGGCTACAGCTGCTTACAAACATTGGACTGATGATGATGTAATTGAAGCTTATGTAACCTCAAGCGATGAGTCTGGTAATTTTTACAAGTCCGTTTCTTTTGTTTCTGTTGACGGTGCAGTTGGATTCAGCATGCCTATTGACGCTTACAACATATACACTTACTTCGAACCGGGACGTAAAGTATTCGTTAAAATGAAAGATCTTTATTATCAAACTAAAGATAATTCAACAGTTATCGGTTCTTTATATGACAATGATACACCAACAGTTCCTACTGACGACAATGTTGGCCGTATCGCGGGTGTAGATTTCAAAAACATCATCAAAGCATCTTGCGTTACAGTTAGCGAAGAAGATATCGTAGTGAAACCGGCTAATATTACAGCTGCTAAAAACAACAACTTGTTGAATAAGCTTATTGAATTAGACGGTGTTCAATTTACGGATGCATCTAATGGCAAAAAATACTTTGATGCAACGCTAAACAATTTAGGTGATGCAACAAACCACACCATTACTGATGCTTCAGGAAACACTGTAATTGTAAGAGTTAGTAAATTTGCAAGTTTTTCAGGGAAAAACGTTAACATGAAAAACGGTAAAATCAGAGGTGTATTAACTAAATTCGGAACTGACTTCCAATTCATGGTGAGAAATGAAGACGACTTTAAGTTAACAAACACAAGAGTAGATTTTCAACCTGCAATCGGAGGTGGTTCTGCAACATTCACAGGTGCTTTCACTGAAAACTTCGAAAGCTATGCTGCAAACCAATCGAATTTTCCTAAGTATATCAATGATGCATTTGTTGGTCCAAGATACTGGCAGATTAAAACAAGTGCCGGTACAAAATGTATTGAGATGACTTCTTTCGGAAGTAGCGGAACAAGTGTAACTGCTAAAACTTATTTCTTTGTTCCGGTTGATTTTACTGCTGCAAACACTATGACGTTCAAAGAGCAAATGAGATTCAATCAGGGAGTTGCTTTACAGGTATATTATGTAACAGCAGCAAACTATACTCCGGGTGGTACTGTTAATACAAATAATTTTATAAACATTACTTCAAGTTTCACAGGGATAACTTATCCTGCGACCGGTGCATCTGAAAGTGCATTTAACTCTGCAGGTACTTACAGTATCCCGGCAGGTATAACAGGAAACGGTTATTTTGTTTTTGAATACTCAGGAACACCAACATTAACTACAACTGTTCAAATCGACGATATCGTAGTAAACTAAGATCATCTTTGTTTTAAATATAAAAATCCCGCAAGTGCGGGATTTTTTTTATCCAGTACCAAAGGAAAATATTACTTTTAAGTAAACCCAAAACCAATGCAGCACTACCTTGAAAATCTCTGGAAACGTACCATAAAAAAAGAAACTGATCTATCGTCGGCCTGGGATCAGGAAATCGAAATTTTGTACCGTTACAACATCAGTCTGGAAAATGCATTGCAATACCTGCATTTTGAAAATCCCGATCTGAATACTTTCCTGCTTTGGGTAACCCAACACGATTCAAAAAACAATGCTGCAGGCGATTTACAAACCGAAAATACATTGAGCGATGCCGATATGCGGTTTTGGAACCAAAACGGCTATATCCTAATTAAAAATGCCATTCCGAAGGAAAATTGTCTTGCAACACAAAAAGCGATTTGGGATTTTTTGGAAATGAATCCAAATGAACAGGAAACCTGGTACCAGCCGCACCCACAACAAAGCGGCATGATGGTCAACTTTTCCGATCATCCGTTATTGAATAAAAACCGTGAATCACAAAAAATCAGGAGAGCTTACGAACAATTATACCAAACCACCGAACTTTTCAAAACCATTGATAAAGTGAGTTTCAACGCACCGGTAAATGAACATCATACATTCAAAGGAAGTGGTCTGCACTGGGACGTGAGTTTGCAATTACCCATTCCAGAAGGTTTTCAGGGTTTGTTATATTTGAGTGATTGCGAAGCACATGAAGGAGCGTTTCATTGTGTGCCCGGTTTTCATAACCGGATTAACGAATGGCTCACGAAACTTCAACCAACTCCTTCACCAAGGGAAGAAGCCGTTAAACAACTCACTCCCGAACTCGTGCCCATCACAGGTGAAGCCGGCGACTTTATCATTTGGCATCAAACACTGCCACATTGCGCCACGGCAAATCACGGACAGAGTCCACGCATGGTACAGTACCTCACCTACTTCCCGAAAAATTACAAAGCGAATGAGCTATGGCTCTAACAAAACTGTGGCAAAAAGAAAACTGAAAACGGATTTGCCACACTTTTTGTGGCAATTTCGTTTTTGAAAATGGTTTTGCCACAGGTTTAAAAAAACTATTTATTTTGTGGTATTCAGCAAATCCCAGTCGATATACTCATAGCTTCTGTTTGTAGTAGCAGTGTCGCCGTTACTGTAAATAACAGAATAACCAATATGGGTCAATTGCCCCTTTTTATACTGGTAAGTAATCCGCATGGCACTTTTATCAAACTGTATAACCTGATAGGCCAAAAAACCTGCAGCGTTAATTCCGTATTCAAAATAATGAATTTTTGAACTGGTAGAGATGAAGCGGCTGGTAGCCGGTGAAACAAACTGTAGGTTTGCATTCGTGTTTTTTGCCCAGAAAACCGTAAGACCGTTATGTTTTGCTTTTTCAAATTTCTGAATTGTAACCAAAAGAAAGTAAAAATCAGTCAGATCATCGGGCACAACCAAAGGATTACAGAACTTAATACCAAATTTACTCAACTCATTGTTGTATTTCAGGGCATTCTGATAAAAATCGGTCACTTCGGCCCTTTCCACAGCATAGACACGGTCAATTTTTCCGTTTGCATAATCAAACTGAATAGTTTCATCTTCTTTACCATCATCAAAATATGTATTGATTTCTTCCAATTGTTCTGAACCGTTAAAAGAATATTCGGCTTTTTTGATACCATCAACCTTTAAAAGAATCTGTTTGCCCGGCATAAAAAAGTCACAACCGGTTAATAAAAAAAATAAGGGTAAAAGAAAGAAACGCATGAGATAAATTTATTGCAATCAGGAACTGAATTATAAAATGCAAAGAAAAACATTTTAAATAAAATACGCGGGACAAACTCTTTCTCAAATTTTGCCACAGTTTGTAAAATCCAGATCAGGTATTAAACAAAAAAGCAAGCCTTCCGGCTTGCTTTTTCCAATCAATTAAAAAAAATTATTTTTTTATAATCATAAATTCAGAACGACGGTTTTGTGCGTGTTCTTCTTCCGTACAAGTATCTCCACAAAGAACTTTAGGCTCAGATTCCCCGAAACCTTTACCACTGATTCTGTCAGCAGCAATTCCTCTTGAAATAATGTATTGAACGGTAGATTTTGCTCTGCGCTCCGATAAGCTCATGTTGTACTTATCGTTACCGCGTGAATCTGTATGTGATTTTGCAAAAATAACCATGTTGGGGTACTCATTCATTACTGCTACCAGCTTATCTAACTCGGCTGCCCCCTGTTCAGTAATATTACTTTTATTATACGCGAAATAAACCTCTCCAAGAATCACTTCTTTCTCTGTGATAATCACTTCAACCGGGCTTAGATCAGCGGTAAGTTTAACCTGTCCTTTTGTATCAGACAATGGGAATGTATTGCTTATATAACCTGTTTTGCTTACGCGCACTTCATATTTCTTCTCACAATCCAATTGGAAATCGGCCGAACCGTTCTCCTTAGACCATCCTGAAATAACTACGTTTTTGTTTTCATCCAAAATGCTCAGATTAGCTTCAGCCAAAGAGATTCCGCTTTTTACATCGCGAACTTCGGCCACTAAATCCAAATGACAAACCGGTAAAACCATGTAGATATCATCGTCACCTGTTCCACCGTCGCGGTTACTGGAAACAAAAGCTGTTTTCTTCGATTCATTATAAGCAAAAGCAAAGTCATCTTTTTCAGTATTCACCGGAGCACCTAAATTAGATGGTTGTCCCGATCCGTTTAAATCAGCTGCAAATACATCCAATCCACCAAGTCCTTTGTGTCCGTTTGAAGCAAAATAAAGTGTATTGCTTTCCGTTACCGAAGGAAATTGCTCATTCCCTTCCGTATTGATCCGTCTGCCTAAGTTTTCAGGTGTACCGAAAGTTCCGTCTGTATTCACGGCAACTTTCCAGATATCGCTTTTACCGATACCTCCAGGACGGTCAGATGTAAAATATAACGTGTTACCGTCTGCACTTAACGACGGAGATGAACTGTTAAAGTCTTTTCCGTTAAAAGGAAGAGCAGTTACATTTGTCCATTTTCCGTTGTCATTAGTTGCTTTGAAAAGGAACATTTTACCCATTTTAATTTTCTTGTCTGAAGATTTCACAAATTGTTTTTCTGCAAAACTTTCTCTTGAAAAATAAATAGTGTTTCCATCTGCCGAAACCGTAACCGGCCCTTCGTGGTATTGTGTGTTCAATCCCGCTACCTCAACCGGTGTCTGTCCCAATGTACCATCAGTAAAATCAACACTGTACAAATCCAGAAAAGGCTGATCATTCCATTCATACGTTTTACGTGACTTATTGCGGGCGCTTGAGAAGTAAACTTTGTCATTGTTCAGGTAAGCCCCGAAATCAGAATATTTGGAATTGACCGATACAGTCTTTACTTCCCACTTTTTTGAATCACGCTGTAAATTAGACAAAGTTCCTTCATCCAAAACTTTCGCACGCTCATCATTTGGCGCCATGGAAGCAAATTTTTCCATCACCTTTTTGGCCTCATCATACTTCTTGTTAGCCTTTAACATTTGGGCATAGTTGAAGTATGTTTCCGCGTCCTGATCTTTGGATTCAATTGCTTTAGCATACCATTTCTCCGCTTCAACCGTATTGAAAATATTATAATAACAATCACCCAACTGTTTGTATACGTAAGCATCTGCCTTACCCTTATCTTCTAGCTTTAAATACTCCTTTGAAGCATTTACATACTCATAGCTTTTAAACAGTTTATCGGCATTCTTAGTATCTTTAGTTTGTGCTATACCAGCTGAAACAGCTAATAATAAACTTATATTCAAGTATATCTTTTTCATCTTTTAACCTATTAGAAATAACGCGGTGAACTTGATACCTTTTTAGGGAAGTTCAAGTCAAATAATACCATAAACTCGTGTGATGAAGGTGTAGCAACATTCAAGTCGGAAACAATGTGGTCATAAGCATAACCCAAACGTATTCCGTCCGAAATTTTATAGTTCACCATAGCACCGAATGAATCTTCGAATCGATAAGTAGCCCCAACCTCAAATTTTTCAAAAAACAGGAAGTTAGTGGAGATATCGAAAGAAGTTGGCGCGTTAAATGCCGATTTCATCATGAAGAAAGGCTTGAATTTTGTGGTTTCAGATAACTGGAACACATACCCTCCCGTTAAAAAATAGTGCTGTACTTCAGATCCGTATTGTACTCCGTTATAATCCAAATGTGCTGATTTAAGCATATTCGGAACCGAAAATGCCAAATAGTATTTGTCTGTATAATAGAATAATCCGGAACCGATATTCAGTTTTGCATTTGAAGTGTTTTCAGCAAAAGCACCGTCAGTTGGAACCGGTAAGCTGGAAGCGATTTCACTGTTAAGACCGATGTTCAGTAATGACACCCCGGCCTTAATTCCCATAGCTAATCTGTGCTCTCCGCCAAGATTTAAAGTATAGGAGAAATCCCCGTAAATGTTATTTTCTTCAACCGGACCAATTTTATCACTGATAACTGACAAACCCAAACCTACATTCTTACCTACAGGAGAGTGTCCCGAAGCAGTAAAAGTGGTTGGTGAATCTTCAATTTCAACCCATTGCTTTCTGAATAATAACCCAATAGACAAGTTTTCTTTTGAACCGGCATAAGCGGGGTTCATTACATTCATGTTATACATGTATTGGGTGTAGTGTGGATCTTGTTGCGCATGTACATCGGTAAATGATGCAAATGCAAGTATTACTGTAAGAAATATTTTCTTCATTTTACGTTTTAGTTTAGTACAAAAGCATGGCCCATTTTCCATGGGCCAAAGCCTTTTTATCTGTTAATGTAAACCCAGCCGGATTTGGTTTCACCACTATCCTGTTCAATCACATAGTAGTAAGTTCCATCAGGTAATTCTTCTCCTGAATCAGACTGACCTTCCCATTGGTTAGTATAATTGGTTTTACCATATACTTTATTACCGTATCTGTTGAAGATAGACAACTTCTTAACACCTAAACTGCTTAGGTCAAAGTTATCATTATCACCGTCACCGTTTGGAGAAAGTCCTCTAGGGATTACACAAACTGCGCTTTCCACAACAAAACTCTGTGTATCAGTACAACCTTCAGGATTAGTAGTAATCTTAACCGTGAAAGTTAATGGGAAATTAGACTGTGGTATTCCATTATCTGAAACATATTGGGATACATTAAATGTATTTTGGTTACTGCCTACAACCGTACCCGATCCGTTTGTCCATTCATACGTTACGGTAGTACCGTCAAACGAACCGTTAACCGGAGAAGCTGTAATCACATATTGTGCACCCTGACATTCCCCAACCGTACCGATTGGAATATCTGCCATATCCATTGTAACTTCAATTTGATGCGACGTAATACAACCTTGGTTGTTAACCGTTACTTCATACATACCGTAATCAGTCACACTGATTGAGCTCGTTGTATTAGGTAACGCTCCAGTATTTCTGGTCCAAGTATAAGTAATTGAAGGATCAGTCAGGCTAAAGTTAGTCGGTACAACTGACAATACAGCTGTTTCATTCGGACATTTAACCAGGTTAGTTCCTGACAATGCGAAATCTGGCTTAACATTAACCGTAAATGTAGCCGTGATCGGAGTTGTATTCGTACAACCGTTCAATGTAATCACAACCTCATAAGTACCGCTCGCTGTCGGGCTAACTGAGCTTGAAGTTCCTACCGGTGTCGTTCCGTTCAAAGTCCATGCATAAGTAGCATCGCCCAATACGAAATTACCAGGAACAACTGTCAATGTCGCCGAATCATTAGAACAGATTGTATTATCTGCATCTGATGAACTGATGGTTGCAGTAGGATTAGGTCTTACTGAAATGGTAGCATCAGCAGAATTTGCCGAACAACCATTAGCCGCCGCAACAGTATTCGTCACGGTATAATCACCCGGTGTACTGTTTGTTAAATCAACAACTCCCGTAGCAGGGTCGATAATCAATCCTGTTGGAGGGTTAACTGTAAATGTTCCTGCAGATCCGCCTCCCGTGAAGGTTGGCGTTGCTGTTCCCGTAACCTGACAGTATGGAGTACCCGCGTAAGTAAATGTTACAACAGGTAAAGCTGTAATGCTAATAGTTGTATTTGCTGTTACTTCTGCACAACCTCCGGCTGCAGCGATTGTATTGGTAACTGTATAAGTTCCCACAGCACTTGCCGCTAAATCAATTGCACCGGTTGCAGGATCGATAATTAATCCTGACGGGGTTGCACTAAATACTCCGGCAACACCACCACCACTGTAAGTTGGATTGATTGAACCAGCATTCTGACAGTAAGGAGTTCCGGTATAAGCAAAAGTAGCAACCGGTAAAGCTGTAATGGTAACTGTAGTTTCAAAAGGTACTGAAGTACATCCCGGAACTACAACATTATATCTTACTGTATAAGTTCCAGCTAAACTGGTACTTGGTGTAATTGCTCCTGTTGTAGGATTAACTGAAAGACCTGCCGGTACAGCATAATAATAACCTCCCGGTGTTCCCGTTTGTGTTACTGGCTGTGCAGCCGTCACGGTTCTACAAAATGCAGGCGCACTGTATGCAATAGTAGCAGTAGCCGGATCTGATATTGTTAAACTCCACGTTGCAGTAGAAGTAGCACAATCATTAGCCGCCGCTATAGTACTTGTAACTGTATAGGTTCCTACCGGACTTGCCGCGATATCAATTACTCCTGTTGTTGGATTAATTACTAATCCCGCAGTTGAAGTATAAGTACCTGCAGTTGATCCTGGAGACAATGTTGGCGTTATGTTTGCTCCTCCTTTACAGAAGAAGTTACCCGGATAAGAGAAACTTGCAAAAGGACAACAATCAATTGGTGCCGGTCCTGAAGTACGCTTAATACGGATGTATCCTCTCTTACCAGGAAGTGTATTTGCCGTATAGTTCGTAATCATAATTACATAAACCTGTCCAGCCAATGCTCCGTTAAGAGTAAATGTTTCTGTTGCTGCTGCAGAGAAACTACAACCTTGAGGTGCAGGTCTTGTATTATTTACATTTATGGAAGTACACGCTGTAGCCACACTTGGGTAGGGTCCCCAAGTCACGTAATCAACGTCCAAATCAACAGTTGCAAAAGTCGGATCTGTACTTTGTTCCATGAAATAAGTATAGTTTCCGTCTTGTTGGATAGTCAAATAATAGAATGTTGGAGAAGGTGCAGAACCTAAACATCCTACTGTAGTAGTGGTTGTACCACTGATCGGGTTTGGATTTGGTGGCACACCTACGTCATTTCTCAAAATAACGTCGTTAACCGCACAAACCGGTACCGAGTTCTCACAGTAAATTACTTTAGTACCCACACAAACTTCAAAACGTTTTGTTGAAACGGCAGTACCTCTGGAATATACACGTATTTTATATGTTTGTCCAATTACCAGACCGGTTTCCATTGCACCATTAGCAGCACTTCTACAACTGATTTGAGTCAGGTTAGCACAGTCATTACCTCTGTATAATGTATAACCTAATCCACCTGGTGCTGCTGTTGGGTATCTTGGCGGTACTGAAGTGTCAGTTACCGGCTCTAATAATGAAATATAATGTGTTGTAGCTGTTGCCACGAAATGGAACCAAACATCATCATTATCATCATTCGGTGCACAATTTGTTGCCTGTGTCGATGCAGTAGCACCTGCTACTGTTCCAAAAACAGTTTGCTCACAATGTGTATTTTGGTTAACCGGAACTAATTTCGAGTTAACACACTCATCATTCACGTCAGGCGTATTGAACGTTCCTTTAACAGACCAAGGGCTGTTATCTGTACTTGAACATACTGCTCTTACATAAAAATCATAACAGGTAACCGGTGTTAGACCACCCACTGTATAACCTCTGATAGATGTAATTATACCTCCTGGATATGGTGATGGTGTACCTTCTGTTGGGGCAGGAGATCCACAAGGCAATACGATGATTTCCCATGTTGTGGCATTGCTTCCGTCAGGGTTAACCGGTTGTGTCCAGCCTAATGTAGCTGTATATGGTGTTACTCCTGTAGCAGTAGGCACAGTCGGTCTTGAACAGGTAGGCAATGTTGTAAAATCACCTGATGGAGTCCAAACGCTGGTTTGGCCCGGTCCACAAACTGTTCTTATATAATACAAATAAGTTGTATTCGGATTCAATCCTGTTACCACGAACGATGTTCCGGTTACCCCTGGAAATGTTGGCACAGTTGAAGCGTTTGGCGCTGGAGAAGGCGGGTTTGCCGGTACTACATAAATATCAAATACAGTACCTCCATTTGGAGTCCAAGTCAATGTAGCTCCCTGTGTTGTAGGTGTAGTATCGTTTATTGCTGTAGGCGCTAAACAAGCCGGTGTATCACAATCAAAAGTTGCAGTATAAATTGGTGTAGTATTACTCACGGCAATAGTACCGTTTGCAATTGTAGCAATTGTCTGACCGAAGTTATTGATTACCTGAACTCCAATTTCACCCGGACTTGCTCCCGGTACTGTGAAATAAATTTCCAAAGGTAATGTTTCACATAATGCAATTGGCGGGCTGTTTAAAGCCGTACCGGTTGTAAATGTAGAACCGATTGTCGCCACTACAATTCCATTTTGACGGATTTCCATTCTTCCGCCGCCGTCCCATCCGTCTCCGAATGAATCGGTCATTCTGAAAACGTAGTTACATTTTTGGGCCGCCTCACATGTTTCGGTATTGAAACGGTATGGTCCCGCCCATGGACTGAATTGTCCACCTCCACAATCTGATCTTACCCAGTATTGATAAGCATGTGCAGCTGTTAATCCTGTTAAAGCAGCATTTGGTGTTCCCGCTGGAGTCCCTGCTCCTGCCGGAACCCCCATACCAGCATCCTGAAGCACATACTGCCAAGCAGTTGCTCCTGCAGGACCGGTCCAGTTAATGGTAGCTGTCGTAGTAGTAATTCCCGTAGTTGGAGCTCCAACCGGCGGATCACAGAATTTCTCCTGGATAATTAATGTGTATGGTATTCCACCTGCAGGTGTCGTACTTGAAGAAATTACAAAAATGTACGTTTGTCCGGTTACAACCGGTAATGTTGCAATATTTCTCGGATTGGTAGTTGTATCGGCAACACCTGCCAAACAGCTAACCCCAACATTTCCACATCCGTTGTAAACATACAAACTCGAGCTTGCAGCGCCCGGTGTCATTGAAACCGTAAGGTTACCCGTAAAAGTAGCTGTATAAGAGTAGAAAACTTCTGCTCCCTGCATGTAGTTGGTCGCACCTCCGGCACAACCTGCTCCTTGTGCTGTATCTACCTCATCACCGTAAACATTTGTATTATCGGTATGGCTGTACGGTAAAGTTGTAACTAAAATTGGAGAACTACATATCGAACCTGCCGGTGATGTCGTAAAATTAAATGGTCCGACCCAGTTGCTTAAATTGGTTGCACTACATTGAGCACGTACCCAGTATTTATAAGAAGTCCCCGGTGTAAGTCCAGTTGCCTGAAAATTATTCGTCGTAACATCGTTAAAAGTCGGAGTGGTATTAACATCCGGAACGGTTGCATCGGGCTGTAGGTTATGGTAAACATCCCATGTAGTTACACCCCCGTTATTTTGCCAGGTTAAAAATGCCGTGGTTGGCGTAATAACTCCAGTACCTAAAATAGACGGATCAAGACATTGCTGAACAACCTGTACATTATCAATTAACCATCGGTCTCCTGTAGTAGTTGAAGTTCCCACTGGCTGAGTATTTAACTTTACGAAAGCGATATAAACCTGTTGTCCGGCAAAAGCGGATAGGCTCACTTTTTTCTCTTCGTAAATGTTGTAAGTCGCATTCAAAGTGGACTCTGTCCATGTTTGCGGAATGTTCGTAAATCCAGCCTGATTGGTCTGAACCGGATCTGTGGAAACACGGATTTCATAAGTTGATCCGTTGTTCCCTACCAAAGTCTGTCTGGTAAAAAACTTAAGTTGTCCATTTGTTGGCACGGTAAACCTCGGGGATACCAACCAATCTATGGAAGTATTTCCCGCCCCGACATTTTCTCTGTCCATGATGGCGGCTTTTAATCCTGCATAAACCCTCGTTGGATCGGTAGTTTCGGCCCAACTCACTGCAGTTCCAACACCATTATCCATGGTAATCCAGTTACCCGGTGTTGTTGGAGGAAAAGTGGCTCCTTCAAATCCTTCATCTATTACTTGGGCAAAGCCCAAATAGGGGAGGATCATCATGAAAAAACCAAAAGTAATTTTCTTCATGCTTTGTGTGTTTTTTGGTTAATCTTGTTTGTATAACTTCCAAAAGTAAATAATTTTAATAATCATTTAACAATAAATTTTAAAATATTTAAATCTTTAACATATATCACACAAGTATATTTCAATCGTTAACCCGAGGAAATTTCATACCTTTGCGCCACAATTGGACATTATGTTAGAGATAGAAAAAATAGATTTTGAGAAAACCATAATTGTTGGAATCGTCACTCAACTTCAAAATGAAGAGAAATTAAATGAATATTTGGACGAATTGGAATTCCTGACATATACTGCCGGAGGTGAGGTGGTTAAACGTTTTACCCAAAAAATGGACAAACCCAATCCCAAAACATTCGTAGGTACGGGAAAACTGGAAGATATTAAGTATTATATTAAAGACAACGACATCAAAACGGTTATATTTGATGACGAACTGACGCCGGCACAGCAAAAAAATATCACTCGTGAATTAGATTGCAAGGTACTGGACCGTACAAACCTTATTCTGGATATTTTTGCACAACGAGCCGAAACATCTTATGCACGTACACAGGTTGAATTAGCACAATGCCAATATTTACTACCGCGTTTAACCGGTATGTGGACACACTTGGAACGTCAGCGTGGAGGTATCGGTATGCGTGGACCCGGGGAAACCGAAATTGAAACTGACCGCCGTATCGTACGTGACCGTATTGCCCTTTTGAAAGAAAAAATCAGGGTAATCGATAAACAAATGGCCATTCAGCGTAGCAACCGTGGCGCAATGGTACGTGTTGCACTAGTTGGATACACCAATGTTGGGAAATCAACCTTGATGAATGCCATCGGGAAAAGCGAAGTTTTTGTGGAAAACAAACTTTTCGCTACTCTTGATACCACAGTAAGAAAAGTGGTCATCAAAAACCTTCCTTTCTTATTATCAGACACGGTTGGTTTCATCAGAAAGTTACCTACCCAACTGGTAGAATCTTTTAAAAGTACACTGGACGAAGTACGCGAAGCCGATTTATTATTGCATGTAGTGGATATTTCACATCCGGAATTCGAAGACCATATTGAATCGGTTAACCAGATTTTGCATGATATCAAAAGTGCTGACAAACCAACATTGATGGTTTTCAATAAAATTGATGCTTACAAACACCTGACTATCGAACCGGATGATTTAATGACCGAAAAAACAACCAAACATTACACGCTTGATGAATGGAAACAAACCTGGATGAGTAAATTGGGGAAAAACAACACTTTGTTCATTTCCGCAACTGAAAAAGCCAACTTCGAAGAATTCAGGGAAAAAGTCTACGAAGCTGTAAGACAAATCCACATAACACGATTCCCTTACAATAATTTCCTGTATCCTGATTATAAGGATGCCGTGGAAAAAGAATAAAAAAGAGACCTCAATTGAGGTCTTTTCTTTTATAAATACTTCTTTTAAAACGAATAATTAACCCCCAACCCGAATACTTCCCTGATCTGGAAAGCCCCAACGGCATTATCATCATAAATTGCCTGAAAAGCAATGTTAGTTGAAATATACTTATTCACTTTCATGACTATATTGGCCTGGTAATCCATATCTGCATTTTTAGGTTCATCCAAATAATTAGTATATACCATCAGTATGTTCTCCCACGATATGTTTTCCATAATATTGAATTTATAATAACCGCTTAAAGCAGCTCCAAATTCAAACCGGGATGAATCGCCCTGCTCTACACCAAAAGAAGCTCCTGTTTCGGTAAAATGTGGGTGGACAAATATAACTCTTGAGGTGGCCGGCGCTATATTAAATTTCAGGTTATCACTTTTTTTCCAAAGCATCCCGGGACCTGCCTGTAAATAAGCCGGTGAAAAGAAATGGGATATTTTGGTCATCGTCGCTGTATCAAGTCCGGAATCCATCTGAGTCCTGAAATCAAGGAATCCAGAATAAAACCAATAACCTGAAGCTTTTTTACCAACCAGTGAAGTGAATATAAAACGGTCGTCTGATTTTTGGGTATCAGCATCTTTCAGTTTGGTCAGACCATACGACACAATTAACTTATTATCCCAGATTAAAGAAGGTGTTTTGTAGTTGAAATCATAATTCAGCCCAATGTTACCGGCCATATTCGAAACACCTCCGCCTCTCCAGTCATTATTGAAAGCCGACTGGTTGAATAAAAAAACAATATTTCCTGTTTTTTTCCAACCCATATTCAACGTATCCTTGGCTTTGGTTTCGGCAGCAGATGTTTTACCGATTGTCTCCTTTTCATTACCTTGAGCAAAAGAGAAAAGTGTCATCATCAATAATGACAAGAGTATGATTTTACGTTTCATAATAGTTTGTGTTTACTGATTTACACAAACTTATGAAATCTTTTTCTTATTTTTTGGATTTGAAAATAGGCACAGCCGAACAAGCCTCTCCATACATAACGCTCTTGGCTACTTGTTGCAAATTCTGGATTGCCATGACATAAGCTGAATCCGGTACCGGCTTTTTCGAACAGCCTTTCAGAATAACAGGTTTGCCCCGGTAAAACGAATAATCTATTCCGGACAGCATTTCCTGGTATATTGAAGTTTCCAGATCGGTAAGACTGCCCAAAACCGTTTTTTTGGCATAAGAAGAAACATAAGAAGCAACTAAAATAGAAGCCCAAGCAGGCAAAATAGCATCTGTAGCACAATGAATGGCTACAAACTGATTGGTATATTGCTCCCAATCGTGGTTTTTAAGTGCCTCGCGGAAGTCTTTTTCCTTTAGTAAAAAACCTTCGTAAAGCCATTGTGAAATATCAATCTGCACACGGCTTCCGCTTTGATAATAATCTTCAAGATCAAAAACTTCAAGCGAACTCGCCGCAACTTTATTTACAATTTCTTCCATTTTTGAAGTTAATGGTTATTTGTTTATGGTTTGTAGTTAACAAATCATAAACTACAAACCACAAACTTTAAACTTTAAAGCATTCCTAATTCCAATTTAGCTTCTTCACTCATCAAATCTTTGCTCCATGGCGGATCAAAAGTGATTTCCACCTCACAGGTTTTCACCTCACCTATCTTTTTGATTTTCTCTTCCACTTCCTGTGGCAACGTTTCGGCAACCGGACAGTTAGGTGATGTTAAAGTCATCAGGATTTTCACATCCATTCCTTCATTCACAAAAACATCATAAATCAATCCTAATTCATAAATATCCACAGGAATCTCCGGGTCATAAATTGTTTTTAAAACTTTTACAACTTGTTCTCCTAAATTAATTGTATCGTTAAATTCTTCCATTCTATTAATTAATTTTTAGCCTGAAAGGCCAAAGCATACATTTTTATTTGTTTAATCATTGAAACCAGTCCGTTTGCCCTTGTAGGCGACAAATGCTCCTTTAACCCAATCTCATCAATAAATTCGGTATTGGCATCCAAAATAGCCTGTGGCGACTGGTTTGAAAAGGTACGGATCAGAATCCCGATGATACCCTTAGTCAGAATAGCATCACTGTCGGCCGTGAAAACAATATTTCCGTTTTGTTCTTCCGCATGAACCCAAACCTTTGACTGACATCCTTTAATGATGTTATCATCGGTTTTGTACTGCTCGTCTATTAACGGAAGTGATTTCCCTAATTCGATGATGTATTCATACCGTTGCATCCAATCGTCAAACATTGAAAACTCGTCAACGATTTCATTTTGTATTTCCGTTATTGTCATTTTGTATTCTTTATTTCGCTTCAGTGTAAGAAAGCAACTTCTTCACAAATTTTTCAATCGGTGCCGGTGGGAATCCGTGATCAAAAGTCTCAGAACTGTAAGTCGTACCTTTTTTGGTGATATGTATATTGGCCATTGCGGCTCCGTCATAAAATCTTTTCTCTGTAGGCGCTTTCAATTCAGGAAGTTTCGCAGCTTCCACTCCATCCAGCAATGCATTCAATTCATCAGCCTGTGCTTTTGTCAATTGAACCGTTTCCATTTTATCCGAATCTCTTTCCTTTGTATAAGCCAGTTGGCCATTCGCATATTTTACTTTCAGAAAATATCCTCTGGTATTGGCTTCGTACTCCACACCATCCGTTACCTGAACTGCTGCAGTTTCAGCTGTTTTTGTAGCATTGGTAGCAGACGTATTTTCCTGAGGCATGGTTTCCCCGGGTTTTACTTCCGTTGCCGCTGTTTCATTAGAAGCAGCTTCAGCCACTGCTTTTTTGCACTTACATGAAACTAACATTGTCACTACTGAGAATCCGATTAATACCAGGTTTTTCATAATTTCTGTCTTTTAAAGTTAAGAAAGCATCATTTTAGCTTTTTTAACGGCTTCCACAAAGATATCAATTTCTTCTTTGGTATTATAAAACGAGAAACTCGCTCTTACCGTACCCGGAATCCCAAAATAATTCATGATGGGCTGGGCACAATGATGTCCTGTTCTGACCGCTATACCTAGTTTATCTATAATCGTGCCAATGTCATACGGATGTATCCCTTCAATATTGAAAGACACTACAGAAGTCTTGTGTTCAGAGGTTCCGTAAATTTTCAGTCCTTCAATTTCCAGCAATTTTTCGGTTGCATGTGCCAAAAGCTCTTTTTCCTGTTGCTGGATATTGTCAAATCCTATCTCATTCAGGTAATCAATGGCAGTTCCCAAGACTATTCCGTCAGCAATATTAGGCGTACCTGCTTCAAATTTATGAGGTAATTCGGCATAAGTGGTTTTTTCGAACGTCACTTCTTTAATCATCTCACCACCTCCCATATAAGGCGGGAGTTTATTCAGCCATTCTTCTTTTCCGTACAAAATCCCAACTCCTGTTGGCCCGCAGATTTTATGTCCCGAAAACACATAAAAATCACAATCCAAAGCCTGAACATCGGGTTTTAAATGTGGTGTTGCCTGTGCACCGTCAATTAAAACTGCTGCACCGGCTTCATGGGCTTTTTTAATGATATACTCAATCGGATTTAAGGTTCCCAATGCATTTGAGATATGGTTTACAGCCACAATTTTAGTTCTTCCGGAAAGCAAACGGTCATACTCAGTCATATCCAATTCTCCCTTATCGTTCATCGGAATCACTACTAATTTTGCTCCGGTACGTTCACATAAAAACTGCCACGGCACTATATTGCTATGGTGTTCCAGTGCCGAAACCATTACCTCATCGCCTTCTTTCACAAAAGAGGCCATTCCGTTAGCAACCAGGTTAATTCCCTGTGTTGTTCCGGAGGTAAAAATAACCTCATGCAAATGAATTGCATTCACATGGTTCCGGATTTTCTCACGGGAAAGCTCATACGCATCTGTTGCCAACTGGCTCAAGGTATGCACACCGCGATGGATATTAGCATTGATTTCTTCGTAATATTTTGTAATCGCGTCGATGACAACTTTTGGTTTTTGTGCCGTTGCACCGTTGTCAAAATATATTAAAGGTTTTCCGTTAACTGTCTGATTCAGAATTGGAAAATCGGTTCTTATTTTTTGGATATCCAACATTTTTTATTTAGAATTTTTCTAAATACAAAAGTAGTGAATTGCCCACGAAATGACCAACATTTAGCAAAAGATTAATTTCCTGTCTAATCTCTAAAAAAACAATTTAATTTCAGTGTAAATAGCTAAATTGCAGTAAATTAATCTATCTATGAAAAAAGTGTTCCGCTTTCTGGGATTGGTACTGCTCGCTGCATTAATTTATTATGGATTTGACACCTATCCAAAATTGGATCTGATTTCCGGATTTTCATCCAAAAGTGTGGCCTCTGGGTATTTTTTGGACAACAGGTCTCTGGAAGTTATTGAAAAGGGCGACAATGATATCGATATGATCGATTTAGCCGAAAACAATATCAATGAAAAAGAAAAGTTTGCCGAAGCATCGGTTTACGGACTCAAAACACGGAAAGCCATTTTCCGCGAAGGCTTAGGTGCTGTTTTGGTCAATGATGATTATGATGCCACAAAACCGTATCTGGTTCCGAAAAGAAGCAAACCGGACAACATCACTCCTTTTCCATACGGAAATGCCGACCCTAAAGACACGGTTTTCAGCACGGTTGATTATAAAAAACTGAATACAACCGTAGCCAATGCCTTTGACAGAAAAGGAGAAAAAAAACTACGCACAAGATCAGTAGTCGTAATTTATAAAAATAAAATCATTGCCGAAAAATACGCCGATGGCTTTACCAAAAACTCGCGGATTTTAGGTTGGTCAATGACCAAAAGCCTCACCGCAACGTATTTCGGGATATTAGAAAAACAAGGCAAATTTGACATCAATAAACCGGCTCCTATCCCCGAATGGCAAAACGACGAACGCAGAAACATCACCACAAGCGACTTACTGCATATGAATTCCGGACTGGAATGGGAAGAGGATTATGAAAAAATTTCGGATGTGACGCGCATGCTGTTTCTGGATGAAGACATGACGCGTTCCCAACTGGTAAAACCCGCCGCTTTCAAACCAAATACACATTGGAACTATTCTTCGGGAACCACAAACCTCTTATCGGGTATTTTGAGAAAGCAATTCAAAACACATCAGGAATATTTAGACTTTTGGTACAGTGCACTAATAGACAAAATAGGCATGAATTCCATGTTGGTTGAAGCAGACATGAAAGGCAACTACGTAGGCTCTTCCTATGCCTGGGCAACACCGCGCGACTGGGCAAAATTCGGATTACTGTACCTGCACAAAGGAAACTGGAACGGCGAACAGATTCTGGATGAAAAATGGATTACCTATGCTTCTACTCCCACTAACACTTCAAACGGCCGCTATGGTGCACAATTCTGGCTTAACACAAGCGGTCATTTCCCTGATGCATCAAAAGACATGATCTATTGCAACGGATACCAAGGACAAATGGTCGCAATTTTCCCTTCAAAAGATTTAGTGATTGTCCGTATGGGATTAACGGAAGAACCGGAATTTGATTTTAACGGTTTCCTGAGGGATATTACAAATAGTGTAAAATAAAGCTCTTATAAACATAAAAAAACCGCCTCGTTTATAACGAGACGGTTTTTTTATAAGTTTTCCATTTACCTTTCTTCTAAAATCCTTTCAACTAATCTATAAGCAAGTGTACAAGGAGCCTTTTGAGAAAAATCATCTTCATCTTCAACCCTCATTTCCAATAATTTTGCCCTTCTAATAGCATCAAAAATGAGTGGCTTAATTTCAGGCATAACAATATTTCTAAAATTATTAGCACTCTTTAAACTATGTTTGTAACCGAAAGAATATTGCAATGCTTTTTTCAAATCTTCGTTTGGATTGGGATGATTTTCAAAATATTCTTTCAATTTTGAATAATAATATTCCCTATTCTTAGCAATATTAAAATCAGCTTCAGGAATTTCCATTAAATGCAACAAAATCCATAATTCAAACGCATCATTGCTCCAGGCAATATTCAATCCTTGAGATATAGATGTATTTATAGCTAAATCAAAAGCAACATCACCATTATCTACATCTTCTCCATTAGCTCCCCTATCTCTATCAAAAACACACCAAACTTCAATCCCTTCTCTCGTCACAACATATCTATTTTCATATTTTTTCAAAAACCCATCTTTCTTACATTTTGAAATAGTATTTATTAGGTTTTTAAACATACTACCTTGCTCAATATGTGTTATAATTTTCACATTCCCACTTTCAAGATTTTTAAAATAAATAGGTTCTGAATTTGTATCTTCACAAAAAAGATGAAAAGTAAAAAGTGTTTCAGAACTTCTTTCAGAAGATGTTTTTAATTCCCATGGTTTATTCATCTGTCGATCTATTTACATTATCACTATCACAGTATTCGTGCAAAATTGGTAATCCACCATAATGTCCTGCCAAATACTCTTTAGCAAAATCAGCGGTATTTCTTACACCTCTTAAATCTGCTAATGAATATATTTTAGTAGCATTATCAATTGCTTTTTCTGCAAAGTAAAACTGATCTCTTCTCATCAGTTTAGGAGATAACAAATTAGTATCATGACTTGTAAACAAAAGTTGAGATTTGCTTTTATTAATTTCAGGATTATTAAACATTCTAACTAAGTTAATCAATAATGCTGGATGGAAATGACTATCGATTTCATCTAAAATTACAAATGCTGGTTTATCAAATGAAAATGTTAATAGTAGTAAGCCGATTAAATCAAACATTTTCTGAGTTCCTGCTGATTCATTATACTTCAAATTCAATTTGATCTTTTTATTATTAAAATATTTAATAAAATTTATTTTTTCTTGAGGGAATATATCTTTTTCAGTATAATCTTCTAATTCGATATCAGAAATATTTATATTGAATGAAGACAACATTTTTATAAATTTCTCCTTTTTCTTAATATCTCTTAACATAAGAATTGACATCCATCTAAACTTAGCATTATCAAATTCTAATTCTGAAATAGTAAACGCACTGAAATAATCAGTAATTTTTTTACATTCCCCAGTAAAATCAAAAGCAGCAGCATGTACTAAAAATAAATTATGACGATATAAATTATCAGTAGGAATCTTGGATTGATTTTGAAGATTATTTGTTAAAATTCTATTACCTTCTCTTACAAATAATGAAACCATATTTTTCTCAACATCAGAAAAAAGCCATTCATTTGTAATTATTTCCTCACTATTATAATTCTTAATTTCATCTAAGCCAATATCTTGATTACTTTTTACAGTAAAACCGTAGCGATATTTTTTTTTATTTAAAACAAATATCAATTGAAAAAAGCTTTCCGAATTATTTAAATCATCTTGAAAAAGATGTGGTTGATTCAAATCTGAAAGTTCTGATTTTGAAGTACTAGGTTTTGACATTAAATCAATAAAATATTGAAATGCTTTTATCAAGTTACTTTTACCGCTGGCATTAGCTCCATATAACCCAATAACATTAAAACACTTTTGACTATGCTCTTCAGAAATATTATTTAAATCAACATATTTATACTGCTTAGCACTTTTTAAACCAGTTATGGCAAAACTAATAGTTTGCAGATCTTTAATAGATCTGAAATTCTTAACACTAAACTCTACAATCATTTTATTAAAATTTGCATTAATTGTTCAAATTTACAAAAAACATCAATATACAAGCACAAAAAAACCGCTCTCTTAAGCGGTTTTTATTTTATAAGTCAAATCCCATATTCACACCCAGTTTCATGGCGATGATTTTGGCAATTTTCTGTTTTAATTCGGGTATTTTGATACTCGAGGTTACTTCACTGGTAAACGCATACATCAATAAAGCTTTTGCCTCTTTTTTTGGAATACCACGCTGCTGCATGTAGAACATAGCGCTGTCATCCAATTGTCCGATGGTACATCCGTGCGAACATTTTACATCATCGGCAAAGATTTCCAATTGCGGTTTCGCATTGATCGTCGCTTTATCACTTAATAAGATATTATTGTTTTGCTGGAAAGCATCTGTTTTTTGTGCTTCCTTCTCCACATAAATCTTCCCGTTGAATACTCCCGTTGATTGTCCGTCAAGAATCGTTTTATAGTTCTGGTGGCTTTCACAGTTCGGTTGTTCATGGTTCACTAATGTATAGTGGTCTACGTGCTGTTTGTTACCAATAATTGTAATTCCTTTCAAAGTCGAATCAATTCGTTCACCGTGGTGATAGAAATTCAGGTTGTTACGGGTAATGTTTCCGCCAAAAGAGAATGTATGTACCGAAACGCGGCTTTCCTGCTTTTGGGAAATATAAGTATTGTCAATCAAATTAGCGGTTAGTTCGTCATTCTGGATTTTGTAGTAATCCACAATGGCACGTTTTTGGGCAAAAATCTCGGTAACCGAATTGGTCAGTACAGGGTTTTCATTCAAACTCTGGTGACGCTCCACAATCTGCACGTGTGCATTTTCACCAACAATCACTAAATTTCTGGGTTGTACCATTAAAGCATCTTCTTTTCCGGTTGAAAAATAGATGATCTCGATTGGCTTATCCACCACTTTGCTTTTCGGAACATTGATATATGCACCTTCAAAAGCAAAAGCCGTATTTAGTGAAGTCAGACTTTCTTCTTTACTCGCAACCTGATTGAAATAGGTATCAATCACCATTTTGTATTTCGGTTTGGTCAATGCCGAAGACATCAAACAAACATCAAGTCCGTCATGGGTGGTAGACGATAAAAAAGTACTGAATATTCCGTCGATAAAGATTACTTTATACGTATCAAGGTCGTTAAGAAAATATTTCTTTACGTCTTTGATGTCGATATTGTTTTCTTTTTTCGGGAAAATACTGAAGTCATTCTTTAAAATGGCATTCAGCGATGTATATTTCCAGGCTTCTTCCTTTTTGGTAGGAAACCCTTTTGCTTCAAAATTCTTTAAGGCTTCGGTACGGATATCATGCAACTCTGCAGCTACATCAACCTTTTCTTCAAAAGCCATGAAAGATGATAGTAATTTTTCTTTTAAATCCATTTTCAATGTTTATGGTTCATTGTTTTTTGTTTAGGGTTGCAGGAACAATAAACTAAAAACTAAAAACCAACTAATTTATTTAAGCCAATCGTATCCTTTTTCTTCTAATTCAAGTGCTAATTCCTTACCACCTGATTTGATGATTTTTCCGTCCATCAAAACGTGTACGAAGTCAGGAACGATATAATCCAGTAAACGTTGGTAGTGCGTAATCACCACTACAGCATTGTCCTGGCTTTTCAATTTATTCACACCGTTAGCTACAATACGCAACGCGTCGATATCCAAACCTGAATCGGTTTCGTCAAGGATAGCCAGTTTTGGGTTTAACATCGCCATTTGGAAAATTTCATTACGCTTCTTCTCTCCTCCTGAAAATCCTTCATTCAAAGAACGGGAAAGGAATTTACGGTCAATTTCCAGCAAATCCGACTTCTCACGGATCAACTTCAGCATTTCATTTGCCGGCATTTCTTCTTCTCCTTTAGCTTTACGGCTTTCATTGATAGCCGTTTTCATAAAGTTGGTTACCGAAACACCCGGGATTTCTACCGGATACTGAAAAGAAAGGAAAACACCTTTGTGCGCTCTCTCCTCAGGAGCCAATTCAGAAATATCTTCACCGTCCAAAAGGATTTCACCTTCTGAAACTTCATAATTCTCATTTCCTGCAATAATCGAAGACAAAGTACTCTTCCCGGCACCGTTTGGCCCCATGATCGCATGTACTTCTCCTGCTTTTACTTCAAGATTAATCCCTCTTAATATTTCTTTGTCTTCTACCGAAGCGTGTAAGTTCTTAATGCTTAACATTGTATTCTAATGATTTAAAATGTATTATAAACTATCGTTGTCATTCATTTTTTCAGGCAGAATCTCCATAAAATAATAGACGATTTCTGCAATAACCCCAACAAAAACAAATAGCAAAACCCACATCAGGATTTTATTGTTGGTATCATTTTTATTCGAACGGGTCAAATGGATGATGTCAAAAATCTTAACTCCAATGGTTACCAGAATAGTCAGGATTATAATCACAAACGCCCCGATAAAACCTTGGAAAACCTCAACTGGTGGCGGTTCGTTATGGTGGTTATCAAATCTTTCAATATTTCCGAAAATGAAGGAAAAAATGAAAATGAAATACGCAATTATACCTATTACAGGTACAAAATGCAGTATGCCCACTAATACTTTTTGACTTTTGGTTAAATTCATGGTGCCGGTTTTTATCCTACAGACCCTTCTAAGGAAATTTCTAATAATTTTTGGGCTTCCACCGCAAATTCCATTGGCAACTTATTCAACACCTCTCTACTAAAACCGTTAACAATCAAGGCAATCGCTTTTTCAGTCGGAATACCTCTCTGGTTACAATAAAACACTTGGTCTTCACCAATTTTAGAAGTCGTTGCCTCGTGCTCGATTTTTGCCGTTGAATTATTGGATTCGATATAAGGGAAGGTATGTGCACCACAATTGTTACCCATTAACAGGGAATCACATTGTGAAAAGTTACGTGCATTCTCGGCACGCGAACTGATTTGCACCAATCCTCTGTAGCTGTTTTGTGATTTTCCGGCCGAAATACCTTTGGAAATAATAGTCGATTTGGTGTTTTTACCCAAATGCACCATTTTGGTACCGGTATCGGCCTGTTGGTAGTTATTGGTTACGGCGATAGAATAGAACTCACCGATTGAATTGTCTCCTTTTAAGATACATGAAGGATATTTCCAGGTTACTGCTGAACCGGTTTCCACCTGTGTCCACGAGATTTTGGCGTTTTTCTCGCACAAACCTCTTTTGGTCACAAAATTGAAAACCCCGCCTTTTCCTTCTTTATTACCCGGATACCAGTTTTGCACTGTTGAATATTTGATTTCAGCATCGTCTAAAGCAATCAACTCAACCACTGCGGCATGCAATTGGTTTTCGTCACGACTTGGTGCCGTACAGCCTTCCAGATACGAAACATAACTTCCTTCATCGGCAATAACCAGTGTTCTTTCAAACTGTCCGGTTCCTCCCTGATTGATACGGAAATAAGTTGATAACTCCATCGGACATCTTACGCCTTTCGGAATATAACAGAATGAACCGTCTGAGAATACAGCCGAATTCAACGCCGCATAAAAATTATCTTTTTGGGGAACTACGCTTCCGATGTATTTCTGAACCAATTGAGGATGCTCCTGGATTGCTTCGGAAATCGAACAGAAAATAATCCCTTTCTCTGCCAATGTCTTTTTGAAAGTCGTGGCAACCGAAACCGAATCCATTACGATATCCACCGCAACTCCTGCCAGTTTCTTTTGCTCATCGATTGAAATACCCAGTTTTTTGAAAGTTTCCAGTAATTCCGGATCTACCTCATCAAGACTTTCGTATTTGTCTTTTTTCTTCGGCGCCGAATAATACGAAACAGCCTGAAAATCAGGTTTCTCATATTTCACATTCGCCCATTCCGGCTCGATCATCTCTTCCCAGGCACGGAAAGCTTCCAAACGCCATTCGGTCATCCACTCCGGTTCATTTTTCTTTTTGGAAATCGCACGCACGATATCTTCGTTTAACCCGGGAGGAAACGTTTCTGATTCGATATCGGTGTAAAAACCGTATTCGTATTCTTTATTCTCGAGTTCGACTTTTAAGTCGTCTTCTGTATATTTTGACATTTTTATTATTTAAATATTTTAAAGCCAGCCTTTACTTGCTGACTTTCAGCTTTTGACTTTCGGTTAGAGAGAGAAACTCTCGCCGCACCCACAGGTACGCTGTGCATTCGGATTGTTAAAAACAAACCCTTTACCGTTTAAACCGCCTGAATACTCCAAAATAGTTCCGGCCAAGTATAAAAATGATTTCTTTTCAACAGCAATTTTTACATTATTGTCTTCAAAAACCTTGTCGTTTTCACCTATTTCCTTGTCAAATTTTAATTCATATGACAGACCTGAACATCCTCCGCTTTTAACCCCAACACGAACAAAGTCATTGGCAGGATCAAAACCGTCGTCCTTCATCATGTCGACAATTTTCTTACTTGCTGATTCTGAAACTTTTATCATCGCTTATTTTGATTTTGTCTAAATTAAACCGTTTTAAACCGCAAAGATATAACATAAAAAACCTTTTTCATAATTAGTAACATTTTTATAACTAATTCATTGATAAATAATCTTTATCAAAAAAGGGTATTGTGGGTAATTTCTTGTTTTCTTATATTTGAAAGGAAGACAAACAAACAACTAAGCCCATGACTAAAAAACCACAATTTGCAATGGTAACAGGACTGTTATTGTTGCTCACCGGATGCTCACCCACGGCTTTACTCCTGGAAAAAAACCCAAAATCCGGAACCGATTTTGAAATCAAAAAGCAACAGGGACTTGTTTTTTACAAACAAACGGAAGACAGCAGCGCAATCGCTAAACACGACGAAATACAAAAAAGGTTTACGGCTCACTTCGGTAAAACCAGCGAACTGAAGGTTATCGTAACCAAAACCGATCAGGTCGTAAAATTCACCAACACCAAAGACTACTACTTCCGCAACAAAAAAACCAATCCACCCGTAGGATTATTGCTATGCAACGGAAAAGACAAACCCCAACTGGTAAAAAACCCGGCACGGTACATCGAAGAATTTGAGAAATACTTCGAAATCCCCTTCAAAGATGCCGTTTACTACAAAGAAAGAAAGGAAAAAATCAAACAACTGAACAAACAGAAAGCACAGGACATCCTGGACGATAAATTCACCATGAATGAAAAACTGGCCGCTAAAATCCAGAAAAGCCCTTATGCGCTGTATGTTCCGAAAACAAGGTTCAGTCCCAAATGCAAAAACAATAAGATCGTAATCACGGTTTACAAAGATGTAGCCAAAAAGAAAAAAACCGGCATACAAATCACCGAACTGTACGACCAGAACAACCAGATTACCAAATACACCAAAATGCAGGGCAAAACAGTAAAAGAGGAAATCAATTACTACCGCGACAAATTCAGCATTGTTGACAGCATCGTAAGTATTGACGAAAAAGGCAATAAAACCAAGGAAATATACAAATACAACAAAAACCAGTTTGCCATCATCTCGGTGGGTAAAAAAAGCATTTCGCTTTCAGCCATCTATTACCTGGATTCCAAAACGTCTCTTCCTACTAAAGGGGAACGCTACGACAGCGACGGCGAAATGGTGGGTTTCCCGAAATCTTATAAATATGATGACAAAGACCGCATCATAGAAGAAGACGAAGGGGTGTACAAAGTAGTCTACGAATACAAAAACCCATCCGACCTCAACTATTCGAATTACAAAAAGATTGAAAACAAAACGGTAGTACTCGAAAATATCGTTACCACCAATAAAAAGAAACAAAAAGTGGAAACACGCAGCGAAGGTAAAACCATTTCGAAAACCATCACCAAAACACTGGCTTCAAAATGCAAAGAGACCAAAAGTGAATACAACAACGGTAAACTGACTAATTTTTACGAATACAGCTACCAGTAAAAACAAAAAGCCCATATCATCTATGGGCTTTTATATTTTAAATCATCTCATCAACCCTTCTTCCGTTCCAGTTTCCACATCCCATAGGGGTTTTCAAATAATTCATCGTCTTTATTAGGCTGCTCCTCTACTTCGGCAATCACAAAAACAGGCGCATCTTCAGCAACAGCAAATGTCTGGTTAGTTCTGATTTCGGGTTTATCAACAAGCTGGTAATAACCAAATACCGAAATCGTCTCAACCGCATCCTGCAATTCTTCACCACAAATCATGCAGTCTTTCAACCCCAGATTATGCATCCCGCAGGAATATAAATTTCCTTCGGCATCCCGTATCGAATCCAGCACAAACATCTCATACAAATTGGACTCTTCAAAATCCTCCACAAGATCCATCCAGTGTTCTTTTGTAAAGGCTTTACCTGCTGTTTCAACCTTAATCCCTAATCCTCCGGCTTTCAAAAGGGCCTGTCCGGCTTCGGCTATAGCCTTTGCACTCTCTAAATCTCCGGTTTCATACGAAAGATAAAGTACTTGGTGGTGTTCGTCAATTTCTTCTAAAAATTCTTCTGAAACCCTGTTCACCATACCGGCATACCGGAACGCTTCTTTCATTCTGTCATCCCGCTCACAAACTTCCAGTTCAAATCCCACATGGGTCTTAAGGTTTAAAAGAATCATCCCGGCAAAAATGAATTCACCATCATTGCTTTCGATAATAGCCCCAAGGATTTCTTCATGGCTTTTCCAGTTTCCGGGAATGCACAAAACGGTCATTGGTCTGGCCTTCGGCTGATTGATTGTCTTTTCTTTCTTCTTGAATATATTGAACATAATTTACTCTTTAACTAATAACTCCCATTCATAAAGATCATTCGCGGGAATTTCATTTCTTTTCTTAATCCTGCCGTCACAGTGCCGGTAATAACTGTCGCTTTCATCAACTTCTGTCATTTCGACCGAGCACGGTGCAACATTTAATTGCTGCAGGATATACATTTTATCATCGATGGTTCGATATTTAGTTTCCCCGTCTTCTAACTGGATTTTGAACATTGCATCTGAACTTACAGTATACTCCTTCCTAAATACCTTACACCTCATCCCAAAAACGTTAACAGTAATTTTCCCGTCTGTTATTTTTTTCGAACAAATCCTGATTCTGGCAATACCGTCATAATTAGTCTCTGTCCACCCAATCCTTTTTTTATCAGATAAAACCTCAATTATACTTCCGGGAATAGTCCCATTAGTCTTTTCTCCAACCGTTTGAAATCCAATTGTAATCATCTTACCGGAATCCGCTACCTGGGCATCCAGACGGAAACCAACAAGAATTATTGCCAATAGGCTAATATAGTGGATGTTTTTCATAATAATACGCAACCTTACTTCTGTTTTATACCGGTGATTTTTTTAATCGAATCAAGATAGATTTTCCGGATACTGTTCTTTTCTTCTTTTTCTAAAATACGTTCTATTACAGAAAACAAAGTGTCAGCTTCAGGGGTTTTCAATTTTAAAATTTCTCCTAAAGCATATGCCGAACTCCAGCGCACAACCGTTCCCTCATGTTTTGTGTTCACCAATAGGTTTTGGATGGCTGTATCTAATTGTTCCGGAAAGAGATGGGCAATGTTTCCGATTACTTTGGCACTCTCCCACTTTATCCTGGGTGCTTTTTCCGTTAATGCTTCTGTTACAAATTGCAAAATGTTTTCATCTGCGCTACTTGGATTTTCTTTTGTAGCATATTCAACTGCTTCTATACAGCTTGCTTTTACGGTATCTTTTGATTGTCCGGCAAATGAAATCAATTCATCAACAGGCAATGAATTATCCAAAAGCCAACCACTCAAAACAATTGTCTTGTCTTTTGGTTTTAGGGTTTTGTCTTTAAAAAGTGTTTCTATTGTCATTTCAAAAAACGGAAGTAACTTAACTTTCAATTATTTATAATGCTCGTAAAACTTATTATTGAACAACTCACCCGGATCATACTTCCGCTTTAATTGAAAAAATGAATCCGCCTGCAGATAGGACTTTCTCATTTTTGCACGGTCTATGTGCAGTCGGTACGGTAAATAAAAAGTCCCGTTATTTTTCAGGGCAACAGTAACGAGTTGGTTGGTCAGTTTTTTCATTTCCTGTTCCTGTTCTTCTGTTTTCTTTTGGTTAAACAACAATACAAAACCAAAAACATTTTCTCTTGCATAATTTAAATAACTATCCTTGTCCTGATGAACTCCCCTGATGGTAATATTCAGTAAGTCAATTTTGGACTCTTTCAGGATTGGTTTCATCCCTTCAATAAATTGATTGAAATTACGCTCAGGGATAAAATACTCCTGTAGCAAATCTGTCGACGAATTATCCTTGTTCTCAATAAGGGAAACATCATCATTCAAAAGATCATTCCGGGAATAAATAGTATTCCGGGAAACTTTATTCATTCCGGTTTCCAGATCCAATCTGAGTCTTTTCCCATATTCACTGTTCACACTTCCCCTAAAAACCAACCGTTGGGTTTCGGTACTTTTTTGATTCGGTAATGGCGGAATCGGTGCGTCTGTTTTAACAAAGAAATTTAAGGTGGCTTCTTCTAAAAATTCTTTATCGGATATCTTCAGTCTTCCAAAAACAAGGTTTACGTCCGGATTGCCGGATATGTATTTTTTATAATAACTAACATAGTTTTTCGTACTTAATCTCAGGTATTTGAACTGTAAAGGCAAATTATCCACTACTTTGAGCTTGACATCCAGAATGACACCAAACAGTCCGTAACCGCCAATTGCCAATTTAAAAAGTTCCTGATTTTCTGTCCGGCTGCAATTCACGATTGCACCATTTTCTTTCATCAGGGTAAATGAAACCACACTGGAAGAAATTGGCGGTAAATCTTTCTGCCAGCCATGACCGTTGACACTAATCGAACCTCCTATGGAAAATGAACTGAACGCTTGCATAACTGCTATTGACTTTCCATACTTGTCCAGGTATTTAATAGCATCTTCCCATTTGGCTCCTGAACCGATGGTTAAAATATTATTAGCGGCATCCAGTTCCATATGTTTGTAAGGAAGCATGTTCAGTACAATTCCATCCGGGTAAATGGTATGCCCGCCCATACTGTGCTTTGCACCGGCTATTGATATCTTAAGTTTGTTTTCTTTGGCATACTTTAAAACACTTTTCAACTGACTTTCAATAGCTTGTTTTCCTGTTGGCACCTGTATTATGGTGTCTACTTTAGTGAGGTTTAATTCACTGGCATCATTGGTATAGCCTTGTTTTATTGCTTCTTCCTGATCATTCTCTCCTAACTTGGTCTTCAGTAAATGAAATGTAGGCACCAAAAGAAACAGTACTACGGAAAGAATTCCAATGACCCAAAAGTGTTTTTTCTTCATATTTTGTTATATCTCTGTCAGACAAATACTTGCATTTATCATACTTTGCTCCAACTCAAACGGCATTCGCAAAATACCGTTTAATAATGATTCTTACTTCAATCCAAATCAATCCGCTCGGCCCACAGTAACGCCTCCGGCAATTCAACACTTGAAAATTCAATATGGATAACTCTTCTTTTTTTGTTGTTAGTGGTTCTCCCCGAACTATGCAATGTTAACGGTTTCATGAACATCAATCCGCCCCGCTTCACTGAACAGCTGACTTCGGTTTCTTCATCCCAATTGATCGTTTCGGGCCGGTATATCTTCTTCAGATGGGATTCCGGCACTACTCGTAACGCCCCATTATGTTCATCGGTATCATCCAGATGGATTCTGATGGTTGTAATGTTTTCCAAAACTTCCAAAGGCGGCTGCACGGCAAACTGGTTTTGCTTTACCGTCCAGGGACCAAAGTTTTCAATAGCAACTTTTTTATCTACCGAAATGGTCAAATCCTGATGGTACGCCACATACCAGTTGGAGGCTTCCGGTTTGTCAAAATAAATGCTCTTGACCACAAAGAAACCGTCTCCCATGACTTCCCGGATTACCGTCCTCAATCTTGCATTGAAAACCAATTCAAAAGTATCGGGTACTTCTTTTAAGAATTGGCGTATGGCGAACAAACCGGAAGATTTTCTAAAAGTATCTTTCGAGGTATCGGCTGTATTAATTACTGTCAAAATCTGCCGCACCTCATCTTTTGTATAAATATTTTCAATAACTGAAAATCCATTATCCAAAAGCTCCTGCTTGCTTATTACAATATCTTCCATAGGGTTCCTACTCACATCAGGCTTTTACTGATGTTTACAAATGTACCGAAAGTTAAGAATTTCTCCGGCCTGAAATTTAGGCCTTAATTGCAAATCTTATTCATTACCCGTTAGCCGGTAAGGACATCTTTCAATCAGCACCTTATTTTTTCCGGTCATAATCCAAACATCATAATTATCAACAATATAGCAGCCTGCCTTTTCAATTCCGCATATTTCAATTATTCTGATAAAGTCTTCATATTTGGTTTTGGTGTTAAACTTAACATGAATACCTTTTTGACTGTTATCGGTTGCAACAATGTTCCGTATTGACGATTGGATTTGCTCAAATAATAACCGGTCAGTAGCTTCCACATTCGTCAGACTATAAGTACTGAAATGCCGGAAACTTAACATAAAATCAAATGAACAACCAGTGTATTTTTCATAAAACCCCGGTTCAGCCATTCCTAAATCCATACAGCCTTCTTCCCGGTTATCTCTGCTCAAAATAGTACCGATGCAAAAAAGAAACAACAAAAATGTTACGGTCAGGGCAATTATATCAAAGGTTATTTTTCTTCCGGGATTCATCTTTTTTAATTCTCTGCTATGTTATCACGACTGGCAGGCGAAGGTATTTTATCCAGAAAACCAAGAATATCATTAAATGTCTGTCGCTGCTGTTCTTCCAAAGAAATAGCAGCCTCATTATCCATTAACAAGGTACCCAAATACCCAAACTGGGAATGATTACCGCCCCTGATTAAAACCAGTTCGGTATCCTTGGGCAGTTTATCTCTGTTTTCCATCACTTCTGCAACACTGGCCAGTCCGTCATTTTCTGCATACAATTTTAGTGCCGGAATAATCATTTCAGATAAATTTATATCCCTCGGGTGTGAGGTTCCCATTATAAAAAGTCCTTTAAATAAGTCCGGATGTTCATATACAATCTGGGCAGCCATCTTCGCTCCCTGGGAATGCCCGCCTATAACATAATTCCCTTTCTTTAAATCAAACAACCGGAGTACTTTTTGATAATCATACTGGGGAAGACGCCAATTCATTTTCACAAGATGGCAGCAAAAACCATTTTCCGCCAGCTTCCTGCATAAAGGGGCATAGGCCTTCGGATCGGTCAAACCACCCTGAAAGAAAATAACCTCAGACTTTTTATTGGTGGTGTTTGGACGGAAAGTGATCACATCATCTGATTCCGTAACGGTTACACCTCCTGCATTTTCAAAGGTATCATCAGGCAGGTTTCTGGATTGAAAAGTGGTCCAGTTCCAAATAAAGAAAACGGTTATAAAACTAAACCACACGGTTTTAAAAATCTTCCATTTGCTCCACTTTTTCATAAGCTGTTCCGGAATATAATTAGTATATCGTCTGTTTGTTTTCCAACTGTCACATCAAAAAGTCTGCTTCTTGTCTATTTCAGGCAGCACCTCATCAATACGCTTGGCCAGTTCCGGAAGTTTAATCGTAGGCACTGCCGGAAACAAATGGTGCTCCAAATGATAAAACATACTGAAGGTTATTTTGTTTTTCCAGCCTGTACGCTGTGTTCTTGCTAATTCCGGAGAATCATGGGTGTCATGGTGAACGGTCCAAACAGCAAAAAAAGCCATTAAAAATTCACCGGCAACCATCACAATGATATGGTAAATCAAAAAATCAATTCTGAAATAGAAAACCAAAGCAGCCACAACTGCAATGGAAATGAGTTCCAACATCACATTCTTTCTGTATTTGCTGTTGCCCAACTGAAGTGTTATTTTATGGATCAGAAACATATGCACCGGTCCGTACAGGATGGCTCCATACCAGGTCATGCCCGCCGACTTCCCTTCATAATCTTCTTCCGACAAGCAGTATTTATGGTGGCGGATATGATTGAACTTAACGGCATGAATGGAAACCATCATCAGAATACTGTTGATATACAACGAAAGCCACGTCAGGAATTTATTGGTACCCAATGAGTTGTGAAATCCGTTGTGCACCTGCCGCAAACCGGTTAAAAAGAAAAAAGCCGAGAAAGGCAACGCCAGTATGTAATATCCAAAATAAGCCAAAGTAATGGACAGCACAAACCAGGGAATGGTCAGGTTGTTTTCAATCAGCATTTCTGTAAAGCTCAGACTTTTTAAGTCTTTCCATTCTACTTTCCGTAGTATCTCCTGATGTGTCATAAGAGTAGGATTATTATTAAAGGGATCCCACAAATCCCCTGCCTTTTGCCAAATTGAAGTTTCTGTTGACCAAGCATACAAATATACCAAAAAACAAAATGTAACAATTGTAATTTTTTTCATACATATGTGATAATCAATCAAAAATCATCATCATGAATCCATCAATCAAAAAAATCGTACATTTTCCGGTCACGAAAATCATCATCGGTATCGCTTTCTGCTTCTCTTTATTTGTAGTCGTGCAGAATTTCATATCCAAACCGCTTTTGTACAGTATTTTTCCGGACAAAAACATTTCGGATCCCATCATTCACACGATTTCTGTCTTTGTACTGCTCTTCAGCTATTACTTTCTCTTCCGCTTTTATGACAAAAGGGAAGTCACCGAATTATCACCCAAAAATTTCACCAAAAACATGCTCGGCAGTATCCTGTTGGGTTTCGGGGCTATTTCCCTCACAATTCTCATCCTGTATCTTTCGGGTTATTACCAGATACTGTCCGTTTCTACGGAATACTATTCATTAAGGCTCTTCGGAATGCTGGTCATGGCGGCTCTTATCGAAGATTTATTTCACCGCGCATTGATCGCACGCATACTGGAAAACTGGTTGGGGACTAACATTGCCATCATCATTATCATGCTCTTAGAAACCATGCACATGTTCAACCCGAATGCCAATCTGTTTAGTCTCTTCGTCGATTTGGTATGGGGATTCACCATGACGGTGTTGTTTGTATACTCTAAAAAGCTGTGGCTTCCACTGTTCTTTCATTTAGGATGGAATTTTGCCCAACTCTTTTACGGTTCAAGTCTTACGGGACTCAACGATATGGGGCGCATCATCACGGCTAAATTCGGCGGACCGGAAATTTTTAACGGGGGTGCAGTCGGGGTCGAAAACTCCATTTTCACCGTGACAACTCTATTGGGCATCGGTATCTATTTCTATTACCGGGCCAAAAAAGAAGGTAAAATCGTTCCAGGGAGAAAATTCAGAACAGAAACAACACAAACAGCTTAAAATTAAAACCCGATAAATTGTATAATCTATCGGGTTTTAATTACAATCGGATAGGAATTCAATACGTAAACTCAACTGTTTCTTTTCCACTCGTAATCTTTACGGTTCGTCCATCATCAGTTTCATTCTTGCAGACTTTATAATTCCGCACATCAATTTCCTTCACAATATCGGTTTCGTTATAAAGATAGTTCTTGTCAATGCCCAAAATATAAATCCCTTCAAAGATCCGGAAGGTTTTGGTATCGGCTTTTTCCAGTTTGACAATTTGCATTCCGCCACTCACCGGCCTGAAGTAATACACATTGTTCCGGTCCTTGGCAAACCACCCGTCAAGTTCAACAAAACTGAACGGGTCGACTTCCTGCGAAATACAACCGGCAAAATAAGCGATAAAATCCTTCCCATCCCGGGTAGCAGCATCCGTTTTCTCATATAAATGGCCGGAACTGCTTCTGTAAAACTGATTTTTAATATGGGTCAATTGCACACTGTCCTTCAACGCGTACTCAACCACACAGGCACATCGGTTTTCTTTACTGCCACAGGAAGAATAATGTTTTTCAGTTGTCTGTCCAAGTACGGTCAGGGAAACTAAAAACAGTAATATGATCAGGCTTATGTTTTTCATGGACTTCATTTTGATGATATCACAATAATTTGCTGTACAATTTATTCAGTAAGATTGGAATTCTCAGTCACCAAATATTTCCCGGCAAATAATCCCGTTACCAACGTAAGCAATACAAGCAATGCAGACAAAACCCCATAAACCGATACCGATTGCTCCTGATAGGTTACCCCTGAACTTTCATCAAAATAATGCCCTTCCGCATTAAACGGCATCCCCAAACGGTCAATAAAAACACAGATAGAAAAGATTGCCATTACAATCAATACAGTCAGAAAAAATGCAACTATCATTTTCTTCATTCAAATGGTTCTGCTTACAATTAACTTTACTCCTCACCAAACTTAGTGAAAATTAATGCTAAAACCCAAAGAACCTAAGGTCTGACTATTTAATAAGTCAGAGATATAGTACCGATATAGTACTGATATAGTACTCTTTTAGCACATTAACCTGCAACAGGATTGTTAGATCATCCTATTATCAGACTCTATATTGTTATACTCACTTCATAAAGAACTTTACAACTTTCAACATCACTACTCTTCAACTATTTATATATAGCGCATATATAGCGCATATATAGCGTATATATAGCGTGTATATAGCGTGTATATGTCGTGTATACTACATTAAAAACCGTAATTAGATTAATACATCATTTAACTGTTATACTTCTTAGAACTTTAGCTCACTCATAAAGAACTAAAAACAATCCAACTATCTAATAATCGGATAATCGAACAATCTTTTTAATCTTTCAATCTTTCAATAATAATCCTAAATTTGTGTACCATTATAAAAACTATGAAACTATATCCTATCGAAGCCGGGAACTTTAAACTGGACGGGGGCGCCATGTTTGGCGTAGTACCCAGAACCATTTGGAGCAAAACCAATCCCCCTGACAACAACAACCTCATCGACATCGCAGCCCGATGCATGCTTATCGAAGAAGGCAACCGCCTCATCCTGATTGATACCGGAATGGGCGACAAACAATCCGATAAATTCTTTGGATACTACTCCCTTTGGGGCGACAACTCTCTCGATAAGTCACTGGCTAAATACGGTTTCCACCGCAATGACATCACCGATGTCTTCATGACCCACCTGCACTTTGACCACTGTGGAGGAAGTGTGATATGGAACAAAGACCGCACCGGTTACGAGACTGCTTTCCCAAAGGCAACTTTCTGGACCAATGACAACCACTGGGATTGGGCCGTTAAACCCAATGCCCGTGAAAAGGCATCATTTCTGGCCGAAAACATCCTCCCGATGCAGGAAAGTGGCCAGTTAAAGTTTATAAACCGCCCTCAAAGTGACTTTGGAATTTCAACCGAATTGGATTTTGGCATTTTCTACGTCGACGGCCACACCGAAAAAATGATGATCCCACACATCGAATACCAAGACAAAACCATCGTCTTCATGGCTGATTTACTGCCTACCGCCGGACATCTTCCGTTGCCGTACGTGATGGGGTACGACACCAGACCGCTTTTAACCCTTCCGGAAAAAGCTAAATTCCTGGATGCTGCTGCTGCCAATAATTACTATTTATGGCTGGAACACGATGCCCACAACCAGATCATCACCGTCGAACAAACCGAAAACGGCGTACGCCTCAAAGAAGTTTTCCGCTGTGAGGATATATTAATCTAATGTTAAATTCATTACATTTACTCGAAAAATTCAGACTTTTATCAAAATTTTAATTTCATATCATGAAAAACTTTAAACCATTTTATATCTCAGGTCTTTTCGCTTTGGCTTTGGTAGGCTGTGGAGCACCAAAAGCAATTGTTAGCGTTGACCCTGCGAAAATAGATGCAATGCCTTTAAAAACAACCAAACTGACAGAGAAACAATTGGAGCGTTGGAGTCATTTGGATTTGGGTAAAGATACTGTACCGGGGATGAGTGTTGATTTGGCCTACAACTTCCTGAAAGGAAAGAAAGCCAACAAAATAATCGTTGGTGTTGTGGATAGCGGTATCGATATCGAACACGAAGATTTAAAAGCCAACATCTGGGTAAACCCAAAAGAAATAGCAGGCAACAAAAAAGATGACGATAACAATGGTTATATCGATGATATCAACGGATGGAACTTTCTTGGGGATTCTGACAACGAACAGTTGGAATTAACCCGCATCGTTAAAAAAGGAAACGACGGTTCTGTTCAATACGAAAATGCATTGGCCGAATTAAAATCCAAAGAGGCTGAACTGGCTCCGCAAAAACAACAGTTGGACATGATCCTGGCTGCTGCCGATGCCGTAACCAAACTAATCGGTAAGGAAAACTATACCGTTGCCGAAGTGAAAGCCATCAAGACTACTGATCAGGGATTATTACAGGCGCAAAACATCATGACGCAGGTAATGTCAAACATTGGGGGTGACAAAGCGGCTTTCGACAAGGAAATCAACGAGTTCAAAGAATATGTGTACGACCAGGTTAACTACAACCTCAACCTTGAATTCGACGGAAGAAAGGTAGTAGGCGACAACCCTAATGACCTGAACGATACAAAATACGGGAACAACAATGTAATAGGCCCTAAAAAAGAAAGTGCTAAACACGGTACACACGTAGCAGGTATCATCGCACAGGTGCGCAACAACAATTTAGGTGGTGACGGTGTTGCTTCCGACTTGGTTAAAATCATGTCATGCCGCGCTGTACCAAACGGTGACGAGTATGATAAGGATATCGCATTAGCAATCCGTTATGCGGTTGACAACGGTGCAAAAGTAATCAACGGTAGTTTCGGTAAAAGCTACTCTCCTAACAAACAATGGGTTCAGGACGCCATCAAATATGCCGCTTCAAAAGATGTATTGTTCATCCATGCTGCCGGTAACGATGCTAAAGACATCGATGTAGCACCTAATTTCCCTAACGATGCTGACGGTAAAAACCCGGAATATGCTGATAACGTATTAACAATCGGTGCATTGAACTATGAATATGGTTCTTCTTTAATGGCCAACTTCTCTAACTTCGGTAAGGAAAATGTGGATATTTTCGCTCCGGGTGTGAAGATTTACGCTACAACGCCTAAAAATACATATGAATATTTACAGGGAACTTCAATGGCAGCTCCTAACGTTGCCGGTGTGGCTGCTTTAATCAGAGCATACTACCCGTCATTGACAGCTTCTCAGGTAAAACACATCATAATGGATTCAGGAACTCCGTTAACAACTTCATTTACACTGGCAGGTGAAAACGGCGGACAAACAACGTTACCGCAAATCAGTAAAACAGGTAAAATCGTTAACGCTTTGAATGCTTTACAAATGGCTGATAAAATGGCCAAGAAATAATTAAAGATTTATTGATATTGGGGAAGGGTAAAAATCCCTTCCTTTTTATTTTTATACGCATGAAAAAACTTTTATTACTACTACTGCCTCTCGGAATTTCTGCCCAAAACAACCCTAACCCGGGCTACTGGCAACAAGCCGCCGATTATAAAATGGAGGTGAACATGGATGTGAAAACCTACCAGTACAAAGGAAAACAAACGTTGGTCTACACCAATAACTCTCCTGACACACTAAAAAGGGTTTTCTTTCATCTATACAACAATGCTTTCCAGCCTAACAGCCCAATGGATGCAAGGCTAAAAGCCATTAAAGATCCTGATGGAAGAATGGTAAACCGCGTTAAAGTGGGTGACAAAGAAGTTAAGGAAAGTAGGATTTCGGCTTTAAAACCAAATGAAATCGGTTATCTGTATGTGGCCAATTTAAAACAGGATGGCGTGGCTGTTACAAACAAGAGAGTCAGCACCATCCTTGAAGTGGATCTGGCAACACCTCTGTTACCGAAAGCTTCCACAACTTTCACCATGGATTTTGACGGACAGGTTCCAGTTCAAATACGCCGCTCGGGAAGAAACAACAAAGAAGGCATCGAATTGTCAATGGCGCAATGGTACCCCAAAATGGCCGAATACGATATCGACGGTTGGCAAGCTGACCCTTATATCGCACGTGAATTCCACGGTGTATGGGGCAATTTTGACGTAAAGATCACCATCGATAAGAACTATATTTTAGGTGGTACGGGTTATCTTCAAAACGGTAACCAAATTGGATACAACTACCAGGATGAAGGAACTAAAGTTATCATCCCAAAGAAACAGAAAACCTTAACATGGCACTTCGTAGCACCGAAAGTACATGATTTCACATGGGCTGCTGACAAAGAATACATCCACGATGTGTACAAAACCAATTTCGGGACAACCCTGCATTTCTTATACCAGAACGAACCGGCAATCATCGAAAACTGGAAAAAACTACAACCTAAAACAGCCCAGCTGATGGAGTTATACAACAGAACAGTAGGTAAATATCCTTACGACCAGTATTCTGTGATTCAGGGAGGTGACGGCGGTATGGAATATGCCATGTGTACTCTTATTGTAGGTACCGGTGAATTCGAAGGATTATTGGGTGTAACAGCACATGAAATGGCACACTCATGGTTCCAGCATGTATTGGCAACCAATGAAGCAAAACACAGCTGGATGGACGAAGGTTTCACCACTTGGCTGGAGAATTACGGAATGAACGAAATCGCCGAAAAGAAAGTCGCTAACCCACATGCTGATTCTTATGCCGGTTATTTAAGCTTGGTAAAATCAGGGAAGGAACAACCACAAGGCACACACGCAGACCGCTACGACGAAAACCGTCCGTACAGTATTCAGGCCTACAGCAAAGGGAATTTATTCCTGACGCAGTTGGAATACCTCATCGGTACCGAAAACTTAATGAAGACTTTAAAACGTTACTTCAGTGAGTTTAAATTCACCCACCCAAACCCTAACGACATCAGAAACGTCGCAGAAAGGGTTTCCGGAGCTAATTTAGACTGGTTTTTAACTGAGTGGACCAAAACCACCAACACTATCGATTATAACCTTAAAAGTGTTTATTCGGAAGCCGGAACCACCAAAGTGATTTTGGAAAGAATCGGAAGAACGCCAATGCCTTTGGATATTGCGGTAGTATATGAAGACGGCACAACCGAAAGCTTCTACATCCCGAACACGTTGATGCGCTGGACAAAACCTAATCCGTTTGCCAATATCAAAAGAACGGTTCTGGATGGATGGGATTGGGCGTATCCTACTTACGAATTTGTAATTGCGAAAGATAAAAACACTATCAAAGCAATTGTAATCGATCCTTTAGAAATAATGGCCGATGTAAACAGAACCAACAATGTCTATAAAAAATAAAACAAAAAGGCGAACCTTACGGTTCGCTTTTTTTAATCAACTGTTTAACCAAACAAATCTAAGCCGTAACCACTCCGGCTGTTTGCTCTTTTTGCTTTTTCCAATAGGGTTTTACCAACTTATTTTGTCTATGGTTCAAGATCATCAAAATTAACCCTGCAGTCAAGCAAAATACAAATGCCTGAATGGTACCTTCCGGACCAAACTGTCCGCCCGTGATCAACTCTGCTCCTTCAATTTTAGAATTCAACAAACTGGTTGTATTTTCATTTCCTGATGTAGCCGCTCCAAAAACACCCGACTGCATGAAGTTCCAGGCAAAATGGATCGCTATCGGGAACCATAAGTTTCTTTTGTATATATAGGCAGCTCCCAATAAAATACCTGCTTCAACAGCAATACATAATGCTGATACGAATGTACTTCCCGGATTCGGCAAATGAAGCGCACCAAACAATAAAGCTGAAATAATCAAAGCGATATAACTGCCCAGCTTCTCTTCCATAATCCTGAAAATAATACCACGGACAAGGATTTCTTCAAAAACCCCAACCGTAAAAGCAACCGTCAACGGAATAATGATAAACGATACCGGATTAACCGAAAGGACTTTAAACCCACCGGCAATGTAAATAACCAAGATCGTTAAACTCTGGAGCGCCACACCAATCAATGTTCCAAAGAGAATATTTTTGGCCAGTCCGTTTAGCGACAATTCACTGATTTCTCTCTTTTCATAAAACCTAAAGAAGATTTTATAACTGCCGATGGCCAGAACCGAAACAATAATTCCTTTAATCAGGTTTCTATAGTCTTTTTCCAAAGGTGTCATTTCCAATAACTTTGCCGCAATCTCCTGTCCGATGACAACCGTTCCTACGCATACTACCAACCCCAGAATGATCTTCACAATAGGGTTATGGATGATTTTCTGTTTGTTACTTTTAGTTTCCATACTCTGTTCATTTAATGATTAATTGATAGAACAAAGTTATGACACCGGTTCATTAAAAAATAGAATGAAATTTGCCTTCAGGCATTCTTTACATTTTCTGGAACTGCTTCGGAAGGAATCCGGTTTGTTCCTTAAATATCCGGATAAAATGACTTTGATCAGCAAAACCACACTGCAAAGCCACTTCCGTCAGGCTCTGTCCGTGCTCTCGGATCAACCCAATGGAATGGTCAATCTTCAGACGTCTCATATATTCACCCAGTGTGCATCCGAAATACTTAGGGAAATGCTTGGAAATAGTAATATGATTTACATTGAGTTCACCGGCAAGATCATGAAGACCGGGATTTTCGTCCCAACAGTCATTAAGTAATTCATACAAATGCTTAATCCATTGCGGGAAATGCAACGCCCGTTCTTTACGGTCTAATTGCCCGGATAGCTGACTAAACAACATACTGATGGTATCATTGGTAAAATGATCATTCACCAAACATTCCTTATACATTTTCAAAATCAGGAACTTGGCTTTGTTGTTATCAATAACAGCCTGCTCAAACATGGATTCGGTAAAATTGTATTCAGTAAGGATAGCCGGTTCTATCTCAATATTGATATTATTGGAAGGAAATTGGGTTTCATAATTCAAATGCAGTTCATCACTATGGTAGAAAAGCAATTTCCCGGGTGAAACCGTATGATAGGTATTTTTCCTTTTTTCAAGGGTTCCGCCTTTCATAAAAAGGGTAATATGGGCATTTTCATGGGAATGCCAGCCTTCAAATACTTTTTGCTTATACTCGGTTTCAACCACGGAAATCCCTTGGGCGTTATGGTAACTCCGTTTGGTATTTCCTAAATATTCCTCTTTTACAAGCTCGTACATTTTTACAAGACAAACATTTTCAACATCTTAACTAACAGAATTGAAACCATCGGTAATTCCGGATGTGTAGGGTGAAGTTAGAATTAAATGTGGCAATAAACAAAGGCATTTATAAAATACTTCCTATAAAAAAAGAGCCTTGCGGCTCTTAGTTCATTGAATTTATTCTTATGCTGGCTTTCACCAAAGCCAACGCCCTTATTTTTGACATTTCAACGTCTTTATCCTGATGGTGTTTGTTCTGGCTCACAAGGCGTACATATCCATCTTTTTCCGATTTTTGAATGTATTTGACCGTCACATACTCTTCACCTCCCATATCAATACTCAACAAATACATTTCTCCCCAAAAAATCTCATTCTGCACATCATTCACTTGTTTATACAAAACAATATCACCGCTTTTCAGTAAAGGATACATACTGTCTCCCGTTACATAAACAGCTCCGTCACATTTCGGTAAATGGGGTATTGAAATATGATCCAACGGCTCTTGCGCTTTGGAATCCTTAAACAAGGGAACCAATCCGGCCACCGCTTCAATATCATACAAAGGAATTTGTTGGCTCTCCATATCATGATCGGTTTTAAGCCTGTAGGTATCCATACTCGCATTGGCAACCGGTTCATCTTCCGTTACAAACATTTGCCCTTCACCTGTCAACAACCAGGTTGGGTTTAAATCTGTATACATTGAAAGAATATTTTCCAACATATTGGACCCTATACTCTTTCCTTCTTTTACTGCTTTGGAGATACTACCCCTCCCGGCATTTAGACTATTTTCAAATGCATAATAGCTAAGTCCTTTTGCCTCCATATACAATCCTAATCGTTCAGAAACCATGATAATCAATTTAATAAGGCCAAAAGTATGAATATTTTCTTTATATACAAGCTTTATTTCTAATAAAATTAATTATTTGAGAATTATTTCTTCTTTTATTTGATTTTTTTCTTCATTTTATTTGTTTATTAGATTATATTCTTATATATTTGTATTGTAATTATTCAGAAAGCATTTTTACAAGAATATATTCTTCACTTTGATGTAGCCGCGCAACTCATCAATACAATAACATTTAAAAAATAAAAACTTTATGAGTACAGAAATTAAAAACACATTGTTTCGATTTGTTACAATGAGAACACCTGAAGTATTGGAAAAAGACCAGGTAGTAAAATCTTTTGTTAATTATCCAAATCTTCTAAGCACGGAAGGAAGCCCGTTAACCAATGTATTTTTAGAAATTGCAGAAAATGTTCCATCCGGAAAAACTAAAGCAAAAGCATTGGCAGATGCAGCCAACGGTTTCACACAGAATGCAATTAAAACAAAGGAAAACCTATACTTAGCAGAATACGTTTCGAAAGAATTTTATGATTTTGCAGTATGGTTGACCGCAAACCGTACAAGGCTAAAAAAAACCGATGTAGACATACGAATTACGAACGCTGATTTTCCATTAGAATCATTAACTCCAATTGAAAATCCTGAAATCTTAAACACTTTATGGGAAAACCTTTTTTACCAAATCATCACTTTCAAATCCAGTTATCTGCGTGATGCAATCCTTTCCGTTCTTGTTGCAAACTTCTTTCTGAGAAATTATTCAACCACAGCAAGCTTGACTCTTGAAGATGTAAGGAAGTTAGCTCAAGCAAGAGTGATCATCCCTAAAGTTCTCTTCGAAAAAGAGGATACTTCAGCAAAAAAAGAAGCTTTAAAAACAGCTTTATCCAATGTTCCGCTAAACACAAAAATGCTTGACAAAGAAATGGATTTAATACTTTGTGAGGACAAAATTGAAACTTATAACTCTATTATTGCAGAGCTAAAACAAACAGAAATTCAGTACAGACAACTTAATAAAAGTCAATATGATGACGCAAGAAGCACATATGATCAAGAAGTAGCCAACTTATACGAAGAAGCGGATTTCAAGGAAAAAACGATGACTGATCCTGTTACAAAGTTCGTAAGAACTATCAAAGAATATACAAATCTTGAAATTCCTCCTTTTGAATATGAGAGACCAAAAGAATTAGCGGTTTATACTGATACAATCAATAAAACAACTGCATCAGATTTAAATTCACAAATCACAGACACAATCACATCAAATGGGTATGAAACGTTCGGTGATGTTATCAGTCATTATCAGAAATTGGTAAAAACTGCTACACAGGCAGTTTTCGAAAACACAAATCTGACACAAACAATAACTAATGTCGGTGATGTTTTCCTTCCGACCGCAAATTCATCTCTTGGTAATATTTTTACCATAGGTTCAACCTATGCCACAACAAACACTAAAACCCAACTGACATTGTTGTTTGACAATGCTCAACAAGGATTTGATGTTGTAAGTGCACAATACAAATTGATTTTCCCAGATAACACAATAAAAACCGGAACTACGTATGCAGATGCCATGATTAGCAATAAGTTATCTGTAAAAATTTTCCGGGAAGGCCTGAATCTTTTCGATGTGTCAAATATGTCTATCGAAGGCAAATTAATGCTTCATGACGGAAGAACAATCGCATTTGCCGGAGAAATTTCAATCACAGAATCCCCTTTTACCGTAGGCAAAATTGCACTTACAGACAGCACAATCCCCACAATGATGTTAAGAGGAAAAGGTACATACCAAATAAAAATGATTGAGTTGGATCCTGAAGGTAATCTACCAGAAGACAACCAGGGATCTACACAAAGTACCGATGGCAATGTAATCACTTATATTCCATCAGGACACGGAATCAAAAGGTTAGGTATCGCAGATTACCGAAAAGTAGAACAGGAAGTATGTTGTTATGTCCCGGGTGAAGTTTCGCATATTGAAAACGTAATGGCAAGTGAATATAAAGAAAAGGCGACCCGCAGAATGAGACGCACTGAAAACACTACCACAACAAGTAATGAAAAGGAAATTGAAAAGCTTACTGATTCGACAACAACTGACCGTTTTGAGATGAACCAGGAAGTTAGCTCGGTATTAACAGAGGATATGCATGTAGGCGCCCAAGCATCGTTCGATTCGTCATGGGCAGATGGCGCATATAAGCTTAGCGTTTCAGGTGACTTTGCTTACAATACCTCATCAGAGGAATCAAACAATCAAGCAGTTACACATGCAAAAGATGTGACCGAAAGAGCTTTGGACCGTGTCGTTCAGAAGATAAAAGAAGAACGTGTTTCAAAAATCATTGAAGAGTTTGAAGAAAACAACAAACATGGTTACGACAATCGTAAAAATGCCAATCATGTTTCGGGTGTTTACCGTTGGGTTGATAAAATATACCGAAACAAAGTGATGAATTACGGTAAGCGTCTAATGTATGAATTCATGATTCCACAACCCGCAATGTTTCATAAACTGGCACAGTCTGAAAAGAAAGATGCTACCGGCTTTGAAAAACTAATCAAACCCGTTGACCCAAGAACGTTCAGCAATCCACTACTGGCAATTCCTGACTTTTCAAAATTAACCGAAACAAATTACACACATTGGGCATCCTTATACAACGCTGCCGTTGAGAAATACCCAACAACAATTGATGTTTCAAAAGTAAAAGCAGATTTCCAATGGGAAAACGACGGCCGATGGACAAAAATCAGCTCACTGGAAATTGAAATACCGGAAAATTACAAAGTCGATTCCTTAAAAGGAACCATCCGCCTGAAAAACGGTAGTCATTCAGCCACATGGAACAGCATGGGAGCCTCAATCCAGATTGGAACAAAAATCGAATACATTGGTCATCAGACCGAATGGAAGCACATTGATTTCAGTACATTTGATTACAACATTACCAAGAAACTTACCATGCTGTTAACCGGATGGGACATTGGTTTGTTCAACTATGATTTTGTAGCAAAATGCAGCTTAACAAAAGAGGCAAAACAACAATGGCAAATTGAAACTTTCAATACAATCATCCAAGCATATGAAGATAAGTTAGCCGAATACAACGCAAAAATGGCTGAAATCAAAGCAATGCAACAAGAAAAAATCAGAACTAATCCAATGTTCTTCCGTCAGATTGAAAATACCGTTTTACGTAAAAACTGTATCGAATATCTCGCAAGTCATGAAGCTGTTGGAGATGACACACTTAAGTTGCTAAAATTCAACACAGTGAAGGACTTCAGTATTGCTTATGACGATCCGAAACTTGAAGAATATGCTGCAAAAGTAAAGTTCTTCGAGCAGGCTTTCGAATGGAGCCTGATGAGTTATAACTTTTATCCGTTCTACTGGGCAAGCAAAGAAAAATGGTCAGAACTGTACAACGAAACAGAATCTGACGACCCAATTTTCCGTGCGTTCCTGCAAAGTGGTATGGCAAGGGTAATTGTAACCGCTAGGCCCGGTTTTGAAGAAGCGGTAAACTGGTATATGACCACAGGACAAATCTGGAATGGAGGTCAGGTACCCACTATTGACGACCCGTTATTTGTTTCCATTGTTGATGAATTACGCGAGACAGAAGGTGAAGTGGAAGAAACATGGGAAACCCGCGTCCCTACTTCGTTAACCATCATCCAGGCCGGAAGTGTTGGCCTGGAAGTCGTACAGGCTTTACCATGCGACGAAGACTGTGCAGATTACAAGCTTTTCGATTCTGACGGTCAACCGGTATTGGACGAAAATGGCAAACAGGTATCAACAAACCCTTTAAAACTGTACAACAATGTAAAGCTACAGGGATTGGACAATACCGATGATAATGAAAACGGGGACAACCCTATTATTCCTAATCCCGGGGACAATACTCCTTCAGGAGAATCGTAACAAATAAATAACCTGAAACCCCTGCCTGAAACGCAGGGGTTTTTTATTACTCACAATCAAAAGCTTTAAAATATTCCTGACAAACTACTGATAATAGTTCAAGTTTCACAAATCACCTCATGCCTTTTCTTCAGTCCAAAACAAAACACACAACCATTCTCTCTATACAAAAGACTTATTTCTTACAAAACCCAAAAAGAAGAAAAATTTCATCTTTTGAATGATTTTTTTCTTCATTATATTTGCTTATTAGATAATAATCTTATATATTTGCATTGTAATTATTCCGAAAGGCAATTTTACAAGAATATATTCTTCATATTGATGCAACCGCGCAACGCATCAAAACATTCAGTTAAAAAATAAAAAAATAAAAACATGAGTACAGAAATTAAAAACACGTTATTCAAGTTCGTAACCATGCGAGCTCCAGAATTAATCCATGAGGATAAAATTGAAAAATCATTTGTAGCTTATCCAGACCTAACAGTTGGTGTTGATCCAATTCACAATGTCTTCTTCGAAGCCGCAACTAACATCGCAATTGGTAAAACTAAAGCTAAAAGCTTAACAGATGCAGCGGCTACTTTTGCACTAAGTGCTATCAAAAAAAGAGAAGACTTATATACAACAACTGGACCAGTTTATAAAGCAAATTATGATTTTGCTGTTTGGTTAACTGCCAATCGCAATAGCATAACCGCCGAAAAATTAAGCCAATATAACGGTGGCAGTATCCCTATGGGAGTTTTGAGGGAAAGTAATGAAAGTTTGAACCAATTATGGGAAAACCTTTTCTATCAAATCATTACATACAAATCAGGTGAAGTAAGGGATGCTATTCTCTCCATTCTTGTTGCAAACAACTTCCTGAACATACTTGCTGATTATCCAACTCCAACAGATGAACTGGTGAAAGAGCTGGCTCTGGCCCGTGTAATAATCCCAAAGGAGCTGTTTGAAAAAGAAGACACCTCAGCTAAAAAAGAAATGCTCAAAATATTCACTAAGTCATTAAGAATCAAAACAGAAAAACTTGACAAACAACTTTATTCAGTACTGGGTAAGGATAAAATCAAGTATTTCAGAGATGTTATCGCTCAATTGAAAAAGGCTAAATCAACTTACAATAAAAATTACAAACTTGAATTAGACAATGCAAAAAAAACCTATGAGGAAGATATCGAAGAAGCATATTCCAATGCAACAAAAGAAATAAAGGCCTATACAGAAACCGATACCGGTGTTGAGAGAAGCTATATTGAATACAGCGATTTGGAAGTTCCAAAATTCGAATTTGAAAAACCAGCAGAATTAACTTCTACTGCTGCAAGCGACAAAATAAACGCAGATAACCTTGACGCCATAATGGTCATTGCTGAGGAAAATACTCTTGAGACTTTCGACGAGCTAATTGCATACTATGATAATCAAATAGCAATTGCAACAACAATAATATCCGAGACTACGCCAGCCGTGGAAGAGGTATTCAGTTCAGGAGGAATTGTATTGCCTCAGGAAAACACAACGTCTGAAGTAAATTTCTTCACCATTGGAGCCGTACACACTAACAACCCGGACCCCTTGACACTTGTTTTTGGAGATAGCTTCCAAGACGCAAATATTGTATGGGCAAAATACAGGGTACTCTATGATGATGACACAGAAGTAAACGGAGTAGATTATACACAATCAATTGAAAACAATAAACTATGTGTCAAAATATACAACGAAGGACTTGACCTAACCGACAGACCAGAACTTAACATTAGAGGCTCCTTAACATTGGATAACGGAAGACAAATCAATTTTGAAGGAAATGCATGGAAAAAATCAGAAAAATTCAAGGTTGGTGAAAACACTATATCAGATGGCCAAGTAACGTACATCATTAAAGGAAACGGTACCTACAAAAACGTTCCAATGAAAGATCTCTTCAACCCCATAGATTATGAACAGTTTGCAAACCAATCTGAAGACGGTAGTGTGATTGACTATATTCCAAGCGGCTTTGGTGTAAAACGAACAGGAATAGCAGATTACCGTAAGGTAGAACAGGAAATTTGCTGCTATGTCCCAGGTGAAGTATCCCATATCGAAAATGTGATGGCCAGCGAATACAAAGAAAAGTCAACCCGTCGTTTACGCCGTTCTGAAAACACACTCACAACCAGCTCTGAAAAAGAATCTGAAAAACTAACCGATACCACCTCAACAGACCGTTTTGAGATGAATCAGGAAGTAAACTCGATATTGAGCGCCCAAACTTCTTACGGCATGCATGGTCAACAAAATTGGTCAAACCAGCAAGCCGGAATAAGTGGCTCAGTAGGTTCTGAATTTGCATACAATACATCATCTGAAGAATCAGATCTGCAGGCAGTAACACATGCGAAAGACATTTCAGAAAGAGTCTTGGACCGTGTTGTTCAAAAAATAAAAGAAGAACGTGTTTCGAAAATCATCGAAGAATTCGAAGAAAACAGCAAACACGGATTTGACAACCGCAAAAACGCGAACCATGTTTCGGGTGTATACCGCTGGGTTGATAAAATTTACCGCAATAAAATCGTCAACTATGGCAAGCGTCTGATGTATGAATTCATGATTCCTCAACCAGCTTCCTTCCATAGCCAGGCAACAACATTGAAAAAAACAGACCCGGGAATGGAAGTGTTATTGAAACCAGTCGATCCAAGAACTGCAAAAGGTGAATTTGAATTAACCAACTATAAAAAAGTTAATGCCGACAATTCAAATTACTGGGCCAGTGCACTCAATGTTGAAATTGAAAGTATGCCTGCTGAAATAATCTATGCGGGAAAATCAATTGCAATTGAAAAAACAGGCACAACACATGAAAGTGCTACAAAAACAGATATCATAAAAATTGACGAACGTTATTATGCGAAAAGAGCCAAAGCTCTGGTTGGAGGTCATGAAGATACCGATGGAAGCCAGCCACACGGAATTGCAGTGCTCTTTGGAGACAAGTATATTTCATCAAGTGGAAGATTAAGAGGAATTCTTAATCCATATCAGGTTTACGAAGACATAGCGAATTATAGAAATGAAGTGCCGGTCTCTGTGTATTATTATAACTATCATGTTGGTAATGTAAACATCAGTGTGGAATGTGCGCTTACAGACGAAGCTAGAAATCAATGGAAATCACAGACTTTCAATGCAATCATCAGTGCGTATGAAGAAAAGCTGGCAGAATACAATGCAAAACTGGCAGAACAAAAAGCTATGGTAGAACAAAAGGTCAAAACCAATCCGCTTTTCTTCCGTCAGATTGAAAATACGGTATTACGTAAAAACTGCATCGAATACATGCTAAGCCACAACAAACTGGGCTATACATCCTTTTTAACAGGTAACAGTCTCCAGGATATTCATGCTTTATATGACGAAAAAGAGTTGGAAAAATATGCAGCCAAAGTAAAATTCTTTGAACAGGCATTCGAATGGAATTTAATGAGCTATATGTTCTATCCATTCTATTGGGGCGAAAGAAAAAACTGGGCAGAATTGTACAATGTATCTGAAACAGATGATCCAACCTTCCGTGCTTTCCTTCAAAGCGGAATGGCAAGAATAATCGTGACTGTACGTCCGGGGTTTGAAGAAGCCGTAAACTGGTACATGGCTACCGGTCAGGTCTGGAACGGCGGACAGGTACCTACCATGGATGACCCGATGTTCCTATCAATTGTCGAAGAATTGCGTGAAACGGAAGGTGAAGTGGAAGAAACATGGGAAAGCCGTGTGCCAACTTCCTTAACGATTATCCAGGCCGGAAGTATCGGTCTTGAAGTGGAACAAGCCCTGCCTTGCGATGAAGATTGTGCCGATTACAAGCTTTTCGATTCTGACGGACAACCCGTACTCGATGAAAACGGAAAACAAGTATCCACTAATCCGTTAAAAATGTACAGCAATGTAACATTAAAGGGATTGGACAATTCCGAAGATCAGGAAGGCGATGATGAAGGAACTTCTATCATTCCGGAACCGGGAGATGAAAACCCTCCGGTGGAATCCTAACAAATGTATAACCTTAAACCCCTGTTTATCGCAGGGGTTTTTAAAACATGAATTATGAGTACAAATTATAAATCTTTTGATGAGATTTCATATGATAGTCTATATGGAGAGGAAACCAAATGCCTCTCACATACAAATGACTTTCATAAAGAAGCTTTGAATGTTAAACTTCTACTGGAAGACATCAGGAATAATCTTGATTCAAATGATGTCTTCTATCATTATCAAAAATACACCCGTAACCTACCCATAAAAGTATTGGGAGGAGAAGGACCATTTTATCACGGCAATGACACAATTATAGGGAAGTTGAACGGAAGAGTTGAATTTAAGCCAAGTGTTCCTTTCACCTACATCGATGAAAAAACCAACAAAGAAAAAGCGGCTAACTTAGATGTCAAACTGAACAAAAGAGCCTGTCACGTTTCTTTTAAAAAACCGGGAATGACAATCCACATCGATCCGGTTCAAAAAAAAGCATACTACGCAATTGAATTCATCTATAAAGATGCTCTTGATATAAGAGACTTTAGCGGCACTCCTGAAATATCAAATGATTACACTCTTGAGGAAAAATACAGCGCAGTAATTATTAAAACTGAAAACGTAAATGACTTCATCGCAATGTTGAAGTTTTTAAAGCAAGATTATTTCTTAAACCATTTAAAAATGAAATTCCAGTCACTTCTGGAAAGCACAAAACAAATAGAAGCATTGGTCTTCCTTTATCAACAATTGCCTTCAAACTTGAGTTTCCTTAATGGCGGCAGGTTACAAATGGATACAATATTCAATCACATGAAGTTATTGGCTGAATATGACAACAACAGTGGCTTCTTTGGCATTTTCAATGACGAAAGCGGAGTATTAATCAAAGCGTTGGAGTTACTCACAAAATTCCCAAGTGCATTACAAATCCTACTCTCTGAAGACGTTTTGCTTAAAAGCATTTATAAAAGCCTTGATGGAAGTTCGGTAATTGAAAATCAGCTTATCGAAAACAAAATGCTGTTTGCTTCATTATTGAATGCGATCATGGTCCAGGATAAATTTTATGGTGCCAAAGACAAACGGGACAAGAAGTTTATTTATGGCAATGGCTATAAGTTCAACGGAGACCTCACAGCATTATTTTCCGATGAAAAAGACGATGAGTTCTATCTGCAGCAACTGAAAAAAACAACTTATTATACCACTTCACCAAACGTAATAGACGATGACAATGGAGTTAGCATCGGCACGGGAGAAGATGTTGAAACAGCACATACCGAAACTGAAGAAATAGATGATGGCGCCATGTACCATTCATTGGATTTGGTCACGCTCGAAATACGCAACGGCAAAGACAAAGAAACACTTCTCGTACCTGCCATTTACATCAAAGCCTTGTCTGATCAGGACGAGTGGATCGAAGTCGAAAAAATGATCCGCATCGGGTTTGACATACTTGCTGTGATTGGGGGAATAATAGTGCTTTACACAACAGCAAACCCTGGCGCCCTTGCACTGGCCATTGCCGATATTGGTTTAGCCACTACAGACATAGCCGTTCAAACGGTTGTTGAAGAGCTTGAAAAAACTAAAGAAGGAAAAGAATTACTGGAAACCTGGGAGAAAATCTATTTGATTGGCGGGATGGCAACGGCTATAGTAAGTGCACCGCAGCTTGTCCAATCCTTATACAGAACAGCAAATGGTGTCATAAAACTTGCTGTAAAAGTAAAAAATTACAATTACATCAACTTTACTCGGGCAATGCTGTTAAAAGCTTTTTTGGAAGTGAATATTTCCGGTTTTACCCAAAATACCGTTAAAGCATTACGGGATAATTCTGAAATTGTTTTGGCAACGGGTGGAAACTTAGACAAATTTAAAGTGGATGAACTTTTCAAAAAAAGTGTAATTTTAGTGAGTGGTGATGTTCAAACAGGTGACAAGATAGAAGAACAGGTAGCCTTAATCTATAAAGGAGAAGCGATTGTTCAGGCAAAGCCACAAAATTTTGGAAAAGCTGCTAAAGATTTGATTAAAAATTTATCTAATGAGAAACGTTTTGAAGAAGTTTGTGAAAACATACTAAATAGAAGAAAGAAAATTAGAATTGAGGATGTGAACACCTCAGGACTTCCTCCAACTAAAGGCGTTAAAATGTATTTCACTCTAATAGATGAATTTGGAAATAGAGTTGGAAAGCTGTCCAGAGTGCCAGATAGAAAAAAATTAATTTATAAGCTCTCAAGAGGTGTCAACGAAGAAGAAATCAATTGCTCAATCTCATTATTAGATGAATCATTTGGAAAAATCAGACGCCTTCCAATAGAAAAAGGAGAAAATCTACTTTATGCAGATTTCAACATTCCGAAATCTATAACGGATAAGCTTTCAGGTTTAGGTGAAATAATGTTAGATGATGCTCTGGCATATTTTAACAGAAATAAAAAATACGGAAATCCAGATGGAACATTGGATATTTGGCAAAAATCTGAATCCTATTCTGATTATGGAGGAAAATCATTACTTTTAAATCAATTTTGGGATGCTGTTGATATTAAAAAAATGACCTACGAAGAGGCTGCTTTTGAAACTTTTTCAGGAAAATGGGCAAAAAAAAATGGATATATTCGAGTTAGATTTAATCCTCTAAATATAACAAGGGACGAAATAATGTTAAATTATATAAAAAAATAAAGATGAAAAAACTATTAACAAGCAATACCCCATATTATGATAAATCTGCTGATGAGTGGATTAAAAATGAAACATTTAAAGCTTCAAGTTGGGAGGACATTGGCTTCACTGAAGGTTTTGGACTAGATTTTTTCAAAGAAAAATTAGATAATCTACCCATAAAAGATTTTCTTTTATCAAAAGAACAAATTTTATTATTAAAAGAAATGCTTGAAAATAAAATAAATGAACTTTTAATAGATAGGAAATCTGAACAACATGGAAGACCAACAATCATTTTCTTGGGTAAAGAAATAAAGTTAAATATTGTTGGAGAAAATTTACAAGATAACGTAATCAATAAACTATTTAAAGCTTATCAAGTTTGTGAAGAATGTTTAGAGGAAAACAAACCCCTTTATTTAAGTATTACAGAAGAAGAATAAACCTGTTGGCGAGAGTAGGACGCTCGTGCTTAAAAACATAATATTGATTTTAAACCACAACAATACCGTTGTGGTTTTATTTTTAAAAAGCAATTTTATTAGATTTGTTTACCTCTTTCAGCACGGATTGCACACGAGCGAAGCGAACTGACGAAGTAAATCCGCGCTATCGGGGTTAGAAGGTATACTAATCCTCTTAATCCCGAATATATCAATGTAAGCAATAAAAAAGTAATTTTAGTTTTTGAAGAGCTAACTGATGGCTTAGAAAAAACAAACCCAATTTTTCAAGAAATAAAAGAAATGGGGGTAACAATATTATCAGATTATAAACAATTAAAAAAATTAAAATAATGAAATATGCAGTTTATCTATTATCTAATCACTTTATAGAAAAAAAAGAACTAAACGATTCTTTTCTAAAAACCATAAAAACACTCAATCTTATTGAAGGCAGGGATAAAGATACAGTCACTGCCTCAGTTCAGGAAAATGATGGCTCTTACAAAACCATTTATCTACATAGCACAACTACTGATGAATACAAAAAACTCATTGGTGATCTAAAAGACGGATATAGCATTAATGGAATGATCTCTTGTTGGTCAGACGACATTCTAACTATCCCATTTTTAAAAGAATTTTTAAAAATTCATTCAGAAATTATTGTTTGCAATGTTGAAATACAAGCAGATGGTTGGTATTTATTCACAAAAGAAGACATAAATCTATTTCCAGATAATGATTATCACAATTTTAACACAAACCCAATAGCGCGGATTTGATACGCGGTTTTAATCGAACTGACGAAGAACCAGATAGCGCGGATTTGCACACGAGGCTTTAGCCGAACTGCCGTAGGAATACGTGCCCATAAAGAAAAAAAAACCTTCAACATCAATTGCAGGGTTTTTATATCAGGATATCTGCTTCAAAATCTCCCGTTCCGAATGCCGTACCAGCGGTTTGAATTTTTCATACCAATCCTTCCAGGCCGTTGCGCTCATTTCCTTTGTCAGATCGGTTTCGAAAGCCGCCAGCGTTTCATAAGGCATTTCCAGTATAAAACGATACCCTTCCCCAGTAAAATCGGTAAGGACTCTTCCGCCTGAAGGCAATGTGATCAATCCTGTTTTAGTGGCTTCATCCACTAAGGCTTTGGCATCTTTGAAACGGCCAAACTGCAAATAAAAAATTTCCCGGACTATAAACATGATGCAAAAAATTAAGTGAAACAAAAACGAATCATAAATTTACGCATAAAACACTGTAATTAAACCATTTACTTTACAAAAACAAAATAGTAAAAAGTAAATATCAACTATTGTGGAGCCTCTATGAACTATTGTGGAGCCAATATCATCTATTGTGGAGCCTCTGTAAACTATTGCAGAACCAATATCATCTATTGTGGAGCCTCTATGAACTATTGCAGAATGAATATCGTCTATTGTGGAGCCTCCATGAACTATTGCAGAACCAATATCATCTATTGTGGAGCCTCTATGAACTATTGCAGAATGAATATCATCTATTGTGGAGCCTCTATAAACTATTGTGGAGCCAATATATTTTATTGTGGAAGCTATATTTTTAAATATGAGCCCACTAAGCACTATGGGCTAAGAGCTAATCACTAATTACTCGTCACTAATCACTCATTACTAAGAATTAATTCACTTAATAGATGAATATAATCCAATAATTACTTGCAATTAAGATTATTTTCTTGTATATTTGTACCATACAAACAATACGAAGAAAATGGACAAATACACTACAGAACGAATCGCAAAACTTCATCCTTCCGTAAGGGATGAAGTAACCAAAATCATCTCAAAATGCAACCATGAGCTTACGGGAAAAGCACAGGTTCGCGTCACCGAAGGTCTCCGCACATTCAAAGAACAGGATGCACTTTATACCTTGGGAAGAACAAAACCGGGAAAGAAAGTTACCAATGCAAAAGGCGGCCAATCCGTTCATAATTACGGACTCGCAGTCGACATCTGCCTAATCATCAACGGTAAGGAAGCTTCCTGGGATACGGCTAAAGACTGGGACAATGATCAAATCGCCGACTGGTACGAATGTGTCCGGATATTCGCTTCCCACGGTTGGATCTGGGGAGGAAACTGGAAAACATTCAAAGATCTTTCGCACTTCGAAAAGAAGGGTTATTCCGATTGGAGGGTGTTAAAAAAACACCCCATCGGTAAAACAGGCTATATACAATTATAAGAAAAAAATCATACCATGAAAACACTATTCAAATTCACTGCGGTATTTTTACTGCTAACGTCTTGTCAGGTAATTAAAATCACAACCTATGACAGTTACTCACATCAAAAAGCCATCGAACTGAAAGCAAAGACAAATACTTTGGCTTTACTTTCCACAAACGCTTACACAAATCATCAGGAAGAAGCGAATCTCCTGATCAACGAACTCAACTCGCATCTTGACTATGAAAAGAACAAACCAAATAATGAAGTCACGGTCATGATGTGGTCCAAAATCGCCGGAAACGAACAAACATTACTTCCGAAGTTCCTTTCGCTCTGGAAACAAAACAACAAACTGAATCCTTCCTTTGCCGGAGAATCAGCGAAACAATTCAATGAAGCCTTTGACCAAATCATCATTCTCGAAACCGCTAAACAAAAATAAGCCATGCAGACACCTCCTTTTATTTCCGAAATTAAAACAAATATTATTGCGCTATTTGATGAAAATCATCTAACTTTTCCTCCAAAAATTGAAGAAGAAATCAATAATTATTTAAAACTTTCCGATGAAAAACTAAATAAATGGCACATTTTGTACCAGGAAGGAATGCTCTCTCTGGATGAGGTGGAATGGCTGGTCATCAGCCAGAGGGAATTAATAACACTCCAGGTATTGAAAGATGCCGGACTCAATCAAACTAAAATAAACGAATTGCAGAACAGTATCTTGAAAATCATACTGAAAACAATTCTCATACGAATTTAAACATGACTAAAAAAATCAGAATATTAAGCCTGGACGGCGGTGGTATCAGGGGAATTATCACATGCGTTATCCTTAAATACATTGAGGAACAACTCCAGAAAATTGACCATCCCGATGCTAAAATCGGTGACTATTTCGACCTGGTTGCAGGATCCAGCACAGGCGGACTCATAACTGCCCTGATCCTCTACCCGGGAAACGATCCCCAAAAAGCCAAGTACTCGGTACTGGAAGCTTTGGAACTCTACGCCGAAAAAGGCGACTCAATCTTTAATGTAAGCTTCTGGGAACGCCTGATTAATCCTTTTGGTTTATTCAACGAGAAAATCAGCCAAAAGAACCTCGAAAAACAACTGGATGAGGTATTCGGTAAACTGGAACTTAAAAACCTTATAAAACCGTGTTTAATCACGTCATACGACATCAGCTCACGCAAGGCTAAATTCTTTTGTAGCCACGAAGCACAGGCTCCGCTGGAAAACTTCTACATGAAGGATGTATGCCGGGCCACAAGTGCAGCACCCACGTTCTTTGAACCGGCTAAAGTCAAATCGCTATACAACCAGGAATACACCTTGGTTGACGGCGGTGTTTACGCTAATAATCCTGCCATGTGTGCTTATGCAGAAGCGCGTAAGATCCCGTTTTCCAAAAAGATCCAGGAAAGCCAGAAACCTGACTACCCCAGCATCAAAGACATGATTATCGTCTCCATAGGAACCGGCCAGGTTTTAAAACCTTACTCGTTCAAGGAGTTTGAAAATGCCGGAAAAATAAAATGGGTTTCGCCTTTAATCGATATTTTGCTCACCGCAAATGCCGAAACGGTCGATTATTACCTGGACAAGATGTACCACACCCTTGGCCCACGGAACAGAAAGAATTATTACCGCATCATGCCCCAACTCAAGAATGCTTCTTCCGAAATGGACGACACTTCAAAAAAGAATATCTATGAGCTGATCCAGGCTGGTCTTTTCTACATCGACAACAACAGGGAACAACTCAATGAAATTGCCCGCAAACTGGTTAAAAACAAATAAGAGGTTCATATGAACCTCTTATTTTTATAATAATTTTATAGACTTGATAATATTAAAAGCCTTGTAAGCATTGGTCTTGGCATCAAAAAATTGCTCTTCGGTAAAAACAACTTCAATCTTGTCTCCTTTCACCACTTTTCCGTTGATCAATAAAGAATCTCCTTCAAATTGGGTTAACCAGATAAACTCCTGAACCGTATTACTGGCATCTTTTATCTTAATACTCTTGAATTCATTAACAGTCAGTCCTTCAACAACACCTGAATTCGTAAATGTTTCTTTAGCAGCTCCGCCATTTTGCAAAGCGGCTTCATCTTTGGCCATCATTCCTTCAAAAACCTTTGGACAGGTCAATGCCATTTGGATTCCGATAGGCTCGGCAATAGTTTCAAGTGACTCCATGATGTTATCCTTATTGACACCAAGTACTTTCATTTCTTTGGCATCCAATGTATTGATAGCTTCAAACAAACAAAGTCCTAATTCTGCTTCTCCAATATTCGGAGCACCTTTTTTCATCGCGCAATCACAAGATTTTTCAGCTAACTTCTTATAGATAGCTTCCTTCTTTTGTGCAGAAACTGTCGTTGACATAAAAATTACCAACACTCCAAGTACTATTTTTTTCATAATTTCCATTTTTTTGTGCTACGAAAATAAAAATTTAAAGTTTGGTATTACTTTTTTTGAATGAAAAAGTTTTCAAATGAATATTTACCTTTGCCCTGATGAAGAACACCTATCCCAAACATGAAAAGCTGAAAAGCAAAACAACGATCGATTTACTTTTTTCGGAAGGGAAATCAGTATCAAAGTATCCGTTGCGTTTGGTTTTTGTCCCAACAACACTTGAAGAAGGCGAAAAAATCAAAATAGGGGTTTCTGTGTCCAAAAAACACTTCAAGAAGGCTGTCGACCGGAATTATTACAAACGCGTCTTACGCGAAACATACAGACTCAATAAACACCTTCTGCTGGATCATTTAGACCAACCCTATGCCATCATGTTCTTTTACCAGACTAAAGACCGTTTGGCGTATAAAGAAATCGAAGAGAAAACAGTACAACTATTTGAAAAGTTCGTAAAGGCAATTCAGGAGAAATAAAAAAGGGTTATCTGTTCAGATAACCCTTTTTAAAATAATTATAACCGTATTATAATTGTGGCCCAGCTTTTACTAAGCTTTGACCTTCTTCATTGTCAGTATATTGAACGAAGTTTTTAATAAATCTTCCAGCTAAGTCTTCTGCTTTGGTTGCCCATTCTGAAGCATCTGCATATGTATTTCTCGGATCTAAAATGTTGGTGTCAACATTTGGCAATGCAGTTGGCACATTGAAATTGAATACCGGCACCACAGTAGTTTCTGCATTCTCAATAGAACCATCTAAAATAGCATCGATAATAGCTCTTGTATCTTTGATGGAAATACGCTTACCTGTACCATTCCAACCTGTATTAACCATATAAGCCGTAGCTTTATGCTCTTCCATTTTCTTTACTAACTCCTCACCGTATTTCGTAGGATGTAATGATAAGAATGCTTTTCCGAAACAAGCTGAAAATGTAGGTTCCGGCTGCGTTACTCCTCTTTCTGTTCCGGCTAATTTAGCCGTGAATCCTGACAAGAAGTAATATTTAGTCTGTTCTGGAGTCAGTTTGGAAACCGGAGGCATCACTCCAAAAGCATCTGCTGTTAAGAAGATCACTTTAGTAGCATGTCCTGCTTTAGAAACCGGAGTTACAATGTTTTTAATATGGTTGATTGGATAAGAAACACGAGTATTTTGTGTTACCGAACCATCTTTGAAATCAATTTTACCGTTAGCATCAACAGTTACATTTTCTAATAATGCATCTTTTTTGATAGCTCCGAAAATATCCGGCTCGTTTTCTTTGCTTAAATCAATTGTTTTAGCATAACATCCGCCTTCAAAGTTGAAAACACCGTCATTGTCCCATCCGTGCTCATCATCACCAATCAATTCACGCTTAGGATCAGTTGATAAAGTGGTTTTTCCTGTTCCTGATAATCCGAAGAATACAGCCACATCACCGTCTTTTCCTTTATTGGCAGAACAGTGCATGGAAGCCATTCCCTGTAACGGTAAGTAATAGTTCATCATTGAGAACAATCCTTTTTTCATCTCTCCACCGTACCAAGTACCGCCAATCAACTGGATTTTCTCAGTTAAGTTGAACGCAATGTATACTTCCGAATTTAATCCGTGATTTTTAAAATCTGCAAATCCTTTCTTCGAAGCATTCATAACCACGAAATCAGGTTCACCATAAGTTGCCAATTCAGCATCTGTAGGACGGATGAACATGTTTTTCACGAAGTGCGCCTGCCAGGCAACCTCAACAATGAAACGGACTTTCAAACGGGTATTTTCATTAGCTCCACAGAAGGTATCAACCACAAAAAGTCTTTTGTCTGATAATTGTGAAACTGTATTTTCTTTTAAGGCATTCCACGTATCAGTGGAAATTGGCTTGTTATCGTTTACTGCTTTTTCAGAAGTCCACCAGATTGTGTTTTCTGTCACAGCATCTTTAACAATGTATTTATCTTTTGGGGAACGACCTGTAAATTCTCCGGTCATAACATTCACAGCACCAAGCTCGGTTAACTGTCCTTTTTCAAATCCTTCCAAGTTAGGATTTAGCTCTTCCTGATATAATAGCTCGTATGAAGGATTATATACAATTTCTTTAACGCCTTTGATTCCGTACTTTTCTAACGAAATCGTTTTCGTAGTTGGGGTGTATGTTTCCATAAATTTCTAGTTGTGTTGCACTATAATATTTGCGCAAAAGTATAAATTTATTTTTAATGCTTAACAGATTACGCCTTTTTTGTGATAATGTAATAGAAAAGCATTGACCACGAAATAATTAGCAATAATCCGCCAATCGGGGTGATCGGACCTAAAAATCTGAAATTCAATCCTGTTGCCGAACTTGTTGAAAGTAAGAAAATAGAAACAGAAAAAAACAAAACTCCAAATACCGTCAGGTAATAAATTATTCCCTTTTGCTCGGGTAAAATATAATGGGTAGTACTTAAAAATAATAAAAACAACGCGTGATACATCATATACCGCACGCCTACTTCAAAAGAGTTCAATTGATCTGCATTCAGTACTTTCTTTAAAGCATGCGCCCCGAAGGCACCCAGGACAATCGAAACAAATCCAAAAACCAAAGCGGTTAAAACAATCTTTTTTTCCATTGAAATTTTTCTTCAAAAATACGACACGATCGTTAATTTTTTTGCATTTCCTCCCATAATCCTTTCATAAATATAACATTTTGCTACTTTTGTGTGATTTTTTACCGCAACCAACCATGAAAAACATATTAATTATTGGAGCAGGCCGCTCGGCTTCTTCACTTATAAAATATCTTTTAGAGAAATCTGAAACCGAAAACCTGCACCTGACCATTGGTGATTTATCACAGGAATTGGCTTTAAGAAAAACAAACGGCCATAAAAATTCGACTGCAATTGCTTTGGATATTAATAACGAAGTAAAACGTCAGGCTGAAATCCAAAAAGCCGATATCGTTATTTCAATGCTTCCGGCTCATATGCATGTTGAGGTTGCCAAAGATTGCATCACATTCAAAAAACATATGGTAACAGCTTCTTACATCAGTGAAGCTATGCAAAATCTGGATGCGGCAGCAAAAGAAAACGGATTGGTGTTCATGAATGAAGTGGGACTGGATCCGGGAATCGACCACATGAGTGCCATGAAAGTATTGGATGAAATCCGCGAACAGGGAGGTGAAGTAATTTTATTTGAATCGTTCTGTGGCGGATTAGTTGCTCCGGAATCTGACAACAACTTATGGAATTATAAATTCACCTGGGCACCACGTAACGTTGTCTTGGCCGGACAGGGTGGCGCAGCCAAATTCATTCAGGAAGGTACCTACAAATACATTCCCTACAACAAATTATTCAGAAGAACCGAATTCCTTGAAGTGGAAGGCTACGGACGTTTTGAAGGCTATGCCAACCGTGACTCCTTAAAATACCGAAGTGTTTACGGATTGGATGATGCTTTAACCGTTTACCGCGGAACCATCCGCCGTGTGGGTTATTCAAAAGCATGGGATATGTTTGTGCAATTGGGAATGACCGATGACACTTATGTAATCGATGACTCAGAACACATGAGTTACCGTGAATTCATCAATTTATTCCTGCCTTACCATACTACTGATTCGGTGGAAATCAAATTACGCCACCAACTTAAAATCGATCAGGACGATGTCATGTGGGACAAATTGGTCGAATTGGATATTTTCAATCCGGATAAAATCATCGGCTTGAAAAATGCAACACCGGCTCAGGCGCTGGAAAAAATTCTTACCGATGCCTGGACTTTACAGCCTAACGATAAAGACATGATTGTGATGTACCACAAGTTCGGTTACATCCTTAATGGTGAAAAGAAACAGATTGATGCTACCATGGTTTGTATCGGTGACGACCAAACGTATACCGCAATGGCTAAAACCGTAGGTTTACCGGTTGCCATGGCTACTTTACAAATCTTAAACGGCAATATCAAAACCCCGGGGGTTCAACTACCGGTCAGGAAAGAAGTGTACGAACCTATTCTTAAAGAATTGGAAGAATACGGTGTAATATTCCAGGAAAAAGAAGTCCAATACAAAGGATATAACTAATAAATCAAAAAGCCTGTTACAGATAATTGTAACAGGCTTTTTTTCTTAGGAAGGCTTTATGGCGTTCCCCAGCTTTTGCTTGTTGAGCTCGTCCTGTAACTGACGGCTTATCTTTTGTTCTCTTTCAATCGATTTCCTTTTGTAATCTTGGTATTCTTCTTCCAATTCAGCTAAAACACTTTTCGAATGTTGGGTAACAGCATTCGACTTCCTGAATCTGAAGGCAAAAAAAGCAACTGCTCCAATCGATCCCAACAACAATACCGTAAATATCGTACTGAATAGTTTCTGATTGAAACTGATTCCCAAAAAAGTAACCGTTGGTCCTGAATTCGTATAAACCGAAAGCTCGGCATTGGTTTGCTGAAGCTTTGTTTGCAGTGCACTGATTTGTGATTTCTGCTGATTCAAAACCGATTTGGAACTTACCAATTCAGATTCGGTTCTGGAAATCGAACCCAACACATTTTCCTTAAGATTTTCAATCCATTTCTTCTTGACAATTTTCAAATCCCGGTAGCTTTCCGATTTCATTAAAATGTAATCAAACTGCGTTCCTATATTATTTGAAAGTGAGTTTTGTTCTTGGGCGCCAGCCTTAGTGATTCCTATCAAAGCAACCACCAGTAACAGTGTTTTTCGTAATTTATCCATTCCTTTTCAATTTGAGGATTAAACATAGTAGGTTGATAATGAAACGTTAAGAAGTCGTTTTTATTGTTTCATGAAAGAAATACTGTCATTTGTAACTAAAACAAACACTTTACTTATAATCCGGAGTAATTTTGTACATTTATCTGTCAAATTTTGAGTCATGAAAATAAACCACTTACAAATTGAAATTGACGATTTGATATTAAGAGGAAACCCGAGATTGAAAATCGAATTGTATGAAGCGATAGCGAAATAAATGTCCAGTGGACATTCGGTAAATATTTAATTATAAAATTGTTTTTTAATTTATTCCAATGAAAATAAATCACCTACAAATAGAAATTGATGGTATAGACAAAGAAATTCTTCGCTACCTGATGGAAGATGCCCGCAAGCCGATTTTACAGATCGCCAATAAGATCGGAATTTCCGGTGCGGCAATTCATCAACGGCTACGGAAATTAGAAGAAGCCAAAGTGATTTCGGGTTCAAAATTTACCGTAAACAATAAGGTTTTAGGATACAGTACAATGGCTTTTGTAGGAATCTATCTGGACAAAGCGGCCCGGAATCCGGAAGCAGTAAGGGAACTAAAAAAAATACCGGAAGTGCTGGAATGTCATTACACTACCGGAAACTGGAGTATTCTAATCAAAATCATCTGCCGTGACAACGAACATTTAATGAATTTACTGAACACTAAAATTCAGGCAATCGAAGGCGTTTCCAGAACCGAAACCTTCATCTCCCTTGACCAGCAAATTGAAAGACAAATACAGTTATAAAAAACTGAACAATAAAAAATCCCAAATTCCGCACTTCAACAAACTAAGTGACCGGGAATTTGGGATTTGTATTTTATAAATTATTTTTATTCTCTGCGCCCGAAAACCTGCATGGCCCAGTACAACATGGAAGCAACCGCTCCTATTGCAGCTACCAAATAGGTTCTCGCGGCCCATTTCAAAGCATCTTCGGCTCCGGCATACTCTTCCTGACCCAGCATGTTTTTATTTTTCAGCCAGGCCAATGCCCTGTTACTCGCATCATACTCTACCGGTAATGTAATCAGTGAAAAAGCCGTTGCAATTCCCATCATGATCAATCCGATGACAGCTATAATATAACCGAATGATAATCCTTTAGCTGCAATTCCCAATATCAAACCACCCATAATCAGCCATTGTGACAACGTGGAAGAAATCCCTACCAGCGGCACTAATTGTGAACGCATGGTCAGCCAGCTGTACGCTTTGGCATGTTGTACGGCGTGTCCGCATTCATGTGCAGCTACAGCCGCTGCAGCCGCATTTCTCTGGTTGTAAACCGCTTCTGATAAATTAACGGTTTTATCCGCCGGATTGTAATGGTCCGTTAATCTTCCAGGGGTTGAAATTACTTTCACATCATAAATACCATGGTCGCTCAGCATCTTTTCGGCTATTTCGGCACCACTCATACCGTTTCGCAAAGCAACTTTGGAATAATGGTCAAATTTACTTTGCAGCTGTCTACTGACTAACCAACTTACCAATGCGATTCCTCCGATTAATATATAATATCCTAACATCTTTTCAAATTTTAAATTAGACATTAAAACCGCAACAAACTAGTAACCAAGTTATTAAAAAATGACATTTTGTCCTTTAGATTTAACACAATTTTAGTTTGTATACGACAAAACGTCGTTTGTAGTCCATTTTTCACAGGAAAGAATTATCCTGTGTAACTTGACTTCAGAAATCAATTAAAAAGAATATATATGGAAAAAATCAAAAGAAATTACTCCCTCAGGGGGAGAAGTCCAACGAACTAAGGGATTTGACCAAGAAACAAATCCAAAAAACAAAAATCGAAATAGTATAATAAAAAAAGGCAGCTGTTAGAACTGCCTTTTTTTTTATGTATAAAGATATTATCCCACTAAATTGATAATCTTTCCGGGAACAATAATCACCTTATTTGGTTTTCTACCCTGTAATTGGTTTTGGGTTCTCTCATCAGCCATTACGATTTCTTCAATCTGTACAGCTGTTAAATCCAAAGGCAATTTGATCGTGAAACGCATCTTACCGTTAAAAGATACCGGATATTCCTTTTCAGATTCCACTAAGTATTTGGCTTCAAATTTAGGAAACACTACGGTCGAAATCGAACCTTCATACCCCAAAGCACTCCATAGTTCTTCAGCAATGTGCGGCGCATAAGGCGAAACCACTATGGCCAAAGGCTCTAAAATAGCCCTGTGGTTACACTTCTGCTGTGCCAGCTCGTTCACACAGATCATAAACTGTGATACTGATGTATTGAACGAGAAGTTCTCAATGTCTTCGGTTACTTTTTTGATGGTTTTATGCAACGATTTGTACATATCAGCAGTTGGTTCTTCGTCTTTAACAATCAAACCGTTATCGTCAAAATACAAACGCCATAGTTTTTTCAAAAATCCTGAAACTCCGGTAATACCTGCCGTGTTCCATGGTTTTGCCTGCTCAAGCGGTCCAAGGAACATTTCGTATAAACGTAAGGTATCGGCACCATAATCGTTACAGATGTCGTCTGGATTTACTACGTTGTATTTTGACTTGGACATTTTTTCCACTTCACGGCCAACAATGTATTTTCCGTTTTCCAATACAAACTCAGCATTGATATAATCTGAATACAACGGATTAGCTTTGAACTTTTCAATATCCAATTCGTTTGTAATGTCATTAATTACCGATAAATCTGCATGAATTGCATGTACTTTTTCACCAGCAATCAATCCTTTAGAAATTAATTTTTTAGAATCTTCCGTTCTGTAAACAAACGCACTATTCCCCAAAATCATCCCTTGGTTGATCAGTTTCTTGAACGGCTCTTCCGTAGGTGCAAAACCTCTGTCTTTTAAGAATTTATTCCAGAAACGCGAATACAACAAGTGACCCGTTGCATGCTCGCTTCCGCCAATGTATAAATCCACATTTTCCCAGTATTTCAACGCATCGGCTGAAGCAAAATAATCAGCATTGTGTGCATCCATATAACGCATCCAGTACCATGAGCTTCCCGCCCAACCCGGCATGGTGTTCAATTCCAAAGCAAAAACAGTCTTTTCATCGATCAGATCATTGGAAACAACAGTATTGTTTACCGTATCCCAAGCCCAAACGGAAGCATTTCCTAATGGCGGCTGTCCGTCTTCGGTTGGCAAGTATTTCTCCACTTCCGGCAATACAACCGGTAAATGTTCTTTGGCAATCATTTGTGGCATTCCGTTCACATAATACACCGGGAACGGCTCACCCCAATAACGCTGGCGCGAGAAAACCGCATCACGCAAACGGTAGTTTGTTTTCCCTTTTCCTTGCCCGATGTTTTCCAATTCGGCAATGATTTTAGCCGTCGCTTCTTTGTAATTCAATCCGTTCAGGAAATCGGAATTGGCTATAATGGTCGTGTTCTTATCATCAAAAGCGACTTCGGAAACATCCACACCTTCAAAAATATTTTTAATCGTGATATTGAAATGCTTCGCGAATGCATAATCACGTTCGTCACCGCACGGAACCGCCATAACAGCACCTGTTCCATAACCGGCCAATACGTAATCACCAATCCAAACCGGAATGGCTTCTTTCGTGAACGGATGCTCGGCATACGCTCCGGTGAAGACTCCTGAAATGGTTTTCACATCGGCCATACGCTCACGCTCCGAACGTTTTGCCGTTGCTTCAACATAAGCTTCAACGGCTTGTTTTTGGTCAGCAGTCGTGATATTGGCTACCAAATCATGCTCCGGTGCCAACGTCATAAACGTTACACCGAAAATGGTATCAGGACGTGTCGTAAACACTTCAATGGTTTCATTGTGGTCTTTCAGATTGAAAGTTACACTCGCACCAACCGACTTACCGATCCAGTTACGCTGTGATTCTTTCAGTGATTCGGTCCAGTCAATCGTATCCAGACCTTGCAATAAACGTTCAGCATACGCCGAAATGCGCATCGACCATTGGGTCATTTTTTTACGGATCACCGGATGGCCTCCACGTTCAGAAACTCCGTTTACGATTTCGTCATTCGCTAAAACCGTTCCCAATGCCGGACACCAGTTTACCTCAGTTTCTGCCAAATACGTCAAACGGTATTGCAATAGGATTCTTTGCTTTTCTTCTGAAGAAAAACCGTTCCATTCAGCAGCAGTAAATATTGAAATGTTATCGTCACAAACTGCATTCACGGTAGCATTCCCGTCTTTTTCGAAAATAGCCGTCAAAGTCGAAATATCTTCTGCTTTGTCTGTATTGTTGTTATACCATGATTCGAACAACTGGATGAAAATCCATTGGGTATGCTTATAATAATCCGGATTTGAGGTACGTACTTCACGGCTCCAGTCAAATGAAAAACCGATTTTATCCAATTGTTCACGGTAACGGGCAATGTTTTCTTTGGTAGTTTTTTCCGGATGCTGACCTGTTTGGATCGCATACTGTTCAGCCGGCAAACCGAATGAATCATACCCTTGCGGATGCAAAACATTAAATCCCTGATGTCTTTTGTAACGCGCTACGATATCGGAAGCGATGTACCCCAGTGGGTGCCCCACATGTAATCCCGCTCCTGAAGGATATGGAAACATATCCAATACGTAGTATTTGGGTTGATCAGAATCATTCTTGGCAGCAAATGTTTGTTTATCTGCCCAGTACTTTTGCCATTTGGCTTCGATTTGTTCGTGAAAGTATTTCATTTATGGTTTGTAGTTTATGGTTTGTGGTTTGTAGTTCAACACAATGAACTAAAAACCCTAAACAATCAACATTATTTTTGCCGCAAATTTACATTTATTATAAGAAACTGGAAATTTTGAAGGCATTAAGTTTGTGTAAGACAATCAACTGATTTACACCATGTCTTCCGGTTTTACCCAGGCATCAAAATCTTCCGCCGATACATAACCGAGACGAATGGCTTCTTCTTTCAGTGTTGTCCCGTTTTTATGGGCGGTCTGTGCAATTTCGGCAGCTTTGTAATAACCGATTTTGGTATTCAGTGCCGTCACCAGCATCAGCGAATTATCAACCAGTTCTTTAATCCGGGCATGATTGGGTTCAATTCCCTGTGCACAATGTTCATCAAACGATACGCAGGCATCACCCAATAACCTTGCCGATTGCAGGAAATTGGCCGCCATGACCGGTTTGAACACATTGAGCTCATAATGTCCCTGCATGCCGCCAACCGAAATGGCCACGTCATTCCCCATCACCTGAGCACATACCATCGTCAGTGCCTCGCATTGAGTTGGGTTGACTTTCCCTGGCATGATCGAAGATCCTGGTTCATTTTCGGGGATTAAAATCTCGCCTATTCCGGAGCGTGGACCCGATGCCAACATACGGATATCATTCGCAATTTTATTTAAACTGACAGCCAGTTGCTTCAATGCACCATGCGATTCGACTATGGCATCATGTGAAGCCAAAGCTTCAAACTTATTGGGTGCCGTTACAAAAGGATGGCCTGTAAATTCAGAAATATATCCGGCAACTTTTACATCGTAACCTTCCGGAGTATTCAGTCCGGTTCCCACAGCCGTTCCGCCCAAGGCAATTTCAGAAAGATGGGGCAAGGTGTTTTTAAGGGCTTTCAATCCGTAATCCAATTGGGCTGCATACCCTGAAATCTCCTGTCCGAGTGTCAGCGGAGTGGCATCCATCAAATGCGTACGGCCGATTTTCACTATGTTCTTAAACACATCGGCTTTTGCCTGCAGTGTATCCCAAAGCTTTTCAACTCCGGGAATAGTCGTTTCCAGAATCATTTTATAGGCCGCTATGTGCATGCCGGTCGGGAAAGTATCATTGGATGACTGGGATTTGTTCACATCGTCATTGGCTTTGATAAATTGCTCTCCTTCGCCTATTTGATGACCGGCCAGAACCTGGGCACGGTTGGCTATCACTTCATTGACGTTCATGTTACTTTGTGTTCCCGAACCGGTTTGCCAGATAACTAACGGAAACTGATCATCCAGTTTACCCGCAAGGATTTCGTCACAAACAGCGCTGATGGCATCTCTTTTTTCAATCGGAAGTACGCCTAAATCGCAATTGGCATAAGCCGCCGCTTTTTTGAGATAGGCAAAACCTTCAATTATTTCCTTTGGCATCGAAGCCGGATTTCCTATTTTGAAATTATTTCTCGACCGTTCGGTTTGGGCTCCCCAATATTTATCGGCAGGAACCTGTACTTCACCCATGGTATCTTTTTCAATTCTGTATTCCATTTTTCGTTTGTATTGCTTGTTTTTTAATTTTCCGGATATAAAACTTCATATAAAAGTACATTTATTATAAGAATCTCGAAACTTTGGACGTTATTAACTTCATATAAAGAAATTCTTTGTTATTTTTACCCCAAATAATTTATGTTGTATGAGTTCATCTTTTGAAAAATTTCAAAAACGCAGGTTAATTACGTCTTATTTTTCGGTGGTATTGAGTGTCTTCTTAGTACTTTTTATGTTGGGTTTACTGGCTTTATTTGTTGTAAACTCAAGGAAACTGTCAAATGATTTCAAAGAAGGTATTGCCATGTCGGTTTATTTCAAAGACGAAGCTCAGGATACCACTTTACAGAAATTCGGTGACAGCCTGAAAGCGGCAAAATTTGCCAAAACGGTTGATTTCGTTTCAAAAGACCAGGCAGCTAAAACCCACTCCGATATCATCGGGGAGGATTTTATGGAATTCTTAGGGGTAAATCCACTACAAAACTCGTTTGACATTCACATCAAAGCGGCTTATGTGGAAAGCGACAGTATCCTTAAAATCGAAAATAAACTAAGGGAAAATAAATTAATCTCAGATATCATTTACGATAAGGAATTGGTAAAACTGGTGAATGAAAACGTGAAAAAGGCCAGTATGTGGATCTTGATCATCAGTGGTTTCTTAACTGTAATTGCAGTTTTATTGATTAACAGTTCACTGCGTTTATCGATTTATGCCAATCGTTTCATCATCAAAACCATGCAGATGGTGGGTGCTACGAAAGCATTTATCAGAAAACCGTTCATCTGGAGAAGCGTTAAATTAGGAATGATCGGTGGAGGTATTGCCATCATCGCCTTATTAGGGGTTTTATTGTATGTAGACTCTAACTTCCCGAATTTAGGGATTTTAGACGACAAGTTTTCAATAACGGTAATCCTGTTGGGTGTATTCGGTATTGGTGTTTTAATCACTTGGTTGAGTACTCACTTTGCTACACAGCGTTTCCTAAACCTGAGAACTGACGATTTATATTAAAAACAGAAAATGACTCCGGGAACCTCAGCTAACTTTGCCTGTAGCTCCCGGAAACAACATAATTCATATCAGATGGACGATAAAAAACAAGAATTCCTTTTTGGTAAGGAAAACTATAAATTTCTTTTAATAGGTTTGGCTGTCATTGTTTTAGGCTTTGTCCTGATGGCCGGTGGCGGAAGCGACGATCCCAAAGTATTCAATCCTGAGATTTTCAATTTCAGAAGAATCAGACTGGCACCAACAGTTGTCTTAATTGGTTTTGGAATCGTTATTTTTTCCATTTTCAAAAAACCTTTAAAATAATATTCCTTCCAGTCACAGTTTTTTCAATATTTCGATGGTAACCGTGGCTGCTTAATGCAATTACTGACAAAGAAATGGATTTACTGCAAGCTATACTTATTGCCATTGTTGAAGGTTTAACCGAATACTTACCGGTTTCTTCAACCGGACACATGATTTTCACAAGTTCCTATTTTGGCATCCAGGAAGATGATTTTGTAAAATTATTCCAGGTTTCCATTCAGTTTGGAGCCATATTGGCCGTTGTGGTTTTATACTGGAAGAAGTTTTTTGATTTTTCCAAAATGACATTCTTCATCAAATTAGCCTGTGCCGTCGTACCCGCTCTTGTCCTTGGTAAGCTATTTGACGACAAAATCGAAGCGGTATTGGGAAATCCAATTCCAATTGCCATCGTATTGATCATTGGCGGTGTTGTCTTATTGTTTGTGGACCGCTTTTTTCAAAATCCTACCGTTACTTCTGAAGAAGATATCACCGTTAAAAAAGCGGTTACAATCGGTTTCTGGCAATGCCTGGCCATGATGCCGGGAACAAGCCGCAGTGCAGCCTCTATCATTGGCGGAATGCAACAGGGATTATCCCGTCACGTTGCAGCTGAATTCTCATTCTTTCTTGCCGTTCCTACCATGTTAGCGGTTACCTGTTATTCGGTATTTCTGAAAACCTACGAACACAGCCAGATGAAAGGGTACGAATTGATTGTACAGTCAAACGAAACCATCATGATGTTTGTCATCGGTAATATCGTTGCTTTTTTAGTTGCCGTTTTAGCCATAAAATTCTTTATCGGGATTATCAAACAGTATGGTTTTAAACCTTGGGGCTGGTACCGTATTGTAGCGGGTATCGCATTACTGGCTTATTTTTCTTTACACAAATAAAACCCAAATGACAAAACAACAACTGGTCGTTTTGTATGCTGTTTCAATTATAGCGGTTATGGCTGCTTTTTTTCTAAAGCCCATTACACAGGACCAAAATTACCATCAGTTTTCAGACAGCGTTACCCTTTTTTCGGTTCCGAATTTCTGGAATGTAATCTCCAATGTGCCGTTTATCATCATCGGAATCCTCGGATTGGTTAAAATAGTTTCCATCAAAGATTTTAGCCTGAAGACAAATTACATTTGGTTTTTTACCGGGATTCTTTTAACCGGATTTGGTTCGGGGTATTACCATTACAATCCGGATAATACCACTTTAATCTGGGACCGCTTGCCCATGACAATTTCTTTTATGTCGTTCTTATCGGTCATCATCGGTGAATTTATCAATGCAAGTGCAGGAAAGAGACTGTTATACCCAATGCTTATAACGGGGTTACTTTCAATCGCTTATTGGATACTCACAGATGATTTACGCTTCTATGCCCTCATCCAGTTTTTACCCATTTTAGTCATTCTGCTGATCTTGTTTCTTTCCAAAAAAGAACAACGCTATAAAAAGTATTTCTGGCTGATCATTGTTTCCTATGCAGTGGCCAAATTCCTGGAAGGCTATGATACAGCGGTATACCAAATTACGAATGAAATGATTAGCGGACACTCGCTTAAACATCTCGCAGCTGCCTTCGGCCCATTTCTTTTTTATAAATTTGCAGACCGAAAATTCAAACCGGAACACTAAAATGCAGGATATAAACCAATTCACAACCGAAAATATATTAACCGGACAGGTTTTACTGATTGACAAACCGCTGACATGGAGTTCTTTTCAGGCAGTAAACAAATTAAAATACATGCTGAAAAACCGTTTAGGCCTTCCGAAGAAGTTCAAAATCGGTCATGCGGGTACACTCGATCCGTTGGCATCGGGCTTATTGATTGTGTGTACGGGTAAATTCACTAAAAAAATCACCGAAATACAGGCGCAAACCAAAGAATATACCGGAACCATCCATGTGGGCGCCACTACTCCGTCTTATGATTTGGAAACAGCAATTCACGCAACCTTCCCTACGGATCATATCTCTGAAGAACTGATTCACGAAACAGTCAAACAATTCGTAGGGGAAATCGACCAGAAACCTCCTGTTTTTTCAGCAATTAAAAAAGACGGAAAACGGTTATATGAACATGCCCGTGCCGGTGAAGAAGTAGAAATAGCAGCCAGAAAAACAACGATACACGAGTTTGAAATTACCCGTATTGCCTTACCTGAAATCGATTTCCGCGTGCAATGCAGCAAAGGGACATACATCCGTTCGCTGGCATATGATTTCGGACTGGCTTTAAAATCAGGTGGCCACCTCACAGCTTTACGACGGACAAAAATTGGGGATTATTCAGTTGAAAATGCCTTAACTCCGGAACAATTTGACGCCTTAATCCCTAAAAATGAAAAATAAAGTCCTCTTTGCCCTTTTTTTAATCGCTACTGCAACTGTTTTTGCCCAAAAACCGCAAACAACATACACTACAGTCGAACATTACAAGCCTAAAAACGAAAAAGAAACATACGATTCGGGACAGAACAGCGAACGTTTCTTTCATAAATTCGACCTCAATACGTCCATCATCGGAAATACCAAAGCAGACGACCCAAGTACGTCTTACAACGAATCACGCCCTTGGTTTACCCTAAACGGTATCGGATTCAAATATGGTATTGGTGCCCACAAAGACAAATGGGTATCCGTAAGTGCACATACCGGTTTCGACTGGAAAGCTAACGAGCGTTTGGTGGCGGTTCCGGTTTATGGAAACGTGAGTCTCAACCCGTCTGTTAGTGAAGACATGCGTTTGATTTTGCAAACAGGTATCGGACATGGATTTGCTATAGGAAGGGGTAATATGCAGGGATTGTATCAAAGATACGCTTTGGGACTGGAAACAGATAACGAGAATACCGATTTTTCCATATTCGTGGAAGTTTCATCCTATAGATTCCACCTGCACAATGTTCAGGACACCTTACTGTTCAATATCGGCGGTTCTCTCAAAGTATTTTAATAGGCTTTAATCCGGCTATCTATAATTTCTGGTAGATCAGATGCTCCAAATGCTCCATTAAATCGGCTAATTCATTCTGGATACTTAAACCTTTGTCGTTCAGGTACCACATTTGCAGTTCGGTCTTTGCCGTTTCATCCACCACTCCGTATTGTGCCTTATAGCTTTTGATGAGGTGTGTCGCACCTTCCGGTCTTGGACCCCAGGTTGCTTTTACATCGTGTGTCTTGGCATCCAGGACAATTACTTTGGGAACCGATTTGCTGCCGTTTGTCAGGAAAAGATTCATCAGGGCTTCATTCTCGTCCCTGAAAACCAATTTCAGCGTGATTTTATCGCTTACCGAAGCTATCTTGAACAATACCGGAACAATTTGTGCCGCATCACCACACCATCCTTCCGTTAAAGTCAGCCAGATGTATTCCTTTTTTAAGGCTTGTATTTTCCTGATTACATTTTCATCAACATGAATCGTTTTGTCCAAACGGTTCATCCTCACTTCATTCAATTTGCTGTAGTGTAATAATTCTTCAGTCTGTTCATTTCCTGATGATTGGCCTGCCGCTAAAAGATCCGAAACAATTTTACGGTACTCCGGATAGCTGTGGCTGTTCAAAAAGCTGTGTGCAATTTCAGTTTTCATTTCATTAAAAATTTAGTGTAAATTTACGACTAATTCAAAATTCAAACTCTACTAAAAACTATAAAAAATGGAAAAAATACGTTGTGGCTGGTGTGAAAAAGATGATTTATACCGTGATTATCACGATAATGAATGGGGAAATCCCATATATGATGATGCAGCAATCTTTGAATTTTTAGTATTGGAAACCTTTCAGGCCGGACTAAGCTGGTACACCATTTTAGCCAAACGGGAAAACTTCCGTAAGGCTTTTGATAACTTCGATTACAAAAAAGTAGCGGCTTACGATGAGGCTAAAATGGACGCCTTAAAAGAAGATGCCGGAATTATACGTAACGGACTAAAAATCAAAGCTACCGTAACTAATGCGCAGGCTTTTATGAAAGTCCAGGAAGAATTCGGAACCTTTTCCAAATACATCTGGGACTTTGTAAACGGTAAACCCATCGACAACAATCCCAAAGCCCTGAAAGATGTACCCGCTACCACCGAAATATCAGACAAACTGAGCAAGGATCTGAAAAAACGCGGATTCAAATTCGTGGGTTCCACCGTCGTTTATGCCCACATGCAGGCTACAGGTATGGTGAACGACCACATCGAAGACTGCTGGAAAAGAAAATAATAAACACTCAACAGTGCTAAAATTCATCCATTATATTAATGTTTTTGAACCATTGATCAAAGTAAGAGATATAGCGTAGATATAGCACTGTTGTAGCACTGTTGTAGCACTCTTTTAGTACTATACTCACGGGCAAAGGTACTATAATATTCAAGTATAAGATTATCAGGAATTGAAGATAATCCCAACAACAATAAACCACAAACCATAAACTCCTTCAATCTTTTAATCTTTCAATCCTTCAATCTTTTAATAAAAAATCCTACATTTGTCTCGCTTTAGGGGTGTCTGCATCATGCAGGCTGAGATTTTACCCTCTGAACCTGATCTGGTTAATACTAGCGTAGGGAAAAGTAAGATGACTTCATATACAGTGCATTCATGCACGCATTGCAGCCATTCCTAAAGTATTGTTACATACTAAAACCAACAGGAATGGAACTGAAAATCAACAACCAACAGAAACAATTCGACGCAGCAACGCTCACTGTTCAGGCATTACTTGACCTTGAATTCCCCAACAAACAAAACGGTATTGCCCTTGCCATCAACAATTCGGTGATTCCTAAAAAAGAATGGGATACCACTTCCCTCTCCGAAACCGACGATATTCTCATCATCACAGCCACGCAAGGCGGATAATAAGGCTGCCTTCCGGGCTGTCCGCTGCAAGTCCGCAGTCAAAAGCCTCAAAACATGGCCTTGCAAGCCGCTTCCTCCGGTCGCCGCTTTCAAAACCTGTTTTTTACGGCTCTTGCCTTTACGGGCTATCCGCTTCCATCCCGGGCAGAAACCATCACTTTTAAGAACTTATAACTTATCATTCATAACTCATAACTAACCAACATGAATAACGAAGAAAAAATCTCCAGAAAACCCTTTCCCAATTCAACGAAAGTCTACATCGACGGTGAAATCCACCCGATAAAAGTCGCCATGCGTGAAATCACCCTACATGATACAAAACTATCCAACGGAGGTGTCGAAAAGAATCCTCCCGTAACGGTTTATGATACGTCCGGACCCTATACAGATCCAAATGCCGATATCGATGTACGCAAAGGATTGCCCCGCATCCGCGAACAATGGATATTAGACCGTAACGACGTCGAAGAACTAACCGAAATCTCTTCCGATTATGGTAAAAAGCGTTTACATGACGAAAGCTTAAACCATTTACGCTTTGAATACCTGCACAAACCCATGCGTGCCAAAGAAGGGGCTAATGTAACCCAGTTGTATTATGCCAAACAGGGCATCATTACACCGGAAATGGAATACATCGCCATCCGTGAAAACCAACGCATCGAACAATTGGAAACCGCACAAAAGGCCATGCAGTGCCAACATGTGGGAAACAGCTTTGGTGCCAATACGCCCAAAAGCAAAATCACTCCTGAATTTGTACGCAGTGAAGTAGCCGCCGGACGTGCCATCATCCCGAACAACATCAACCACCCTGAAAGCGAACCCATGATTGTGGGACGCAACTTCTTGGTTAAAATCAACGCTAACATCGGAAACAGTGCCGTAACCTCATCCATCGAAGAAGAAGTGGAAAAGGCAGTATGGGCCTGCCGTTGGGGCGCCGATACCATCATGGACTTGTCAACCGGTAAAAACATACACGAAACCCGCGAATGGATTATCCGTAACTCTCCGGTTCCCATTGGAACTGTTCCAATCTATCAGGCTTTGGAAAAAGTAAAAGGAATCGCTGAAGACTTAACCTGGGAGATCTTCCGTGATACGTTAATCGAACAGGCAGAACAGGGTGTTTCTTATTTTACCATTCATGCCGGGGTTTTATTACGCTACATCCATTTAACGGCTAACCGTGTAACCGGAATCGTTTCCCGTGGTGGTTCCATTATGGCCAAATGGTGTTTGTTCCATCATAAAGAAAACTTCTTATACACGCATTTTGAAGAAATCTGCGAAATTATGAAGCAGTATGATGTGGCATTCTCCCTTGGTGACGGTTTACGTCCGGGATCTATCGCTGATGCTAATGACGCTGCCCAATTTGCCGAGTTGGAAACTTTAGGGGAACTGACAAAGATTGCCTGGAAACATGATGTTCAGGTGTTCATCGAAGGTCCTGGACACGTCCCAATGCACATGATCAAGGAAAACATGGACAAACAATTGGAACACTGCGCCGAAGCACCGTTCTACACATTAGGCCCTTTAACCACTGATATCGCACCGGGTTATGACCACATTACCTCAGCCATCGGTGCGGCCATGATTGGCTGGTACGGAACCGCCATGCTCTGTTATGTAACACCAAAAGAACATTTAGGCCTACCGAACAAGAAAGACGTAAAAGACGGTGTTATCACGTATAAAATTGCAGCCCATGCCGCCGATTTGGCCAAAGGGCATCCCGGAGCACAATACCGTGACAATGCACTAAGTAAAGCGCGATTCGAATTCCGTTGGGAAGATCAGTTCAACCTGGCACTGGATCCCGATACCGCAAGGGAATTCCATGATGAAACTCTTCCGGCTGATGGTGCTAAAGTTGCCCATTTCTGCTCGATGTGCGGCCCTAAGTTCTGCTCCATGAAGATCTCACAGGAAATCCGTGATGTGGCTGCCGCTGAAGAAGGTATGAAAGCCAAATCAGAAGAGTTTATTGAAACCGGTAAGGAAATCTATATTTAGATATGAGACAAGAAAAAGAAAGAATTCAAGAGGTAGTTTTCTCTAACTAATCACTCATAACTTATAATTCATAACTCATCATTAAAATGATAGTAATCACAAATCCGGTGGCTGTTCACAATGAAATAAGCATCATCCGTTCCCTTTTTGAAAGTGGATTGGAGTTACTACATATCCGCAAACCTGACTATTCAGAAGCGGAAATGATTTCGTTATTAACAGCCATCGGAAGTGATTTCAACAGTCAGCTGGTTTTACACAGCCACCATCATCTGTCAGGTTCCTTCGGAATAAACCGCTTACACAATCCGGAAGCAGAAATTGAAAAGGCAAATTTCGCCCTTTCCGCTTCAACACATTCAATTGCCGAATTCAATGCTTTGGAAAACAATTATGGCTACGCTTTTTTGAGTCCGGTCTATCCCAGTATTTCAAAACCGGGTTACCATTCGGAAATTAATCTTCTGGAGTCAGTAAAAGAACGGACCAATTTCAACACAAAACTGGTGGCTTTGGGCGGAATATCACAGCAAAACATAACAAAAACATTAAAAGCCGGTTTCGATGAGGTAGCGCTCTTGGGAACTATCTGGAACAGTACAAATCCACTGGAAAACTTTAAACTATGTCAGCAAACCGTCCATTCGTTTTAAGCATCGCCGGATTTGATCCTTCGGGAGGCGCAGGTATATTGGCCGATATCAAAACATTCGAACAGCATCGGGTGTATGGTTTGGGTATTCTCACCGGTAATACCATTCAGACGGAAGACGCATTCTATAGCATACAATGGACCGATTTAGACTTTGTACTGCATTCGATAGATAAACTCTTTGGTACCTACACTATCAAAGCGGTTAAAATTGGCATCGTCCCTTCATTGGATTACTTGAAATACATTATCAAACAAGTCCGGAATCATTCCGCTGAAGTCAAAATCGTTTGGGATACGGTTCTAAAATCAACTACGGAATTTGAATTTGCAACCGTTGAAAATCAATCGGTTTTAATTGATATTTTAAAAGAAACCACTCTGATTACGCCAAATTATGATGAAATCAGACAGTTAAATCCGAATCATTCTTCCATTGAAGAAATGACAACCGAATTGTCAAAATACTCTGCCATCTTACTCAAAGGCGGGCACCATCCCACCGAAAAAGGCACAGATTACCTCTATTCCGGAAATAAAACAACAACATTAAAACCGACAGTCAGTTTCATTGAACAGAAGCACGGTTCAGGTTGTGTACTGTCTTCAGCCATAGCATCTAATCTTGCATTGGGCCTTTCTATTGAAAAGGCCTGTCAACAATCAAAACAATACATTGAAAACTATTTAAACACAAACAACACACTATTGGGGTACCATCATGCTTAGCAAATTACAATACATATCACAGGGAAACTGCTTTGAAGAGCAGACTTATAACATCCGACAGGCTTTAGACCATGGCTGCGACTGGATACAATTACGTTTTAAAAATGCCCGTAAAGATGAATTCCTGGAACTCGCCGATACAGTAAAACTGCTTTGTGACACTTATTCGGCGACATTTATCATCAATGACCATGTCGATATCGCTTATGAAATCAACGCAGACGGTATTCATCTGGGACTAACCGACATGAATATAAAAACAGCCAGGGAAATTCTTGGCGGGGATAAAATAATCGGGGGAACCGCCAACACACTGGAAGATGTTTTACAAAGGGTTGAAGAAAAATGTGATTACATAGGTTTGGGTCCGTTCCAGTTCACCACAACTAAAGATAATCTCAGTCCGGTATTAGGATTGGAAGGTTATGAGAAAGTGGCTTCAAAGCTGACTTCAAAAAGAATCAAAACCCCAATTTTCGCCATTGGAGGAATCCAATTAGAAGATGTAAGACCCATTGTAAAAACAGGTGTTTACGGCGTTGCCGTTTCAGGATTACTGACACAAAACCCACAACTAGTGCCACAACTCAACTCAAAATTATATGACAACATTAAAACTCGCCGATAAAGAATTCAATTCCCGTTTATTTTTAGGAACAGGAAAATTCGGTTCCAACCTACAAATGGAAGAAGCAATTCTGGCCTCCGGAAGCGAATTGGTAACCGTTGCATTAAAACGCATCGATTTAGAAACAGAAACCGACGCCATCTTATCGCACATCAACCATCCGCATATCAATTTATTACCCAATACTTCGGGTGCCCGGAATGCCAAAGAAGCTATTTTTGCAGCACAATTGGCCCGGGAAGCCTTGGAAACCAATTGGCTCAAACTGGAAATCCATCCCGATCCAAAATATCTCCTACCCGATCCTATCGAAACACTGAAAGCTACTGAAGAATTAGCCAAACTTGGCTTTATCATCTTACCCTACATTCACGCTGATCCTGTTTTGTGCAAACGGTTAGAAGATGCCGGAACCGCTGCGGTTATGCCTTTGGGATCACCCATCGGAAGCAATAAAGGATTAAAAACCGAAGACTTTCTGGAAATTATTATTGAACAAAGTAAGGTTCCTGTGATCGTTGATGCAGGAATCGGTGCGCCATCCCATGCAGCCCGCGCCATGGAAATGGGTGCCGACGCCGTTTTGGTCAATACTGCCATTGCTGTTGCCGGAAACCCTAAATTAATGGCAGAAGCTTTTAAAGAAGCTGTCGTTTCAGGCAGAAAAGCCTATGAAGCACAATTGGCGCAAACCATCAACCGAGCGATTGCCTCAAGCCCGTTAACAGCCTTTTTAAACGACTAAACATGAACACTTTTGCATCGGTTTTTGAAAAACACAATTGGGATGAAGTTCAAACCCTGATTTACAGTACAACTTCAAAAGAAATTGAATTAGCGTTAACTAAACGCAAAAGAGATTTAAATGATTTTATAGCACTTATTTCACCGGCTGCACAACCCTATTTGGAACAAATGGCACAGCAAAGTCATCAACTGACCAAAAAGCGCTTCGGTAAAACGATACAGATGTATGCACCGATGTATTTGAGCAATGAATGCCAAAATATATGTACGTACTGCGGTTTCAGCCTTGATAATAAAATCAAACGCAAAACCCTGACCGATAAAGAAATCGAACTGGAAGTGGCTGAACTTAAAAAGGCAGGATTTGACCATGTGCTTCTCGTAACCGGCGAAGCCAATTATACCGTTAACATCAACTATTTCCTAAAAGCAGTGGCACAGATTAAAAATGATTTTGCGAATATTTCTGTGGAAGTACAACCTCTTTCAAAGGAAGAGTATGAGGAATTGCATCAAGTCGGAGTCCATACTGTTTTGGTTTATCAGGAAACCTATCACCGTGATGTGTATAAACAATACCATCCGAAGGGAAAAAAATCCAATTTTGATTACCGTCTTGAAACTCCGGACCGCATCGGTAAAGCCGGCATCCATAAAATTGGACTGGGCGTTTTGTTGGGCTTGGAAGACTGGCGTACGGACAGTTTCTTCAATGCCTTGCATCTGGATTATTTACAGAAAACCTATTGGCAAAGTAAATATTCTGTTTCATTTCCACGATTACGCCCGGCAGAAGGCATCATCGAGCCTAACTTCATCATGGAAGACCGCGATTTACTACAATTGATTTGTGCTTACCGCTTATGGAATGAGGACTTGGAGATTTCAATTTCAACCCGTGAAAATGAAAAATTCCGTGACAATATCATACCAATCGGAGTAACATCAATGAGTGCCGGTTCCAAAACCAATCCGGGCGGTTATGTTGTAGATCCACAATCATTGGAGCAATTTGAGACCAGTGACGAACGGTCGGCAAGTGAAATTGCAGAAATAATAACAAAAAAAGGATACGAACCGGTTTGGAAAGACTGGGACAAAATATACATGTGATAGTTTTAATTCCAATATCAAAATTCCAAAAAACTTAATTAAAAAAACACAATGCTGACAATAACTGATATCTTACGTTACGGAAAACCTATGCTTTTGCCTGAAGTGGGTGAATCCGGCCAACTAAAACTAAAGAATACCAAAGTACTGGTCATAGGAGCCGGCGGATTGGGTTGTCCTGTTTTACAATATCTGGCTACTTCGGGAGTTGGCACCATCGGAATTATTGATTTTGACAAAGTGGAACTGCACAATTTACACCGTCAGGTTTTATATTCCGAAGAATCTGTTGGGTTCTCAAAAGCCGAATGTGCTAAAACAACTTTACAACGTTTGAATCCGAATGTAAACTACCCTGTTTTTAATGAAAAGCTAACGATTGATAATGCAGAAAAGATTCTATCCGGCTTTGATGTAATCGTTGATGGTTGTGATAATTTTACAACACGTTATTTAGTAAATGATACTTGCGTCAAACTCGACAAACCTTTGGTTTACGGAAGTATTTTGAAGTTTGAAGGACAGATGGCTGTTTTTAACCATAAAGGCTCCAAAAATCTCCGTGATATATTTCCACTAGCACCCAACCCCGAAAATGTCCCAAATTGCAGTTTAAATGGTGTTTTAGGCACATTCCCCGGAATTATCGGAACGATGATGGCACAGGAAACATTGAAGTTAATTATGGACTTGCCCGTACTTGAAAACGAATTGGTACTTTTTTCTACACTGAACTGGCAATTCACCAAGTTGAAATTTTAATACCTTTGCATACAGGTAAACCAATTGATATGAGTAAAGATCCGCTACATGGCGTTACATTAAAAACCATCGTTGAAACTTTGGTTGATTTTTATGGCTTTGACACTTTGGAAGAACTCATTCCGATCAATTGCTTTAAAGTAAACCCGTCGGTAAAATCCAGCCTGACTTTTTTGAGAAAAACCGATTGGGCCAGAAAAAAAGTAGAAGAATTATATATCAAAACCTTACCGAAATTAAACGCTTAGGATTGTTCTTTCAGAATATCCAAAAAATCTTCCCGGTCAATTTCACGGCATCCCAAACTGGCCAAATGATCATTATAAACCTGACAATCAAGCAATTTATAGTTATTGGTCTTTAAATATTGTACCAAATACGCAAATGCCACTTTTGAAGCATTACTCACTTTCGAAAACATACTTTCTCCACAAAAAACGTGTTCCATATCCACGCCGTATAATCCGCCAACCAGTTCATGGTTCAACCAGACTTCCACTGATTTTGCCCGTCCTATTTCATGCAGGAAAGTATACGAATCAATCATTTCATCTGTGATCCAGGTTCCGTATTGATCCGGACGGTAAACCTGTTGGCAATTTTCCATGACCTGCTTGAAACATTTGTTCATGGTCACTTTAAAAACTCCTTTATTGATGAGGTTCCGCATATTTTTTGAGGGCTTGAATTCTTCCGGAAACAACACCATGCGGTCAGCCGGACACCACCACATTATGGGATCACCGTCATCAAACCAAGGGAAAATTCCACTTTTATAAGCCAAAAGCAGTCTTTCAGGAGACAAATCGCCTCCAACGGCCAATACGCCTTCTTTTGAAGTTTGTTCTACTGGCGGGAAATATAATTCCTTATCGATTAGGTACATATTCTAAATCTATAAATGCAAAATCCCAAATTTCAATTTTATGCAAAAGCACAATCAATTGAAATTTGGGATTTGAAACTATTTCTTGTAATTCCTTTTAATTCTTATTAGAAAGGAAGATCATCGTGCTCTTCTTCATTGAAAGATGTAGCCGGTTCAAAAGCCTGTGCAGCCGGCATTGGAGGCATTTGTTGCGCAGCCGGTGCTTCTTGCTGTAAACGCTCGATTCTCCAACCTTGAATTGAGTTGAAATATTTAGTTTCACCTTGAGGGTTTGTCCACTCGCGACCTCTTAAATTAATAGAAACTTTAACCTGCTCACCTACTTGGAAGTTATTCAAATCATCCACTTTTGCCTGAGTAAATTCAATCATAATGTGCTGTGGATACTGCTCATCAGTTGTAACCACTAACTCTCTTTTCTTGAATGATGCGCTAACGTCCTGTGTAGGGTTAATTACTTTAATTCTTCCTGTTACTTCCATATTCTCTAAATTTATTGCTTTGCCAATAATACTTTCCATGCGGAAAGTATATCTTGTTTGTTTAAATATTCTTTAGCTAACTGATTGACTTTCTGTCGGTCATCAGCACTCAAAACCGCTTTCACGGTAAAATTTTCCTGGACAAAGATAGCAATTTCTTCTTCAGTTGGCAATGCTTCTATGTTCCCTAACATACCTAAATCATTTCCGTTGAAATCGCTGCTTTTCTTAATAAACTCTGGTATAGAATCTACCCCTACACCCAGTGTTACCAAGGGTTTTGGCACTTCAAACAAACCTTGGTTCGAACGCGAATACCAATTTCCGCCCAGACGTGAAACCAAATCAATTTTATGTTGGTCAATCACACCGTTTTCATCCAAAACATCTTCATTCACGTGTACACGCACCACTTCGCAGATAATCAGGTTTCCGGCACCGCCTTCAGTTCCCAAATGTATAATTTCATTCACTTTACATTCAAATTGCACAGGTGATTCGGCTACACGAAACGGTTTTACAACATCTGAAGGAATTGCGGTTAAACCTGACTTTTCGAATTCGTTGACACCTTCGGCATATTCGGTACTTGATAGTGACATTTGCTGAACAATATCATAATTCACTACATTGATCACTACTTCTTTTGTTGCAATTGCATTTTCCAAAGTGTGCTTGGTTGTGTTTCCCCTCACTCTTCTGGCCGGAGAAAAAACCAAAATTGGAGGATTTGCACTAAATACATTGAAAAAACTGAAAGGTGACAAATTGGGTCTTCCCTGTTCGTCCATCGTACTGGCAAAAGCGATTGGTCTTGGCGCAATGGCACCTTGCAAATAACCTTGTAATTGAGGTGTTGGTATATCTTTTGGTGAAAAACTTTTCATTTAAATCAGATTTTGAACAAAAGTAAGAAAACGATTTTGTTATCGGAAAGATTATTAATCTAACGTTTTTCTGAACTTTTTAAATTTCTGGGTTTTGATTAAAGTTGCCTTTTTACCGTCCCAAGTATAGGTTTCCTTTGATTTTGAAATATCATACAGCTCCGAAGTATCATCGACTGCTTCAGCATCTTCAATGTCTTTGAATATAAAATTTGGCTTTCCTCCCGGTTCTTTGGGAAACAAAAACGTTTCCGAATGGTAAAACACACCGGCATCTCCTACTTCCATTTTCTCAGGCAATTCAATTAATTCTTTGCCATTCCATCCAAAATAAAAGTAATAACTCGGCACGCCACATGCCTCTCCGTTAAAACTGATACGGTAAATATTACTCAGATTGTCCATACCCAAACCGCCTATTGCTTTGCTTTGGAAATAACGGCTCTCAATAACATTCTTTGTAATAACCTTTTCGGCTAGAACTTCATTTTCAGGATTGAGTACAGTTGTAGCGATATGGAAAATATTTTCGGTGTAATTATCTTTGTTTGTCTTTTGTGTTATTTTAGCAATAGTAGTCAAATACCTTTCTTCTCCAACAGATACAAAACCCAATGCCAAAAATCCTTTCCAGATATAACCCAACTTCAAATCTCCTCTTGATGTTCTATATTGTATTTCAGCCCAATTCGTATTAATCCCTTTAATTTTTTGGAGATTTTCGGTAGTCCTAAGAATTTTAACTTTACTTCCCATTTGAAGTGAATCCAAAAGCAATCCGGAAGTACTTGGTTCGCTTCGTATGTAACAATTTTTAACCCCGACAATAGTTTCTTCATTTTCTTGTGGCCAATAGCCACTATGATTAAATTCCTCCTGTGAATAGCTTAAACATTGGCACAACAGAAAAAAGAACATAAGTTTTATTTTCATTGATACTGGTTTTTTACAAAGATAGCAATTGCATTTTTACTATATTTAACCACTCAATTGATTCTATGAATTTTTCAGACAGAAGTAACACCACGCGCTGGATCCTCATACTCGCTTCTTTCCTAATCACTGTGCTGATTTTGTGGAATACCTATACCTTCTTCCAAATATTCAAAAACGAAGAGCGTAACAAAATGGAGCTTTGGGCAACGGCACAAAAAACACTGCAAAATGCCAGTGACAATACCGATGTTGACTTACCCTTACAGATTATCACAAACAATAGTACCATCCCAAATATCCTGACAGATGCAAACGACAGCATTCTGGGTGCCAGTAACATTGATGATGAAATCATCAATGATCCGAAAAAAATAAGAAGGCTTTTAGCAATTTATAAAGGTTCTAATAACAAAATTGAAATTGAGTATGATAAAGGTAAATTCAGATATCTGTATTATGCCAATTCCCCTTTGCTGACCAAATTAAAATATTACCCGATCGCCTTGTTGCTCATTATTTTGCTTTTCGGAGGATTGGTCTACAACTACTACAAAGCCAGTAAAGTCTCTACCGAAAATAAACTTTGGGCGGGTATGGCGAAAGAAACGGCTCACCAAATCGGAACACCGTTATCATCATTGATCGGTTGGCTGGAAATCATGAAAGCCGACAATATTGATCCTGTAATGGTTGAAGAAATCGAAAAAGACATCGATCGCTTACAGCATATAACCGACAGATTCTCCAAAATTGGTTCTGAACCCATACTCGAAATCAAAGATTTGGTTCAGGAAACAAGACATTCTTACGACTATTTGCAATCACGTTTTGCCGGTCAGGTCGAATTTACTTTTACCGCTCCCGATTATGAAATCCCAATACGTGTGAATCACACTCTACATGGATGGACAATCGAAAATCTGGTTAAAAATGCCATAGATGCGATGAGAGGCCGTGGTAAAATTGACATTAGGATCGAAGACGACGGAAAAACAGCCAAAATTAAAGTCACAGATTCCGGAAAAGGAATTCCAAAAAATCAGTTTCGGACCATATTCGAACCCGGTTTCACAACCAAAAAACGAGGTTGGGGACTCGGTCTTTCCTTAACCAAGCGTATTGTAGAAGAATATCATAAAGGAAAAATTAAGGTTTTGCATTCAGAAATCGGAAAAGGAACAACATTTCAAATTACATTTAGAAGATGAATTTAAGTTACTGGGAGTTAAAAAATTGGTTTACCAATGTTGATTATACTATTGTGGGTAGTGGCATTGTGGGTCTACATACCGCGATAGCACTTAAAGAAAGGTTTCCGAATGCCAAGGTTTTAATACTTGAAAAAGGAATTTTGCCTGAAGGCGCGAGCACAAAAAATGCCGGTTTTGCCTGCTTTGGAAGTTTATCTGAAATCATTGATGATTTGAAATCACACACCGAAGAAGAAGTTATAGAACTAGTCAAAAAAAGATGGTCGGGTTTACAATTACTCCGTAAAAATTTGGGTGATGAAGCAATCGACCTAAAACCATATGGCGGTTACGAATTATTTTTGGAAAGCGACGACAGCACTTATAACGAATGTATTCAGAAACTACCCTTTATCAATGATATTTTACGTCCGTTATTCAAAGCCGATGTTTTTGAAAAGAACGTAGACCGTTTCGGATTTAAAAACATAAAAGAATATACCATTTTCAATCCGTTTGAAGCACAGATCGACACCGGAAACATGATGCAGGCGTTATTGAAAAAAGCACAAATGCATGGTGTACAGATTCTAAACCAGCAAAATGTAACCCACTTTACCGATTCTGGAAGTGAAGTTGAAATCCAGGTCAATGACTTCAGTTTTAAAACAAAAAAATTATTGTTTGCCACCAATGGATTTGCAGGAGAATTGACTCATGGCGAAGTTAAACCGGCACGGGCACAGGTTTTAATCACAGAACCCATTCCGGGTTTAGACATCAAAGGAACATTCCATCTGGACAGAGGTTACTATTATTTCAGAAACATAAACGACAGAATATTGTTCGGAGGCGGAAGGAATTTAGATTTTGAAGGTGAAACCACCACAATTCTTGACCAGACAGAATTAATCCAAAATAAACTCGAAGAATTATTAAAAACTGTAATTTTGCCATCCACAGATTTCACCATTGCCCACCGATGGAGCGGTATTATGGGAGTTGGTGCCCATAAAAAACCCATTGTCAAACCACTTTCGGAAAATGTATACTGTGGTGTCCGCATGGGAGGAATGGGAGTCGCAATAGGAAGTTTAATCGGACAGGAATTAGCAGATTTAGTATAGTAATGGCATCAAAAAAAACAGCACCCAAACCAAAACCTAAAGCAAAAACCAAGACACAACCGACAACCTTTTGGGGAAAAGTCAAGCGTTTTCTGTTCAAGGCATTCATCTGGTTCAATATCATTTCAATTGTACTTGTTTTATTGTTCAAATTTGTGCCGGTTCCTTTCACACCGCTTATGATCGCCCGTTCGATAGAACAGAAAATGGCCGGTAAAGAAATGGTCTGCAGTCATGACTGGGTTCCTTTGGAAGACATTTCAATGAATTTACAAAAAGCGGTTGTAGCCAGTGAAGACGGTATGTTCCTGAAACATAACGGTTTTGATTTCAGCGCCATGAATAAAGCGATGCGTAGCAACATGAAAGGTAAAAAATTAAAAGGCGGAAGTACAATTTCACAACAAACCGCTAAAAATGTATTCCTTTGGCAAGGTCGTAGTTATATCCGAAAAGCTTTGGAAGCTTATTATACCGTTCTAATCGAGTTAATTTGGGGGAAAGAACGTATTATGGAAGTTTACCTGAACAGTATTGAAATGGGCGACGGCGTTTATGGAGCCGAAGCAGCCAGTAAACACTGGTTTCACAAAAGTGCCAATAATCTGACCAAATACGAAGCGGCATCGATCGCGGCAATTTTACCGAGTCCCAGAAAATACAAAGCTGTGGGTTCATCCAACTATGTGGAACGTCGTAAAAATAAAACCTTACGCGTAATGCGTCATGTGGGTAAATTAAACTATTAAAAAATAAATTAGCTAAAGAATACAAAGACCCCATATTTTTTGGCTAAGTTTTTGATATAGAATTTTGTAACTTAAACCTTATAAATTCTATATCTTATGCGTACACTATTTATCCTGCTTTTAGCAGCCAGTACATTTTTTTCCTGTAAAGAGGAATATGCAGAATCGAAAAGTGAAGCCATAATGGCCGTTGATTTACAAAAGCCTTCCTCTGCCTCATATGACAGTGAAGAAGCTGCTGCCAGTGAAGCTGTTGCTGTAGACTCAGCCGCAGTTGCAGTCAGTGCCCCTTCACCACAAACGCAGACCAAAATCATCAAAACGGCCGATTTAAGTTTTCAGACTCCTGATTTGAATGCTTCATACGAAAGTCTGAAAACCGGTATTACCAAATACAAAGCCATTGTCCAAAATGATGAATCAGGAAAAAACGATGAATCAGTATACCGCAATTTAACCATACGCATTCCCAGCCAGCATTTTGACGCATTCATTTCCGATATCGGCAAAGGCGTAAAACATTTTGACCGTAAAGAAATTTCCCAACAGGATGTCACCGAAGAATATGTGGATACTGAATCCCGCATGAAATCCAAAAAGAAACTGGAGGAACGTTATTTACAATTATTGGCAAAAGCTTCTAAGGTTTCCGAAATGCTTGAAATCGAAAAAAAATTAGCCGAAATCCGTGAAGAAATCGAAGCAAAAGAAGGCCAGCTCAAATACATGCAAAACCGTGTTTCGATGAGTACAGTAAATATTCAAATGTATACTTACAATGCCTCTGAAAGTGGTGCCACAGTATCCTTCGGAAGCAAAATCTGGAACTCTATCAAAGAGGGTTTCAACGGTTTATCCAATTTTATGTTAAGTATCATCAGTATTTGGCCCTTTATTCTTATTTTCGTAGGACTGTTTGTCTTCATTAAACGAAGATTCTTCAAGAAAAAAGGATAGTTATGTTAGCTTCAATCAAGAAAAGGTATGTACTCCCTGTTTTAGCAGGTGGTTTTTTATTTGTGGGTGTCAGTTTCAAGGAAGATTTCTTTGAAATTGCCAAACAGATCGAAATTTTCACAACGCTTTTTAAAACCGTGAATATGAATTATGTGGATCAGACCAATCCGGCAGATTTAATGGATAAAGCCATTAAAAGCATGTTGAATGACCTGGATCCGTATACGGTATATTTCAATGAAGGCGATGTTGCCCGGTTTAAGATCAACAGTACCGGCGAGTATACCGGTATTGGAGCCATGATAGCAAGAAAAGACGGAAGATTGGTTGTCAGGGAAGTTTATAAAAATTACCCAGCCGATAAAGCCGGATTGAAAGCCGGTGACGAAATCATCCAGATTGGCGATGTCCTTTTATCCGATTTCAAAGATGACGCCTCCCAATTACTGAAAGGAAGCCGTAATACGAAAATCGACATCAAATATAAACGATACAGCGAAACAAAGCAGACACAGCTTCTTTTGGATGAGGTGGATATTAAGGCCGTTCCTTTTTTTGGAAAGGTAGATGATAAAACCGGTTATATTGTTTTAACCCAATTCAATGCCAAAGCTTCGCAGGAAACCAAAGATGCACTTGAAAAACTGAAAGAACAGGGAGCAACACAGATTATTTTGGATTTGAGAGGTAATCCGGGTGGATTATTGGGTGAAGCCGTAAACATCTGTAGTTTGTTTGTACCAAATGGTGAAGTGATCGTGACCACAAAATCGAAAATACAAAAGCATAATAATACCTATAAAACTACCAGAAACCCAATCGATACCAACATTCCTTTGGCAATTCTGGTGGACGGGAAAAGTGCTTCGGCCAGTGAAATTGTGGCAGGTGCATTACAGGATTTAGACCGTGCAGTAGTAATTGGTTCCAGAAGTTTCGGGAAAGGATTGGTACAACGTCCTTTGGAACTAACGTATGGAACACAACTTAAAGTAACCATTTCCAGATATTATACGCCATCCGGAAGATGTATCCAGGCTTTGGATTATTCCAAAAAAGATGCTAACGGCAAGGCCATAAAAACCGATGCTAAAAATTACAATGCGTTTAAAACACGTGCCGGACGTACCGTTTATGATGGTGGTGGAATCCAACCCGATGTTGAATTGGACGAAAGCAAGAAAAGTGCCGTAACCGAAGCCTTATTGAGAAATGATGCCATTTTTGAATATGCCACACAATGGATTTCAAAAAATCAGACTTACAAGGAAGTTGGCGATGCTGATTTTAGCCATTTTAAAGCGTATTTAAAAGGCAAAAACTTCAGTTTCGACACCAAGACCGAACAATTACTGAAAGAAACTTTAGAACAGGCCAAAAAAGACAAATTAGACGCCACAATAAAATTACAGTACGATCAATTGATGGCCGCTATTCAGAAAGCCGAAGAAAGCGAATTGGACAAAAACAAAACTGAAATCCTGAACCAGTTAAAAGATGAACTGATTCTTCGTTTTCAATACAAGGAAGGTTTGTATCAAAATTATCTGAAGAGCAATTCGGAGATTAAAAAAGCCACACAGTTGTTGGCCAATACTACCGAATACAATAAAATTTTGAAGAAGCAATAGTTAACCTATTGCTTCTTCATTTCTATATGCGGGATATCATCTTCCAGGTACATTTCTGAAGTTTGTACAAATCCATGTCCTTCATAAAATTTCTGTAAATATTGCTGCGCCGAAATCGTAATATTGGTTTGGTTGAATTCCTTTGCAACGCTGGCTATGGCAACCTGCATTAAATCATGTCCTAATTTCTTATCACGGTGCTTCGGGGAAACGATTACCCTTCCTATCGAGGCTTCATCAAAGTATCCTCCAGCATCAAACAAACGGCAATACGCTGCCAAATCATCTCCAAGATAACCCAAAACGTGAATTGCTTTCTGGTCTTTCCCATCAATATCCTGATAAACACAATTTTGCTCCACTATAAAGACTTCACTTCGTAATTGTAGCATTTGATACAACTCGGCTGTAGAAAGCTCTTTAAAACGCTTTATTTTGAATTCTAATTTCATAATTGAAGTTTCCAACAAATTTAAAATAAAAAAGGGAATCTTCCGACTCCCTTTGTTTATTAGATTTTCAGCTTCATTCCAGGCTGTAAATCATTTTCTTTTATGTTATTTTTCTTTTTGATTTCAGCTACAGTGGTGTTGTGCTTTTGGGAAATTTTAAATAATGAATCTCCTTTTTGGACAACATATAACTTTTGCTCTTCGTATTTGTTCACCTTTTTCTTAGTATTCTCGACAACAACTTCCTGGCTTTTTTCGATTTTCAATTGATCGCCCACATTGATACTTGTAGTGGTCAAGTTGTTCCAGTTAAGAATTTCATCAACTCCAACTTTGTATATTTTTGCAATCTGGAAAATATTTTCGCCCTTTTTAACCACGTGTACATTTTCAGTATTTTGAACAGCAGCAATTGCTTCTTCTTTTTGTTCTGCAACAATTGGTTCAGCAGAATACTTCAAACGCAACTTGTCTCCTACTTTGATGTTACCGTCTTTCAGATTGTTGAATTTCTTCAAATCGGCTACATACATCTTGTGTTTTTTAGCAATTGTCACCAGAGTTTCTCCTGGTTCAACAGTGTGTTCTGCAACAGCTGAAGTATTTTTAATAACCGCTTCAGTATTTGTTTCTTTAACTTTAAGTGATTTTTTATCAGTTGCTTTCTCGGCAATTGCCTCTTCTTTAACAACCAAATCATCACTAACTTTAATTTTTAATTTTCTTCCTGCCTGAAGATTTGAAGATCGTAAGTTATTCCAATCTTTAACCTCTTTCATACTTACACCGTATTTGCTGGCAATCACGGCAAGATTATCTCCTCGTTTAACTGTATGGTATTTGGTACGAAGATTTGACTTTTCATTTGATGCCACCGCTTCTTCAAGAGGATTTTGTGTTAGAGTATCGCGGACGATTCTGGTTTTAACCTTAGGCGTTGGCACAAAACGTTTTTCACGTTTGCTTTCCTCATAATCCACATAAGCATACAATTTGTTTTCATTAGAAGCGAAAATGGCAATTTTCTTCTTCGGTAAAGTCACAAAATTAGTTTTCCCCGTTACGTATGGAACGACTTTCATTTTGTATGACGGATTCAGGAATTCGATATCAGAAGTTGGTATATCCAATAAATCTGATAATTGCTTAAATGATATTTTTCTTTTTACAGCAATGGTATCAGTTTCAAAATGATTAGCAACCGGTTTTTGCGGAACGATTCCATGTTCTTTGTGGTATTCGAAAATATACATGGTTGCTAAGAAAGCCGGCACATAACCTTGCGTTTCTCTTGGTAGTTTGTTTTTGATGTTCCAGAAATTCTGGTGACCTCCTGAACGGCGGATTGCTTTTGAAACATTTCCTGCACCTGAATTATAAGAAGCAAGTACCAATTCCCAATCTCCGAAGATTTTATACATACCAGCCATATAACGTGCAGCAGCATCCGAAGCTTTATATGCATCACTACGCTCATCAACATACGAATCAATTTTTAGTCCGTACTGTTTCCCTGTTTCATACATGAATTGCCATAAACCGGTAGCACCCACGCGTGAAACTGCTTTAGAATTTAAAGCTGATTCAACAATTGCCAGGTATTTGATTTCCAAAGGGACGTCATAACGTGCCATTGCTTCTTCAAACATGGGAAAATAAAATTGGGACAACCCCATTAAACGCTCATATGAACGTTTACGGTTTTTAAGAAAACTCTTTACAAGGTTTTCTAATTGTGGATTATAATCAATATTGAATGGAGATTTTTCATCCATTAAACGCAATCTTTCTTTGAAAAGCTCAGTTGGTAATTCATAATCAACCGGTGCGTTTAAATCCAGGGTTTTGATATCGGCTATTAAACCGTCAAAAATTTCCTGTGTAGAAGATAATTCTTTTATATACTGACTTTCAATACAATCAGTTGTAGCATCAACTACGAAAGTCTTCTTAATCGAATCAAGGTAAGATAATTTAATTACCGGTTTCACAATTGAATCCTTTTGTGAAACTTCTTGTGAAAAACCGTTATAAACCGGTAAAAGAACAAGCAAGGCTAAGGCAATAATCTTTTTAATCATAAGCTTATTTTTGTAAGTGATTATGAATCAGTTAATTGTGTTACGAATGCAAACATACTAAGTTTAAACGTAAAACATCGATAAAAGTTGTTAAAAATCGGATAATTAACACATTATTGCTGAAATACCAGGTAAATTCTTACCTTCTAGCATCTCTAACATTGCACCTCCGCCAGTAGAAACATAGCTCATTTTAGGTTCAAATCCGAATTGTTTTACAGCTGCAACACTGTCACCACCACCCACAAGTGAAAAAGCGCCTTTTTGTGTAGCTTCTGCAATAAAATTACCTAATTCAATGGTACCATTTGAAAAAGAATCCATTTCAAATACCCCAAGCGGGCCGTTCCAAAGAATAGTTTTGGAGTTTAAGATTACATCTTTAATTTGTTCCAATGATTTTGGTCCTGCGTCAAGACCTTGCCAACCATCCGGAATAGCATTTACATCCACGACCTGTGTTTCGGCATCGTTAGCAAAAGCATTTGCCGCCACAACATCAACCGGAAGATGGATTTGTACATTTTTTTCTTTGGCTTTAGCCAGAATATCAAGCGCTAATTCTAATTTATCATCTTCACAAATCGAATTACCAATCTTGCCACCCAAGGCTTTAATAAAAGTAAAAGTCATACCTCCACCGATAATCATATGGTCAATTTTGTCCAATACATTTTCGATTACGGTAATCTTTGAAGAAACTTTACTTCCGCCTAAAACGGCAGTAACCGGTTTGACGCTATTATTAAGCACTTTATTCAAACTCTCAATCTCTTTTGCCAGCAGCAATCCAAAACATCTGCTTTCAGGAAAAAACTGTGCTATAATTGTTGTAGAAGCATGTGCTCTATGAGCCGTTCCAAAAGCATCGTTCACATAGATATCACCAAGTGAAGCTAATTGTTTGGAAAATTCAATATCTCCGGCTTCCTCTTCTTTATAAAAACGAAGGTTTTCCAATAAAAGAACTTCCCCCTGTTTTAAATTTTGGGATGCATTTTCAGCAATATGACCAACACAATCCGAAGCAAATGTAACAGGCCTGCCGAGAATCTCGGCAGTTCTGTCAACTATATGTCTTAATGAAAACTCATCCTGAACCCCTTTAGGACGTCCTAAATGCGACATTAAAATTACACTTCCGCCATCAGCAAGAATTTTATCGATAGTTGGTTTAGCAGCTTCGATACGGGTTGCATCCGTTACTTCAAATTTATCATTCAGCGGTACGTTAAAATCAACGCGGATTATGGCTTTTTTGTCTCTAAAGTTAAAATCAGTCAAGGTTTTCATTTTGGCTTTTAAAAGTTTAAATTATTAATCTTCTGCTACAGCAGTTTGTGTACAAGGACAGTTGCTGATACCCTGGAAGAAATCCCATCCTAAGGTAATCATATGTGTTCCTGAAGTGTAAGCTTGGATTTCACTGGTAAATATCTGATAGGAATAACCCATATAGAAACCACCTTTCTTCAAACCTAACATTGGTCCGATGGATAAAGGCTTAAAAGGCTGATCGTTCAACATACGGTAAGTGACACCACCCCAGAAATAACCTGTTTTCTGATAATCCAACCAACGTGCCTTGATATTAACATCTGTAGATGAACGTCCGTCACTTTCAAATAATTGAAAGTAAGCTGACGGTTCAAATTCAACTCTGCTGCTTCTGTTTCCTCTGAAAGTATAACCTGTATATATTTGGTAATTTCTTAACAAATTAGGCTCATTCAAAGTGGTAGCAAATTTCTTGATGTCTTTGTTAACCAAGTTACTTGCATTGAAAGCTGCAAAGAAACCTCCTCTGCGGTAAAGTATACTCGCATCAAAGTTCGTATTTGATGTATAACGGTCGTTAGTTACACTTGGATCGACAGTATTAAAATTTGGATCAATCCTGAAATTATTCACATTTAAGGACATACCAAAAGATAGATACTGTTTAGTAGGATAATCCAGGATAATATGGTGAGCAAACGAGACTTTACCTCCCGTTTGCTGCGTGTTACCATTACTATCGTTATACAAGTTGATTCCGACACCAGATTGGTCAAAAATCCTGAAATCTGCATATAAGGCCTGATTTGCCGGTGCATCATCGATTCCGACCCATTGGAAGAAACCATTTACTCTTGTTCTGAAATTGTCACCAATACCGGCATAAGTAGGAGATATCACATAAGGATTATCTGCTAGATATTGAGTTGCCGCAGGTAAATTTAACTCTTGAGCAAATCCATTCGAAAATGAAGCCATTACAACTGCAATAAAGAGTCTTTTCATTTGGGGTATTTTAAATTTAAAGTTCATAGCTCTGAGTTATATTATCTATACAATGTAAAGTGACCAACGTACTCTTTATCATCATTACCATTAATCTTAATCACGTACCAGTAATCACCTGAAGGCAATTCATTTCCTTCATATGTACCGTCCCAAGTCTGACCAACTTTCAACTCAGCAATCTGACGTCCATAACGATCGTAGATTCTAGTTTTTAGGTTTGGATAGATCTCTGAACAACCAGGAGTCCAAGTATCATTGTTACCGTTTCCATCCGGTGTAAACACATCAGGAATACACAATGGTATGAAAGTTACCGGTAAAGATGCTGTTGCACTACATCCAGAACTGTCAGTCGCAACTACTGTCAACACACCAGATTCAAGGTAAACAAATGTACCCGGAGATGTTTGATCACCACTTACACCAGAGAATGTATAAGTATATCCTCCACTTCCGCCTGATGCTGTTGCAATTGCTGTATTGATAGTTGTAGGTGAAGGTACTAAAGTAACGCTCACCGGAATAACTGGATTAATTGTAAAATTACGTGTGTCTTTCGAACAACCGTTAGGACCTAAAACATTGATTTGGAATGTCCCACCAGCTAGTAAAGCCGCACCGTAAAACGGATTAGTCGATTCGAATACCGGACTTGTTTGAGGAGGATAAGCTCCAAGAGTAAACGTATAACCAGCACCGAAGTTACCATTTGGATCAAGTGTATTAACTACTGTTATTTTTACACCTGACAATCCATCAGGATCACCAACAACATCATAACACATCGCTTCAACCAATACATCAGGATTAAAGTTATCACCGCTACCGATTATTTGATCGATATTAGTGGCACATCCGTTAGCATCAACAACATACACTGTGTAAACACCACCATTAAGACCAGTAAATTGGTAAGTAGTAGTTCCTAAAGGTAAGTTAACTGTTGATCCGATTACCGGTGTTGTTGTACCAGGGTAAACAACTTCATAATGTACAGCATAAGGAGCAGTACCACCAATCATTGAAACATCAATACTTCCAAGATTCTGTTCAGCACATTCCTCATCCATATAATTAGTTACATTAACATTTAATGAAGCCAATGGTTGATTAACTGTGATTATAGCTTGAACGTTACATCCAAAATCCTGATCAATAACATTCACCACATAAGTAACACCTCCATATAAACCAGTGATTACATATGGCTGAGCAGGGTTAGTCACAGTAAATGTTTCAACTGGATCTGTTGTTCCTTGTTGACGGATATTGAATTGGACTGTTCCTCTGTAACCAGAGAAGACCATAGTAATAGTACCTGTTGGCTCTCCGAAACATCTAGCATCACTAGGAGTAAACACTACGTTGAATGGCTGTGAAGGCTCAGTGACAGTAATATTAACAGTTACAGGAGTACAGTTACCACTAGTAACACTTACAACATAATTACCCGCAGTCAAGTTAGGGAAATCACCGTTTGTCTGTGGTCCAACCGGTCCGCCAGGACCAGTTAATGTATACTGATATCCACCAATACCACCAGATGCCATTACATGGATGCTTGCATCATTACCACCAAAACAGTTAATAACTGAATCTGTAGAAGAAAGAACATTAAGCGTTAACGGTTGTAATTGATCGATTTTAACTTCATTCGAAACAAAACTGATACATCCGTTAGCATCCTGAACATAATAACTGTATGTTCCAACCGATACATTAGTCAATGTAATAGAAGGATTGAAAGATCCGGCAAATGGTCCAGAAGCCGATGTACTATAACTATATGGAGCCACACCGCCAGTTGCTGTTATTGTCAACGAAGCTGAACTATCAGCACATTGCTGTGAATTTGCCACCATTGCAACTGTCGCCTGAACTTGTGTTCTTGGCAAAATAGTCACAGGAATAGGATTAGAAGCACAACTCCATCCGTCATGGATGATAACTTCATAAGTACCGGCACCTAAATTATTAAATACATTAGATGCTTGTGGCCCTGAAGAAGCAACAACAGGAGTCAATGTATTCAATGTATAAGTATAATTTGATCCCTGGCCACCTATTGCACCAGTAACCGTGATCGACATATTCTGATCACCGAAACAGTTAACAGTTTGCGTTGCAATAGCATTAGCTGTGATTGGTGTTGGATTAGTCAAAATAACATTTTCACTATAAACACATCCTCTTACATCACGTACATATACTGTATAAGTACCTTGTGTCAAATTATTGAAAACTGAGTTTATACCATAAGGAACAACTACAGTCGCACCTAACTGTAATTGATATTCATATTGTCCATTCCATCCACCAGTTGCTATAGCTGTAATTGATCCGTCATTGTTACCAGCAACACAAGTAATCGGGGCAGAACTTAAATTTAAATCAAGAGCTGCAGAAGGCTGATCAACTGTAAATGAAATAGTAGCTGGGCAGTATGGAGAATTAATTAATGTAGCCGTTAAAGTGTAAGTTCCGGCAGTCAAATTGTTAATTACAAGTGGACCGGCACTTGGAGAAGTTCCAGGTGTAGACACAGCTGTTGTATTATTAACCAAAACATAATTAAATGCTCCAGCATCATTTGTAGGAACTAAATTGTTATCCACAAACTGAACAATAACTGAACCGTTATTTCCACCAAAACAAGTAATATGACTGGTCACATTAGCCTGAATATCAAAACTGTTAGGATCAAAAACATAATGGATTTTTTGTGAACTACAATTTGTATCAGGATTAGTCACAGTAATCATATAATCACCTATCGTTAATCCAGTAAACAATCCTGTTGTATTTGTTTGAGTAAATCCTGCAGGTATTGAATCAATTGTATAAATTAAACTTGATGGTGTACCTCCAGTAGTTGTTACACCAACCTGAATCGTTTCAGGATTTGTACAAGTAATAGGAGTTACAACTGTGATGTTAGGTTCTGAAATCGAAACATAAGGGATTACATTTACAGTTGCCGTTCCCAAACATCCATTAGTATCATAAACATTAACTGTGTATGCTCCACCAGCTAAATTCGTAACATTATAAACATTGCTTGCTCCACTCTGAAGAACTGTAGCACCTTGAAGGAATTCATAAATATTATAAACTCCAGTACCGCCCGTTACACCATTAACAGTGATAGTAGCAAAATTGACATTATTAGTGTTCGCATTACAATTGAAATTAACAACAATAGGAGCTGGTACATTTACAGCTGCCGGTTCGTTAACCGTTACATTCAATGTAGCAATACATCCTCTTCCAGAATTAACCTGAACAGTGTAGTTACCTGTAACAAGACCAGTAAATACGTTACTGTTTTGTGCAGGGAAAGTAACAGGTCCAGCGATAATCGCGTAAGTATAAACTGGGTTATCATTTCCAGCGTTTAATGTTACTGTAATTGTACCATTATTTCCACCGAAACAACTAACCGGAGTACTAGCCAATGTGAACGTTACCGGAGTTGGTACCCCTAAAGTAACCGTTGCATTTGTTGTACATAAAGTAGTTGCATCCGTAACTGTAATTGTGTATGTACCAGCAGGTAATCCAGAAATTACATTACCAGCAATTATACCGGCAACAGGAGCGATACTATAAGTATAAGTACCTGAACCTCCACTTGCATTGATTGTAATTGTACCATCATTATTTGCACATGTTGGTAACGCTGTAATTGAAGTCGTTACACCAAGAGCAGGGTAAATAGTGATTGTATCAGTAGCCGTACATCCGTTAGCATCTCTCACTGTAACAGTATACGGAGTCGCAGAAGCAACTACAGTAAATGTAGGACTGCTTTGGAAAGCACCACCAATACTATAAGTCAATGGAGCAACACCAGTACCTGTAACCGTGAAAGTATAAGTAGCACCTGTAGAAGTACATTGGTCAGCAGCTAAAGTCGGTGCATTAACTGTTGGCATTGGATCAGTAGCAATAGTAACATCTAACATCGCTCTACATCCGTTAGCATCCTGTACCCAAACATCCCATTGTGTATTAGTTGCTGGGTTCAATGAAGCTGTATTTGAAGCTGTGAAATTAGCAGGAATTGGAGCAACACCATTTTGCATGAATGCATAGGTATAACCTGGTGTACCGCCTGTACCGATTACAGTAACCTGTGCATTCGCTGTACAGTTCGCATTGATATTTGATACTAAGTTGATACCAACAGCAGTTGCAGGCGTTGTTACACTGATTACACCTGTAGTATCCTGACAGAAAGGCGAAGCAACTTCAGTAATTTGTACTGTATAATTTCCGGCAGGTAAACCTGTTGGAATTGTGAATGGATTAGTAGAAGTGTTACCAGCACCACCGGCAACAGGGTTATTGCTTGCATCAAATACTGTATAGTTGTAAGCACCTGTATATCCAGTCACATTAATTGAAATTGATCCATTAGTTCCTCCTAAACAAGATACTCCATTAACTAATGTTCCTGTAACATCAAGGTTGTTGAAAGGATTAACTGTATATGTAGCATCAATAGAACATCCGGTTGTAACATCAACTACATGTATAGTATATGTACCAGGAGCCGGTAAGTTGAATACATTAGAAGCTTGTGGAGTTCCTGAAGGCATTAATTGATAAGTGAAAGTTCCAGAACCGCCCGATACAGTAACATTCACCACTTCAGGGTTAGTACATGTAATTGCAGTTACTTGGTTGATTGTAGCAGAAACCAATCTAGGTAAACGGTTAATTGTTACCGTGTTCGTTCCGATACAACCATTATTGTCTTTCACATAAACCGTAAATGTTTGGTTTACGTTTGTATTCACAATTTGGAAAGTATTTCCTGTGAAATAATTTGTACCATCAATACTGTAAGTATATGGAGTAGTACCTCCACCGCCAACTACAGTAATTGTTGATGTATTTTCTGAATTATCAGGAGCACACGTAAATGCCGTTGCTGATGCCGTTGCTGTAACAACAGTCGGTTCATTAACTACAAAATTTTGTTGAGCTGAACATCCTCTACCTGAATTTACCTGAACAGTATATGTACCAACCGGTAAACCGGTAAACACGTTAGAAGTTTGAGGTGCTACAACAATTGGTGCCAAGATTTGATATGTATATACAGGATTGTTATTACCTGCATTTAATGTAACAGTAATTGTTCCGTCTGAACCACCATTACAGCTCACCATTGTTGATGAAGCGGTAAAAGTTACAGGAGTTGGAGCTCCTAAAGTTACCGGAATATTGAATGTACACAATGTAGTGGCATCTGTAATGGTAACTGTATAAGTTCCTGCCGGTAAACCTGAAATAGTAGCAGGATTAGTACCTGAAATAGTTCCGGCAACAGGAGAAATTGAATACGTATAAGTACCAGAACCTCCACTAGGTGTTACAACGATAACACCGTCATTATTAGCACAAGTTGGTAAAGCTGTAGTAGCACTTGCTCCTGAAAGTGGAGTTAAAATAGTAATATTTACTGTTTCACCACAACCATTTACATCACGAACCTGAACAGTGTGGGCACCAGAAGACAATCCTGTAATCATGTGAGGGAAAGTAACTGTTTGGAAAGCACCACCATCAAGACTTAATGAATAAGGAGCGACACCTACTGTATTCAATGTTACGTTAAGCGAGAAGTTACCTTGAGCCGCACAAGCGTTAATTAATGTCACATCGATATCAGGAGTAGCATCAAGGTTAACTGTTACTGATGTACTTACGATACATCCGTTAGCATCTCTTACATATACTGTGTATGTTCCAGATTCAACATTAAATGTATTTGAAGCTCCATAAGTAACACCATCAATACTGTATGTATATGGGGATGTTCCGCCTTGACCAGTAGCAGTGATAACACCTGCATTAAGATTACAATTGTCATTTTTAATTGAACTGGCAGTAATTGTTAATGGTGTTAAAGATTCAACAACGTTAAATACAGGAGTTGAAACTGAACATCCATTATGAACACCACTTGTTTCAGTTAATAAAACAAAGTATGAACCTGGAGCCAATGGACCAATATTATTAATAGTAAATGGTCCACCCGGTAAACCAGCAACGTTAGTTGGTCCAACAACAGGTGCTAATGTCGCAGAATTATAAACAGTCCACAAAACCGAAGTTCCGCTATAATTATTGATTGTCAAACTAACATTTGCATCAGCACTTCCTCTACACGTCACGTTATTCACAACATTAATTGATGTTGTCATTGTCGAGTTAGAAGCAGTACTAGTATCAGCCTGTGCATAGTAATAACAGTTAGTTGCTTGATCCCAAACAACAAACGAATAAGTAACACCAGTTAGTAAGCCTGTAAAGGTTGATGTTCCTGAACCAGCAGGCATTTCCGGTTGCCATCCAGCACCAGCCGGAGGAAGAGTTGAAGTTGGATACAATGAGAAGTAGTAAGGACCGCTTGACCCAAATGTCGAAACAGCATCTACAACAACTGTTGCACCAGATAAACAGTCACCCGGAGGTAAAACTGTTGCAGTAATATCTAAACCAGATACAGGTGAAGCAATTGCAATATTGCTATTAGTGATTTTACAACCATTAGCATCAGTAACGCTTAAGTCATAGAAACCGAAATCTAAGTTAGTAAAACAGTGATTAATACCAGCTGTTGCAGCATTAAATACCTGTGGAGGATTTCCATTTGATAAATCAATCAAAGTATATACGTAAGGAGCAACTCCTCCAGCCACACTTTGAACACAAATCTGACCTAAAACAGTACCTCCGGCAGTACACTGAATAGGAACTACACTGGTTGTGAAAGTAATTTGAGGATTTTGTGTTATTGATATTGAACCTGAAACCGTACACATTTTTGTATCTCTAACAATATATGTATAAGTTCCTGCAGGTAAATTTGAATATGTAAAGTTAGAAGTGAAACCACCTCCATTGAAATTAATTTGGTAAGGACCAACACCACCACCAGGTGTAAATGTAACTGAACCGGTAGCATCACCGAAACACAATACATTAACTTGTGTAGAAGTCACTGTAACCGGAACCAAAGGTGGAACAGTAATAGTTCCTGATTGAACCGTACATCCTCTTACATCCGTAACCAAGAATACATATGTACCAGGATTTGCTGTCAACACTGTATGATTAAATGTAGAACCTGCTACAGCAATCGGAGCACCAAATCCACCACCATTATAATTCACCTGATAAGTATAACCTGGATATCCACCGCTGATAGTACCGGTAATAACTCCATTTGGAGAAGCCGTACAGTCAAAATCTTTAGTTAATACTGTATTTAAAGTTAACTGTGGATTAATCGTTTGTGTGAAAGGGACAGCATTTGTACATCCGAATGCGTCTCTTACACTGATTGTGTATGTTCCCGGAGCTAAGTTCGGGAATGTATGACCATTAACCGGCGTGTTACTTGGTGCATAAGCTCCACCATTGATACTGAACTCATAAGGTGCAACTCCGCTTGCAGCTGTAACTACAAGTGTAGCGCCATTAGTTGTATCATAACAGAAGTCGGATGTTGCATTTAATGTCAACGTTGGTTGAATTGGAGCAGCAAGCGTAAATGGTCTTGTGATAGAACATCCGTTTGCATCTACAATTGTAATATTATATGATCCGGCTGGTACATTTGAGAACGTGTTACCAGACTGTGTACCTGCAACCGGTGAAATAGCATAAGTGTAACCACCCCAACCGCCAGATGCGTTAACCGTAACCGAACCGTTAGCAGCACATGTAACAGGTGAAGTTGTTAAAGTAGCAGTCAGTGGAGTAGAAGGTGCACTTATTGTTACCGAAGTAGTTGCTGTACAAGCGGTCGTAGGATTTACAATGTTGATTGTATATGTACCTGCAGGTAAGTTATTTACAGTAACTGATGGTGTACCCACGTTAGTTCCTGAATCACCAGGGAAACCATTCGGAGTAATCGTATAATTATAAGTTGGGCTAAATCCTGAAACAGTAAATCTGATTGATCCTGTTGCACTGCCCACACATTGAATATTATTATTCACAACCGCACTAACTGTTAAAGCAGCTAATGGATTGATTGTGAAAGATTCTTGGTAAGAACAATTTCTTCCATCTGTAACTTGGAAAGTGTAAGTACCAGGTGCAAGATTGTTATATACATGACGGTTAGGTGGTAAATTACTTGCCTGAATTCCACCAACAAATGGTGCAATAATTTGGAAAGTCATCGGTGTTGCACCACCTGTAACAGTTAATGTTACATTAGATGTATTTCCAGATGTACAAGTTACCGGAGTTGCACTGAATGTAATATCTGTAGGAGGTGTTAATGCTGTTACAGTAACAGTTGTTGTCGCTGTACATCCATTTGCATCCCTAACAGTTATAGTGTATGTTCCTGCGCTACTTACAGAAAATAAGTTAGATGCTTGAAATGTTACACCGTTTATACTGTATGAAAGTACGCCAGTACCACCTGAAGCAGTAACCGTAATTACACCATTCGAAGTACAAGTATACTGCGTTGTCAATGTTGCAGAAACAGTTATTGCAGTTGGTTGAGTAATTGTTACTGAACCATTGAAAGTACATTGTTTTGCATCACGTACAATATAGTTATAAGTACCTGCAGCTAATCCGCTATATGTAGTGGTAGCTGTGAAAGGACTTCCGTTGAAGCTGATTTGGTAAGGGGCTGTTCCTGATGAAGGTGTTATAGTAACACTTCCATTTGAAAGACCATTACAAGTAACATTTGTTACTGTATGAGTAGCTGTAGGATTAACTCGAGCAGGAATAGTAATCACTCCCGAAGAAGCAATACAGCCTCTTGTATCAGTCACTTGGAATTGATACGTTCCCGGATTTGCAACAGGAACAGAATAAGTAAATGGATTACCTGCCGGAGCCGGTGCTATGGCAACATAACCTCCGCCATTGTAATTTACCTGATAAGTATAACCAGGATAACCTCCTGCAGTTGTAACAGAAATTGTACCATTAGGTGAAGCCGTACAATCAAAATCCTTAGTTAATACAGCATTAATTGTTAACTGAGGATTAATTGTTTGGGTAAATGCAGCTGCATTAGTACAACCGTAAGCATCTCTTACAGCTATTGTATATGTACCAGGTGTTAAACCATTAAATGTATGTTGGTTAGTTGGTGTATTACTTGGTACAAACGCTCCCCCATTGATACTGAATTCATATGGGGCAACTCCATTTGCAGCTGTAACTATAAGTGTTGCAGCATTAGTTCCATCATAACAGAAGTCCGATGTTGCATTTAAAGTTAATGTTGGTGAAGCAGGAGCTGTTATGGTAAGTGTTGAATCTGTTGGATCAGTACATCCATTTGCATCCCTAACGGTAACCGTATAAGTTCCCGGAGGCACGTTTGTAAATGTCCCTGATGACTGGTATGCAACTGTATATGGTGCTCCAAGTGCAGTTGTACCTGATAATTGATAGCTATAAGCAGGTGTACCACCTACTGCAGTAGCAGTAACAATAGCATTAGAAGAACAAGTAGCAGGTCCAGCAGTTGCGCTTGCAACTAATGGTGCTGGAGTCGATATAACTTGCGGTAATGTAAAACTACATGATGCTACAGGAGGTACACTGGCATATCTAACCAATACATGTCCCGGATAACCAGCCGGTACATTCACAGTAATTGGTGATGTCAATTGTGCTGTTGACCATGTTACTCCATTATCCATTGAATATTGATAACCAACTGATCCATAATTTTGAGCAGCTATTGTAATTGTTCCATCATTCAATCCTGCACAAGACACATCTCTGTGACCAACAATTTGCGCTGAAAATGCCTGATTACAAGGTAAATTTAAAGGAAAAGTTCTTGTAGTCAAACAAGCAACCGGTAACTGATAAACCTCAATATCATCAATAACCACATCATTACCACTAGTGACAGCGATATTTGATCTGATAACAAAGCTCAAACTTGTGTTAGCACCTGGATTTAAAGATACATTATAGTTTAACCACGTATTTGATTTAGGTATATCTCCTGTATTTGCTGTTGCAATAATTGTTTCTGTCGGTAAGCCAAGATTTCTAACCAACTGAATTGTTAAATTCGGCGGACTTTGTGTATTTGAAGGATCAATTCGAAGCAAATTTCCTGCCCATAATGAAACTCTAATATCCTGATTAGGGATGATGTCATTGATTGGCTTTGTATATAAAATACCGCCAACACCTGCAACACCACCAATATTAATTGCTAAAAATCTTCCATTAGGGTTTGCTCCATTTGAAGTATGGTCAGCATAATTATGCCATGCCCCAAAAGGAAATAAAATTCGTTTTGTTACAGAGTAGTCACCATCGTTAATTTGTGCACTTCCTCTACACCAGCTTGCTGCACTATTAATTTGTCTTTCAAAGCAATAGTTAGTATTGATACCTGGTGAAGTGGTATCGTCTCCCTGACCGAAATCTTCTCTTAAAAGATTACTGAAAGTAGGAGGTGACACCAATGTATAATTAACCGTAACTGTTGGATTTCCACATGGTACGTTAGTAAATACATTTGAATTTGGATCATGTGGCGGAACCAAAGGTGGATTAATAGAATATGTATAAGTATAACTGCTACCGGCATTATTTACTGTTACTGTTGATGTTGATGTTCCATCACAATTGTAAGATGGGTTACTAACAGTAATAGTTGGTGCAGCAGGAATAGGATCAAGAGTTACCGTCATGAAATACTCACAAAGGTTAGCATCTCTAACTGAAATTGTATAAGTCCCAGGAGGTAAATTAGCCTGATTCGAATTTTGATAACCAGACCCAAAATTATACTGGTATAAGTTTGGTGCCGGATATGGAGTTCCACCTTGTACGTTAGTAATTCTTACAATACCGTTACCTCCGTTAGTGTCACATGCTACCGCTGCAACTCCGCCTGATGCAATCAATGGATTAGCCGGTTCTGAAATAGTTACTGTTTGTGGAGTAGTAGTACATACTGCTGTTCCAGTTGTGTATTGAACAACTGCTGTATATGTTCCAACACCTAATCCGGTGAATACATTTGAGTTAGACCAAGTTGTACCATTATTGATACTGTACTGAAGTGCATTACCATTAGCGTTAGTAACATTGAAAGTAATGGTTCCGTTGTTTGCACCATTACATAAAATATTTGTTGATGCTACCGTATAAACAGGAGGTTGTACCTGATTTACAACTATTGTCGTAACTGCCTGACAGTTATTTGCATCAACAACAGTTGTTGTGTAGGTTCCTGGCGTACTAACCGTTACGGTATTAGTTGTTTGGAAAGCACCTGCCGGAGGTGTAGTATTTACATAATATGCATATGGAGGTGTTCCTCCGGTTACATTAATAGTAATTTCACCCGGATTACAAGACAATGGTCTTGTTAAAGCTGATGTAGCAACTAATTGGGTAGGATTATTAATAGTGAATGTAGCATTTTGTGTACATCCATTATCTGTTCTTACTACCCATGTATAAGTTTGTCCCGGAGTTAAATTCGGGAATGTATAAGTATTCGAAGCTTGAGGCCCAGCGCTGGCAACTAAAGGTCCGGCCGGACTTGCACCTGAATGCAATTCAAAATAATATTGAGGGTTTACGTCATTAATACCTAATGTAATACTTCCTCTGTCACCAAAACATAACGGTTGGGTAACGTTAGCAGTAACCGTAAAGTTTCTTTGACGAACCTGAATATTTGGTACAGAGAATAAACATCCGTTAGTAAATCCTGTTTGTCTGATAAACACAGTGTAATTTCCTGCAACAGTGATATTACAGAATACATTACTTGCTTGCCAAACTCCTGTTGCTGCTCCAGCAGGTGTTGATAAACTGAATTCATATCCTGAAGAAGGAACATTATTCACAGTTATACAACCCGGCGTAGTACATATAATATCTGTAGCAACTACCTGAGGATTCAGTAAGTTTTGGGAAACGTTAAAATAGAAAACACTTGTACAGTTCCCCGGATATCTAATGATAATCTTATATTGTCCGGCTGCAGTTACAGTATAGGATGGTCCGGTGAAAATACTAGTCCAGGATGAGTTACATGCAGGATTAGTATTTGCACAAGTAACCGGAAGACCCGAATTACAAGGACTTGTCAGTTGGTACCATTCGATTGAAGTTGCATCAGCAATATTTGTTGTGATGGTTTGTGTATCAGTAGCACCACATAAATATATATAAGGTAACTGTACTCCATCATTCGGACAAATAACGATTTCATCTGCATAAGGAATAACCGGATTTGTTACACCAGTACCAAAAGTAATTACGTTGAAAGTAATTGGAATATCGATACATGGATCCGGAGCATTACATAAAACAGTATATGTTCCCGGTTGGGTTACTGTAACTGTTTGTCCTCCGGGAGGTGATACCGGACCAGGTCCGCTCCAAGTATAAGTTGTATATCCGTTTGGCGCTGTTAACTGCACGCTGTTTCCACAAAGAATTACATTTTGTGAAAACACACAGTCATCAATATTACCGATAAAGTTAGTAGGTGAAGGAGTTCCTAAGTTACAAGCTGTAAAAGTTGATAAACTCGGGTCATCAGTAACAGGAGTTGTATTGATAACACCTTGGTAACTTGCGAAAGCCTGATTAATAATTCTGTTTTCACAAGCATCAACTAATTCATAACAGTTTTCAACTACACGAACCCTGATTCTTATTACACTTCTTGGATCACCAACGTTTACAATCGTCGGATCTACATTAAATCTAATCTCTCTTGTTCCGGCATTGTAAGAAGCTACAGTAACTCCCGGAGGTAAAATTAAATCAGTAGGGTGATTGTAAATGATATTAACAGGTAAAACGTCACGGATTGTAACGTTAGTAGCATCGTCATTTCCAATATTCTGAAAACCGATGACATAAGTAAGGTATTGTCCTAAGTTAACAGCAGATCCGTCAGGTATTGGATTTCCGGCACTGTCTTCAACTGTTTTGGTCAATACAATCTGAGGTTCAATAATATCTACGGCAAAAGCGTTGAAGAAATAAAAATAAACGTCTTGCGTACTTCCCAATCGGATAGTAGCTGAAGTAGCATTATTACCCAATACGGAGTTTCCTGGGTTAAAATTTGTTACAATTCCGGCATCAAATCCCAACGTATTATCACTGGCCGGATTTCTCGAAGCAGCAATACCATTTACATCAGTTATGGTACTGTTAAAGAAGTTAGTGGTTGTTCTGGGTCTTGTACCTGCTACTGTTGAAATTGTGTTACCATTAATTCTAAGGTAGTCTCCTGTAATATCGTAATCCCCTTCCAAACATGAAAAAGCAAATTTTGCTCTTACAGGTCCGGCAGGAATAGTTCTAAATCCAGTAATTGGGATATCTAGAGTAGTCGCTCCGCCAATTCCACTGAATCCGTCGAAGGAAACAATCGATTTAGCCGGCAAAAGAGGATCTTCATAAACAATAAAAATGGACCAACCAGCACTTAATCCGGTCCCTCCATTACTTCCTGTACTTGACATTACGTTTGCTACGGTATATGTTCCTTGTGGATTTGCTAGCCCTGTCACAAGAGAAGTTATATCGTAATAACATGCATACACTTTATTCTGATCAGTACCGATAGGTGCACTAGGATCATCATGAACAATCGTTCCCGTTATATTGGTATACGTGGAAGATCCGGGCAGTTTCAATTTAACCTGATCGATTCCAGTACGGGTGTTGCTCTGCAAAATACCTGCCCAATACAAACCTGCATACCTGATGCGGTAACAGCTTGCACTTGTAGGTGGTATTGTCAAATCGGCGCTGCTTGAACTAAAAGTAGAAGCATCTGAATCGATATCGATATAGGCCATTGTGGCACTTCCGTTTTGTCCGGTTCCGTTATAGGCGACGTTGGGACCATTACTTGAAGTAGTTCTATTGATCGTATTATTTCCAATCAATAAAATATCTCCCTTCAAATCCTGGTCAAACCGGGGCGTGAACGGCTTTAAATTTTGTGCAACGACCGAACTGCAAAAGAGCAGTAGCACGGTCAACAGTGAGTAGATTTTTAACTTCATAGGGCTAGGTTTTTCTTTATTTAATAAAGGTATTCAATTTTGGTCAGTTAACATTTCTTTAAGAATATAAAATCGATATTATGCATGGTCCTTAACGAATTTACTTATTATTTTTCAACTTTAACAACTACCATTTTTCCGTTAAATGGTTTGTTTCCTTTAGTTCCCATTGCTGTATTGGCATCGCCAATTTCATCAAATTTCTGATAGTAGATATAGTATGAACTCGTCGCTACATTGTAGAAGAAATCTATATTGGTTTGACCAGCCTGAATTGCCTTTCTCAGGAATTCATCACGTTTAGCAGGATCTTTGTGAACTGCTAATACCAGATAGAATCCAGGTTCTATATTTTCTACATTCTTAACAATCTGCATATTTGCCTGATCTTCGTCACCATAGTTGAAATCTTCCGGTTTGAAAGTTTGTCCAGTTGGCGACGTTGTCTCTTTAATTTGTTTCAGAGACGCTCTGTCTTTCAAGTACTTGTCTTGATTACTGTCGAATTGAGCACGTTTGATTCTACGTTTTTTCTCAACCTCGATATCCGCTTTAATTTGATCCAATCTTGATAACAATTCAGCATTTTGTCTGTCTGTAACCGATTTTTCAGCTTTTAATTTAGCCAATGCTTCTGCATAGTTTTTATTAACCAAATCGTTTTTGCTTGGAACTGTTTTCAGTCTTGCTGCTGCCAAAGTTTCAAACTCTTTGATGAAACGATCCTGTTCCTGTGTGCTTTGTGCAATTTCAGCTTTCAAGCTTTCAATTGCTCTGTTCGCTGCTGCTGAACTTTGGAATTCTACTTCTTTAGGCTGTGTTACAACTCCTTGTTCAGACAAGTCGTTTTCTTTTCTCAACTCTAATAATTCACGTTGTTTAGCATCAACCATAGACTTAAATTTATCTACGTTTTCAGTCTGTATTTTCTTAGAGTCGTCGATTACCTGTGTTAAATTGTCAATTTCTTTATCTTCAGCTGTCTTAGCTGCTTCTCGTTTAGCTCTTTCCGCATCTTCCTTCTCTTTACGTAAACGTTCAGCTTCTGCATCTGCTTTTGCTTTTGCATCAGTCTCTGCTTTTAAACGAGCTGCTTCATCTGCCTTAGCTTTTGCATCTGCAGCTTCCTTCTCTTTACGTAAACGCTCAGCTTCTTCATCTGCTTTTGCTTTTGCATCAGCTTCTGCTTTTAAACGAGCTGCTTCATCCGCTTTCGCTTTTGCTTCAGCCGCTAAACGAGCCTCGTTTTCAGCTTTAAGTCTTGCTGCTTCTTCTTTCGCTCTTGCTTCAGTCTCTGCTTTTAATCTTGCTGCTTCATCTGCCTTAGCCTTAGCTTCAGCCGCTAAACGTGCGTCATTTTCAGCTTTTAGCCTTGCCGCTTCTTCAGCTTTTGCTTTTGCATCTGCCACCTCTTTCTCTTTACGTAAACGTTCAGCATCTGCTGTTGCTTTAGCTTTCGCATCAGCTTCGGCTTTAAGTTTTGCAGCCTCATCAGCTTTCGCTTTTGCTTCTGCCGCTAAACGTGCATCATTTTCAGCTTTCAGTCTCGCTGCTTCATCAGCTTTTGCTTTTGCATCAGCTGCTGCTTTTTCTTTACGTAAACGTTCTGCTTCGGCTGTTTCTTTTGCTTTCGCATCAGCTTCTGCTTTAAGTTTTGCAGCCTCATCAGCTTTCGCTTTTGCTTCTGCCGCTAAACGTGCATCATTTTCAGCTTTCAGTCTCGCTGCTTCATCAGCTTTTGCTTTTGCATCAGCTGCTGCTTTTTCTTTACGTAAACGTTCTGCTTCGGCTGTTTCTTTTGCTTTCGCATCAGCTTCTGCTTTAAGTTTTGCAGCCTCATCAGCTTTCGCTTTTGCTTCTGCCGCTAAACGTGCATCATTTTCAGCTTTCAGTCTCGCTGCTTCATCAGCTTTTGCTTTTGCATCAGCTGCTGCTTTTTCTTTACGTAAACGTTCTGCTTCGGCTGTTTCTTTTGCTTTCGCATCAGCTTCTGCTTTAAGTTTTGCAGCCTCATCAGCTTTCGCTTTTGCTTCTGCCGCTAAACGTGCATCATTTTCAGCTTTTAATCTTGCCTGTTCTGCAAGACGTGCTTCATCTGCTTTGCGTGCTGCCTCAGCTTTTGCTCTTGCTTCAGCTTCAAGACGTGCTCTCTCAGCTGCTTCTTTTTCACGTCGTAAACGCTCAGTTTCTGTTAATGCTTTATTCTTATCAGCTTCGGCTTTTGCTCTTGCTTCAGCTTCGGCTTTAGCACGGGCTTCTGCCAATGCTTTTTCTTGTTCTGCTTTGATTCTTGCTGCTCCTTCCTGTTTCGCTTTAGCTTCTGCCAATGCTTTTTCACGAAGCAATCTTTCTCTTTCCAAGCGATCTTTCTCCTGTTGTGCTTTCAATGCTAAAGCCGCTTCACGCTCTTTCTGAAGTTCAGCAAGTGATTTTTTCTTAACCGGTGTTGCTTTAACCGCCGGATTTGTTTTCTTGGTTGCTCTTACAATAGGTTTATAATCTTCATAATCACCATATCCTTTAAGCTTATAAGCTAGCGTGATTTCATGTGATAAACCAAAATCCGTAAAATTCCCCAAGCCTTTTTCCACTGTATAACCAATGGATATTTTTTTAGCCAGGACTACTCCCAAACCTCCGGAAACACCATAAACCGAATTATATCCGGCTTGTGCCCAGACACCTTTCGGTGCATAAAATAAAACTGATCCCGAGAAAATAGTTTGGTCTTTTGCCATTTCACCCCTTAAAATGGTCGAAAATTTAGCATTTTCAAAAAAACCGTTATTGTACATATATCCAGTATACATCACGTGACCTGAGATGCTTTTCAGCGGGTCATCGGTAACCATACCGGAATTATTAAAATTGTAGTAAAAAATGTTGTTTGCTGTAAGTCCCAAATCAATCATTCCTGTGCTGTAATTGATACCGGGATTAACAGAAATCAATGAATTCTTAGCAATATTCTGAAGTGACGGATCTGGTTCGTTTGTAATGATTTTACCTTCATTCAAACCACTGTTTACATAGGCCAAATTCAATCCGAAAGTAAAATTACTATCACGGTTGATTTCAATGTTGCGTGCAAAGTTTCCAACAACACCAAATGAAGTCAAAACTCCGAAATTGCGTTGGAAAGCACCGAAAGCTAAACCATTCTGCTCTCTGAATCGCCCTGAATAACTGAAAAAATAAGAAGTAGGTGCATCTTCAAATCCCATCCATTGTCTTTTATTCAGAAAAGAAATAAATGATTCATCTTCCCTGACAAAACTGAAGGTTGGGTTAATTAAGAATTTATTGAATTTCAACGAATTTTTAGCTGGTACATCAAAAGAAGTCACTCCATCGCCAGTTTGGGCGTATACTACACCAAACGAACTAAAAACCAATAAGACACCTAATAATCTTCTTTTCATGCTACTTTATTACTGTAATAGATCCTTTTTTAACGGGGCTTCCTCCTTTAGAAATTACATAGTAGAAAATTGGATTTACTGACTTGAATTCAATTTCATTTTGGGGCCAATCGTTTTGATAATTTTTGACTTTAAGAACCTCTTTTCCAAAAGCATTGGTAATTAAAATCTCATGCTCTGTAGTTAGGTATTCCTGTGGTATTTCCCATAAGTCATTTGTTCCATCATTATTTGGGCTAATGGTATTTGGAATTTTAGTAGGGTTAACTCCAATTTTAACTTTGAAAAATATTTGTTTTGGAAACTGACATCCAGTGGTTTGTTTAACAACCAATTTATACTCACCAGCTATAGGGAGATTTGTACTAAAAGTGTCTGTTGTATTAATCGGTGTTAATCCACCTGGGTTATACCACTCATAAGTTGGATTTGATGCGGTAGTAGTAACTGTTACTGTAAAAGTTTCATTTTCCTGAATGATATTTGTATCCGGAGATTGTAGGGCTGGAAAATTAATATCAAAATCCAAAGCATTAACCTGAATACTGTTAGTAAAAAGCTTAGGGGAACAAGAACCTTGATCTACTTCTACTTTATAACTACCTGTAACAGCCGTTGAGTAGCTATTAGCGGTTGCTCCAGCTATTTCTATGTCATTTCTGAACCATTTGTAACTGTAACCAGGTGTGGTACTCAATATCGTTGGATTTGAAGGACAAATATCATTTGGCGGATCTATACTTGAAACCAACGTAAATGATGTATTAGTTTGATTGTTAACCGTTATTACTTGTGATTTTTCAATTTGTCCTACATCAAAAGTAGAACAGGATCCATAATCGATAAAACATTGATAATCTCCAGGCGAATTAACCACTAAAGAAGTACTTGGTCCGCTAGCAATTTGAACACCGTTTCTATACCATCTATATACTATATTCGGTATTGAAACCGGTGAAGGTGCAGCTGCATCAATAGATAATGTAACAGTACTTCCAGAACACATTGGTATACTCATTACTTTTCCATTTAACCAAAATTCCTGATCATATGGCTGGTAATAAGCCGGAAATGCTGCAGACATGCTCCCGTTTATTGCCGGTGAGCTGCCCACGACTCTTAATTTGAAACCTTCACCTCTCATTAATGCTGTTGTAGGAACAGCAAAAGTAAAACTACCAGGACTTGTGGTTGTTTGTGATGAAAGAATTGTGATACCGGTTGGATTGGCAAAATTGCCCGAAGCATCGGACATTTTTAACGTATAAGTATTCGGTCCGGTAAAACTGAAATTCACCGTATATGTATTAAAGCCCGGACTGGCACAAATTTTTGTAAAAGCATATGTTGGTGCGCTAATTTGTGCGAAAGCCCCGTCATGTATAAAAAACGGAACAATCAGAGCCAAAAATAACCTTAATTTAAATGGTATAGTTCTCTTCATATTAACTTTTACTTAACACAAGATTGTTATAACGAGAAAGTGAAAATATTATTGTATAAAAATCCAGAAATCCATTAAAAGTTTTACCCTTTAATGGATTGATTCTGGTTTATCATACTAAATTATTTTGAAGCGGTAATTTTACCGATTTTAACTCTGTAGTCAGGTGTTTTAGCTTCCCAAGCAATAAACATCTCAGTGTTAGGAGTAGTTTCGTAAAGATTAGCAAACTGTGGATTTCCGTAGTAATCTTCTAAATCTTCGTTATTTGTAGTGTTTTCAACAAAAATATTCCCCTTACAGTTATTGAAGTACATTTCCTCTAACTTGATTTTTTTAAGTCCTCCAGCTTCCGGTTTGATTTCATCATCTAAAACCACAGCAGGGCTGAATCCTGAAATAACACTTTTCTTTAAAGTAAGTCCTGAGCTTTCAGCAACATAAACTGATTCTTTTACTAATCCGCTTGCTAAATCTCTGTTCAAATCATCAGTAGAGTTTACTAATGTACAGTTTGTAGCAACAACATTGGTTAAAGCTTTAGAGAAATCTGCTTCATCTTTTTTCTCGTAAGAGTTAACATTCAAACATCTAGCTCTTGTTGAACCTGAAGAAAATGAGTGTCTTACAGCTAATGAATTGTCTAATTTGGTTTGTGAACCTTGAGAAAATCTGAAATCATCTCCTGTAGCACGTAAAGTAACCATATTTTTCATCGCAAGGTCTCCACCTAAGATTTCAAAGGCATTTCCCGCAGAAAAACTAGACATTACATTTTCTATAACTGTTTTATTTCCAACAGCTGCTAAAGATACAGCATTGTAATCTTTGTATCCTTTGATTTTTTTTCCGGCAAACTCTACCCTTAAAAATCTCAAAACACCTGAACTGGCAGTAGGATTTGTTCCTCCATAAATTGTTTGTGACGGATCTCCTTCAAAATTTAAAGAAGCTGTACCACCGAATTTATTGATTGGAGCATCACCTAAGATTACCAGTCCTCCCCAGTCACCTGGTTTTCTTTGAGCACTGTTAGATGTGAATACAATTGGGTCAGTTTCAGTACCTTCGGCCATTATCTTAGCACCTTTAGTAATGATTAACGCACCATTTGTAGCATTATCACCCTTGATAACTGTACCTGCTTCAATGGTAAGGGTAGCTCCGTTAGTTACATATACAGGTCCTTGAAGCAAGTAGGTATTCTTCTTGAACAACGTTGTATTTGTTGTAATCTTTCCGTACAAAATCTGATTCGTTTCATTGTATTCAACCTTTTTCGGGTTAAATTCAGTCCAGTTGTTTAACCAGTTGCTAGCACCAATTATACCTTTTTCCTGCTGTGCACTTGCAGCGAAGGCTACAAATAGAGCAATCCATTTTAAGTTAGATAAGTTTTTCATGGGGATTGGATTTAGAAATTATTAACTAAAATTAAAAAATATTTTTAATTATTCATTAAAACTATTCAATTCTTTTAACATTGATTCATAATATAAGATTGAAGAAACAAGATTTCCTTTGTCTGCATACGGTGTCATTAATCTTTGAAACTCTACTGTAGCAGTTAAGAATGTTCTTGTGTTTTCCTGTTGAGCGTCAAGCGCCTTGATGTTCTCCGAGTTGTCAGGAATACCAACATCCTGCATTGTGATACCCGGTTTGTGTGTTAAAGCAATATACGGAAGTGTATTTACTAAAGAATTAATTCTTTCGATGTATAACTCAAGTAATTGACCTTTTTGCATACCCTCCAATTCACTCTTTTCGTGAAATTTTCGGATTCCAGCATTCGTGCTGATGATGCTTTTAGGCTTCCCTTTAGCCTGAGCATTAATATTACCTACAGCAAAAAGCATAAATAGGCCTAAGAAGATAATTTTTTTCATGGTTGATTCAAAATTTTAGTTTAACTCTAATTATTCAAAAATATGTTTTTAAATTTAATTGACAAGTTTTCCATAACATTTTTGCGAATATTTGTATAATCTCATCTTTTTGATTTAAAAACTTTAACAAAAAATTAATGCATTCATTTTTTATCATCCATACCAAAAGCGTGCCAAAGTTTTGATGCGAGTTAATTTTTTGTGAATTTTATTTGAAAAACCCTTAAAAATAAAGCTTTTATAAAATTTCATTCGTGAGCAAAAATATTAAAATATTTCTAATAAAAAATATTTATCAACAATATTTGGTTAAAAACTTGCATTTTTTATCGATGAACAACATCAAATTAAAATCAGATACGGTTTTAAAAGCCAGATATTTTATATTTGCAATATGCATTTTAAACAAATTATTGGTCACGATCATTTAAAAAGCCACTTGATAAGAAGTGCTTCATCCGGAAGAATTCCTCATGCACAACTATTTGTGGGACCGGAAGGAAGTGGAGTCTTACCACTGGCCATAGCCTATGCTCAATTTGTTTTGTGCAGCAATACCGGAAACGAAAATACCGGAGGGAATGAAGCCTGTAATTTGAAGTTTGAACATTTCGCGCATCCTGATTTGCATTTCATTTATCCGACAGTAACAACCGAAGAAGTAAAATCCAAACCTAAAAGCCTTGATTTTTTAAATGACTGGCGTGAATTTTTACTGGAACAACCTTATGGTGGGCTATTTGATTGGTACAAAGTGCTTAATGTGCAGAACAAACAAGGAGAGATCAGGGTTGAGGATGCACAGGAAATCCTACGGTCACTTTCCCTGAAATCCTATGAAGGTGGTTACAAAGTCATGATCATCTGGATGGCCGACAAGTTGAATGTTGCTGCATCAAACAAATTATTAAAGCTTCTGGAAGAACCTACCGATAAAACTTTATTCATTTTAATAACTGAAAATGAAGAAGATATAATCCAAACGATCCGTTCACGTTGTCAGGTACTTCATTTTTCGGCCTTAAGTGAAGAAGCAATCGCAAACCATTTGATTGAATACAAAAGTATTGAAGAAAAGAAAGCCAAACTGATCGCACATAAAGCACAGGGAAATTACAACATTGCATTACGTTTGTGCGACGATAAAAATGATAATCAATCATTTGAAGAATGGTTTGTTACTTGGGTACGCGCAGCTTTCAGGGCAAAAGGGAATGCTTCGGCCATTCAGGATTTAATTTCCTGGAGTGAACTCATTGCCGGTTTGGGACGCGAAACACAAAAGAAATTTCTACATTTCTGTATTGAAATGTTCAGACAGGCTTTATTACTTAATTATCAGGCAGATAAATTGGTTTATTTTGAAACCGGCATTGCTAATTTCAGTCTGAATAAATTTGCTCCCTTTGTGACGGGAAACAATATTACCGAAATTTATAAAGAAATCCAGGACGCTATTTACCATATTGAGCGCAATGGTAATGCAAAAATTATTTTAACCGATTTATCAATAAAACTAACACGTCTAATACATAAAAATTAAACTTATGCACAATTTAGCAGGATTAATGGTATTGCTTTTTTTAGCAATTACTTTTTTACAATCAGGATACGATAAGTTTACTGATTTTCAGGGTAATTTAGAATGGCTTAAAGGTCATTTTTCAGGAACTGTTTTTGATGGTAAAGTAAATTTAGCCTTAAAAACGTTATTGGTTTTTGAATTAATTGCCGGATTATTATGCATTGTTGGAATCATAGAAATGTCAGTAAGCGGCGGAACAGTCTTTGGAAAATATGGTGCTGCGGTTTCATGTATCACATTGTTGATGCTTTTGTTCGGACAGCGTGTTGCCAAAGATTATGATGGAGCCAGAACAATTGCCATCTATTTTGCTTCGGCTGTTTTTGGCGTTTATCTTTTACAATAGAATAGGTGAGGAATACAATTGAAAATGTATTCCTCACTTTTGTTTTATTTACCGGATAGAATGTTTGCTCTGTACATCTTTAATTCATCCCAGGTAAATTGGTCTCCGTATTTTTCTTTCAGCGGATTCAAAGTATCTTCTTGATAATCTTCGAATGCTTTTTCAAGTTCTTTGATTTTGTCATCCGGAAGTAATTCCAGTATTGAAACCTTTCCGGCTTCAATTAACTTAACCATATGTCCAATAATGGTTTGCATGCTGAATTTTCTTATAACCGCTATATCTTTGAGCGAATTATTTTCTTTCCATAATTCAAAAGTTATCTCAGTAGTTGATTTTTTGGCTTCTTTCTCTTTTTTTGATTTTTTTGAGTAACGGTTTTCATCAACAGAGTCATCTATCAAGCTGTGATTAAGTTTTTTAAACTCATTACGAACTAATTCTAACTTGTTGATTTTATAAGATTTAATCTTATCAGAAGTCAGATTTTCCTTAGAAATTATTTCTCCGGAGGCAATATTCCTAATCAACAAAACTGCCTTCATCAAATCCAAAACCGATTTGATCTGAAATTCTTCCAAAACCAATAATTCTTCATAAATGGCTTTGTGCTTTTTTAACCGCTTAACTTCTTCCAATTTCCATAGAACTTCAAAAACAAATGCATCCAGTTTTGGGAAAAAATAATCATAAGCTGCAATGATTCTGACTTCAATAAATTCGTAATCAATCGTTTCACGTGAAAACAACTGATCCAACTGTGATCTGAATTTACGGGATGCTTCAGCTAAATCAACTAATAGTTCAGTATGCTTTTTGGCCCAGATAAAATGCTGGTTTTTCCCGGATTTATCGTCATGACTGAATTGATAATTCCGCCATTCCTGTGTCAAATTTTGCCAATCGAATGCCGATTTGAGATAACCTGCCAAAAAAGTTTGTGTCTCAGTTTGCAATGAAGTCGCTAATAAAGATTCGTCTGCTTTATGAACCGAATAATCCATTACATCCGAATCGGAGGAAATGCCATTCATTTGTAATGGAGAAAGCAAAATAAGCCCGTTTAAGGAACGCAAACGCGATAAAGCTACATATGCCTGCCCGGGTAGAAAAACTTGTGATACATCAAGCGCAGCTTTGTCAAAAGTCATCCCTTGACTCTTATGCACTGTTATCGCCCAAGCCAATTTAATAGGGTAGTGGACAAAAGTCCCAAGAACTTCTTCTTCAATTTCCTTAGTATCAATATTTAACGAGTACTTTATATTCTGCCATTCATATTTTTCAACCAGAATAGTGGAATTATCATCAAAGCGAACCATAATTTCTTCATCGGAAAGCGATTCAATCACACCCATCTTCCCGTTGAAGAACCTTTTTTCAACAGACAAATCATTCTTAATGAACATAATTTGTGCACCCACTTTAAGATTCAATTCGGAATCAACCGGAAAAATTTTTTCAGGAAAATCACCGATAACTTCAGGATAATATGACTTTTGCTGGCCTTGTAAATCACTTAAAGATTTGGTATTCAATGAATCTGCCTTATAATTATGCGTGGTAATGGTTATAAATCCAAGGTTTATTTTCGAATCAAATTTTGCATTTACATACTGGTTCAATGTGGAAATATCAGTTAGGGTTACCTGATTATTACGCAGATTATTCAAAATCGATATAAAGGTATCGTCGGTTTGACGGAAAATTTTAGACAATTCGATGTATAGTGGTGGTTTTTGTTGGATCACATGCGAATGGAAAAAATATTTTCCTTTGTAAAATTGACGGAGAACTTGCCATTCATCTTCCTTTATAACAGGCGGAAGCTGAAGCAAATCTCCAATAAAAAGCACCTGAACACCTCCGAAAGCTTCTTTATTTTTCCGTACATGCTGCAGCATAAAATCCATGGCATCAAGCAAATCTGCACGAAGCATACTAACTTCATCGATAATCAGTAATTCTAAATTTCTGAGGACAGATTTCTTTAAGCTATTCATTTTGAAATGCCTGGCTAAAGTGCTGCGGGATTCAAATTTGGAAAATTCAGTAAATTTTGGTTCGCTGTAATCGGGAAGAAAGGCGGCAAAAGGTAACTGGAACAAAGAATGAATAGTCACACCGCCCGCATTCAGTGCTGCAATACCCGTAGGAGCAACAACCACAACATTTTTATGTGTCGTTTTAAGAATATCACGTAACAAAGTAGTTTTTCCGGTACCTGCTTTTCCTGTAAGGAAAATATTACGTTTAGTTTGATTGATAAATTGTAAAGTGTACTTGGCTTCTGATGAAATAGTTTGCATTTGGCTTATAATTAAAAGGTTAAAATATTGAAAATAAAGTGATAAATAGATTATACAGGAGTATATTGTTCCACGTGAAAACAAAAAAAAGCCTTCAAACAAAATTTGAAGGCAATATCTTAAAAGAGAAGTAAATTACTTCTTAACTTCTTCTTTCTTTTCATCCTTTTTAACTTCAGATTTATCTTTAGAAGCGTAACGGTCGTTTAACAATTTAATCACTTCTTTAGTGATATCGTATGAATCCTTAGCGTATAATACTGTTGCGGCGTCTCCAGTTCCGAAAACATAATCATAACCTTTTTGCTTACCGTAATTTTTGATAAATTCTCTCACATCTTTTACAACAGAATCTCTTTGTGTTCCACCTTCCATTTGTAATTCCTGTGCTATAGATTGTTCAGCATAAGCCAATTGCTGTGCACGTTGTTGCAAACTAGCATATTCTCTTTGCGCCCATTCTTGACCTTTAGCCATGGCATTTCGTTGAAGATTTTCTTTTGCAGCTTCAAGTTTTTTAGCTTCAATTTGCAGTTCGCGCCCTTTTACCTGTCCTTTAGTTTTGAATTTTTCTTCTAATTCTTTGATTTCAGTATATTCTTCCATCAATTTCACAGTGTCAATGTATGCTGTTTTAAACTCTTTCGCTTCCGGTGCTTTGTCACATGCTACGACAGAAAACAAAATAGCTGCTAATACTACAATTTTTTTCATTTTATAAATTTCAGTTAATTTTTAAATTTTGGTAAAAATACTATTTTTTTATAATCTATATTTCTTTCTCTGATTTTTTGAAAAAAAGAGAGAAATATCAACTATAAATTTTATTTATACAATTCTCATTCCTATTGAAAATCTCAATAAAAACAAGCTTTCACAGACTTAATTACAGCTAAAAACAAAAACACGGAATGTGTTTCTGTGTTTAACATCTAAAAATCGCTTAAAATCGCTTTAAAATGCGTTTTAAGAGTTTTTAATGATGTAAATGTGGGATGAATACTCTTTTGTATTACGCGCTTTTAAATTCGAACGTAATCCAATCCAAAAAGCTTTAAAAAAATTCATTTTCCCGGTTTTGTATTTCTCGGACAAAAGTGAAACATAAAAACTGTCAAAAATCATTGGAAGCGTTTTTACCAATTTCATATTTTCATTTTCAGCCAACTTCGAAATGCCCAATTTGGAAAAATGCCATAAATGTCTCGGTACATCATAAGCTGCCCAAAATTCTTTATAATAAGTTGCATCGTATGACTTATAATTCGGTACAGCGATAATTATCGTACCATCTGGCTTTAATAATCGTTTTAATTCTTTGATTTGGTGTACAACATCCGGCACATGCTCCATAACGTGCCACATCGTAATCACGTCAAATTGCTGTTTTTCAATACTTTCAATTGACTTTTCGAAGCCTATACCCTTAGAAATAGCAAGATTTTTTGCATTTTTGTTGGGTTCTATACCAGTTGTTTTCCAACCTTGAACTTTAGCAGTAACCAAAAAATCACCTGTACCGGCTCCAATATCCAATAAACTACCTTTTGCAGGATAAAATGAAGTAATCAATCCAACTTTTCTCTTTAACGAATAGGATTTAACAATATGATATAGCTTTTCAAAAAAGGAACGTTTAGAATCTGTGTGCGAAATATAATCATCGCTTTCGTAATACTTTCCTAAATTTTGCAATTTGGGTTGTGGGTGTGTTTTTAATAATTGTAAATCTTCATCCAGTAATAATTCGAAATGTTCACCCGAAACCGAATGATCCTTAACTTTGATGTAAACGTTTTGATTTGAAAAATTCATTATATGTATTAATACTTTTATAAAATTAATTTGATAGGTCAACACATTCTGAAGGAAACCATCCTTCCTTATTAGTCTGACAGCTTTTGACCCAAAGCCAACCATTGAGAGATTCGATAAGAATAACTATGTCATTTACAATAACAGTTAATTCTTGTGCAGAATAATCTTTTTTTATAATACCTGATTTTCGGTCAAAAGAAAACTCAACAATCTGCATTGGAATCCATCCTGAATTATTCTTGATTTCTGCCCAAACCCAACCTTTCCAATTTTCTTCTGTTTCTTCGTTTCCCAAAACAACTTTATCACCAACATTCAAAATTATTGGGTTCAAATATTGCTCCTGATACGATTGAATAACTTTTAATTTCATTTTTAGAGTTCCACGTGAAACATTTAAAAGCAAATACGGATCACAAAATTTACACTTGTGTCCGCATTACATTTATCTACCCATAAAAACTAACAATACTGAAATATCGTTAGGTGAAACTCCGCTTATGCGTGATGCCTGTGAAATTGTCACAGGACGGATTTTCTTTAATTTTTCTCTGGCTTCATAAGAAAGAGATTTTAAAACATCATAATCAAAATTATCCGGAATACGGATATTTTCAAGACGATGTAACTTTTCTGCATTGGTACGTTCCTTTTCAATATATCCCGAATACTTCACCTGAATTTCAGCTTGTTCTAAAATTTCAGAATCTAAATCATTTTCTGTAGCATACTCATTAACCTTTTCAAATTTCAACATATCATCCATATCAATTTGAGGTCTTGAGAAAATTTTAAACATTTTATCACCTTGCGAAATAAGCGAACTTTCTTTTGCTTCTAAAACCGGATTTGCTTCACCAATCGAAATAGAAGTTTCCTTGAAGAAAGAAACCATTTTATCGGCTTCATTGAATTTATATTCCATACGGCGCATACGGTCCTCAGAAGCTAAACCAATTTTATGTGACATTGGTGTTAATCTAAAATCGGCATTATCCTGACGTAACAAAGTTCTATACTCTGCACGTGAGGTAAACATACGGTAAGGTTCTTCTGTACCTTTTGTAATAAGATCATCAATTAAAACACCAATATAAGCTTCGTCACGTTTTAGAGTAAATTCTTCACGTTCCTGAGATTTTAGAGCGGCATTAATTCCAGCAATCAAACCTTGAGAAGCTGCTTCTTCATAACCGGTAGTTCCATTAATTTGACCGGCAAAATATAAACCTTCAACCAATTTAGTTTCTAGTGTATGTTTTAATTGAGTAGGAGGGAAGTAGTCATATTCGATAGCATAACCTGCGCGGAAGAATTTTACATTTTCAAAACCTTCCACTGAACGCAACGCCTTAAACTGAACATCTTCCGGTAGCGAAGTAGAAAATCCGTTTACATAAACTTCAACCGTATTCCAACCTTCCGGTTCGACAAAAAGTTGGTGACGGTCTTTATCAGCAAATCGATTGATTTTATCTTCAATCGATGGGCAGTATCTTGGCCCTAGTGATTTTATTCTTCCATTAAACATAGGAGAACGCTCAAAACCTTCGCGCAATAAATCATGCACTAAAGGGGAAGTATACGTCATATGACAATCCCTTTGAACAGTCAAAGGGCGGCTAAGATTTGAATATGAAAATTTAGAAGGGTTTTCATCACCTGGTTCAACACGCATTTTTGAATAATCCAAAGAGCGACCATCGACACGGGGAGGAGTTCCGGTTTTCATTCTTCCTGCTTGAAAACCCAGATTAACCAAATCTTCAGTAATTCCATAAGAAGCACTCTCTCCAGCTCGACCTCCACCAAATTGTTTATCACCAATATGAATTAAACCGTTCAAAAAAGTACCATTGGTAAGCACTATTGTCTTCGCATAAATACTCAATCCAAGTGCTGTTTTAATACCAATAACCTTTCCAGCTTCTGCAATAATTCCCGATGCCATTTCTTGATAAAAATCTAGGTTAGGGGTTTGCTCAAGCATTAAGCGCCATTCTTCAGAGAAACGCATACGGTCACTTTGTACACGCGGAGACCACATAGCGGGACCTTTTGACTTGTTCAGCATTTTGAACTGAATCGCAGTTCTGTCAGACACAATGCCAGAATAACCACCAAGAGCATCAATCTCACGAACAATTTGTCCTTTTGCGATTCCACCCATAGCAGGGTTACAAGACATTTGCGCAATGTTCTGCAAACTCATTGTAACCAATAATGTTTTACTTCCTAAATTTGCAGCAGCAGCAGCAGCTTCACAACCGGCGTGACCTGCACCAACCACAATTACATCATACTTATCTAAAAACATTTTTATTGTTTTAATTGTTTCACGTGAAACAAAATCATTATAAATTAAAACTAAAATTTGTTTCACGTGAAACAAATTTTAAAAAACGCAATTGGATTGTTTCACATGAAACAATCCAATTGCTTGCGCGATGTTAATGTTTCACGTGAAACATTTGTATTTTTTCATCTTCCTTAGAACGCATTAATGTAGCATCCGCCTCTGATTTATCCTTGTATCCACAGTAATGTAAAACACCGTGAATAACAACTCTCTTCAATTCCTCTTCAAAATCAATATTCAGATCTGTAGCGTTGTCAGCAACTCTTTCAATGGAAATAAATATATCTCCACTAATTACATTTCCTTCAGTATAATCGAAACTAATAATATCAGTTAAATCATCATGTTTTAAATACTGTTGATTAATATCTAAAAGGTATTCATCGTTACAAAAGATATATGTTAGCTCTCCTAATTCTTTCCCTTCGGAACTAATAACCTCTTCAATCCATTGGGTAAAACTAGATTCGCTTGACAACAAAAAATCCGTTTCGTAATTATAATCTATCATTTTCTTTAAAGTATTCCTGAACGCGTTTATTGAATTGCGAGCGCAAAGGTAATGTTTGTCTGTTTAAAATTTCAATACTCTTTAAATAATCTTGCAGCTTAGCCGGTAGGGCAGGAGCAGAATTATGAAAATCGTTTTTATTAGTTGTAGCTTCCCGCTTATTATCCTGATCCTGTTCTTGTATAGCTTGTTCTAATTTAAGTAAATCATACTTTAAGTTTAAAGCCTTTTGAATAACATCTTGGGTAAAACCTTTATTAACCAATTGCTTTTCAATTTGCTTCATTTTATCTAAAGTAGATTGGCCAGTGCCATTTAAACCATGCTTTTTTAATTCCTTTTCCAAAGCATCTCTTAATTGACGCTGTTCTTTTAACACATCCAATATCATTTGTGCATCTCCTTCACCGTCTTGCCCATCTTGACCATTATTACCGGGTTGAGCACCTTGATTTCCTTTTTGACCTCCTTCTTTACCACCAGGTTTGTCGCCAGGTTTGGATCCCGGTTTCATTCCTGGTTTATCTCCACCATCTTTTTGTCCTTCCTGCATCTTCTTCCCGAGACCTTCCTGCTTCTTCATAATATCTGGAAGTTGCAAACCACCGCCTTGCCCTTGACCCGGTTTAGGCGTTCCTTGTCCTGAACCAGACATAGACATTTGCATATTATTCAATGCATCTGCCAAAAGGTTTGCTAAAGTATTAGCACTAGTCAATGAATATTGTTGACTGGCAGTACCACGTCCCAACTGGTTTTCTGAAAAATAATCAATACTTTTATCTATATTATAATACACATTCCCGATTTCATTTGTAATCTTTTCACCAATTTTTGGATTACGCAAAGACATAGCAAATAAGCTGTCATCAACATGTTTAAACTGTAATTTCAAATCTTGCTGTTCTTTTAAATATTTCGAAAATGAAGAAGAATTACCTCTTGAGGATTTAAAATTATTCATCAGTTTCTCCTGTGAAAAAGAAAACTCTAAGAGGTTATCCAGAATTTGACGTAACATTTTTACATCTTCCTGCATCTGTTCCTGTTCGCCACCTTGCATTTGCATTTCCATTCCTTGGCCCATTTGTTGCATTTTTTTGGCTGCACTCTTTTGTTTTGGGGAAGCTTTAGAAGGTGCTTTTTTACTTAACTCTTCAGAAGCCTTTTGCAAATCACTATCAATACTCTGCTCCTTTTCTTTGTCTTGAGGAATATCAAGAGGTTTCTTTAATTCTTTGTTTTCTTTTTGTAACTCGTCTAATTCCTTTTGAATTTTGTTGAAATCTTCATTAATTTCATTTTGTTTTTCTTCAGTATTCTTATCATTGGCATCAGATAGTTTTTCTTGCTTTTCGGCTAATGCATCCAACTTTTCAGCAATTTGTTCAGCCTTTTTCTCAACGTAATACCGCTTAGTCAATTCAACCAATTGCTCAAGACTCTTGGTTTGATTCTTACTTTTTTGCTGGAATTTTTCAATCTTATCAAACAAATCTTCCTGTTCAAGTTTATTGTTTAATTCCTTCAATTCATCTAAAAGTTTTTGATTCTTTTCAGCATCTTTGTCCACTTTCTCCAACCTTTCTTTCAATAATTCTTTATTCGGATCTTTCTCATCAGGATTAAATTTTTCAAGATTCTCTTTCATTTTTTCGGAAAAATTCTGCATCAATTCCTCTTGCTTTTTCTGACGTTTAATAAAATCATTAATCTTTTGCTGTTCCTTGTAATCAAATTCTTTGTTCTCTTTTCCTGAATTTTGAAGCTTTTCAAGTTCATCCATTTGCTTGTCCTGAGCCTTTAAAGATTTTTCTAACCCTTTAATACTATGGTTTTGGTTTTCCAAATACTGTTGTTGTTTTTCAGATTCTGTAGATTCACGATGGGAGAAAACTGAAGACTTACTACTTTTAAAATTATGTATTACATCGTTATCAAAAACCTCAAAATAATATTCGTAATCTACACCTTCTTCTATAGGTAAATTACTTGGGAATGCAAAAACAAATTGATCATAGGCATCATGCTTCACATTAATGTTTCCTCTCTTGAAAGCTTTCAGATTATCCTTTGGATAATAAACAACTGATAAACGGGATAAACCGTAATCATCTGAAACCTGACCTAAAAGATAGTTCTTCGCAACTTTTAAACTATCCGGAGCAGCCTCAATTCTAATACTTGGGTACTGATCCTTGATAACATTGATCGAATAACCCAGCTTTTCGTAGTTTTTAACAGCAGAATTAGAAGTAACTATTTGGTATTCTGTATTTTGAAACATATTTTTTGATAATCGGAAAGCATTTATCTCTTTAACAAAGGAAAACAGCTTATTACCTTCAATTAAACTCACATAATCTGTTGCAATCGTATTCATTTTCCAGGTGATATGGGTTCCTTCCGGAACGATAGCATTACCGGTTCCTTTAATTACTTCTGATTTTTTATTTAAATAATTCGGATAGTTGACGAGCATTTCAAAATGTGCAATTGAAGGAACGGTTGTCACTTTAAGATTGTATACTTCTGAAACAACTTCATTTGCTTCTATATGAAAAGTAATATCGTTAACAGGCTTTTCGAAAACATATTGAAATTCTCCCGGTCGAAGACTTTCCATAAAATAACTTTCATCATTAATAAAAATTAAAGCTTTATCCGGTACAAGATTTCCATTAGTTTTAACAATCAATGTATAATCTTTATTCTGCTCTGTAACTAAATTCCTGTTGATTACAAAATGAAAAGGAGCTGGAGGCAGGTATTGCTTTTGATAATTAACCACGCGGGAAATTCCATCTGTGAGATATTCCTTCCGACCTGATAATAAAAGAAAAGCAATAATTAAAATTGGAAGTATGGCTAATGGCACATACTTTTTGTTAGTTTTGAAATCAATTGCATTAGAAAACGGAATCGGTTGCAACGAATTTGCTTTTTGATCAATAGAAGCAAGTAGCAATTCAGATTGGTTTGGATCGTTAACCAATTGAAGAAAATTAATTAATTTATCATTAACCGAATTGAAATGTTTACCAATAATTTTCGAAGCTTCAGTATAATCAATTCCTTTTTGAAGTTTAAAAAGTTTTAAAACCGGGAAAATAATAAATCTTCCCAAAAGAAATCCTTCAACAAGAATGAACATCCAAAACAAGATTATACGCCAGTTCGAATTCAGCCATAAAAAATACTCTATAAAACTGGTAGCAATAAAGTACAATAGTCCCAATCCCATAAAGAAAATTGTTCCACGAAGTAGCTCATTCGTGTAAAATTTCTTAATGAATTCTTCTAATTTTAAGAATATGATTTCCTGCTTGTTCACAACTTCATTCGTTTATTAATAACCTATAAAATTATGAAATTTCCCGGTACAAAAATGGAATTTATGCTCACGTTAAGAAATCCATTCTAATTATCAAACAAAGAGGAGAATTTTAAGAATAATGTATCTTTGTAAACAAATTATAAACAAATGTCAAAGCCAGTTAGAGTGCGTTTTGCACCAAGTCCAACAGGACCATTACATATAGGTGGTGTAAGAACCGCTTTATTTAATTATTTATTTGCCAAAAAACATAATGGCGTTTTCTATTTACGTGTTGAAGATACAGATCAAACCCGTTTTGTTCCTGGAGCTGAAGCCTATATTATGGAAGCTTTAGAATGGTTAGGTATTGCACCGGATGAAACTGTTGGAAAAAATGAAAAGTTTGGACCATACCGCCAAAGCGATCGTAAAGAATTATACAAACAATATGCAGACCAATTAATAGAATCGGGTTGGGCCTACTATGCCTTTGATACTGCTGAAAAGCTAGATAGTCTGCGTAAAACTGCTGAACTGGAAGGAAAAACATTTATATACAATCATTCAGTTCGTGAAACTTTAGACAATTCATTGACTGTTTCACGTGAAGAAGTTGAAAAAAGAATTGCTAATGGAGAAACATTTGTAGTTCGTTTTAAAACACCAATCAATGAAATTTTAAACTTAAACGATATCATCAGAGGTGAAGTAAAATTTGATACAAACCTGTTAGATGATAAAGTATTATTCAAAAGTGACGGAATGCCAACCTACCATTTAGCGAACATTGTGGATGATCATTTAATGGAAACATCTCATGTAATACGTGGAGAAGAATGGTTACCATCAATGCCATTACACGTCTTATTATATAAGGCATTTGGATGGGATGCACCTGAATTTGCACACTTACCTTTGATTTTAAAACCGGTAGGTAATGGTAAATTATCCAAACGTGACGGGGATAAAATGGGCTTCCCAGTATTTCCGTTAGAGTGGAAAACTAATGAAACAACTTCTATGGGTTATAGAGAAAACGGCTTTTTCCCGGAAGCTGTCGTTAATTTCTTGGCATTACTTGGTTGGAATGACGGTACCGAACAGGAAATATTTACATTAGAAGAATTAGTACAGAAATTCGATTTAAACCGTGTGAACAAATCGGGAGCCAAATTTGATCCGGAGAAAAACAAATGGTTTAACCGTCAGTATCTGATGAAAAAAAATGATGAGGAATTAGCAAATAACTTCATCAAAATTTTGAAAGATAATCGAATTGATTATTCAAATCTAAATGTAGCAAAGATTGTTGGTGCCGTAAAAAAAGATGCTTATTTCGTTTCTGATTTAACAGAATTATCAAATTACTTTTTCCAGGAACCTACAACATATGATGAAAAAGCAGCAAAAAACTGGAAAGAAGATACTCCTGACTTGATGAAACAACTGATAACTGTTTTAGAAGGTATCACAGATTTCACTTCTGTAACCATTGAAAACACTGTAAAAGAGTGGCTGACAGCAAATGAAATTGGAATGGGGAAGGTGATGCAACCGTTCCGTTTGAGCTTAGTAGGAGCTTTAAAAGGACCGCATTTATTTGATATTGTTGAAATACTTGGAAAAGTAGAAAGTATCAAAAGAATTGAAAAAGCAATAGCTACTTTATAAAAATAAAACCCGGTTGAAACCGGGTTTTTATTTACAATTATAGTAAATAGGTGTTTTAAAAAACAATAAAACCCTATTGTGATTTAAATCTGATGAGTATTGATCATATACTTCCAGACGCTGAAGCATTTCGGTACATTCGGAAAAGTAATACCGTATTTTTAAGAAAATCTCAGAACGCTGTGTAATGCTTTTTTTACTGGTACCATTATCGAAAGCATGGAAGTCTAAAACTTTATTGTTGTTATCAACAATATAAAAGGTATATTTAATCAGACTAGATTCCTCTTCCTGATACGATCTGAAAACTAACTTTTTAGAGGTGGTTTCTGAAAGTACAAAATAACCTTCAACAGTTGAAGATCCTTCAAATTTAAAGGTTTGGAATTTATTGATTCCTACGGTAACCCAATCAAAATCTTTGAATAAAATAGTAACTTCTTTGCTGTTACCTTCGGTTTGATAGGTAATTTTATGTTCATTATAATCAACACGGAAGGTATTGGGCTTTATCATAGCCTTAGTACCATTTTTTAAGAGAATCTCATCTTCGGCGAATGCCAGAAAAGTAGTAAAAGAAAATAAAATAAGTAATAAATGTTTCATGGTAAGTTAATTTGATTGCGATTCAAAGCTACTTCCACATTGTTAATTCTACCTTATTTTAAAACTATTAATGAATTATGAAACCATTAACAATTCGGGGGTTTGTAAATTAAATTAAAAGAAAAACTCCCGATAACGGGAGTTGATTTACTATAAGTTAAATAATATCTGTCCAGATATCATCCCGATGTGACCTCGAAAGTCATGATTATTGTTTTTAATTTTTAAATCATCAAACCTGTTGAGATTGTTCATGATATTATTCAAACCATACTGATAAAAGACAACAGCTCTCACACGTTTACCTCCAGCGCTTGCCCCAATATATAAATTACCGTTAATTTTAGTTATATCAATAATGTCATTCGCTAATAAAGCGGTTCCTTTGATAATATTATTCTTATTACTACTGTCAATTTTCAGCTTGCCATTCACTTGTAAAACTGGCCCAAAATCAATGGAAAGATGATTCTTTACTAAGTTAGCACTCAACAATAACCTAATCTGAGCACCCGATAATTTATATTTTACATCTTCATTTTGCAATAAAGCATTTATGGTCTCTACTGAAAAATTACTTTCTGTAAACTGCATACCAAAAATCATACTCCAGTCATTGTAGTAATTACCTCTGACTGAAAAACCTCCAATCCAACCATTTTCAGGTTTAACATTAAAATCTGAAGTATAAAGGGTTGTGTTTGTAATACCTCCTGAAATTCCTATTCGGTTACCATCTCTTCTTCCATATTGAGAAAAACCTAAAGAGTAATTCAAAACTAAGATTATCAATACTATACGTTTCATTATTTTTATTTTTTCGCGAAAGTAAACATTATAATTGGAAATAAGTTTGTAACATTTAAAATTATTTAGCGTATAACTCATATAACAAACTAATCTTTTAAAAACTATGGGACCTTTTACAATTGCCATTTTCTTATTTGGCTTTATTATTTTCATGTCTTCCTTTTTTACCGTGAAACAACAAACATCTGCGGTAATTGAACGTTTTGGAAAATTCCAAAGTATCAGAAACTCCGGATTACAGTTTAAAATTCCAATAATAGACAGAATTGCGGGTAAGGTTAATCTCCGTATCCAACAATTAGATGTAATTATTGAAACACAAACTAAAGATAACGTTTTCGTAAAAATGAAAGTTTCTGTTCAATTCAAAGTGATCCAGGAACATGTTTATGAAGCATTTTATAAACTGGAATATCCTCATGACCAGATTACTGCCTATGTATTTGATGTAGTCCGTGCCGAAGTTCCAAAACTAATTCTGGATGATGTTTTCGTTCGTAAAGATGATATCGCGATTGCCGTTAAACGAGAATTGAATGAAGCGATGATGGCTTATGGCTATGATATCATCAATACACTTGTTACTGATATTGATCCGGATATCCAGGTAAAAAACGCTATGAACCGAATCAATGCAGCAGAAAGAGAAAAAACTGCTGCCATGTATGAATCTGAAGCACAAAGAATTAGGATTGTAGCTAAAGCAAAAGCTGAAGCTGAAAGTAAAAAATTACAAGGACAAGGTATTGCCGATCAGCGCCGGGAAATTGCCAAAGGATTAGTAGAAAGTGTTGAAGTATTGAATAATGTTGGAATTAATTCACAAGAAGCCTCAGCACTGATTGTCATCACACAACATTATGATACTTTACAAGCAATTGGTGCTGATACAAATTCAAATTTAATTTTATTACCGAATTCACCACAGGCAGCAACTGATATGTTGAATACAATGGTGGCAAGTTTTGCAGCTTCAAATCAAATTGGTGAGTCAATGAAAAATAAAACGAAAAAAATAAAAAAACCAAATGATAATACTTCGACTGATTTTAATCCGTCGGATACATCAAATCCGACAGAAGAAATATAAATTTTTTAAAAGAGTTCACATGTTGAACTCTTTTTTTTTAGAGTCAATCAAAGTATTCTGAAAAAGGCAATTTTTTACTGAATTTTAGATTAAAATTAAAATAAAGCGATTTAAAAGACTTTCATTATATAAAACAACGAAACACCTTTGCCATTTTTTTTTACTTGTTAAAAACAAAATATGAAAGTCAATTTTAATAAGAAAAATCTATTATTTTAAAATAACAATCATAAATACAAATAATAGAAAAATCCGCTCGAAAGCGGATTTAACATCGATAAAAATAATAAAACAAATTATCGAACTAACTTGCCTCTTTTTAGTTCTTCACCAAATTTGGTTTGAAACTCTCTTGCATCAATTTGAAGTTTTCGGGTCATTTCAGAAATGCTAATTCCTTCTCTTAAATTTCCACCTTTATAACTTGTGTAACATTTATCTTCAAAAATATATAAAGAAGCTTCAATATTTGGAACACGGATAAATTTCAATCCTCTGTAATTTGCTCTTCTAATTTCTGCAGGCAATTGATTAAGCTCAGTTTTATACTGTTGGTTAACAAGTTCAACTGCTTTGGTTCCTTTACTGTCAGAAACAACGCTTATAGTTGTAATAACTTGATTATCAATTGAAAATGGCACAATAAATTTTTGATCACTACCGGAAATTGAATTGATATTCCCGCTATTATCATTCAGTAATCTTTCAAAATTGGTATAAAAAGATTCTATTGGATTGGTAATTTGTGAGGCTTCAACTTCTCTGGCAGAAACACCGAAATTAAACTCTTTATTCTCGGATAAAATTTTAGCCAAATCAGATTTACCTTTGATGGCTGCTTCTCTGATTCCATTATTTGCAGTTGTTTGTGCAAAAATACACGTTGAAAATACTGCTAATAAAACTGTTATAATTGATTTTAAATTTTTCATAATCGTATTTTTAAAGTTACTTTTTCATGATATTATACCATGTATTCCAATGCGTACTTGCTCCAGCCGGATTAACATATTCATCATAAGTTATCATACGTTCTTCACCTACACATGGTGACCATGGATCGTTAAGAACCACATAATTAGTACCATTAACAGTTACATAACCTTTTACAGCAACAACGTGACCAACAACACCATCTTCACCATAAGCAAATCCTAAAATATCTTTACTGCAATAAATACTCTTTTTCAATTGGTCCCAACTCAAAGCAGTTCCTGATTCAGAAAACTTAAGTCCACAGTAGTCTAATTCAAGCCAACCTGGTGAATTACAATCATTTGTCTTACGGCAAGTGTTATCTGTTGGTTCGTCATTACAGCAGTTTGTTTTACCTAAACGGTGATTTGCCAACTCACATTGTGTTTTGAAAATTCCTTCATTTTGGGCAATCATCTGAGTGGTTGCCGCCCAGCACCAATTATCGGTTTCCTGTGGGCGAAGTGTGTTATTAACACTTCCGATAATACCGGGTTTACAACAACTTTGTGTTAAAAATAATAACCCGGTAATCATACCTAGAATAATAATTTTTTGTGTTTTCATAATTAGTTTGTGTTTATTCTTACTCTTCTTAGGCTCTCATTTGTAAGCCATTAACAAGACAAAATTAAATTTCAAACCAGTCATATATAGTAGGATATAGCCTGATTTTCAGAAGGAAATTGAATGAAAAGTGGTAAGTGTTTTTCCTTGAATAAAACAAAAAAGCCTCCAGTTATTAACACTGGAGGCTTAATATTATTCGTAAATAATAGTAGTTATTCTTTACTTTCAACCTTGGCCCAAGTATCTCTTAAACCAACAGTTTTATTGAAAACCAGTTTATTAGCGGAAGAATCCCTGTCAACACAGAAATAACCCAAACGTTGGAACTGGAATCTGTCTAATTCATTAGATGTAAGTAAACTAGGTTCAACATAACCGGTAATCACTTTTAAAGAGTCAGGATTAATGAATTCTTTAAAATCTATTTCCTTATTACCATCCGGGCTTTCATGTGAAAATAATCGGTCATAAATACGGATTTCAGCTGGCACAGCATGTTGTGTGGAAACCCAGTGAATTGTTCCTTTAACCTTACGTTTACTGGCTTCAGAACCACTTCCTGAACGCGAATCCGGATCGTAAGTTGCATGAATTTCGGTAATGTTCCCATCAGCATCTTTTACTACAGATTCACCTTTAATGATGTAAGCATTTTTCAAACGAACTTCAGTACCCAAAGTCAATCGGAAGAATTTCTTATCTGCTTCTTCCTTAAAGTCTTCTCTTTCAATATAAATTTCTTTTGAAAAAGGCACTTTTCTGAATGTTAATACTTCTTCTTCAGGATTATTTTCAGCTTCCAACCATTCTTCCTGACCTTCCGGATAATTGGTAATTACCAGTTTAATTGGATCCAAAACTGCCATCACACGTGGTGCAGTTTTATTCAAATCTTCACGTACACAGAATTCCAATAATGAAACGTCAATTAAATTCGTACGTTTTGCAATACCGATTGTATCAGCAAAATTACGGATCGAAGTAGGAGTATAGCCACGTCTTCTCATACCGGAAATAGTACTCATACGGGGATCATCCCAACCTGTAACATGCTTTTCTTCAACTAATTGTAATAATTTACGTTTCGAAACTACTGTATGTGATAAATTTCTTCTGGCAAATTCACGTTGTTTCGGACGTACTTTTGAAGTATCAAAAATATTATCCAAAAACCAATCGTATAATTCCCTGTGGGGAAGGAATTCTAATGTACAGAATGAATGTGAGATTTGTTCTAAATAGTCACTTTCACCATGTGCCCAGTCATACATCGGGTAAATACACCAGTCATCACCGGTTCTGTGGTGATGTTTGTGTAAAATACGGTACATAATCGGGTCACGCATCAACATATTTGATGATGCCATGTCAATTTTAGCACGTAAAATATGCGTTCCTTCTTCAAATTCTCCATTTTTCATGCGTTCAAAAAGATTTAAATTCTCTTCAACTGAACGATCTCTATATGGACTATTCGTACCGGCTTGGGTAGGAGTTCCTTTTTGCTTTGCCATTTCTTCTGAAGACTGGCTGTCAACATAGGCTTTTCCATTCTTAATCAATAAAATAGCCCAATCATATAATTGTTGGAAATAATCAGAGGCATAACATTCTTCCGCCCATTTGAAACCAAGCCATTCCACATCACGTTTGATTGCATCAACATATTCCTGTTCTTCTTTTGCAGGATTCGTATCGTCAAAACGTAAATTTACAGGTGCCTGATAATCAACTCCTAAACCAAAGTTTAAACAGATTGCACTCGCATGACCAATATGCAAATATCCGTTAGGTTCAGGTGGAAAACGGAAACGTAATTTAGCAGAAGACAAACCATTTTTTAAATCTTCTTCAATGATTTGCTCTATAAAATTCAATGATTTTTCTTTTGTAGACATTGTATTCTTTAACTTTTTAACAAAGATAAAAAAAGTTTAAGGTTTACCCCTAAATAATTCGTGGTTTAGGTTTTAAAGTTGTTGAAAAACGACTGAACTTTGTAACTTTGATCTTTAAATTGAAATAATGGGAATCATCAGATTAAAAAATATCCGTACTTTTTCGTACCATGGCTGTTTAGTAGAAGAAAGCAAAATAGGCAGTGATTACAGAGTTGATTTAGAAATACATGCTAATTTAGCTCATTCAGCATCAAGTGATAAACTGACAGATACGGTTGATTATGTACATTTGAACAAAATTGTGGTAGAAGAAATGGCAATCCGTTCCGAACTTCTGGAGCATGTAGCCCAACGTATTAACAACAGAACCCTGAAAGAATTGGAGATGGTAACACAGGTTACGGTTGAAGTTTCTAAAATTAATCCTCCAATTGGTGGTGATGTACAGGAAGTTACCATTATATTGGAAGCAAAACGCTAAAAGTCCTTTAAAATTAGTATTTCCGATTTGTAATTTGGATTTTTTATTTATATTTGCAATCCACAATGGCGTCGTGGCCGAGCGGCTAGGCACCGGTCTGCAAAACCGTCTACCCCGGTTCGAATCCGGGCGATGCCTCAAAAAAGAGTTACATTTCTGTAACTCTTTTTTTATGCAAAATTTTTAGAAAATAGCAATAAAAAAAAAGCAACAAAATGCTGCTATTTTTATAAATTACTGATTTTAAGCTAATTTTTACACTTTCTTAATCTTAATGACCGGTGTTTTGGCTACTGATAAATTCAAATCGGAAGTAAACGTAATTTTGTGGATAATAATCAGATTAGCTTTATCATTTTTGATGATTTCATCATAAACATCCTTTGGAATTTTATTACCGGTGATATCGAAGCTTGCTAAAGTATCTCCGTTCGTATTCGTTAAATACAATCTGAAACCGGTTACAGCTATCGTATGATCCAAAAAGAAATCAATGAATTTTATAGAAACTTCTGCATTTAACAATTCAGCTCCGGGAATTTCAACAATACAATCCGTGTTAAGACAACCTTTTTGATTTACCAGCAATGCAGCTGTAGGCAGAGGCTTCACTCTGAAAATATGCTCTTCAACGACTTTAGTACTATCTGATGTCTCAATATCCAAAGAGATTTTAGCTTCATTTCCGGATCTTGGCTTAATAATATAGTTTCCATTCTCACCTTTGGAAATATCCTGACCTTTTATTTTAAATGATTTTGCGTTGTTTACAGCAATCGAAACCGGATTAGGTAAACCTCTGTAAAGAATATTCATTTTATCGGCAGAAATAACCGAAATTTTAGGTTTAACAACTACAACCGAATCCTGTTGTGCATAACCGGATAATGACATTAAAAATAAAATAACTATTTTCTTCATAGATTTATAAATTAAAAAAAGAGCAACGTAATGTTGCTCTCATTATTCTTTTAACTGTTCAATTTTCTTTTCAATCATTTCTTTTTCGTTAGGAAAAAATCCCTGTGCGATTAAAAAGATTCCGAAAATCATTAAAATAACACTTATAATTCTTTTTATTTTATGAATGTTATAAGGTGTTAAACGTGATTTTAATTGTTTGGCAACCAGAATTTTAACTACATCAACCATGATATACGAAACGATAATGGTTGTGATAAAAGTAATGATCCGGCTGGTTTCCATATTAAGTTTAGGAGCAAAAACGATGATAACTCCCATCCAGAAAGCCAGTACACCAATGTTGATAAAGTTTAGAAAGAAACCTTTGAAAAATAATCCTAAATAATTCTTTTTGTTGATATCATCGGCAACATCGTCCATTTCTTCTTTTTGCTTTCTTTCATAACTTCTTTTTTCATTTATATATGAAATCATTCCGTAACCGAACATCAGCATTCCCCCGAAAATAAAGAGTTTCGGGTTATCTTTTAACTTTTCAAGAATTTGGTTGGTACTGAAATAAGCAATTAAAACAAAAACCAAATCTGCAAAAACAACACCGGCATCCAATATCATCGAAGCCCGGAAACCCTTAGTGATACTGGTTTCTATTAACACGAAGAAAACAGGTCCGATGGTAAATGCTAGTAAAAATCCCCAGGGAATTGCAGAAAGTATATCGTTAATCATTGATTATTTTTAAAGATAGGGCAAGATAATCCTATATTCTCAAAAAATCTAATTTTTAATCCAATCAATTTTACTTTCTATTTTAAGATAATATCTCCTCCCAGAATCATTTGTTTGTTAACCTTTTTTGGATTTCCATGAATAAAAATACTACCACCTGCACGCACTTTTGCGTCAACCAATTGTGATGCATTAACATAAATTTCGCCGCCGGCATTTGCATTAACATTGGCTGCTTTAACCTCACAGCTTTTAGCAAAAACCTGGGAAGCATTATTGGCAACAACATCAAGGTTTTCGGTACTTCCCAGTAAATCTAATTTTGAACCCTGTGAAATTCTGGCATTGATATTATTACACTTCAGATTCAGTTTAATTTTTGAACCTTCCTTGCCGATAATTTCAAAACTGGGTGCAGTAATTACACCACTGGCTCCAATACTATTGCCCTCATTGGCTTCCACCGAAGTCAACTTTACGAAATACACTTTGGCTAAAATATCATTTCCAACTTTTTCCTGTTGCAACGGATATTTGATTTTCAGCTCGTTATTTTCAGTTGTCAACTCAACTTTATCAGCATCAAATCCTGATATTTCAACTTTATTTTCAGTAGATGGAATTAAAAAAACAGTAATTTGGTTGTAGGCGGTCACTTTGGTAAAATCTCCAACACTCTTGGAAATCTGACTGAAGACCAAAGAATTAAAACCAAATAAAAACAGTATAAAAAGTAGATTATTTTTCATTTTAAGCTATTTTAAAAATTAGTAAAATGATGAAAATAAAAAGTATAAAACCTTTTAAACCATTAAGTTATAATTTATAATAGTAGAAACAGCAAAAAATCGATAAAGTGTATAAATACTATGCAAGATGAAAAAAACCGGTTATTAATGCTTCCCGAAGAAAGATTTAATAACCGGTTTATATTTTGTAGTTAAACTAATTTATGAAACTACAAACTAAGAATTATCTTAGTCTTTTTTCACAATAATATTACCTCCCAGGACAGTTTTTTGATTGACTTGTTTTGGGTTTCCGTGGATGATGATAGTTCCTCCTGCACGTGCTTTAGCATCAACTAATTCATGTGCTGTAATGTAAATTTCACCACCTGCATTTACGGTAACGGTAGCTTGCTCTGCATCACACTTTATGGCTTCAAGAACACCACCCGCAGTAGCAACTGCATCGATATTTTGAGTGTTACCTGCCAGTTCAACATTAGCACCGCTGGATATTTTAACTGCAATTTTAGAAGCATTTACCGGAACTTTAATTTTCCCGCCTTCTTTTGCAATAATATCAAACAAACTGGCTTTTAGGGTTTCATCGCTTTTAATATAACTGCCTTCATTTGCTTCCAAAGCATCCAACTGTTTAAAATAAACAGTAGCCACCACTTCGTCTCCTTTAAGCATTTTACCGAGAGGCATACGTACTTTTAATTCTCCGTCTTTGTTGACTAATTCAACCTGTTCTGAATTAGTTCCGGATAATTCAATTTTATTGACATTGGAAGGAACTAAATGAACTTCAATTTTATCAAAAGCGGTTAATTTAGTAAAACTTCCTAATTCTCTTTTCGTTTGCGAATATCCTGATATTGACAAAGCCGTTATAAGAGATAAAGCTAAAAACTTGATTTTCATACTCATTTATTTAATTGATGATTTAAAAATTACTCGTTTCTTCTGATGAAATGATAATCCAATTGCTTTTTAACCAAATCGGCATTTTTCACTTTTACAATTATCTCATCACCCAACTGTAGTAAACTCTTGGTCATTTCTCCAACCAAAGCATACTGTTTTTCATCAAACGTATAATAATCATCTTTTATTTCACGGATGCGAATCATTCCTTCACATTTGTTTTCAATGATTTCCACATAAATTCCCCATTCGGTAACACCCGAAATCACACCTAAAAACTCCTGGTCTTGATGATCCTGCATGTATTTTACCTGCATATACTTAATCGAATCACGTTCGGCATTTGAAGCTAATCCTTCCATATTTGAGGTATGTACACATTTTTCTTCATACACTTCTTCATCAACACTTTTTCCACCATCCAGATAATACTGTAACAAACGGTGTACCATAACGTCAGGATAACGTCGGATAGGAGAAGTAAAGTGGGAATAATAATCAAAAGCCAATCCGTAATGACCAATGTTATCCGTAGAATATTTCGCTTTACTCATGCTCCGGATGGCAAGGGTATCAACCATATTCTGTTCTTTCTTCCCTACAACACCAACCAATAAATCATTCAAAGATTTAGAAATAGCCTGCTTACTTTTGAAATTGATACTGTAACCGAATTTAGAAATCACTCCCTGTAAATTCATCAGTTTATTTTCATCAGGTTCATCGTGAATACGGTAAACAAAAGTTTTCTGTTGTTTACCAATGAATTCGGCTACTTTACGGTTGGCCAAAAGCATGAATTCCTCAATTAAATGATTCGCATCTTTGGCAATTTTAAAATAAACACCAACCGGTTCGGCAGCTTCATTCAAATTGAATTTCACTTCCACTTTATCAAAAGAAATAGCACCGTTATTCAAACGGTTTCTTCTGAATATTTTAGCCAGTTCATCCAGTTTCAAAGTAGCATTTACTATGGATTCATCAACCGTATATTCTTTTCCCGTAATTGATATTTCCTCAGGAATTTTATTCGATCTTGTTTCAATGATATGCTGGGCTTCTTCATAAGCAAAACGCTGATCCGAATAAATAACAGTTCTTCCAAACCATTGATTGGTAACCTGTGCTTTTTCATTGATTTCAAATACGGCTGAAAACGTATATTTTTCTTCATGCGGACGCAACGAACAGGCAAAATTGGATAAAACTTCGGGTAACATTGGAACCACACGGTCAACCAAATATACTGAAGTTGCTCTTTGAAAAGCTTCATCATCTAAAGCAGTTCCTTCCTGAACATAGTGTGAAACATCGGCAATATGAATACCAATCTCATAATGACCGTTCTCTAACTTTTTAAAAGACAAAGCATCATCAAAATCTTTAGCATCCTTCGGATCAATGGTAAACGTAAGCGTATCACGCATGTCACGTCTTTTGGCTATCTCACTTTCCTGGATTGAAGTATCTAATTTTTTTGCATAGTCTTCCACTTCAACAGGAAAATCATACGGTAATCCGTATTCTGCTAAAATGGCGTGGATTTCGGTATCGTGTTCGCCTGGTCTTCCCAATACTTTGATTACTGAACCAAAAGGTGAATCGGCTTTTTTTGGCCAATCTTCAATTTTTGCCAGTACAACATCTCCATCTTTTGCTTCGCCTATTTTATCTCTCGGAATAAAAATATCAGTATACATTTTAGCATTTGCTGTAGTCACAAAAGCAAAATTCTTCTGGATATCAATAACACCAACGAATTCGGTTTTCTTTCTGTCTAAAACTTCAATGACTTCAGCTTCAGGACGTTTTCCTTTTCTTCGGTTGTACACATAGACTTTTACAGTGTCTCCGTCTAAAGCATGATTCAGGTTATTCGTCGGTATAAAAACATCTTCCTCAAACTCTTCACTCACAAAATAAGCCGTTTTACGGGATGTCATATCGATCACACCTTCATAGTAATCCTGACTTTGCGCCTTGATCAGGAATTTTCCGGGTTCAATTTCAATAATTTTTTTCTTTGAAGCGAGGATTTTTAAATCCTTAATTATTTCATTTCTGCTTTTTGTATCGTCTACTTCCAGTTTAGCAGCAATCTGCTTGCAGTTAAAAGGTTTATTCGGGTCTTTCGAAAGAATCTTCAAAATCTTTCCTGAAAAATCCTTTACACCTTTACTAAACTTCTTAGGTTTCTTACTCATTATCTCATTTCTATTAATATTCCTGAAAATTACGAAAAGATTTTAGAATGGAGTCAGCACTAATCCGATTTAAGAAATTAATAACTTCTTTACTTTTAAAAATAAATTTTGTTTTTCAACTCAAATGAGTTTTCAACAACAATTAAAAACAACAAAAAATCTTTTTTAAAAAAAATTAATTTATGATGGTTATTATAGCGTGTTAATAATAGGAATAACTTTTGCCAGATTTCTTTTTTTGTAAAGTTATGCGGAGTTATACAACGATATTAACATACTTTTTAAAGGTTAAAGTATTGTAAATGAATTGTAAGAATATGGTTATTAACAATTGTTAACTATAGAATTTAGGATTCTTTTTTTGAAAACTTCAATTGTGAATAACTGTTGAAAACTGCTTTTTTTTGTTGAATAATTTCAGAACAAATTCCTGAAACTTTTCTTGATTTTTTAAAACCAATTTTGGATTACGATTTTTTTCGATACATCCTAAAAAAAGTTCTGATTTTCTTTCCAAAGTTGTTAACAATTCCTGTTAAAATATAAACCCTTTAAAATAAGGGGTTTGTAAGAATTAATTAACAGACTTAAAAAGTTGTCAAAAAAAGAAATAATTAATCACTGATAATCAGTTGATTATAAAAAAATATTGTATTTTATATATTCATAGTTTTTAACATTTTTAAAGTAACGCATTCATTTTTAGGTTTATATCTTTTTAAATGCAGGCTTCTTTAATTTGAAAGAAGCTATTTTGTATTTTTGTAACCAATTAACAACACACAATACTTATACTATGATAATTTCTATAGGGAATGACCACGCCGGTCCCGATTACAAAAATGCAATTGTTAAATACTTGGAAGCAAACGGACACACAGTGATCAACCACGGAACTGATTTGTTTGAAAGTGTAGATTATCCTGATTTCGGACATCCGGTGGCCTATGATGTGGAAGCCAAAAAAGCCGACTTCGGTATTGTAATCTGTGGAAGCGGTAACGGTATTGCCATGACGGCTAACAAACACCAGGATATCCGTTGTGCTTTATGTTGGACAGTTGAAATTGCCGAATTGGCCCGCCAGCATAATGATGCTAATATCATCAGTATACCAGCCCGTTATACTTCTATCCAACAGGCTGTGGAAATGGTTGAAGTATTCCTTATCACACAATTTGAAGGAGGAAGACATGCCAACCGAGTAAATAAAATTGCCTGTAAATAAAAATATAGAAAGACTCCATAAAAGGAGTCTTTTTTGTTACCCAAATTAAGTTATCACTATACTAATTTTACAATGTCCCATAATCACGTCCATATTCATAAACATGAGGTAGAAGGGAAGAACCTGGTTTTTTCCATTATCCTGAATTTGTTAATAACTGCAGCACAGGTTGTGGGTGGATTGGTTTCAGGGAGTTTAGCTTTGATTTCGGATGCTTTGCATAATTTTTCAGATGTAATATCATTGGTTTTCAGCTATGTTGCGCATAAATTATCCCGACGTAAAGCTTCGATTAACAATACTTTTGGGTATAAACGTGCCGAATTAATTGCTGCTTTCGTTAATGCTTTTACACTTATTTTAGTAGCAGTTTTTCTAGGTTACGAGGCGGTTGGACGCTTCTTTAATCCGCAACCCATCAAATCGGGATTGGTAATCTGGTTGGCATTGTTAGGAATTGTTGCTAATGGTGTTTCGGTTCTTTTGTTGAAAAAAGACGCTGATCATAACCTGAATATGAAATCGGCTTATTTGCATTTGTTAACTGATATGATGGCTTCGGTTGCTGTCTTGGTTGGTGGTTTACTGATGAAATTCTTTGGATGGTTTTGGGTAGACAGTGTATTGACATTGTTAATATCTATTTATTTGATTTATGTGGGGTATGATTTACTGATCAGTTCTACAAAAATGTTGATGTTATTTACTCCGGAAGAAATTGATATCAAAGAAATTGTTCGGGAAGTGCACAAAATAAAAGGTGTTGGAAAATTGCACCATATCCATGTCTGGCACTTAAATGAAGAAGAATTGCATTTGGAAGCGCATTTGGATTGTTCCGAAGATATAAAAATGAGTGAGTTCAATGATTTACTTCACCAAGTTGAAATAGTGTTGTTTGATAAATTCGGAATCAATCATATTAATATCCAGCCTGAATTTAAAAAAGAAGACCCAAAAGATTTTATCGTGCAGGATTAAATTCTCGGCAACTGGAGTTTTTTACGGATGGCAAAAATCCGGATGGAAGCAATAATTAAAATTCCAATCAGCATACTTATTTCTGATTGAAAATCATACTTCAGCATTAACAAATACAAACTTCCGCCAATTAAACAGGCTGTGGCATACAATTCACCTGGTTTTAAAATACTGGGTACTTTATTACATAAAACATCGGCTAATAATCCTCCAAAAGTTGCTGTGATGATGCCCATTACCAAAGCATAACCACTCGAAATACCGGAACGCAAAGCCACCTGGATACCCACTATGGTAAACAAACCAATACCGAAAGCATCTACCAAAAAAATAAGTTTTTTGATGATATTGGTATTCATTTTAAAGAAAAAGGCCACAACCGTTGAAGCGAGTACAATGAAAATTGCGATATTATCATTAACCCAGTTCACAGGTCTGATTCCAATCAGTAAATCCCTGATGGTTCCGCCACCATAAGCAGTTACAAACGCTAATACCGAAGCTCCAAATATATCAAAGCGTTTCGTACGGGCTTTTAAAACACCGGTTACGGCAAAAACAAAAACACCGGTATAAGTTATGATTTGTAAAGCATCCATGGAGTCAAATATTGATACAAAAGTAATGCGTATTTCTTTTGATGAACCTAAAATAATTGAAGTAACTTTACTTTTCACAAATTTATTGAAAACTGTCATTTATTTATGAACGAAGAAGCGCCATTGTTTAAAAAGCAATATTATCCAATAACCGAAAATTTGTTTCAATATCTTGAAAAATACAAAAGAGTAACAAAAACGAATGTATTTTACGATGATCTATTGCGTTTTCAGGGTTCGGTAATAGTATATGACCAAAAGGGAGAAGATACCTTATGGCTTCGCGTTTTTTACAATGAGTTTGACCAGAAGGAAATCGATTTAAGTCTGAAGAAAATTTACACTTTACTGCATTCCGATGGTGATGAGCGTGTTTTAAACCATCTGACAGTCGATTATATTGACTATTGTGCTTTTGGGAATTCTAAACCCTTCCGGGTAAAAGTCCGAAACATTTTGAATGACAATTACACGCATTTTTACATAAAAAAAGCCGACGCTTCGCGGATTTTCGGATTAGAACTGGAACATATCTTATCACCTAACAGGATTAACTTCTTAGTGTATGAAAAAACATTAATTGAAGAACACATTATAGGAATTCCAGGTGACGTTTTTCTGAAACATCATCTGCAAAAATGTACTGAAGCCGAAAAATCACAGATTGCCAAGGAGTTTGTAAAATTCAACGAACGTTGCATGATTGGTTTACTGGGCGATATGCGTTCGTACAATTTTGTGGTGATTCCGATTTATGATTATGACCACATTGTGTATAAAATCAGGGCGATTGATTTTGACCAACAATGTTACGAAGGGAGCTTCAAACTATATAAACCGCATTTATTCAAGGAGAATTTCCAGTTCACACAATTGGTAAAAGAAAAGCTGGAACCGGATTCAATCGATCAATATCAAAACGAAGAACGTTCGTTATTGGTGAAACGCTTGGCCGATTCGGAAGAAAGGCTAAATGATTTGCTGCAAGTAATGAAATCGATGAAATTATCGCCGGCTATTCACATGGAACAACTCCGTAAAGAAACCTATGAATTCACGAAGGATATAAACTTTAAAAATGCAAAATCAATGGGCGAAATCATGGAAGCTGCTTTGCAGTTTATGAAGCGGAATTACAAGTCGCACTAAAAGCGCATGAAATAGAAAAGCAGAATCTGACACACAAAAATAAATCCGAAACGAAATAAAAATGAAGGTTTTGATGTTTTGTGCTTAAATACGAACATTCCCAGCAAACCACCAATGGCGCCACCGATAATGCAAAAAGCCAATAAATCTTTTTCGGGTATTCTCCGTTTATTTTTTACGGCCAGAAATTTATCGGCACCAAAAACACCAAGTGTCAAGAGATTAATGCAAAGAATATAAAGTAATATGATTTTCATTTCTTAAAATTGCACCAAAGATACTATTTTAGCATCCTTATTTTATTTTACCGAATGACAAATTTAGAATACATTTTAAAAGTGGTTTCGACCGTTCCAAAAAACATAGAAGCTACACTACAATTGCTTTCCGAAGACTGCACAATTCCATTTATTGCCCGTTACCGAAAGGATAAAACAGGAAATTTGGATGAGGTTGTGATTGAGCAAATTGCCAAACTGAACAAGCAATTCGACGAAATTGCCAAACGCAAGGAAAGTATTTTAAAATCGATCGAAGAGCAAAATGCCCTGACGCCTGAATTAAAATCAAAAATTGAAAACAGTTTTGACCTACAGGAAATAGAAGATTTATACCTTCCTTACAAAAAGAAAAAGAAGACGAAGGCTGATACAGCCCGTGAAAACGGATTGGAACCGTTGGCGAAAATCATCATGTCGCAACGCAATGACGATATCGAATTTTTGGCATCCAAATACCTGAATAATAAGGTAGCGAATGAAGATGAAGCCTTGCAGGGAGCCCGCGATATCATTGCTGAATGGATCAATGAAAATATTTACATCCGTAAAAATCTGCGTCGTATGTTCCAGCGAAAAGCGGAAATTACTACCAAAGTTGTTAAAACCAAAAAAGAGGACGAAGCGGCCCAAAAATTTTCCCAGTATTTCGATTGGGCAGAACCAATCAGTAAAGCACCTTCTCATCGTTTATTAGCGATGTTAAGAGCCGAAGCCGAAGGTTTTGTCAAACTGAACGTCGAAATCGAAAAAGAAGAAGCACTTTCATTTATTGAAGACAATATCATTAAATCAAATAACGATACCACCGAACATTTGGAACTGGCGATTAAAGACAGTTACAAGCGTTTACTTGAGCCTGCTATTTCCAATGAAACGTTACAGGAAGCGAAGGAAAAAGCAGATATCAAAGCCATTGATGTTTTTGCTGGAAATTTGAGTCAGTTATTGTTGGCGCCGCCTTTGGGTGAAAAGCGTATTTTGGCTATCGATCCTGGATTCAGGACAGGTTGTAAAGTGGTTTGTTTGGATGAAAAAGGTGATTTGCTGTATAACGAAACCATTTTCCCACACGCACCGCAAAATGAAACGACGATGGCGATGAAAAAAGTGAAATCAATGGTGAACGCTTATAACATTGAAGCGATTTCCATCGGTAACGGAACGGCAAGCCGTGAAACCGAATTTTTCATCAAGAAAATAGCTTTCGACAAAACTGTTCAGGTTTTTGTGGTTTCGGAAGCCGGAGCATCAGTATATTCAGCATCAAAAATTGCCCGTGAAGAGTTCGGAAGTTATGATGTAACGGTTCGTGGCGCGGTTTCTATCGGACGACGTTTATCCGATCCTTTGGCCGAATTGGTTAAAATCGACCCGAAATCCATCGGAGTGGGACAATACCAACACGATGTGGATCAGACTAAATTGAAAGAAGAACTGGATACCACTGTGGTTCGTTGTGTGAACTCGGTTGGAATTAATATCAATACGGCGAGTAAATCGCTTTTGAGTTATGTTTCGGGTATTGGTGAAAAAATGGCTGAGAACATTGTGGCGTACCGAAGTGAAAACGGCGCATTTGAAGAAAGAAGCCAACTGAAAAAAGTTCCGCGTTTGGGAGACAAAGCCTTCCAACAGGCAGCTGCTTTCATCCGAATCAAAGACGGTAAAAATCCATTGGACAACTCGGCAGTGCATCCTGAATCGTATAAAATGGTCGAGAAAATGGCAAAAGATTTGGGCGTAAAAGTTAATGAATTAATAGGAAGTAAGGAAAAAATCAGCCAGATTAAACCGGAGAATTATATTTCTGAAAACGTCGGAATCCTTGGTATTAAAGATATTCTGAAAGAATTAGAAAAACCGGGATTGGATCCACGTAAAGCAGCTAAAATTTTCGAGTTCGACCCGAATGTAAAAACAATTTCCGATGTGAGAAGCGGTATGATATTACCGGGAATTGTGAATAACATTACGGCTTTCGGTTGTTTTGTCGACATCGGAATCAAGGAAAGCGGATTGGTTCATATTTCCCAACTCAAAGACGGTTATGTCAGCGATGTGAATGAAGTTGTGAAACTCCATCAGCACGTACAGGTGAAAGTTGTTGAGGTTGATGAAAGTAGAAAGAGAATTCAATTGACGATGATTTTATAAACTGCAAATAAAGATAATTGTATTTGTACTTATACGGAAAACCGCAAATAAAAATAATTATATTTGTACTTATGCAAACAAGAGATATAAAAGATTTTAAAGCAGGTAATTGGCTTCAGCAATATGAATATAAAAGTTTCAGTCCTGAGAAAATATGTTTGCAATGGTTAATAAGTAATCCTGCAATTATTAGTAAATTAGGTGAAGCTGACAGATATTTGGGAAGGTTGGATGCATTTTCAGATTTGATTCCTGATATTGATTTTTTTATTAAAATGCATATCACGAAAGAAGCTACAGTTTCCAGTAAAATAGAAGGCACACAAACTTCGTTTGAAGAAGCGTTAATAAAAGAGGAAGATATAAATCCTGAAAAAAGAGATGACTGGAAAGAAGTTCACAATTACATTCAAGCTTTAAATGAAGCAGTTATTGAAATGGAACAATTACCTATTTCAAATAGGTTAATTAAGCAGACACATAAAATTTTATTACAGGGAGTCAGAGGAAAAGAAAAACTACCAGGAGAATATCGTACCAGTCAGAATTGGATAGGAAGCAGTTTAAAAGAGGCTGTATTTGTTCCTCCTGCACATCAGGAAATCCCAGAATTAATGTCAGATTTGGAAAAATTTATAAATTCTGATGTATTAGAATTGCCTGTAGAAGTTCCTCATTTGATAAAAATAGCTCTTATACACTATCAGTTCGAGACAATACACCCGTTTTTAGATGGAAATGGAAGAATTGGAAGATTGTTAATTACTTTGTATCTAATTGACAAAAAGTTATTGCAAAAACCGACTTTATATCTTTCTGATTTTTTTGAAAGAAATAGAAGAGATTATTATGATAATTTAACTTTAGTAAGAACTAAAGAGAATCTGGAAAATTGGTTATTATTTTTTTTGACGGGAGTAGTTGAAACAGCTCAAAAGAGTATTCAGACATTTCAAAATATTATTAAATTGAGGGATGAAATTGAATTGAATAAATTAATTCAGTTGGGAAGAAAACAAGTTGATGGAAAGAGATTAATCAACGAACTTTATAAACAACCAATCTTGGACGGTATGCAAATAGCCGAATTATTATCTGTTCACCCTTCTACAGCAAATAGGTTAATAGCTGATTTTGTTAACCTTGGGATTTTAAAAGAATTAACAGGTTATAAAAGAAACCGTATTTATGCTTTCGAAACATATATACGATTGTTTTAAAATAACTGGTAAAATTCTATAATGTAACATATTATATTTTTAAATATATGCCCTGATTTCAATTCGAAATCAGGGTTTTTTGTTTGGATAAAATATCTGATATTCATAAATATACAGGTTAAACCACTTGTTAAATTTATTTATAAAGATAAAATATCTGTTAAATTTTACTAAAAAAAGATATTATATCTATTTGTTTGTATATTTGCGCAAAAATTAATCTATGTTTAGTATTCAAATTGCAAATAATAACCACATTCACTTCGCCCAGACGATATGCGATGAGATGGAAGCATCTGCGAAAGTGAGAGGAACGGGTATTGCAAAGCGATCGGCTGAATATATTGTGGAAAAAATCCAGGAAGGAAAAGCAGTTATTGCTTTGACAGAAAATAAGGAATGGGCAGGGTTTTGTTATATCGAAACGTGGCAGAATGAAGAATATGTGGCGAATTCGGGATTGATTGTATCACCGGAATTCCGTCATAGCGGATTGGCAAGGATTATCAAATCTAAAATTTTTGAGCTTTCCAGAACCAAATACCCAAATTCCAAAATATTTGGATTAACCACAGGTTTAGCTGTGATGAGGATCAATTCGGAATTGGGTTATACACCGGTAACATACTCGGAATTAACCACCGATGAAAAATTCTGGAAAGGATGCCAGAGTTGTGTGAATTTCGAAATCCTGAAAAGTAAAAATTATAAAAATTGTTTGTGTACAGCCATGCTGTATGACGATAATATAAAAGAACAAAAAAATGCAAAGGAAGAAAATAGTATTAGCGTATAGTGGTGGTTTGGACACGACTTATTGTGCGGTGTATCTGAGTAAAATTGAAAATTATGAAGTGCATGCCGTAACGATCAATACAGGAGCTTTTGATCAGGATGAGATTGAAGTATTGGAAGAAAAAGCATTGCAATGTGGTGTGGCTTCATATACCTGCATTGATGTGCGCAAGGAATACTATGACGATTGCATAAAGTTTCTGATTTATGGGAACGTATTAAAAAACGGAACCTATCCTTTAAGTGTAAGTGCCGAAAGAGCGGTTCAGGCAAAAAGCATTGCCGAATATGCCATCCAACTTGGAATTAGCACAATTGCCCACGGAAGCACAGGCGCCGGAAACGACCAAGTGCGTTTTGATATGATTTTTAATCACTTGTTGCCTAATGTGGAAATTATTACGCCAATCAGAGATAAAAAACTGAGCAGAGATGCGGAAATCGAATTCCTGAAATCACACGGCGTGAGTTTCAATTTTGAAAAGGCGGTGTACAGTATCAACAAAGGATTGTGGGGTACTTCTGTAGGAGGAAAAGAAACCTTGACTTCGTATCAGAATTTACCCGAAGAAGCCTGGCCAACTCCGGTTTCTGCAACAGAGTCATTAGACATAACATTGACATTTAATGAAGGTGAACTGGTTTCGGTAAACGGCGAATCATTCGAACATCCGGCAATTGCCATCGAGTATTTACAGCAAATTGCCCAGCCATTCGGTATCGGAAGACACATCCACGTGGGTGACACTATAATTGGAATTAAAGGAAGAGTCGGTTTTGAAGCGGCAGCTCCGGAATTGATTATAAAAGGACACCATTTATTGGAAAAACATACACTGACCAAATGGCAATTGTTTTGGAAAGAACAATTATCGGGTTGGTATGGCAACTGGTTGCATGAAGGCCAAATGCTGGATCCGACCATGAGAGACATAGAAGCTTTCTTGACCAACACCCAAAAAACCGTTAACGGCGAGGTGTACATCACGTTGCACCCTTACCGCTATGAATTGAACGGCATTGAGAGTCCGTTTGATTTAATGTCGGCCAAATTCGGGTCGTATGGCGAAATGAACAACGGCTGGAGCGGAGAAGATGTGAAAGGATTTACAAAAATATTTGGAAACCAAACCTCGATTTACCATCAGGTTACTAAAGAATTGAGTGATGCAAACAATTAAAGCCGGAATTATTGGCGGTGCCGGATATACAGCCGGGGAATTACTCAGAATCCTGATTAACCACCCACAGGTGAAAATCGGATTTGTGCACAGTAAAAGCAATGCCGGTAATTTCATTTATGAAGTACATGATGATTTGTTCGGGGAAACTGATTTGAAGTTTTCGGCGACTTTCGATTCAAATGTTGACGTGGTGTTTTTCTGTGTGGCACATGGCGAAGCCAAAAAAGTGGTGACTGAATTTTCACCTTCGGTTAAGATAATCGATTTGAGTCAGGACCACAGGATAGCAGCAGATCATTCTTTTGTTTATGGTTTACCGGAATTAAACAAAGAAGCGATTCAGAATGCGAATTACGTCGCTAATCCAGGTTGTTTCGCCACAGCAATTCAGTTGGCACTTTTGCCTTTGGCCGAAGCCGGATTATTGAATGGAGAAGTATATGCTTCTTGCACGACAGGTTCCACCGGTGCTGGACAATCATTGACCGAAACATCGCATTTCAGTTGGAGGCAGAATAATTTGTCGGTATACAAAGCCTTTATGCACCAGCATTTGGCAGAAATTAATCAAAGCTTGTTACAGGCTCAGGACAACTATTCGGGCAACCTGTATATTTTACCACAAAGAGGTTCTTTTACCAGAGGTATTTTGGCCTGTATCACCTTGAAATCAGATAAAACCTTGAATGAATTGCAGGTTTTATTTGAAGACAAGTATCAGGATGAACCTTTTGTGTTTTTGGCACCAAAGAATTGTCACTTGAAACAAGTCGTGAATACCAACAAATGTTTGCTGTATCTGGAAAAAAATGAAGATGATGTCATGATCGTGAGTGTGATTGATAATTTACTGAAAGGAGCATCCGGTCAGGCAGTGCAAAACATGAATCTGATGTTCGGATTACCCGAAACAACCGGATTAAAATTAAAACCAAGTGCTTTTTAATTATGGAAACAACAATTATAGATAGTCCGGCACAAATGAACCTGTTCGATGTGTATTCGGTTTCAGATATCGAAATCGTAAAAGCATCAGGATCTGATTTGTGGGATAAAAACGGAAAACAATATTTGGATTTATACGGTGGACATGCAGTAATTTCAATAGGACACACACATCCTCATTATATTTCAAGCCTAACGGAACAATTGCAGAAAATCGGTTTTTATTCCAATTCGATTGTAATTGACCAACAAAAGCAACTGGCAGCTAAATTAGGGCAACTTTCGGCTTACACTGATTACCAGTTGTTTTTATGTAATTCGGGCGCAGAAGCAAACGAAAATGCCTTTAAACTGGCTTCTTTCCACAACGAAAGAAAAAAAATTATCGCTTTTAGCAAAGCTTTTCATGGTAGAACATCATTGGCGGTTGCCTGCACGGATAATCCTGCAATCGTAGCGCCGGTGAACGAAAACAACAACACAACTTTTTTACCATTAAATGACATTAATGCTTTCGACCAGGCTGTAAACGATGAGGTGTGCTGTGTGATTATCGAAGGAATTCAGGGCGTTGCCGGAATCCAGATTCCGGAGAAACAATTTCTGCAGTATGTTTCCCAAAAATGTACAGAACTGGGTATCGTTTTGATTTTGGATGAGGTGCAGTCGGGTTACGGAAGAACGGGGAAATTCTTTGCACATCAACACGCCGGAATCCAACCGGATATCATTACGGTGGCAAAAGGAATGGGCAACGGATTTCCAATTGCAGGAGTTTTGATTGCGCCGCACATTCAGTCTAAAAAAGAAATGCTCGGAACTACTTTCGGAGGAAACTATTTAGCTTGTGCCGCCGGATTAGCAGTTTTGGAAGTGATTGAAAAACAAAATCTGATGGAGAATGCCCAAAAAATGGGAGATTACCTGAAAGAGCAATTAGTTACCATTCCCAATATTAAGGAAATAAGAGGGAAGGGATTGATGATAGCCATCGAATTATATGAGCCTTGTGCCGCTGTCCGTAAAAGGTTATTAGAAGAATTCGGCATTTTTACCGGAACCGCGAGCAACAAAAATACCCTGAGAATTTTGCCTTCATTGGCAGTAACCAAAAAAGAACTGGATGCATTGTTAAAAGCTTTGAAAATTATTTTGAAGTAAACGTCCGGTTGGAAATGATTAATGAAAGAGAAATGAAACATTTTACAGCAGTAAACGATATAGAAGACCCCATGGCCTTGGTCAACGAAGCCATAACGCTTAAAAATTCAGGGGTAACAGATAAAATAGGGAAAAATAAAACCATCGGATTATTGTTCTTCAACTCAAGTCTGAGAACCAGAATGAGTACACAAAAAGCGGCTCAAAATCTGGGAATGGAAGTGATGATTTTGAATGTGAACAACGATGGTTGGGCATTGGAATTTGAAGAAGGAGCCGTGATGAACGGTAAAAGCGTGGAACACATCAAAGATGCAGCTTCTGTAATGGGATTGTATTGTGATATTCTGGCCATCCGTTGCTTCCCGAATCTGGAAAATAAAGAAGAAGATTATGCAGACAAGATCATTAATCAGTTTATTGAATATGCGAAAGTTCCGGTGGTGAGCCTGGAATCGGCAACGAGACATCCATTGCAGAGTTTGGCGGATATGATTACGATTCAGGAGCACAAAACCAAAGAAAAGCCGAAAGTGGTTTTGACCTGGGCGCCGCATATCAAACCGATTCCGCAGGTAGTAGCCAATTCATTTGCAGAGTGGACTTTGGCCAGCGGATATGATTTGACCATCACGCATCCGGAAGGCTACGAGTTGAGTTCGGCGTTTACAAAAGGAGCGACTATTGAAACCAATCAGGAAAAAGCATTACAGGATGCCGATTTTGTATATGTGAAAAATTGGTCTTCTTTCACTGATTATGGTAAAGTATTGCCAGTTGAAGAAGATTGGATGTTGACCAATGAAAAACTAAAAGTTACTAATTCGGCAAAAATAATGCATTGCTTGCCGGTGAGAAGAAATGTCGAAGTTTCTGATGAGGTTTTGGACAGCGAAAATTCGTTGATTCTGCAACAAGCCGAAAATAGGGTTTATGCAGTTCAGACAGTATTGAAAAAAATACTGGAATCTAATTTTTAAAGACATGGTACACGTAATAAAAATAGGCGGAAACATTATTGATGATACAGTGAAACTGGATGATTTTCTGAACAGATTTGCCAAGTTGAAAGGTCCGAAAATTTTGATTCACGGCGGTGGAAAATTGGCCACCAGCTTAGCAAAGGATTTGGATATAGAACAGCAAATTATTGACGGAAGACGTATTACTGATGCCGAGACTTTAAAGGTTACCGCGATGGTATATGCCGGATTGGTGAACAAAACCATTGTGGCCAAACTGCAGGCAAGATCATGTAATGCCATCGGTTTGAGCGGTGTCGACGGGAACAGCATCCAATCGGTTAAAAGGAATCATCCTACCATAGATTACGGTTGGGTTGGTGATGTGGAAAGTATCAACTTTGGTTTTCTGCAAAATCTGATTAATACAGGAATTGTTCCGGTTATCAGTCCGATTACGCACGACGGGAAAGGAAATTTATTAAATACGAACGCAGATACGATTGCTACGGAAGTGGCCATGTCGCTTTCGGAAGAAAATGATGTAAATCTGAGATTTTGTTTTGAAAAATTAGGTGTACTGACCAATCCGGATTTGGATGGTTCATGGCTGCGTGTCCTGGACAAAAATGAATACGAATGGCTTAAAGAACAGCAGGTTATTTCCAAAGGTATGTTGCCAAAACTCGAAAACGCTTTCAGAGCCAGTGAATCAAAAGTGGCAAAAGTAGAAATCTGCCACGCCGATTATGCCAGCGAACAAGGGGAAGCATTTATCGGAACATTAATAGTGTAAAAAATGAAACAGTTACAAAAAGAGGCATTGGAATTGCTTCAAAAGTTGATCAAGACCGAATCCTTTAGTAAACAGGAAGATAAAACCGCTGAAATCCTGAATGATTTTTTTGTTCAGAAAGGCATTCCAACAACCAGATTGCTACATAATGTTTGGGTAAAGAATCAATATTTTGATGATTCAAAACCGACAATCTTACTGAATTCACACCATGATACGGTAAAACCAAATAAACAGTATACCAGAGATCCGTTCAGCCCGGATATTGAAGATGGGATTTTGTACGGATTGGGAAGTAACGATGCCGGTGGACCGTTGGTTTCCCTAGCCGCTTGTTTTTTACATTTTTATGACAGACAGGACTTACAGTACAATTTGGTTTATGCGGCTACTGCAGAAGAAGAAATATCAGGGAATAATGGAGTCGAAATTGTTTTACCCCAATTAGGAGATATCTATTTCGGAATTGTGGGCGAACCAACAAAAATGGACATTGCCATCGCCGAAAAAGGTTTGTTTGTGATTGATTGCGTTGCCCACGGGAAATCAGGCCATGCCGCGCGAGAAGAAGGAGAAAACGCGATTTACAAAGCGTTGGCAGCTATCGAATGGTTCCGGACGTTTGAATTTCCGGAGGTATCGGAAATGCTGGGCAAAGTGAAAATGTCGGTAACGATTATCAATGCCGGAGTTCAACATAACGTGGTTCCGGAAAGTTGTCAATTTACAGTTGATATCAGAACGACAGATAAATACAATAACGAACAAGCTTTGGCTATTATCAAACAACATGTGGATTGTGAAGTGATTCCGCGTTCGACACGTTTGAATCCTTCTTTCGCACCGAAAGAGCATCCTATTGTACAAAGCGGCATCGCATTAGGAAGAGCTATTTATGCTTCGCCAACTACTTCAGATCAAGCTTTGATGAACGGCTTTCCAACGTTTAAAATGGGACCGGGCGACTCGGCAAGATCGCATACGGCCAATGAATATATTTATGTAGAAGAAATCAACAAAGGCATTGAAATTTATATTGAAATGCTTGAAAAATTTAATGAGACGGATAATGAAACTGTGGCAAAATACAACTGATACTATAAAAACTTCCATTGAAGAAATGGTGGAGCAATTCACTATTGGTCAGGATGCAATCTGGGATTTGTATCTGGCTGAAGCCGATATCAAAGGATCGCTTGCCCATACTTCGATGTTACACGAAATAGGATTACTGACTACGGAAGAATTGAAAGAAGCCCATGATGGTTTGGAAACAATTCTGAAAACCGTATACGATAAGACATTTATTATTGAAGAAGGAGTGGAAGATGTACATTCCCAGGTTGAATTACTATTAACCCAAATGAAAGGCGAAGTAGGCAAAAAAATACATGCAGGACGTTCAAGAAATGATCAGTCATTGCTGGATATCAAATTGTTCATCAAGTCGGAATTAAAACAGATTGTTGAAAAAACTGAAAAAGTTTTCGATAGCCTGATTGATTTGAGTGAAAAGCACAAAAACGATTTATTACCGGGTTATACGCATTTCCAACTGGCGATGCCTTCATCATTTGGGTTATGGTTTGGCGCTTATGCCGAAAGTCTTTGTGATGATCTGGAACTAATCCTTGCGGCATACCATATGGCAAACAAGAATCCATTGGGTTCTGGTGCGGGGTACGGTTCGTCATTTCCATTGAACAGAAATTTCACAACATTACTGCTCAATTTTGAGTCGATGAATCACAATGTGGTGTATGCACAGATGACGCGTGGAAAAATTGAAAAAGTGACAGCCATGGCTTTGTCCGGAATTGCTGCTACTTTGACAAAATTTTCGATGGATGTGTGTTTGTACATGAACCAGAATTTCGGATTTATTACTTTTCCAAAGGAATTGACTACCGGAAGCAGTATCATGCCACATAAAAAGAATCCGGATATTTTTGAACTGATCAGGGCAAAGTGTAACAGAATTCAGGCATTACCGAATGAACTGACATTATTGACGAATAATTTACCTTCGGGTTATCACAGGGATATGCAATTAACGAAGGAATGTTTGTTTCCGGCGATTATTTCTTTAAAAGAATGTTTGGATATACTTGAGGTGATGTTGGAAAATATCAGTATAAAAGAAAATATTTTATCAGATGAAAAATACTTGAACCTATTTACGGTTGAAGCCGTTAACGAATTGGTTTTATCCGGAATACCATTTAGGGAAGCGTATAAAATTGTTTCAAAACAGGTTGAAGAAAATCAGTTTGCTTACAATAGTAAAATTTTAAACCATACCCATGAAGGAAGTATTGGTAATTTACAAAACGATAAAATAAAAGAGGAATTTATCCAAAAAAGAAAAAAATTGGTTTAATCTTCCGGTAAATAATAGGAAGTTTCATTTTTTACCATGCTCATCACAATGTTGCTATGGTACTGACCGATGTTAGGAATATTGGCCAATTTGTTCACTACAAAATCATTGTAGGCTTCAATATCGGTAGTGGCGATTTTTAAGACATAATCATAAACGCCTGAAAGACTGGTTACTTCCAGTATTTCAGGCATTTTCATTACTTCTTCTTCGAAGCATTGTAAATTTTCCTTGGATTGTTGTTTAAGGGTTACATTACAATAGGCAAAAAGTTTAATACCCACTTTTGATGGATTGAGTATAACAGCACTTTTTCTAATGACTCCGGATTCTTCAAGATGTTTGATTCTTTCGTAAGTCGGAGTGTAGGATAACCCAACCATAGCCGCAACATCCTTCACAGAAAGTGTACAATCCTTCTGTAAAATATTGAGAATTTTTGCGTCTATTTTATCCATAAAAGAAAAGCAAACAGTAACTGTTTACTCTTTAGTTTCGTCTTCTTTTTTTGCAGTAGTATCTTCACCTTTGGAAGCTTTTTTGAACTCATTAAGTCCGCTTCCTAATCCTTTCATTAACTCCGGAATTTTTTTACCTCCAAAAAGTAATAAAACAACAACTAATATTATAAGAATTTCAGGAGTTCCAATTCTTCCCATGATAAATCAATTTGTGCTTTCGCGTGTTAAATATTCTGCAAAGATATTAAAGATAAATTCAAGACTTTCATTTTTTAACGATTTATTATTTATTGCCTTTCCAAAATCCGAAATTGCTATATTTGTAGATTAAGTTGCCCACTTATGACTAAGAAAAGATTAAAAAGAAAAGCTTTTTTTGATTCAATCAAAGCCAGACGCCGTTTGGTGATTATAAATGAAGAAACTTTTGAAGAACAGTTTTCACTGAAGCTGAGTATTTTGAATGTTTTCATATTAGGAAGTCTGGGTGCAATATTTTTGATTTCGGTGACCAGTTATATCATCGCTTTCACACCGCTGCGCGAATATATTCCCGGATATTCATCGACTCAATTGAAACAGGACGCTTTGTTACTTGGTATAAAAGCTGATTCATTGGAATTCCAGTTAAATAAAAACGATGAATACATTAAATCGGTGAAAAAGGTATTAACCGGTGATCTGGAATACGCGAAAGTCAATAAAGATTCGATTCTTGCTTCAGACTATGTTGACCCTTCCGAATATGAAATGGAAGCCGGCAAAGCAGAATTGGAACTCCGCAAACAAGTGCAGAAAGAAGCACAGAAAAAATAACAGATTGTCTTAAGAATTCTCAACGAATTAATGAGAAGATAATATTCATAAAAATGTCCATTAAATCTTTAATTGCCAAGCAATTTGCAAAATATATTCACCGGAAAACCCAGCGCTGGGCGAATCATCCTGTTGAAACCCAACAAAAAATTTTCCAACAATTAATCCATCTCGCCAAAGAAACACAATTTGGTAAAGACCATGATTTTTCCGGGATCAAATCATTTGAAGATTTTGTCAAAAGAGTTCCGGTCAGGGATTATGAAGAACTCCGCCCATACGTCGACCGTGTAGTTAGTGGAGAGGAAAATATTCTCTGGAGAGGAAAGCCGTTGTACTTTGCCAAAACTTCCGGTACGACTTCCGGTGCAAAATATATACCGCTGACCAAAGAATCGATGCCATATCACATTGAAGCGGCCCGAAATGCTATTTTGAGTTATATTCATGAAACCGGAAATGCTGATTTTGTTGATGGTAAAATGATTTTCCTGCAGGGAAGCCCTTCATTAGAGGAAAAGAACGGAATTAAACTGGGAAGACTTTCCGGAATCGTAGCTCATTATGTCCCGGAATACCTTCAGAAAAACCGCATGCCATCATGGGAAACAAATTGTATTGAAGATTGGGAAACCAAAGTGGAAGCTATTGTCGAAGAAACTTTTAACGAAGACATGGCGGTCATTTCAGGAATTCCATCCTGGGTACAGATGTACTTTGAAAAATTGGCAACAAAAGCGAATAAACCAGTAGGTGATATTTTTAAAAATTTCAATCTGTTTATTTACGGTGGTGTAAATTATGAACCATATAGGGCAAAATTTGAAAAAATGATTGGAAGAAAAGTGGATTCAATCGAGTTGTTCCCGGCTTCCGAAGGTTTTTTTGCCTATCAGGATTCCCAAAAAGAGAAAGGAATGTTACTTTTGCTGAATTCGGGTATTTTTTACGAATTCATAAAAGCCGATGAGTTTTTTACTGAAAACCCGCGCCGTTACACCATAGGTGAAGTAGAATTGGGAATCAATTACGCGTTGATTCTTTCCACAAACGCGGGTTTATGGGCATATAATATTGGAGACACCATTCAATTTACGAGCCTGAAACCTTATCGGGTTATCGTATCGGGACGCATCAAACATTATATTTCGGCTTTCGGCGAACATGTAATCGGTAAGGAAGTCGAAGCTGCCCTTAAAGAAGCCATGGAAGGAACCGATGTTCAGGTTAACGAATTTACGGTCGCACCTCAAATCAACCCGCAATCGGGATTGCCTTACCACGAATGGCTTATCGAATTTGAAAATGAACCATCCGATTTAGAACAGTTTTCACATGCTGTTGATCAGGCAATGCGATCACAAAATGTGTATTATGATGATTTGATAACCGGTAATGTGTTGCGCACGGTTGTCATTAAAAAAGTTGCTAAAAACGGATTCCAGGAGTACATGAAATCGATAGGCAAATTAGGCGGACAGAATAAATTACCGCGATTGAGCAACGACCGTAAAATTGCTGATTTTTTTAAGTAAAATAAATTGCTGATGAAAAAAATTTCATTCATATTCTTCTTCTTTTGTTTGAAGATTGTTGTATTTGCACAAGTTAAAGGGAAAGTAGTTGATGAAAATAATGAGCCGCTTCCATATGTAAATATTTTAGTAGAAAATGAAAATATAGGAACAACCTCAGATCTTGACGGTAGTTTTTCATTAAATATTAAAGAAGAAAAAATCTTAATCTTTTCTATTCTCGGATTTGAGAAAATCAAACTGAAATCTTCTCAGGTTTCATTGGTTAAAATGGTTCCGGCAACTTATCAATTGGGTGAAGTTGTAATCGGTAACAAAAAAGAAACAAAACAAATCGAAATCGGAAAAACCGAAAATGCCATCCGCCAGGCATTTGAAAACGGACCAAGATTTGACGCTAAATTTTTTCCTTATAAGGCCAATTACGGTAAGAATAAATACATCAAAAAAGTATCGGTTTATACCGAAAGCAATATTGATGAAGCGACAATCAAAATTCATTTTTATGAAGTGGATGCCAATGGTTTACCTGGGGATGAGTTAATTGAAAAAGACTTTATCGCCAAAGTTAAAAAAGGTTCAAGGATGACTCAGTTTGATCTTTCAAAATTAAATATGATTTTTCCAAAAAACGGATTATTTGTTGCTATCGAAAGATTGTTTATTGAAAGTAATAAGTATGAAAAAGAGGTTCCTGCTTCTGATCCCGGGAAAACAAAAACACATCGTACTTACTATCCGTTACCGTTTTACAATTTTGTGGAAAGAGAGTTCACCTATACTTTTTTAGGCGGAAAATGGACAAAGGAATTTAAGAGAGATGCCGAAGGATTACCAGTAAAAACAAGAGTTTTTGAACCTGCCATCAATCTAATCCTTACAAACTAAAAATAAAATCGTACCTTTGCGGGTTAGAAAATATAAAATTTAATGAAAGAGATTAAAAACATTTCGCGCTCAAGAGCGCAAGAGTCTTCGGGAGCTATCGAAAGACTGTACATTACGATGAGACATTTATTCAACAGAGGTTTCTACAAACCAATGGGTGTTTCTGGAGAAACTTTAAGAGAAGCTTTATTAGAACTTCGACCGGAAATTTACGGTTCAATCGCCGAAGAAAAAGTAGAATTAAACGGATTATTGTATGTAATTGAGCGTCTTCCGGTAGGAATCGAAGAATGCCGTTACATTAATTTGACTTCTGATGAAGGGTATTCCAAATCACATTTCCAACCCATTGTTCCGCCAAAACGCCGCAGAAACTGTTACCGTATTGACGACGAACAGATGAATGTGGAAATCACAAGGGGACGTTCGGATATCTATGATATCTTAACACACCTGACTTTTATTTTTATTGAGTCTCACAAGATTAAAGATAGAGTTTTAGTAGATGAAGAAGGAAAAGTATCGCGTGATTGGGAAAAACTGGAGCAAGCTGCACTTCAATCGAAAAAATTGACTTTGATTGAACGTGAAAAAGCAATTTCCCATGCTGCTAATGTATTAGGGAGAACTTTTGCTGAGGTTAGTGATATTTACGACGATTTCGGAAATAGTGCTTCACCGGACCGTTTCTTGCACATTGTGTACTGGTTAGGAAAAATCGCTATTGAAGAAGTGGTTGACAACAACAAGAGAACGATTACTTTCAGTCCGATATTGAGAGAACGTCTTGGACACCACATTTACGGTGATATCTGGGCAACCAATATCAAAAAGACTTTAGCTGACAATGGTTTGTTGGAAAGACCAATCCATATCATCAGTGCGAATATGCACAGTGTGATGAATTCGGTTTTTGCACCTTACGTATTGGCTTCAAAATACAAAGGAAAAGGAGAATACCAGATTTATGAAGATTTATCTGCTTCTGGAAGTAAAGAACTACGTAAAAAAGTAGAAGATTTTGCTTTACAGCACGGAATGATTTCACAACCTGATGAATCCGGAACGAATATTGATGTTCAGATTTTTGATACAGCCAAATTCGACTGGAAGAAAACGGCCTTCCCAAGTGCTAAAATCAATAGCGCGGCACCGGTTTTAATCGTAATGGACTACGCTTTCGGTGAACAGGCTTTTGAAACAATCGACGAGCTTTTGAAACCTTATAAAGTCGAGAAAAAGAAAACATTATTGAATGTAGAATCGGTTTCAATTATGGGTAAAGCCGGAATCCTTGAAGGCGGAAAAGGAGATATCATGATCCCGAATGCACACGTGAATGAAGGAACTGCTGATAACTATCCGTTTGAAAACGAATTGACAGCCGAAATGTTTGAAGGAAATGATATTCCGGTATATGCAGGTCCGATGATTACCGTATTGGGAACATCACTTCAAAACAGGGATTTATTGAAATTCTTCCATGAATCAACTTGGGCAGCAATCGGACTGGAAATGGAAGGTGCTTACTACCAGAAAGCGATTCAGTCGGCTTCCAGAATCCGTAAGAGTATCAATCCTGACGTGAAAGTACGTTACGCATATTATGCTTCTGATAACCCACTGGAAACCGGAAGTACATTGGCTTCAGGAGGTTTGGGAACAACTGGTGTAAAACCAACTTACTTGATTACAATTAAGATTTTAGAGCAAATATTTAACTGTTAATGAATTTTATTGAAACCAATCTTCAGGGTTGTTTTATTATAGAACCTAAAGTTTTCCATGATGACCGCGGTCATTTCATGGAAAGCTTTAATCAAAATACGTTTGAGAACGGAATTGGACAAAAAATTAATTTCGTTCAGGATAATCAATCTTTTTCCACAAAAGGTGTTTTACGTGGTTTGCATTATCAATGTGGAGAATATGCACAGGCAAAATTAGTCCGTGTTTTAGAAGGAGAGGTTTTGGATGTAGCTGTTGATTTACGTCTGGATTCTCCAAGCTACGGACAATCGTATTCTATTGTCCTTACAGCGGAAAACAAAAAGCAATTTTTCATTCCAAGAGGATTTGCCCATGGATTTTTGGTATTGAGTGATACAGCAACTTTCTTTTATAAATGTGATAACTTCTATAATAAAGAAAGTGAAGGAGGTTTGATTTTCAATGATGCCACAGTAAATATCGATTGGAGATTTCCAGCAGATGAATTGATTATTTCCGAAAAGGATCAAGTGTTGCCTACATTGGAAAACGCAAAAAAAGTATGGTAGTTTTAGTAACCGGAGCATCGGGACAGTTAGGACAGTCTTTGCAATATATCCAATCAAAGTATCCTGAAATTGAATTTATTTTTGCTACCTCAAAAGATCTGGATATTACTAATGAAGAAAAAGTTTCTTGGTTTTTTGAAACGAATGCAATAGATTTTTGCATCAACGCTGCTGCTTATACTGCTGTGGATAAAGCTGAGTCTGAATTTGAAAAAGCACATTTGGTAAATGTCATTGGTCCTGAAAATTTAGCTAAAGCCTGTCAAAATTCTGGAGCAACGTTAATTCATATTTCAACAGATTTTGTTTTTGACGGAACCTCTTCAGTCCCTTATCTGGAAACGGATCAGACAAACCCTATCGGTGTTTACGGCCAGACTAAACTGGATGGTGAAAAGAAAGTAACGGAGAATTGTGAAAAATACTATATCATCAGAACTTCATGGGTATACTCCCAATTCGGGAGTAATTTTATGAAAACCATGCTTCGTTTAGCACAGGATAGAGATACTTTGAATGTAGTAAGCGATCAAATTGGGACACCAACAAATGCCGTTGATTTGGCAGAAGCTATTCTATCAATTATTGAGCACCCAAATTCTACCGATGGACAAAATTCTGGAATTTATAATTTCAGTAATGAAGGAATTTGTTCATGGTTTGGTTTTGCAAAAGAAATTTTCAGAATTAATACTATTAATATAACTGTAAATCCAATTCCTACAGAAGCTTATCCAACACCGGCGAAAAGACCGTCATATAGTGTTTTGGATAAGAGTAAAATAAAAGCGATATTTGATATCAATATAAAACCGTGGCAGGAAAGTCTGTTACAAACCTTATAAAATGAAAAGAGTTTTAATTACCGGAGCGGCTGGTTTTTTAGGTTCACATTTATGTGACCGTTTTATTAAAGAAGGATACCATGTAATTGGTATGGACAATTTAATTACGGGAGACTTAAAGAATATTGAACATTTATTCAAATTGGAGCATTTTGAATTTTACCATCATGATGTTTCAAAATTTGTTCACGTTCCAGGAGAATTAGACTATATTTTACATTTTGCTTCACCGGCAAGTCCAATAGATTATTTAAAAATCCCGATACAAACCTTGAAAGTTGGTTCTTTGGGAACACACAATTTATTAGGTTTGGCAAGAGTGAAAAAGGCACGTATTTTAATTGCATCAACTTCTGAAGTATATGGTGACCCTTTGATTCATCCGCAAACTGAAGATTATTTCGGAAATGTAAATACGATAGGGCCACGTGGTGTATATGATGAAGCAAAACGTTTTCAGGAGTCCATTACCATGGCTTACCACCGTTTTCACGGTTTGGAAACACGTATTGTGCGTATATTTAATACTTACGGACCAAGAATGCGTCTCAACGACGGTCGTGTAATTCCGGCATTTATTGGACAAGCATTACGTGGAGAAGATTTGACGATTTTTGGAGATGGATTGCAAACCCGTTCGTTTTGTTATGTTGATGACCAGGTGGAAGGAATTTACAGATTGCTTCTTTCTGATTATACGCAACCTGTAAATATTGGGAACCCGGATGAAATAACAATTAAGGATTTTGCTGAAGAAATCATCAAGCTAACCGGTACGAATCAGAAAATCGTATACCACCCGTTGCCTGAAAACGATCCGTTGCAGCGTCAGCCGGATACAACTGTAGCTAAAAACATTTTAGGTTGGGAAGCAAAAGTAAGCCGTTCAGAAGGAATGAAAATTACCTATGAGTATTTTAAATCGTTGCCTAAAGAAGAATTATTGAAAGAAGCCCATAAAGATTTCAAGGATTATATAAAATAAATAGGTGACAAAAGGAAGGTATTCAAAATATATTAGACCCATCAGTGTGGTTATTGATTTTTTTCTGCTGGTGATTCTAGCAGAAATATTTTTGAATAACTTTAATGTTTATCTGCCTTATTTTTTGCTGTTTCAATTAATTTCGTGGAGTGTAATTTCTTATTTTACAGAATTTTACGAAGTTTTCCGTTTCACAAAACCAGCAGAGATTTTAGCTAAACTGGTTAAGCAATTCACGCTTTTTACATTAGTGGTTATTGCTTATTTTTCGGTAGCACGTGAAATTATTCCCAGTTTTAAACAATTCCTGATTTTTATCGGATTTACATTTTTGTACATTACTCTTTTTAAAGGATTGTTATTCTATTACCTCAAAAAATATCGGATTGTTTTAGGAGGAAATTATCGCAGGGTAATTATAATAGGTCATACGGAAAGTGCGATTAACCTTAAAAAACTATTTATAACCCGGCCTGATTATGGTTACCGTTTTTTTGGATTTTTTTCGGATAAAGTTGATGATGATGAGGTAGTGGGTAAAATTGATGATATTCAGGATTTTGTACTGAAGAATAAAATTGATGACATATACTGTGCACTGAAAGAACTTTCGGAAGAGGAATTGAAAGAATTAGTTGAGTTTTCGGATTATCACCGTATTACAATTAAATTTATACCTGAAGGAAGTGAAATTTACTCTAAAAGTCTTAAGATTGATTATTACGAGTTTTTTCCTGTTTTATCCCTAAAAAGAACACCTCTTAACGATCTGCCGAATAAGATTGTTAAACGGTTGTTCGATATAGTATTCTCTTTACTTATCGTAATTTTTGTATTTTCATGGCTTATACCATTAGTGGCTATTTTAATCAAAATAGAATCAAAAGGGCCTGTTTTTTTTAAACAGGGACGACCCGGGCTGGATCAAAATGAATTTTTTTGTTATAAGTTCCGTTCGATGTATATCAATGAAAAAACAGAGGAAATGACTACTAAAAACGACCCTAGGATCACAAAAATAGGTGCTTTTTTACGTCGGACAAGTATGGATGAAATGCCTCAATTCTTAAATGTGATTCTTGGAGATATGTCAATTGTGGGACCAAGACCGCATTTATGGATACACAATAATGAATACCAGAAAAAGATAAAGAAATATAATGTCAGATTACATGTAAAGCCTGGAATTACAGGATTAGCACAGGTAAAAGGCTACCGTGGGGAAATCGAAACCGATGATGAGATGGTGAAGCGCATCAAGTATGATGTTTTTTATATTGAGAACTGGTCATTATTTCTCGATATCAAAATTATTCTTTTAACGGTGATCAATATTTTCAGAGGACAAGAAAAAGCATATTAAATGAGTGAACTGGTTTCCATTATTACCCCAACCTATAATTCTGAAAAATTTATTGCAGATACCATTCAGTCGGTTCAAAAACAAACACATACGAACTGGGAAATGATTATCGTGGACGATTGTTCTTCTGATAAAACTGTTGAAGTAATCCAGAATATGATGGAAGATGACCACCGTATTCATTTAATTCAACTGACTAAAAATTCCGGTGCTTCAAGAGCGCGTAATAAAGGGATTGAACAGGTTAAGGGTGACTTTATGACTTTCTTGGATGCTGATGATATCTGGTTTCCTGATTTTATCCAAAACAGTATTGCAACTATCAAAGAAACCGGAATCCATTTTGTATTCTCTTCCTACAGACGCTCAAATGAGAATCTGGAATTTGTCTATTCTGATTTTATCGTACCCGAAAAAGTTACGTATACTGATATACTAAAAAGTAATTCCATCAGTTGTCTGACTGCCTTTCTGGATGTAAAAACATTAGGGATAAAATTTATGCCAGACATCAGAAAAAGACAGGATATGGGACTTTGGCTGAAATATTTGAAAGATATTCCTTTTGCATACGGCATACAAAAGCCCCAAGCTATTTACCGAATCCGTGAAAACTCACTGTCACGCAACAAAAAAAATCTCATCAAGTACCAATGGCAGTTTTACCGGGAAGTTGAGAAATTAAATGTTTTTGCTTCTGCATATTATATGTTGCACTGGATGTACCGTGGTTTTAGGAAATACAGAAATTAAACCATCGACTGGAATTGTTTCAGTTTTCCGCGCGTTGTTCTTTGTAATGTTTCTCTTCGGTTAAAAGAAAAATTTAAACCGGGTTCCAGATATAAGGCAATTGCTTCTTCTATCTTTTTAATTTGACTTAAATCGAGTTCTTTTTTACTTACATAATCAATTTCGAAGGTGTCTTTCTGTAGTTGTCTGATGATAAATTCCTTCACATTTCCATCATCTTCAATAATGCTTTTGGTTACATAATAAAAGGTCAAACCGGGTGATTTTTTACCGCTTGGTAAAATTGCCACATCATTAGTGCGCCCGATTAACTTTTTTAAAATAGGCTTTTGGACAGTACTTTTTTCGTCCAAAATACCAATATCACCAATATCATAACGAATAAAAGGATGGGCTTTATTGAATAACGAAGTGATAACAATTTTTCCTTCCTGGCCATATGGTAAAGGCTGGTTGTTATCATCCAAAACTTCCACAAACAAAGTTTCGGAGTTGATTTGCCACTCTCCATTGGTATTCTGAAAGGCAATTAAATCGAGTTCGGAAGCACCGTATTCGTTTACAACCGGAACACCTAAATATTTCTCCAATAATATTTTATCTTCTTCAAAAAGCATTTCTGAAGTAACCATGCAGACTTTCAGTGTTGGGCATACATCTGTTAAAATGATATTCTTCTGTTGGAGAAATTTAGCAAACAATACAAGCGAACTGGTATAGCCGTTGATGTAATCAAATTTTTTCCGGCTGAATTTCTTTAGCACATTTTCCAGTACTTTATCGGATAAATCAAAAATTGAAAACCGGTAACGTTTCCCTAAAAAATCCTTGATCCGCTCTTTGGTATATCCAAAAAAATCTAACGGAATTCCGTAAAAACGGGCTTGAAAGGATTGGTTAAAATTGATACTGTACCAGCCAAAACGGTAAATAATCGATGCCCAGGTAATGGCGTGTGCATATTTGTCTTTGGCAAAAATAAACGGGTCTCCGCTTGACCCTGAAGTTTTGTTCTTAAAAACAGTTTTTTCGGAATACCCTTCGGAAAGTCTTTCAGCCAATGGCTTTTGAAAATCTTTTTTGGTCATCACCGGAATTTCCGCCCAATGACTTATTGTTGGCCGACCTACGAAATCACGGTAATAGGTATTGTGTTGCAAATGATAGGCAACAATTTCATTTTTTCTTTTCTCAACAAACTCGGAATGCTCTGTTTCTGATAGCGTAAGAATCCTTTTGAATTCCGAGATTGCTTCCTTCATGGGGAAACCATTCAATAACAAGGACCAATCAAAAAACCGAATCATATGGGAATATTTGTCCAAAAATAGGAAATATGATACAGAAAGCCGTTGCTAATTGTTTTTTTTCTGTTCAAAACAAGCTATTTTTGCACCACAAACAACAACACAACAATCATGACAATTTTACTTTTAGGTTCAGGAGGAAGAGAACATGCCTTAGCATGGAAAATGTTACAAAGCGCTAAATGCCAACAACTTTTTGTAGCGCCGGGTAATGCCGGTACTTCTCAAATTGCTACCAATGTTATTCTTAATCCATTGGATTTTATTGCGGTTAAAGATTTCGTATTACAGAATAATGTGGATATGGTAGTGGTTGGCCCCGAAGATCCATTAGTACATGGAATTTATGATTTTTTCAAAAATGACGGTCAAATCAATCACATTCCGGTTATCGGTCCGTCAAAAATTGGTGCACAACTGGAAGGAAGTAAAGAATTTGCCAAAGAGTTTTTGGTAAAACACAATATTCCTACTGCGCGTTACGAAAGTTTTACAAAAGTAACTGTTGAAGCAGGTTGCGAATTTTTAACAACGTTGGAAGCACCGTATGTTTTGAAAGCAGATGGATTAGCTGCCGGTAAAGGAGTTTTAATTCTGAACGATTTGGCAGAAGCTCAACAAGAATTGAGAAATATGCTGGTTGACGCTAAATTTGGAGCTGCTTCTTCAAAAGTGGTTATTGAAGAATTTTTGGACGGAATTGAATTAAGTTGTTTCGTCCTGACGGATGGTAAATCGTATAAAATTTTACCAACGGCTAAAGATTACAAACGTATTGGGGAAGGTGATACAGGATTGAATACAGGCGGAATGGGAGCAGTTTCTCCGGTTCCTTTTGCAGATGCGGTTTTAATGGAAAAAATTGAAACCCGAATTGTAAAACCAACAGTTGAAGGATTACAAAAAGATAATATCGAATATAAAGGATTTGTTTTCATTGGATTAATCAATGTAAAAGGAGAACCGATGGTGATTGAATATAACGTTCGTATGGGTGATCCGGAGACCGAAGTTGTAATGCCTAGAATAAAATCAGATTTAGTGGAACTTTTTGAAGCAGTTGGTCAACAAAAGCTTGAGGATGCTGTTTTGGAGATTGACGAAAGAAGCGCTACGACAATCATCATAGCATCAGGAGGTTATCCGGAAGATTATGAAAAAGGAAAAGTGATTTCAGGAATTGAAACAATTGAAGATTCTATTGTTTTCCATGCAGGTACAAAAGAAGATAACGGAAATATAGTGACTAACGGAGGGCGTGTTTTAGCGATTACTTCTTATGGGAATGATTTCCAGGAGGCCATAAAAAAATCTTACCAAAATATAGATAAACTACATTTTGATAAGATGTATTTTAGAAAAGATATCGGCCGCGACTTACTTTAAAAAAGAGTGAGCAGTAGTATCTTGTTCGTCTTCGTTATTGTCTTTGAAAATCTGTAATTGCTTCGTCCAGTAAACGATATAGTAACTGATGATTCCCCAAAGAACCCAGTTTACGATGTTAGCGATCCACCAGTTGTTCAACTCAGTCGCACGCATTAAATCGTGTGGAGCAAAAAGGATTTGTTCAAATAACCAAGCAATTGCTTCAAAAAATGATTTCATCTTTTTTATGTATTATATTTACCAAGCAAAAATATAAAATATACTTATGATTACAAGCATTTTTAGTAAATCTAGACCAATAAATTACATTTTGATCACCGTGTTGATGATCACTTGTTTTTCAATTTATCAGTTTAGCACTAATTACAATACTATATCCAACCTTGAAATTGGACTCAAGGTTGTTTTTCTGTTAATGCTGATCGGGTCATTGTTCATCACGAATTTTATTACCAAAAAGAATGGTTTGAGTAAAGACAACAGTTATACATTTCTGTTGTTTTGTATATTTTTCATCCTTTTTCCCACGACTTTGTCCAATGGGAATTTGATTTTATCCAATGCTTTTATTTTGCTGGCACTTCGTAGATTGATTTCATTACAGTCATTAATCACACCGAAGGAGAAAATATTTGATGCTTCTTTGTGGATTTTCATTGCCAGTTTATTTCACTTCTGGAGTATTATTTTTATACTGTTGGTTTTTATTTCGATTATTTTCCACGTTTCGAGGGATTACCGGAATTGGATTATTCCATTCATTGCATTGGCAGCGGTAGCAGTGATCACGGTGCTTTTATCCTTGATTTTCGATATTGGGTTTTTAAGTAAATATATCCACAGTACAGGGATTGATATTGATTTGGCTTATATTGAAAACGTTTTCCAGAGTTTTTCCCTTGGCGTTTATATTCTTACAAGCGTAGTTGCATTTGTTACAATGTTGTTTATTTTGACGAACAAACCACTCAATTTACAGGCATCTTATAAAAAGGTTATTTTTGCTTTTATCTTGGGTCTTATTGTATTTTTTATTTCGCCAAATAAAGAGAACAGCTATTTGATTTTTACTTTTGTACCGGTTGCAATCATGCTGACAAATTACTTGGAAACCATAGAAAAATACTGGATAAAAGAAAGTATTTTGGGAATACTGTTCTTGTCCAGTTTAATAAATTATATTCTGAGATTGTTATAGCTTGCTACCGTAAGCTAAATCACCGGCGTCCCCAAGACCCGGAACGATATAGTTTTTTTCGTTAAGTTTTTCATCTAAGGCAGCTACCCATAAGTGGCAGTTTTCCGGTAAATTTTCTTGGAGGTAAGCTACGCCTTCCGGAGCTGCAATGACAACAGCAATGTGGATTTCTTTTGGTTTTTGCTCCAAATGCAGTTTTTGTAAAACAGCAACAATTGATTGTCCCGTTGCCAGCATCGGATCAATCAAAATAAGATTTTTATCTTCAAAAGAAGGAGCAGCCTGATATTCGACTAAGATATCGAAAGCATCATCATTGTTGTAATGGTGACGGTAAGCAGATACAAATCCGTTTTCCGCATCATCAAAAAAATTCATGAATCCTTGGTGTAAAGCTAAACCCGCCCTTAAAATCGAACACAAAACTACTGGCTCGGCAATGGTTGTCGTATGTTTGATGCCTAGAGGTGTTTGCACATCAATATTTTTATAGTCCAAAGTCTTACTCAATTCATAAGCCATAATTTCACCAATCCGCTCTATATTTTTACGAAAACGCATGCTGTCTTTCTGTATGTGGATATCACGTAATTGGGTAAGAAAATGATTCAGAATACTATTTTGTTCCGAAATGTAATGGATGTGCATTTTGATAAATTTTACAAATTCAGGATAAAAGTACAAAAAAACGCTACTTTTGTAAAAAATAAAGAGTCAAAACTATGTTTGCAGAATTTGCTTTTCCAATATTTGAGCGTTGTATCAATGACTATCACATAATTGATGATGTATACCAACCAGCTCTGAATCCGTATGAAAAAGGTTCAATAGAATATTTATTGTATGCTAAAAACTGGGTTGATACCGTACAATGGCACTATGAAGATATTATCCGTGATCCGCAAATCGATCCGGTTGCAGCATTGGATTTAAAACGTAAAATAGATGCTTCCAATCAGGTTCGTACAGATATGGTGGAGTACATCGACAGCTATTTTTTACAGAAATATGCTGGTGTACAGGTGAAAGCAGATGCTAAAATCAATACCGAAAGCCCGGCATGGGCTATCGACCGTTTGTCAATTCTTGCATTGAAAATTTATCATATGAGTGAAGAAGCTAACCGTGCCGAGGCAACTCCGGAACACAGAGCTAAATGTCAGGAAAAATTAAATGTTTTGTTAGATCAGAAAAATGACATGTTCGTTTCAATCAGTCAGTTGATTGAAGATATCGAAAACGGTGATAAGTATATGAAAGTGTACAAGCAAATGAAAATGTACAACGATGAGGAATTGAATCCGGTGTTGTATCAAAATAAAAAATAAAACGGTTTCGATGTCAGACATCAAACACATTTTAGTTATAAGGCTCTCGGCTATGGGTGACGTTGCAATGACGGTTCCCGTTTTGAGAGCTTTTTCTTTACAATATCCCGATGTAAGGGTTACTGTAGTTTCACGTCCTTTTTTTAAGCCTTTTTTTGAAGGTATTCCTAATTTGGAATTTTTTGCAATTGATTTGAATAACAGACATAAAGGATCTGTAGGGTTACTCCGTCTGTACCATGATTTAAAAAGGAAGAATATCGATGCTGTAGCCGATTTACATAATGTATTACGCTCTAAAGTAGTCCGTAATTTATTTGCTTTAAGCGGAAAAATAACCGCTGCGACAGATAAGGGCAGAAAAGAAAAAAAAGCATTGACGCGGATCAAAAATAAAGTCTTTGAACCGGTCAAATCGATGTTTGACAGACATTGCGATACTTTCAGAAAATTAGGTTTTCCATTAGATTTGTCACAATCGGTTTTTCCTGAAAAAAGAGAAATTTCCAAAGATGTTTTATCTTTTTCAGGTGCTAAATCTGAAAAATGGATTGGAATCGCTCCTTTTGCCCAATTCGATTCAAAAGTGTATCCAATTGATTTAATGCAGAGAGTTATTGATGGATTGGCCCAAACTGAAAGCAAACTATTTTTGTTTGGTGGAGGTGAAAAAGAGATACAGCTTTTAAACCAGTTGAAATCCAATCACTCCAATGTAATTGTAGTCGCAGGGAAAATTAAACTTCCACAGGAAATGGATTTGATTTCGAACTTGGATGTGATGCTGTCTATGGATTCCGGAAATGCACATATAGCGGCAATGCTTGGAGTAAAGGTAATTACAGTTTGGGGTGCCACACATCCTTATGCAGGATTCAAACCGTTTAATCAACCGTTTGCTTTTTGCATCACTGCTGATAGAAATAAATACCCACTGATTCCAACATCAGTTTATGGAAACAAGAAAGTTGAAGGCTATGAAGATGCAATGCAAAGCATTTCACCGGAAACAGTTATTGATACAATTAAAAAGGAGCTTTAAAGCTCCTTTTTTTTATCTTCCGATATACGTTACGTTAACTTCACAAAAATTACCTAAAGCAGTTGATCTTCCCACAATATGAGCATTGTTTTCGGTTATATTATCATCGGCCACGCCATTGTAACAACAATTGATTGTGCAGTTCTGACCGGCTGTTAAATACACATTTACATTGATATTCGTTTCATTGAACAGTTCATAGTATTCGGTTGCTGTATCACTGTTATAAAAACTTGATGAATGCGAATATTTTCTATAATCGGTTCCGTTTATGGTCATTTTAAAATTTCCCTCCACAAATCCTACTTTTGAAGAATTTGTGTCTACAGTTCCGGCACCCAGATACCCTGAAAAAAGAATAGTATATCTTCCGGTATAAGGTGCTGTAAATGATTTTGAATTAAGTCCGGGAATGTTAGTGTAAGTTAAAGATGTTGCTACCGTTAGATCACTCGTTTGTGTGAACTTTGTTTCATAATAACGGTGAACCTGTGATACCCAATTGGTACCATCCCAATAGTAAATACCCGGGATAACACCATAAGTCCCAGCAGTTGTTGCGGTATTGAACACGGCTGTTCCAACTTCCAAAACATTGTTTCCGGTTGCAGGATTAATGACAGGAGCTGCAGCATTTGATGCTGTTAAGGCGATTCTTGGCATCAGGAATCCATTAGTGGAGCTGGTGATGTCCAATGCTCCTTTTGGGCTTGTAGTTCCCACCCCAACCTGTGCATTACTGGAGGCGCAAAGCAACACCAGTATTGCCCGGAGGGAATACTTTAGATAATTCTTCATTTTTTGGTCTTTTAGTTAGTTGTTTTTGAAAAATTTTCAGCGAAACTAACTAAAAGCCAAATATTTACTAAAGTTTTTGAGGTTTATTCGATGAATACATTAAAAAAACCGACTAAATGAAAAAATACTTTATTTTTTTTAAAAAAAACCTAAGTTTATACATCATCATAATCCACAACTATCTCAGTAGTAGTTGGATGCGCTTGACAGGTTAAAACTAAACCTTCTGCAATTTCTTTATCGGTTAAAATTGAATTTTTCTTCATCACAGCCGTACCTTGGGTAACACGTGCAATACAACTGCTGCAAACTCCACCCTGACAAGAATAAGGAGCATCCAAACCTTGTTTTAATGCGGCTTCCAATAAAGTTTGTTTAGCAGACATTTCAAAAGTGGTTTCATCTGCATCAACTATAACGGTTATTTTAGAATGATCTGCAGCGCTTAAATCAACTTTATTTTCTGTTGGCGAAGCCGAAAATAATTCGAATTTAATAGCTGATTCGGGAATGTTTTTTTCTTTTAAGGTTGAACTTACGATATTGATCATTTCTTCCGGACCACACAGATAGAATTTTGAAAACTCTTTACCGATGTGTTTCGAATTCAATACATTGTTCACAACCGATTTGTCGACTCTTCCAAAAAATGCTTCCGGAGCATTACTCTGACTGTAAACAAAATGGATAAAGAAACGACCAAGATACTTTTGTTGTAACTCAATTAATTGATTATGGAAAATTGTTTCTTCTGCCGATTTGTTACCATAAACCAAAACAAAAGTGCTTTGTGGTTCACCTTTTAAAACCGACTGGATTATGGACATAATCGGAGTAATTCCGCTTCCTGCCGCAAATGCCATGTAATTTCTTTGCCTTTCTGAATTGGGTTCAAAAGTAAATTTTCCTTCAGGAAGACCAACTTCAATGACATTTCCAACAGTTAACTGCTCATTGGCAAATTTTGAAAAATTACCATTTTTAACAGCTTTGATGGCGATACGCAATTCACCGCTTGAAGGAGCCGAACAAATGGAATATGCCCGTCTCAATTCCTGACCGTCCAACGTAAGTTTTAAATTAACGTATTGACCTGCAGTGAATTTGTAAAAATCCTGAAACTCCAAGGGCACATTGAAAAGTACCGAAATTGTATGTGGAGTCTCTCTTGTAATTTCTTTTATGGCTAATTTGTAGAATGATGACATATCTATTTCTTTTTGACAAAATTACTAAACAACATTGAAAATCTCCCGCTGTTTGTTAAAATTAAACTAACTTAAATAGTAAGAATTTCAAAAAGAAGCGTACATTTACGGGTTATAATACTAAAAAACTGATTTTTAAGTTTATATTTTAAAACTTTTTTATGTTGAAAATTAAGCACTTAAAATATTTTTCCCCACCTCTTTTTTTGTTTTTGATTGTAGCCTGTTCTACGAAGAAGAATTCATTTGTTAACCGGAACTGGCATGCTGTCAATACAGAATACAATACTTTGTACAACGGTGACCTTGCATTGGAATCCGGGATTAACGAACTGAAGTCAGGTTACTCAGATAATTTCTGGGAATTGCTGCCGGTTGAACGTATGCAGATTTCTGAAGAAGCTTTGTTACCGGGTGAAAAAGGGAAAAACAAAAATTTTGAGCGTGCCGAAGAAAAAGCGACCAAGGCCATCCAGAAGCATTCGATGAATATTGAAGGCAAGGAAAAAAACATGCAAATGGACGAAGCACACCTGCTTTTGGGTAAAGCCCGTTATTATGACAAGAGATTTGTACCTGCTTTAGAAGCATTCAATTATATTTTATACAAGTATTCCAATTCGGATAAAATTTATGAAGCTAAAGTATGGCGTGAAAAAACCAATATCCGTCTTGAAAATGATGCATTGGCTATCAAGAATTTGAAATTGATGTTGAGAAGAAACCAATTAAAATCCCAGGTTAAAGCTGATGCAAATGCGATTTTAGCCCAGGCATTCATCAATTTGGAAGAAAAAGACAGCGCAATTACTCCGTTAAAGATAGCAATCGAATCAACAAAACATAAAGAAGAAAAAGCACGCTATCATTTTATCTTAGGTCAAATTTACCAGTCGTTACAATACAGTGACAGTGCTTATGCACAGTTTCAGGAAATTATCGACATGAAACGTAAATCACCACGTCATTATGTAATCAGGGCACATTCAAAACAGGCACAACTTGTAGATCATACTAAAGACACCATTGCATTTCTTGAAAAATATGCCAAGTTGATGAAAGACAGGGAAAACAGACCTTATCTTGATGTACTGAACTTTGAAATAGGATTGTTTTATGACCATTTGAATAAAGAAAAAGAAGCAGTTAAATTTTATAATAAATCATTGCGTTCACCATCAACCGATAGTTATCTTCAAGCTACAACATATAAAAACCTTGCTGCAATTTATTTCGACAAAGCTGAATATACAATTGCCGGAAAATATTACGACAGTACGTTAACACGTTTGGTGAAAAAAAATAAAGAATATTTCAGTATTGCCAAAAAACGCGAAAACCTGAATGATGTTATTAAATACGAAGGAATCGTTAAATACAATGACAGTATTTTAAATGTAGTTTCATTATCACAGGAAGGACGTATTAATTTTTACGAAAAACACATTGAACAATTAAAGGCTAAGGAAGCTGCCAGAAAAGAACTGGAGAAAAAGCAAAAAGAAGCAGCTGAAAATGCAAGAGGTGTAGAGGAATTTAAACCTGCAGAATTAGCTGTAAAACCTAATGGTCAAACCGGTGATCCTACATTAAGTCCGCCAGGATTTAACACAACACAGGATAAATCTCTGTTTTATTTTTATACACCAACAACAGTAGCTTACGGAAAGGTGGAATTCCAAAAAAGATGGGGTAAGAGAGCTTTAAAAGATAATTGGCGTTGGTCTGCCCAAACAGAAACCGACAAAGCAACGGAAGAAAATAAAAACACAGACGTAAAAACTGAAGAACCTGTTTCCGAAATTTACACTGTCGATTATTATTTAAAACAAATACCAACTTCACAAACCAGATTGGACAGTTTAGCCCGTGAACGCAATTTTGCCAATTATCAGTTGGGAGTTATTTATAAAGAGAAATTTCAGGAGCCGGATTTGGCCTCCACTAAATTTGAAAGAGTATTGAGCAGTAATCCTGAAGAAAGATTAGTGCTACCTTCGATGTATAACCTGTATTTGATTTACCAGACTAAAAATCCGTCTAAAGCAGAAGATTTAAAACGAAACATCATTACCAATTATCCTAATACAAGATATGCGCAAATCCTTAGCGGACAAATTTCCGAAGAACCTTCGTTGAATTTAACCCCTAATGAAGTTTATAATAATACGTTTAAATTGTTTGGAAACCAGGAGTATGTTCAGGTATTGCAAACCATTGATAAATGCCTGACACAGTTCGCAGGAGATGATCTGATTCCTAAATTCGAATTATTGAAAGCAAGTGCAATTGGTAAATTACGTGGTGTTGAAGAATATAAAAAAGCAGTTAATTATGTTGCTTTGACCTACCCCGAAAGCAAAGAAGGAAAACAGGCTGAGGATATTTTAAAAGTGAGTGTTCCTGTTTTGGAACAAATGGCTATTTCATTGGATACAGTTTCAACCAACTGGAAAGTACTTTATAAAGTTGGCAAGAAAGATGATCCTGTAACAGTTCAGTTAATCGAAAAAATTAATAAGTATATTAAAGAGAAAGATTACAGCAAATTCAAAGTTTCGTATGACGTATATAATGAAACAGAAAGTTTTGTGGTTATTCACGGAATTTCTTCAAAAGAATTTTCAGTATACTTGATTGAATTGCTCCAAACCACCAAAGATTATAAAATTAAAACACCGGCTCAGGTTATTTCTTCCGAAAATTACGCAGTTATTCAGGTAAGAAAGAATTACAACCTGTTTTTAGAACTTAAAATTTAGAATCGATGTTTAAAGAAAGCTCAAAATCTTATACCGATGCTCTCGGGAAAACGAACCGAATTGTAGAAGGAACATCCATTGAAGGGAATATAGAATCACTAGCCGATTTCAGATTAGACGGTAAACTGGTTGGTAATTTCACATCAAAGGGCAAATTGGTTGTAGGTCCAGCCGGAAGTGTGGTTGGAGATATCAATTGCGTTAATGTGGATGTGGAAGGAAAAGTTGAAGGTAAAATTGTGGTGTCTGAAATTTTGAATGTGAAATCTAATGCGATTGTTAACGGGGAAGTAACCTGCGGTAAACTTGCCGTGGAACCCGGTGCCGATTTCAATGCCAGCTGTGTAATGAAGACACCGGTGAATAATTCTGCACTAACTGATGGAAAATAATAAACCGGAACCTAAAAAAGCAAACAAATGGTTGGTTTTAATCAATATCCCTATTCAAATGGGATTAATCATTTTTTTGTTTTTTAAACTTGGGGAATGGCTTGACATCAATCATCCTAACGATAAAATTTATTATAGTAAACTACTAACGGTTGTGGGTGTTTTTTTAGCATTGTACAGCGTAATCAAACAAGTGAACAGGTTAGGGAATAATAATTAATTAATGGAATTAAGGGAAAATAAACCTGTCCTGCAAATAACAGGTATTGGTTTTTTGGTTTACAGTATTCAAAAAATTCTTTTTGCGGTATTCAATATAGATATTTCGTCTTTTCAAATTCCTTTGGAAGTAATGCATATTATAATGCTTTTCTTTTCAGTGGTAATCATGCTGATACTTAATATGGTTTTTATAAAAAATAAAGATGTAGTGGGAATGACTTTTTTGCTTCTTACTTCTATAAAAGTATCAGGTATTTATTTTATTGGATCGTTTTTTATCCTTGAAGAAGGAAGTATTGTTGAAAAATGGAATTTTTATGGGCTTTTTGCTTTGTATCTCGCTTTGGAGACTCTTTTTACAGCCCGAAGATTAAATAGGACTAATTTCTGATGAATTTAGCCTGGTATAATTGACCATTGGCAGCAGCCTGAATGAAATACATGCCAGAAGATAAGCCTTCCACATTTATTTCTTCTGAGACAAGAGGTTCAATTAAAACTTTCCCAAATAAATCTATAACCTTTATAGATGTAAAAGAAAGATTTTTTTCATTTCTTATACTTATAAAAGAATGCGCCGGATTTGGATATATGGCAATGGATTCCTGATTTTCAAAATCAGTAGTGGTCAATGTTGGACAAGTAATGGCAACGGGAGAACTTTTGGCTATTTGGGAACCATCTCCTAATTGTCCCCAAAGATTACTTCCCCAGGTGAATAAACTCCCATCTGCTTTTATCGCAACGGTGTGTGTTATCTTTGAATCAATATATGCCCAGTTATTACTGAAAGTGTTTTCCTGAGTTGGAACTAATGTTGGTGATGGTGGTGTTGGTGTTAGTGATGAACCAATGCCCAATTGTCCGGTTGCATTTCCTCCCCATGACCATATAGATCCATCATTTTTGATGACTGCTGTATGTTGGTGTCCTTTTGCTATTTTGACTGCACCGTTTAAGGAAGCAATATTAATAGGAGTGGTTTTGTCGACAGTGCTTCCGTCTCCCAATTGTCCTGTTGTATTTCCTCCCCAAGTCCAGAATGTTCCGTTTGTTTTTATTCCCACACCATGATCACGTCCGGCCAAAACTTTTGACCAGTCAGTATCTGTACCTATTTGCATGGGTGCGTAAGAAGTCGCTGGTGTATTGGTTCCGAATCTTGACGTATTGTTTGTTCCCCAAGCCCATAATTCCCCATTGGTTTTTACAGCAAGAGAATGTTGTGTGCCTGCCGAAATACTTACCCAATTTGTTGCGGTACCAATTTGAACAGGAGCATTCCGGTCATCGGTTGAATTATCACCCAACTGTCCGAAGAAATTATCACCCCATGCCCAAAGCGTCCCGTTTGTTTTTAATGCAAGAGAAAATTCATCACCAGCTGAAATATATGCCCAATCAGTGTCTGTTCCTATTTGCTGTGGAGTGTTAAAGCTGGATGCATTTGAACCAATACCAATTTGTCCGTCAGAATTTCTTCCCCACGCCCAAAGTGTTCCATCTGTTTTTATTGCCAAATTATGTGAATTACCGGCGGAAATTCTTGACCAGTTGCCGTCTGTTCCTACCTGTTTTGGTGATTTATTAATGGTTGAATTGTTCTCTCCGGTTCCTAATTGCCCCGAATTATTCCTTCCCCATGACCACAAAGTCCCACCATCTCTTAAGCCTATTGAGTGTATTCCACCGGGAGAAACTTCGGTCCAACACTGAGAATGAGCTATTAAGGAGTATAAAATGAGAGTATAACAAAGTAAAGTTTTTCGCATATATTTCAGATTTAAGGAGCCTACTAAAGTATAAAAAAATAAGTTATTAACAATTTTGAATGTTTCTTATCGACGAAATACTTGTTTTGTCGCTGAAATACAGCATTTTACGCTTATAAAATACGTTAAAATTGTTGATAACTCCATCGGAACGAGTTGATTTTTAAGGGAAAAGGATCTAAAATAAGCACTCAAAAAGTCTTAAAAACAGCTTCAAATAAAAAAAATAATTTAAACGTTTTGGATATTAATAAAAAATGTACCTTTGCACCAAAATTAAACACTAGCATAATAGTTTTTTATGGCGATTACAAAAAAACCGGTATCATTAATATTGTCAGCAATTTTTGGGCTGTTTGCCTCAGCTGTTTTAGCTAATCCTACCACTGATTCTACAAAGGTAACTTCACACGAAAAACATGAGACCCATGCTGTTGCTCATGATTCAACTCATGCAGCTGCTGCTCATGAAGAAAAAGAACTAACCCCAGCTGAAGAAAGAAAAGAGTTTATCCAGCACCACCTTTTGGATTCGCACGATTTTACTCTGTTTTCTTATGATAAAGAATCAGGTCATGAAAAACATTTTGGATTTTCACTACCGGTAATTTTATGGGAAGATGGACTGCATATCTTTTCGTCTGCAAAATTCGAACATGAAACTGCTGTAGTTGAATCTAACGGGAAATACTTCAAAATCGAACACGGTTTAATATACAATTCTGACAAGGATGGTCATATAGATCATGAAGCTCATTTAAATCCGTTAAAAAGGCCACTTGATTTGTCAATTACTAAGAATGTATTGATGATGATTATTGTTGGTTTTTTGATGATTTTATTATTCACAGGTTTGGCAAAATCTTATAAGAAACACGGAAGTGTTCCAAAAGGAATAGGAAGATTTTTTGAGCCTATCATTGTATACATCCGTGATGAAATCGCAATCCCTAACATTGGTGAAAAGAACTATAGAAAATACATGCCGTTTTTATTAACGATTTTCTTCTTTGTTTGGTTCTTGAACATGTTCGGATTAACACCACTGGGAGTGAATGTAACAGGAAACATTGCTGTTACTGCTGCATTGGCAATCTTAGTTTATCTAATAACAACGCTTACAGCTAAGAAAGATTACTGGTTGCATATTTTATGGATGCCGGGAGTTCCAACATGGATGAAGCCAATCTTAGCACCAATTGAATTGTTGGGTACAATTATTAAGCCGTTCTCACTTACAATACGTCTTTATGCTAATATTTTAGCAGGTCACGTTGTATTAATGAGTATCATTGCGTTGATGTATACATTCAACAATGTGGTAGGAAGTGGTTTGTCATTCTTCCTAGCTTTTGTACTTTCATTATTGGAAATTTTAGTAGCATTATTACAAGCATACGTGTTTACTATGTTATCAGCATTATATTTTGGTGCTGCCAGTGAAGAACATCACCATGATGACCATCACTAAGAATTTAAAAATTTGAATGTTTAATTAATTTAATATACACATTATGACTATTCCAAACATTGTAGGAGCTGGTTTGATCGTTATCGGAGCAGCATTAGGAATTGGTAGAATCGGTGGTTCTGCTATGGACGCTATTGCTCGTCAACCAGAAGCTTCAGGTAAAATCCAAACTGCTATGCTTATCGCTGCAGCTCTTATTGAGGGTATTGGTTTCGCTGCGTTATTCGCTGCTTAATAAACCGAAAGCAAACAATAGCATTAACGGTTGGTTAATGCTGTTGTTTTTAAATCAAATTAAAATTAAAATCTATATATAATGAATTTATTAGGTCAATTTTCATTAGGATTATTTATAATTCAAGCTGCATTATTTGTATTACTAGTTATCTTGTTAAGAAAATTTGCATGGAAACCAATCCTTGAGGCAGTTAATACAAGAGAAGAAGGAATCAGAGATGCTTTAAAAGCTGCTGAAAATGCAAAAAAAGAAATGCAGGATTTGCAGGCTAACAATGAGCGTATTTTACAGGAAGCACGTTTAGAGCGTGACACTATGCTAAAAGAAGCCCGTGAGATCAAAGAAAAAATGATTGCTGATGCAAAAGAAGAAGCACAAACGCAAGGTCAAAAAATGATTGAGCAGGCTAAAGCTTCTATCGAAGGTGAGAAAAATGCTGCTATGGCTGAATTGAAATCTCATGTATCTTCACTTTCATTGGAAATCGCTGAAAAATTATTAAAAGAGGAATTGTCTAACAAAGAATCTCAAGTAAAATTAGTTGAGAAATTGTTAGGGGATGTAAAATTAAACTAATTCGAGCATGTCAGGTACAAGAGCAGCCATTCGCTATGCGAAAGCAATTTTAGACTTAGCCAACTCAAAGAGCGTTGCTTCAGAGGTGAGCCAAGACATGACTTTGATTGCGAATACTATTAAAGAAAACAAAGAGTTACAGGCTTTTATTGAAAACCCTACTCTTAAAAATGAAGTAAAAAACAGTGCATTGTTAGAAGTGTTCGCTTCAGTAAATGGTGTTACTAAAGGTTTATTTCGATTGTTGTTCGAAAACAAACGATTCGAGATTTTAGAATTGATTGCTGTAGAATACAACAGATTGTTTGATGAGGCTAATGGAGTTGAAGTAGCTAAAGTTACTACTGCCATCGCAATGACTTCTGAAATTGAAGCAAAAGTTTTGGCTAAAATTAAAGAGTTTTCAAGCAAAAAAATAAGCATTGAAAATATTGTAGATCCTGCAATTATCGGAGGATTTATTTTAAGAATAGGCGATCAGCAGTACAATGCTTCTGTTGCCAACAGGTTACAAGTTTTAAAAAGAGAATTAAGTAATTAATTATTTATATAATTATGGCGGATATTAAACCTGCTGAGATTTCAGCAATATTAAAAAAGCAATTATCAGGTTTTGAATCTGGTGCTACGCTAGAAGAAGTAGGAACAGTACTTCAAGTTGGAGATGGTATTGCTCGTATCTTCGGGCTTTCAAACGTTCAATACGGTGAGTTAGTAGAATTTGATAACGGTATGGAAGGTATCGTTTTGAATCTTGAAGAAGATAATGTTGGTGTGGTATTATTAGGCCCTTCAACAGGTTTGAAAGAAGGTTCTACTGCTAAAAGAACTCAACGTATCGCTTCTCTTAAAGTAGGTGAGCAAATGGTAGGACGTGTAGTAAACACTTTAGGACAGCCAATTGATGGTAAAGGTCCTATCGGTGGTGACTTATACGAAATGCCTTTGGAGCGTAAAGCACCGGGAGTAATTTTCCGTCAACCGGTAACTGAACCGTTACAAACAGGTATCAAAGCAGTAGATGCTATGATTCCGGTTGGACGTGGTCAGCGTGAGTTGGTAATTGGTGACCGTCAAACTGGTAAATCTACAGTTTGTTTGGATACCATCCTTAATCAAAAAGAATTTTATGATGCTGGTAAACCAGTATTCTGTATATATGTAGCGGTTGGTCAAAAAGCATCAACAGTTGCAGGAATTGCAAAAATGTTAGAAGAAAAGGGAGCAATGGCATACACGGTTATCGTTGCAGCTAACGCTTCTGACCCAGCTCCAATGCAGGTTTATGCTCCATTCGCAGGTGCTGCAATCGGTGAGTATTTCCGTGATACAGGTCGTCCGGCTTTAATCGTTTATGATGATTTATCAAAACAAGCGGTTGCTTACCGTGAGGTGTCTTTGTTATTAAGAAGACCACCGGGGCGTGAGGCATATCCTGGAGACGTTTTCTACTTACACTCTCGTTTATTAGAGCGTGCTGCAAAAGTTATCGCTGATGACGATATCGCTAAAAACATGAACGACTTACCTGAGTCATTGAAATCAATCGTTAAAGGTGGTGGATCATTAACAGCTTTACCGATCATTGAAACACAAGCAGGTGACGTTTCTGCATATATCCCAACTAACGTAATTTCGATTACTGACGGACAGATTTTCTTAGAGTCTGATTTATTCAACTCTGGTGTACGTCCTGCGATTAACGTAGGTATTTCTGTATCTCGTGTTGGAGGTAATGCACAAATCAAATCAATGAAGAAAGTATCTGGTACATTGAAGTTAGACCAGGCTCAATTCCGTGAATTGGAAGCATTCGCGAAATTTGGTTCTGATTTGGATGCAGCTACATTAAACGTAATCGAAAAAGGTAAACGTAACGTTGAAATCCTTAAACAAGGATTAAACGCTCCGTTCACAGTTGAAGATCAGGTAGCAATTATCTATGCAGGTTCTAAAAACTTGTTAAGAAACGTACCAGTAAATAAAGTGAAAGAATTCGAGAAGGATTTCTTGGAATTTTTGAACGCAAAACACAGAGATACATTGGATGCTTTGAAAGCTGGTAAACTTGATGACAACATTACTGATGTTATCGAAAAGGTTGCAAAAGAAGTATCTGCAAAGTATAACTAATAAAGTAAATAGTAAATAGTGATTAGTAATAGCTAATCACTATTTACTAGTCACTAATTACTAAAGTAAGAATGGCTAATTTAAAAGAAATCCGTAATAGAATTACTTCCGTATCATCGACGATGCAAATTACATCTGCGATGAAAATGGTTTCGGCTGCTAAGCTTAAAAAAGCACAAGATGCTATTACAGCTATGCGTCCTTACGCTGAAAAATTAACCGAATTATTGCAAAATCTTTCGGCTACTTTAGAAGGTGAGGTAGGTGGAGACTATACTACACAAAGAGAAGTAAAGAAAGTGTTGTTGGTAGCAATTACCTCAAACAGAGGTTTGTGTGGTGCTTTTAACACGAACGTGATTAAAGAAATCAAAAACATCACGGATAAATATCAGGGAGTTCAGGTAGATGTATTGGCTATCGGGAAAAAAGGAAACGATGTCCTGAAGAAAACACATACTATTGTTGAAAACCAAAGTGCTATTTTTGATAATCTTACATTTGATAATGCAGCAACTGTGGCTTCATTGCTAACAGATAAATTTGTTGCAGGTGAGTATGACCGTATCGAATTGGTTTACAATCAGTTTAAAAATGCCGCAACGCAAATTGTGAAAGCAGAACAGTTTTTACCATTGGCACCAATTGAGAAAGGTACTGCAGTTGCGGGTGATTATATCTTTGAACCTTCGAAAGAAGAAATTGTAATGACTTTGATTCCTAAATCATTGAAGACACAATTGTACAAAGCTATCCGTGATTCATTTGCTGCTGAGCACGGAGCACGTATGACGGCTATGCATAAAGCAACTGATAATGCAACAGAATTGAGAAATCAATTGAAATTAACATACAACAAAGCGCGTCAGGCAGCAATTACAGGAGAAATCTTAGAGATTGTTGGTGGAGCGGAAGCGTTGAACGGTTAAGATTGAACAAAATAATAATAAAAAAAGAGTCCATTTTGGACTCTTTTTTTATTAACGATGTTTATTTATTGTTTCATCAAATAATAGATCAAGTAATCATAAAACTCAGCATCTTCCTCTACACTTTTATGATATGTATTTCCTCCATAATGGCCTAAGTTCTTTTTGGTAACTAAGAAAACAGGATTTTTTTGAGCTTCACGATTTTGTAGTGTCGCTGCAAATTTATAGGAATGCAACGGTGGAACACGATCATCATTATCCGCTGTGAAGATTATGGTAGTTGGATAGTTTATATTGTCTTTTATTTTATGTAAAGGAGAATAACTGAATAATGATTTGAAACCGGTTTCCTTTTCAGGATCACCAAATTCATCAAGATGATACCTTCCTACAGTGTATTTATGGGCAATCATCATGTCAAATACTCCCACTTTTGGCAAAGCTAATTTATACAAATCGGGTCTTTCGGTTAAAGCATATCCTACAACTAAACCACCGTGAGAACCACCTGTTATGGCTAATTTTTGCGGATTTGTATATTTTTCTTTTATTAAAAATTCTGAAGCATCTATAAAATCATTTAGACCATTGATTTTATTTAATCCGCTTCCTTTTTTATGCCAATCGTTTCCTTTTTCACCACCTCCTCTTATTTCAGCAAAAGCGTATACTCCTCCTTTGTTAATAAAATTCAATAATGAATTGTCATAATGAGCAGAACTGATTAATCCAAAACCACCATAAGCTTCAAGAAGACATGGAGTGCTTCCGTCAAACTTTATATTTTTTTTGTAAACGACAGTAATCGGAATATCTATATTTTCCCTGTTTTTAAAGCTTATGCATTTTACCTGAAAATCCTGATAATCATAAACTACTTCTTCATTGGGATTAAGAAGTATTGCATTTTCTTTTGAAAGATTTATTTTAAAATTTTTTCGCGGATTAGTATACGAATCAATATTGAAATATAAATCGTTTTCCTTTTCGTCAAAATCGCTATACGTTATATTGGAACCTTCTGGAGCCTGTATTTTTTTTATGAATTTACCATCATAATCATAAACTGATAAATAAGTTTTTCCTTGGGTTTTATACTGGCAAATTATGTTCTTGTCAGTAAAATCATGATCAACAAGTAAATTGTTATAGTATTGGGGAATAATTTGTTTGTCATCTTCTTTGTTATTTAAATCAAAACAACGCACTTCACCCCAATTGTATTTTTTTGTAGAGTAATATATTCTTCCTTTGTGGTAATTTATAAAGTTAAATGAATTATCGAAATCTTCGTGAAATAGAATCAGTTCAAATTTTCCTTTATTTAAATCAGCATAATAATATCTTTTTTTAAATAATTTTTCGTTCTTTTCAATTAAGAAAAACATCGATTTGTCATTAAAAAAACTAATCTCAGAATTTATGTCAGTTCCTTCAAATATTAAGGAATCAACGCTTTGAGATGTGTTTAATTTATGATAGAAAACTCTATAGGTAGAATCTTTTGCAAAATGACGTTTATTGATATTCAATTTGTAAAACACACCCTCGTCTTTATTCCATGAAATATTAGAGAATTTTACATTCGTTAAACTGTCTTTAATCATTTTGTTTGAGTTCAAATCAACAAATCGAACCTCAAGGCGATCGCTTCCGTTTACTCGTAGTGCACATGATAAATATTTAGAATTTAACGAATTGGAAATATCATCAATAGAAACGTTTTTCTTTTTATATACTTTGTTTGGATTAAGAACTTCTACAAATTTTGAATTTTCATCTCTTTGAAGAAACAAAAGGGGAGATTCTTTTGGATTTATGGTCGAATAATAAAATTTAAAACCTTTTTTGAAATTTATTGCGACAGAACCAGTAGTTTCGGAGTTGTATATTTTTAGTTTTTCAATGGTTGATACTTTCTTTTTTACTTTTGAATAATTTGTAGAAGAAATTGAATTTTGATTATTTATCCATTGTTTTACTTCATCCGAATCAAGATTTTCCAACCAGGAATACGCATCATTAAATTGTAAATCAAATTTGGAAATTTTATTGTCAATTTTTTTTGTTAACAAAGAGCCGGTTTGAGAAAAAACATTTGCACTCAGGAAAACAAAAAAGAAAAAGCTTTTTAAATTCATAGTATTATTTTTTGCAAAAGTACCGTAAATTTATAGATGTTAAAAGAACATTTATGCAACTAAAAGAACTCACCACCCTTGAAGAAATGTTGGATCAGCTCGAAACCATTCATTTTCTGTATCCCAAAATGACCCACGAAAAGTACGAAAGTTACCTTCGGTTAATGATCCCACATAATTATAAACAATTGGCTGTTTTTGAAGGAGACAAATGTGTTGGAATTACCGGTTTTTGGAAAGGTGTTAAGCTCTGGTCTGGACCTTATATCGAAATTGATAATTTTGTGGTACATCCGGATTACCGTAAAAACGGCATCGGAAAAATGATGACTGATTATATTGATGCCAAAGCCCATGAACTAGAAAGCACAATGATTGTTCTTGATGCTTACGTTGAAAATTTCACAGCACATAGGTTTTATTACAATCAAGGATTTGTACCAAGAGGATACCATTTCCTTAAAATCATTAATCCGGATCAGTTGAGCTCATAATTCCAAAACTTTTTTATATTTTTATTACATCTAAAAGTAACTTTTTTGATAAGCTTACGTATAAATGAAGTAAACAAAAACCAAAATACATGTCAAAAGAGAGTTTTAATTGGAAAAGTCTTTTTATAAACGAAGAGGCTAACAAATCTGAATCTTCAAGCCAGGAACCTCAAACCGTAATACCAGCGAACAAATTTCCGGAAGTAAACGCTCCCGTGAATATTCCCTCAAATTCCAACAATCCTTTTTTAAATGAAATTTTGGAAGTATACCAAAAAGGATTTGAAGGATTGAACCATGAAGGTTTTGATTTCTTCGAATTGTATAAATCAGTATCAGCTGTTGGAGTGACAAACCCACAAAGTTACCAAATGGCATTTGCGATGGGTAAATCGCTTAATCCGGGATTGAGCAAAGAAGTGCTTATGGAGAAAGCGAAGCATTACCTTTCTGAAATTGATAAAGTACACCAAAAGTATGATGCAACCGGCAATGCTAAAAAAAGCGACCTGAATAATAAATTAACTCAGGAAAAAAATACATTAACAAAAGCAATATCAGATTTAGAACTGAAAATTTCTGAACTTCAAAAGGAGTTGGACCAGAAAAAAAGTGAATTTGAAAAAGTTGACTTGCATAATCAGGAAGACTTCTCTCAAATTGAATTGAAAATTGAAGCGAACAATATTGCAAGACAAAGAATAGTTGATTCAATCAACACAGTTTTAACAGGAGTAAACCAGTATTTATAAGATGAATAAAATCGAACAGGAAAAGAGCACTTTATTGGAATTGCCAATCCTTAAACACTTTGACGAAACAAAAGGTGAGATTGCATTAAAAACCGATGCATTAAAAAAAGGTGAAAAATCATTATTTTGGGTTATAGCACTTGGTTTATTGGGAGTGAGTGGTTATTTGTTATGGACTTACATCATTCCGCCATTGTTTACCATGTTGGGTCAGGCAATTGCTTTGTCAGCAACCGGAATTTTCCTGATCTTTTTGGTGATTATGTTCCCGGTAATCATGAAGGCATTACGCTTTGCTGCCAAAAACATGCACAAAGCCTTAATCCATAGTAATCCATTCAACGAACTGGAAGAGCAAAAACAGAAGATGATCAAAAACCGTGAAGTTTTCAAAAATACCAAAGCGAAGCTTAAAGGTTTAAAAAACGAAATGGAAATGGAAGCCGGTAAATCTGAAAAAGAAGCCAAAGATTTTCAGGAGCAGGTTTTAAGCTTACAACGTCAGTCTGAAAAATTAAAATCAGCTATGGACGAAATGGTGAAGCAGCATGGTGTAGGAGCTAAAGATACGGATGAGTATGTAGCACTTCAAAGTGAATTAGCTAAAAAATTAAGTGACTCACAACGTGTTTCAAATCAATATGAACAAAGTAAGACCTTTATCCAGAAGTATGGTGTAAGAGCCAATGTTCTTGGAAAAATGGACAGAAAATTAACATTGGCAGGAACTGCAATCGATATTAAAATTGCCGATTTCGATACTACAATAACCATGTTGAGAAAAGAATACGAGTTTGCACGAAATGCAAAAGCAGCAACAGAAAGTGCAAAAAACGCGATGATGTTCACAAAAGACTGGGAATTGGAATATGCTTTAGAAGTAGTTACGTCAACAATTGCGCAGGACATCGCCAGAACTTCCGAAAATCTTATCGATATCGATGCGTTAACGTCACAATATTCGGTTGATAATGATGAATTGTACACAAGATTGGATTCTTTGGCCGATAAAATTAAAACAGGCGATAACACAATTCCTGATTCGACAAAGTATACAAGTCCAAATTATAAAATGAGTAAAGAGGACAAACAAAACGCCGGAGGATTCGGTGACATATTTTAATAAACACACTAAAACAAAATAATTACGTAAAATGGGAAAAATTTTAAGAATGGCTAAATTGACGACTTTTTCAGAGTTATTGATTGTAGCTGTAGGTATTGGAGGAATCTTGGGAGGAATATATTTTATTTCCCCAGGAATCAAAACGGCCGTTTCCAAACAATTGGGCGGAATGGAATTAAACTCCACAGATGTTAACAACGTTACCAATGCTGAAAAAATAGCGCTTCCTTCAAAAGAAGTATCAACGGAAGTAGCTAGTAAACCTCTTGTTCGTATCGCAGGTTACGCTTGGAACGGACAATCAGGAATCATCGTTTCAAATGGTGGACCGAAAACCACTAAAGGTTCATTAATGGAGAAAAACGGTGTGAACCTGCAAATCATCCGTCAGGACTGGTTATCGGAACTTCGTAATATGCAAATGAAATTTATCGAAGAATTTGACAAAGGTCAGGAATTCCCTTCTTCAGATAAAAGTGCATTTGCAGTAATGATCATGGGTGACGGTGCGCCGTTTTACATTAGCTCGGTTCAAAAAGCTTTGGATGAAAAATACGGACAGGATAAGTATCACGTTCAGGTTATGGGAGCGATTGGTATGAGTTATGGTGAAGATAAATTAATCGGACCTCCAAGCTGGAAATCTGATCCTAAATCTATGAAAGGTTCAGTTATTTCAGCTGTATTGGGAGACGGTGACTGGGTAACAACTGTAAATTACGCTTTCGCTAACGGTTTGAAAGTAAACCCGGATCCAACAACGTATGATGCTGATGCAGTAAACATCTATCCTTCTGAAAATGACGATTACATGAAATCGGCTGAAGAGTTGATCAAATCACAAACTACAGGTTGGACCGTTTCTTTGAAAGAAGTAAGCAACGGAAAATTAACAGGTAAAACAGTAAACCGCAAAATTGACGGTTGTGCTACCTGGACGCCAGGAGATAAAACAGTTTTCGATAAGTTAACAGGATTCGTGGATATCGTTTCTACTAAAGAATTCAACAACCAGATGCCAACGGTTTTAATCGGTGTGAAAGAATGGGCAACTAAAAATCCTGATATTGTTTCCAATATTTTGAAATCGGCTTTAACAGCTTCTAACCAAATGAAAAACTATGAGGATTGGAAAGTTAGAGCTTCGGAAGCAGTAGCAGATACATACCAAATCGAAAACGCTGAGTACTGGTACAAAATGTTCAAAGGACAACAAGGAACTAAAAACGGTTTAACGTATAACATGGGTGGATCTAAAGTATTCAACTATGCCGATGCAATGCAGTACTTCGGAATGTCAGACGGTGTGAACAGATATAAATCGGTTTACAACCAGGTATCAGGTTATTTAACAGAATTGAACCCGTTTAATTTCAATGAAAATGTTGGTAAAGTAGTTGGATATGAAGAAGCGGTAAACTTATTCTTCCTTAAAAATATCAACGATATCGAATCAACATCGGCAGATAAAGCAGATTACTCAAAACAATCTACTGAGATTATGGCTTCAGGAGAATGGAAAATCAATTTCTCTTCAGGAAGTACTACCATCCAAAATAATTCTACTAGAGATTTAGAGAAAATCTACAACTTGTTAATCCAAGCTGAGAACTCTAAATTGACTATCGTTGGACATACAGACAATGTTGGTAAAGCTGAAAGCAATGTGGTTTTATCAAAAGGGAGAGCACAAGCTGTTGTGGATTACCTGAAACAAAAAGGTATTCCTGAAAGCCGTTTCCAAATGATCGACGGTAAAGGTTCAAACGAACCGGTTGCAGATAATACTTCTGAGTCTGGTAAGGCTAAAAACAGACGTGTCGTTATCACATTCTTGAAATAATAAAATGAACAATATAAACAGGCTATCCTTCGGGGTAGCCTTTTTGCTCTTATGATGAAAATAATCACTCCGTTTGAGAAACTCTCAAAGTCAAACAAAACTTTCATTTTAGCCGGTTGGATAGTTGCCTTATTGGCAGTATGGTTTTTGGGAACCATGGGAGAGAAGCATTTGTTTCCTTCCCCGACACAAGTACTAAAAGGATTTTCAGAATTATACAATGAAGGTTTGGTAGTCCACATCTTCAATTCATTGACACTTTGTTTCCTGTCCATTTTTATTGCGGTAATCTTATCGATGATTTTTGCGTATTCGTTCCCGATTCCTTTATTGAAACCTATTGCTGAATTCGTGACCAAGCTCCGTTTTTTACCGTTCACCGGAATATCGTTTTACATAACAATGGTAATTCATGAAGCACGTAACATGCAAATCTGGATTATGGTTATCTTTTTAACCACATTTTTAACAACCTCTTTAATTGCGGTAATATCATCAATTCCGCAGGAAGAATTTGACCATGCCAAAACCTTGAAATGTTCGCGTTGGGAAGTGTTATGGCAGGTGATCATTTTGGGAAGAATCGATCATGTTATCGATGTAATCCGTCAAAACCTTGCCATCACCTGGATGATGCTGGTTACGGTCGAATCAATTGTGGTAGCATCTGGTGGATTGGGTTTCCTAATCAAAAATTCCGATAAATTCATGAATCATGGCCGCATCATCGCATTGCAGATTATCATTTTGTTAATCGGTCTTTTTTTAGACTGGGCGATAAACTTTTTAAGAAAATCAATATTCAGATACTCAAAAATATAACCGATGGAATACGAGTTAAAAGAGACTTTACTTTATGTAGAAAACCTGAGTGTAGCTTATGATGATGTGACAATCATCAAAGACATCAGTTTGATTGAGAAAGATGTTGTAAGACCGGGAAAAGACCAAACAGGCCAGATTATTGCTGTTGTGGGAAGATCTGGAAGAGGGAAATCGACTTTTTTCAAGGCACTTACCGGATTGGTTGAACCGAATTCAGGTAAGATTCTGATTAAAGATTTCCAAAATGATGAACCTAATTCGGCTAAACCTGTAAAAGAAGGTGATATTGGTTTTGTGGACCAAAAGTATACCTTGTTTCGTCATAAAACCGTTCGCCAGACACTGGAATTTGCGTTGCGTAAAAGCCCGCTTTTAAAAACGGAAAAAGATAAAAAAATTAATGACCACATCCAGAAATGGGGACTGGAAGCCTGTGCCGATAAATACCCAAATGAACTTTCAGGCGGACAAAGACAGCGTACAGCCATCATCGAACAATTGTTTTCTTCGGATAAATTTATTGTGATGGATGAACCGTTCTCCGGATTGGACATCGGAAATATCCAGGAAGTAAAAAAATCATTTGATTTATTGTGTGACGAATCCGAGTTTAATACTGTACTGTTCTCAACCCATGATATCGAATTGGCTATTGAAATGGCTCAGGTAATTTATGTGATTGGTCATCCAACGGTTAATGGCGTAAAACAAAAATACGGATCGATCATAGCGCATTATGACTTAAGGGAAAAAGGAATGGCCTGGAAAGAGTATGGAGATGATCATAAAAAATTATATAAAGAAATTGTTCATCAGATGATGGAATCTTAATTCGCACCGATTTGAAAAACCAAAACCCAATAACATTTTTACAGGAATATCTGCTTTCGCTTAAAAACAATATCGAAGGGCAGGCTGATGGTGTGCAGATGATTATTAAGAAAGAAGATATTATAGCCTTAAAAGAATCTTCGGCAAAACTGCTTTCTTTCTGTAAAGAACTCAATAATGATGAACAATTTGTTCAGTACAGTAATGCTTTGGTTAATAAAGATGCAACCCAAAAAGGACTATACAAAGCCGAACATTTTTTCCTTTCAGACATTGTAGTGTTAATTGAAAGTAAGAAGGAACTGACCGAAAAACAATGGTTCGCTTTGGCCTACTATTACGATGTCTTGCGCAATGAAAAATTTGTTGATGAAACGGCAATCAATACTTTGAACCGATTGGCTGCTTCACCGGATTTTAAACAGAATGTCCAAAAATTATTGTTGGGAAGTAAAATTGCAGCTAATCAAGATGGAGCGCAGTATTTTGTTGTTGAAACATTAATCGATACAAAGAATGCAAAATTAGATGAAGCCAAAAAGCATTTTGAAAACGTATGCTTGAATGTATTGGGATCTTCTCCTGAAATTCAAACGGAAATAAAAAAAATATTGGATACCCAACAACCAAAACAGCCGGTAAATACAGCTATAAGTCTTCCCCCCGAAAATGATACGCTAGAAAAAGTCATGGCCGAACTGGAGACATTGATTGGTTTGGATGATGTTAAAAACGACATCAAAGAACTAATCAATTTATTGGAAATCCAGAAGAAAAGAAACCAGGAAGGACTGCAAAATATTGACATTGCCTTGCATACGGTTTTTTTGGGACCTCCGGGAACAGGTAAAACAACTGTGGCGCGTTTATTGAGCCGGATATTTAAATTATTGGGCTTTTTATCGGCCGGACAATTGTATGAAACCGACAGAGAAGGATTGATCGCCGGTTATGTGGGCCAAACGGCAATCAAAACCGATAAGGTTGTCGATGAAAGTATCGGAGGCGTTTTATTTATTGATGAAGCCTACTCATTGAACCAAAATGCCATGGGTAGCGATTATGGTGCCGAAGCCGTGAACACCATTTTAAAACGGATGGAAGATAACCGTGATAATTTGGCGGTAGTTGTGGCAGGATATACCGAACCGATGCAGCTCTTCATCGAATCCAATCCGGGTTTACGTTCAAGATTTAACCGTTACTTCCATTTTGACCATTTTAAACCGAAAGAGTTGTACGCCATATTTGAAGCATCATGTAAACGATTGGATTTTGTATTAACCGAAGATGCCATAGATAAACTACAGGAAACGTTCGAATTGTTGTACGAGAAAAAAGATGAAGGTTTCGGAAATGCACGTGTGGTTAGGAATTTATTCGAAAAATGCGTCCAGAACCAAGCAAACAGAGTCATTGAAATCAAAGTCATTACCCGTGATGTATTACGCGCTTTAACCGAAGAAGATATTCCCGAACCGAAAGAAACCGTTCAGGATGTATTTTATTTTTCTAAAGAAGAATAGTTATGAAGATGCTGCGCTTATTTCTGATTTTGATTTTCTCTTTGGGTTGCAGCCCAAAACTGCCAACGCAGGAAACCGTAAAATTTCCGGTAAAAATCATAGAAGTATATTATCAGAAATGGGTGGCCGGTGTCCAAGGCGGTGGCTCCGGGATTAATTTTCACATGGAATTTTCGGAAGAATTACCAAAAGATATCGTTTTAAACCAATTGTATTTTAGGGAAAGAAAAGATTCGGTGCGCATGATTGATAAAAAAAATTATGAGGTAGCTTTACTGGGAACCATCAATTGGAAACAGGAAAATGATGCGGATGATGCTGTTAAAACCAAAACTATGAAAGCACCAATCAGCATTTCTGAAAATGAAGCCGTTTTGGAATTTACCCAAAACGGAAAACGAAAACTCTTTAAAATCAAAAGCATTACCGAAAAAGAAATGCTGGCTTATCCTTCGGCACGACCAAGAAATTAATTATTTTTGTTGAAAATAAATTACTTTGAGCGTATATAAAAGCCTTTTCAAACAGACTTTGATTTATGGTTTGGCAACCGTATTGCCGAGAATGATTAGCTTCATGCTTAATCCGTTGTATGTACATGCTTTACCAAAAGTCGAGTTTGCGGACGTTTCCATTATATTTGCCTACCTTGTTTTCTTCAACGTAGTTCTCTCATACGGAATGGAAACCGCTTTTTTCCGTTTCTACAACCTTGAGGAAGATAAAAAAAATGTTATTTCCACATCGACGGTTTCCCTTTTTTGGTCGTCACTTATTTTCCTTTTTGCGACCTTACTTTACAGACAAACCATCGCGCATTGGATTGGTGTAAAAACAGAATACATCACGTACACCATTTGGATTTTAGTTTTGGATGCTTTGGTCATCATTCCGTTTTCAAAACTAAGGGCCGAAAGCAAACCCATGAAATATGCGGTAATCAAAATCGCAAATGTGGGAATCAATTTCGGACTTAACATCTTCTTTTTGTTGATTTTGCCAAAGTTGTCAAAAGAAAATTTCCTGAGCACGATTTACTTCGAAAATTTTCAGGTGGGGTATATTTTTGTTTCCAATTTACTGGCCAGTTTATTCACGTTCATTGTGGTTTCCAAAAACTACTTTACCATCAGCTGGCACTTCGATACCCAGTTATGGAAAAGGATGATGCGTTACGGATTACCCATTCTGGTGGCCGGAATCGGTTTTGCCATCAACGAGCATTTCGATAAAATTTTATTAGAAAAATTACATGTGCCCAAAGCTGACATCGGAGCATACTCAGCGTGCTATAAATTAGGGATGTTCATGGTATTGTTCCGTACCGCTTATACATTGGGGATCGAACCTTTCTTTTTCAGTCATGCCGATAAAGAAAATGCTTCCCAGACTTACGCAACCATCACGAAATATTTTGTCATTTCAGGTTCATTCATCCTGCTTTTTGTAATCGTCTTTATCGATTTGCTTAAAATTTTATTGGTACCCAATAGTAACTATTGGGACGCAATGAATGTCGTGCCTTTAATCATTGTGGCCAATTTCTTTCTGGGTATTTATACCAATCTTTCGGTATGGTATAAATTAATTGATAAGACACATATCGGCGCTATTATTTCCATCATTGGAGCAGTATTGACATTGGTTCTGAACTTTTGGCTGGTTCCAAAATACAGCTATTTCGGATCGGCAATAGCTACAATTGCAGCCTACGGAAGTATGATGTTTATTTCGTATTACCTTGGCCAAAAAAAATATCCAATTCCATACGACAAGCAAAAAATCGGAGGTTATTTAGGGTTATCCACCCTTCTTTCCGCCTTGTCATTTTATATTCCAAAACTGCGTGAAAGTTATGTCTTCGGGATATTTGCTTTAGTAGTTTTTGGTTATTATATTTATCGGAACGAAAAAGAAACCATTTTAAAAATCATAAAGCGAAAATAATTTCCGGGAGCTGATCGCGCTGTCCGCTGCAAGCTTTTTCACCCATGTCTGTTTTTCAGTCATTCTGTAAAGAGCTTCCGTTGGTCGCTTTTCCGGACTGTGAAAAACAAGACATCCGTTTCAAAAGGCTTTCCGCTGCCATCGCGGCTAAAAAAGAGAAAACATGCAAGTAAGAATTATCAATAAATCACAACATCCACTGCCCAATTATGAAACCATCGCTTCGGCCGGAATGGATTTAAGGGCAAATATTGACAATCCCATCACACTTAAACCACTGGAACGTGCGTTAGTGAAAACAGGATTGTTCATTGAACTTCCCATTGGTTATGAAGCACAGGTCCGTCCCCGTAGCGGACTCGCATTCAAAAAAGGAATTACCGTATTGAATTCACCTGGAACTGTCGATGCAGATTATCGTGGGGAAATCGGGGTAATTTTAGTAAATTTATCAAACGAAGCCTTTGTGATTGAAAACGGCGAACGAATCGCGCAATTGGTTATCGCAAAACACGAACGCGCCGAATGGGTTGAAGTTTCTGAATTAACTGAAACCTCTCGTGGGGAAGGTGGTTTCGGGAGTACAGGTGTAAAATAGAAAAATTCAATAATTAAAAAGATCCATAGTTGAAGATTGTAGTCTTCATTATCATAATCTTTCAATTTTAATACATATATGAGAATAATTGTTCCAATGGCAGGTCGTGGTTCACGCCTTCGCCCACATACATTAACAGTTCCAAAACCGTTAATCCCAATCGCAGGAAAACCCATTGTTCACCGTTTGGTAGAAGATATTGCCAAGGTAATCAATCATAAAATTGATGAAATTGCTTTTATCATCCACAAAGACTTTGGTGATAAAGTACCACAGGAATTAATTGAGATTGCAGAAAAACTGGGAGCAAAAGGAAGTATTTACTACCAGAACGAACCTTTGGGGACGGCACATGCCATTCTTTGTGCAAAGGAATCGATGGAAGGCCCGATTGTAGTGGCGTATGCCGACACACTTTTCAGAGCCGATTTTACGTTAGATACTTCAGCAGACAGTGTAATCTGGGTAAAACAGGTTGATGATCCGAGTGCTTTCGGTGTTGTACAATTGAATGCAAATAATGAAATTGTTGATTTTGTCGAAAAACCAAAAGAGTTTGTTTCTGATTTGGCAATCATCGGAATTTATTATTTCAAATCGGGTGAAACCTTAAGAGGAGAATTGGAATACCTGTTGGATAACAATGTTGTGAAAGGCGGCGAATACCAATTAACAGACGGTTTGGAAAACATGAAACAAAAAGGCATGAAATTTGTGCCTGGTAAAGTTGATGAGTGGATGGATTGCGGAAACAAAAATGTAACCGTTGAAACCAATTCACGCATGCTGAATTTCCTTCACAAAGATGCTGAGGAAAATTTAGTTGCCAATAATGTACGAATTGAAAACTCAACCATCATCCCGCCTTGTTATATTGGAGAAGATGTAATTTTGATTAATTCAACGGTTGGACCGAATGTGTCACTTGGAAAAGCATCCCATCTGACTAATGTAAAAATTGAGAACAGTTTGGTTCAAACGCATGCTCATATCCGCAACGCAAACCTGGATAATGCCATGATTGGGAACCATACAACGTTTGACGGGACTTTTAAAAGTATCAGTATAGGAGATTATTCAGTATTGGAATAGATGAAAAAATTTGTGCCAAAAAGTAAATTTTTAGTCGTTGGAATGCTTTGCGTTTCCAGCTTAGCTTTGGCACAAACTGAACCGGATGATATCGCTTTGGCTGAAGATGATTTTCAGGAAGCTTATTATGAATCGCTCAAACAGAAAGGTATTGAGAATTACGACAAAGCCATTGTGTCCCTTGAAAAATGCCTTAGACTTCAGCCGGGAAATGCGGTGATTTACCATGAATTGGGTAAAAATTATTTTTTCCAGAAGAATTACATCGAAGCCGAAAATATGCTCACCAAGGCGACCCAATTGGAACCCGGGAACAAATGGTACTGGATCGATTTGTACGAGGTGTACTATGAAACCAAAAACTTCAATCAAGGAATTTTGACACTTCAGAAAATAATTCCGTTGGATAAAAATTACAAAGAAGATTTATTGGCGTTGTATATGTACACGCGTCAGTATGATAAAGCTTTGGTATTGTTAAATGAATTGGATGATCTATATGGTAAAACAGAAGTAAGGGACCGTTACCGTTTGGATATCAATACACAGGCAGGGAATAATTCGGTCGGTAAAAATGATTTGGAAAAAGCCATCGAGCTAAATCCTTTAATCGAAGAGAATTATATTTCATTGATCTATAAGTATTCGGATAATAATCAGGAAGAGAAAGCAAAACAGGTAGCCCTGAAAATGGAACAGAATATCCCAAATTCAGAATGGGCACAGGTTTTTCTTTTCAAATACCATATTAATGACAACAAAGGGAATGAAGCTTTGAGTTCTTTGGAAAAAGTGTTGAACGGAAGAAAAATTGACAAGAAAATCAAATTCAGAATGTTTAATGAATTCCTGATTTTCACGGTTAAAAATCCTTCGTTTGAAGAACACTTGAAAAAAGTAATCACTTATTTTGAAAGTGATCCCGAAGTAAATGTTTACAAAGAGTTGGGAAAATTTTATTATAAAAGAAAAAATTGGAATCAGGCAATTCAATCCTTGGAAAAATCATTTGCAACTAATAATAATGATTTGGAAACCAATATTTTCCTAATGGCTTCCTATGAAGAGGTTCTTAATTTTGATGCCATGCTTAAAAAAGCATCCGAATTAGTTGATACGTATCCCAATCAACCTGAATACTATTATTTTGCCGGTAAAGCTTCCCTGAAACTTAAAAATTTCAAAAAAGCGACTGATTTTTTGGAAACAGGCATAGATTATGTAGTAGACAATACAGCTCTCGAAGCAGATTTTTGTCTGGCCTTGGCCGAAGCCTTTAAAAACTCCGGCAATGCTACGAAAGGTGCAGAATATGAAACGAGGGCAAACAATCTTAAAAAGAAATAAAATAATGCAAAAAATAATTCCAGTACTGCTTTTGGTTTTAGTGGTTTCCTGCAAACCCAAACAAAAGTTAATTGCGCCAGAAGAAGTCACAGTTAGTGCTTCAAATGAAACGGTTAAAAACATTATCGCAAACCATTATGCAGTAAACCGTAATTTCAAAACGGCTTTTATCAATGCCAATGTGAATTATGTGAGTCCGAAGCAATCATTGAACGTTGCGGCCGATATCCGCATCAAAAAAGATGAAATGATTTTGGTTACCGTAAAGTTTTTCGGGATTACCGGAGCAAAGGCTTTGATTACACCCACACAGGTAAAGTATTACGAAAAAGGAAACAGAACCTATTTTGAAGGCGATTATAAAATGTTAAGCCAATGGTTGGGTACCGATCTGGATTATCAAAAAGTACAAAACATGCTTATCGGACAGGCGATAGACGATTTGTCAAAATCAAAATACGATGTGCTTCAGGAAGATGATGCTCCGCGTTTGGAAGAAATCACAACCGCTAATTTCCTGAAATCGTTCGTGTTTTATCCCGAAACTTTCAATATTAAGAAACAGGAAATCAAACAACTTTCTCCGGAACGTAAAATGTTAGTAAATTATTCTAACTATAAATCGTATGAGGAAAGTGTTTTACCGCAAGAAGTTACTATTTTTGCGATACAGAACAATCAAACTACCTCTATCGCTGTCGAATATAAGGATGCAAAATTCAACGAAGATTTAAATTTTGTATATAGTGTTCCCAGTGGTTATGAACAGGTAATTATCAAATAGTCAAATCAACACGGATGTCAAAATATATTGTTTTCCTTTTCACATTGTTTACCGTAACTTCTTCTTTTGCACAGGAAGAAGACAGACAACGCAAACTTGAAGAGCAAAAAGCCAGACTACAGGAAGAAATACGCCAACAGGAAAAATTACTTCAAACTCAGAAAAAGAAAGAAAAGTCGGCTGTAAAAGTGGTTGAACAGCAGAATGTGAAAATCGGTTTACAACAAAAACTGATCAATACTACTGAAAAACAAAAAAAGGTTTTGGGAAACAGTATGTACATCAATCAAATTAAGGTTAACAAGCTTAAAAAAGAATTGGTTTTGCTGAAAGAAGATTATGCACGCAATATTGTGAAATCATATAAAAGCCGTTCGGAGCAAAGCAAGGCAATGTTTATCTTGTCGTCTGATAATTTTCTTCAGGCTTACAAGCGCTTTCAGTATATGAAGCAATATTCCAGTTTCCGAAAAGTACAGGGAGAGGAAATCAAGAGTAAAACCAATGAACTTGAAACGTATAATAACAAACTTTCGGTTCAGAAAAAAGAAAAGGAAAAGTTGATTGCTGAGAGCGAAGAGGAGAAGCAGGAGCTTGTGAAGCAGCGTCAGGAACAGCAAAAAGAGCTTAATTCCATCAAAAAAGATAAGAATAAGATTATTGCTGATATCCGTAAAAAGCAAAAAGAAGCAAAAGCAATTGAGCGTCAAATTGAACGTTTAATTCGAGAAGCGATTGCGGCTGCAAATAAAAAAGCGGGTAATACAACAAATACGACAACTTTCGTATTAACACCGGAAGCAAAAGAGTTGGCAAATGATTTTAAAGCTAACCGAGGCCGTTTACCGTGGCCGGTCGAAAAAGGAGCACTGACAAAACGTTTCGGACGTCAGCCACACCCACTTGAGCCTTCGATTATGATTGAAAGCAGTGGAATTGAAGTTTCTTCAGAACGCGGTGCAAAAGCACGTGCCGTTTTTAATGGAGAAGTGAGTGATGTACAAATGGCTCCTAACGGAACCGCAACCATCATGATCCGTCATGGGGATTATACGACGACCTATTCAAATATTGGTAAAGTTTTCGTGAGCAAAGGAAGTAAGGTAACAACAAAACAGGCTTTAGGAGAAATTTTCTTTAACCAGTCGGCTGGTAAGTCAGTTTTGAAATTCTTGATTTTCCAGAATACAACTAAATTAAATCCACAATCCTGGATCATTAATATGTAAAAAAAGTCCCTCGAGAGGGACTTTTTTTTATGTTGTTTACGAAGTAAACAATGCTTTTAATTCGGTAGCTTCATCCGGTTTCATTTTTCCGGCCAATACCAAACTCAATTGTTTTCTTCGAAGCGCTGCGTCAAAGCGTGCTTTTTCTTCATCGGTTTGTGGAACGATTTGTGGAACTTCCACCGGACGTCCGGTTTCGTCTACGGCAACAAAAGTATAAATGGCTTCGTTAGCTTTGGTTTTTGATCCTGACTCACGGTCTTCAATCCATACATCAATATAAATTTCCATTGACGATTTGAAACTTCTGGATACTTTAGCTTCAACAGTTACAACACTTCCTAGAGGAATGGCCCGGTTAAAAGCAACGTGATTCACCGAAGCCGTTACAGTAATTCTGCGTGAATGACGACGTGCGGCAATACTGGCAGCTCTGTCCATACGGGCCAGTAGTTCACCACCGAACAAATTGTTTAATGGGTTTGTTTCACTTGGTAAAACCAAATCGGTTAAAACCGTTAAGGATTCTGAGGGAAATTTAGTTTGCATGTTAATTTTTTATAAAGATAATAGTTATGGTGTTTCGATAATAAAAAAGCCTTTCAGAGTATGAAAGGCTTTGAGTATATTATTTTTCCTGCAGGAGAATCCAAGCGTCTTTGTTTTCTTTACCCTGAATTTTTAATAATGCTTCGTCAGCCTCGGCTTGAGTTGAATACGTTCCGTAAAGAACCGAAAATAAATCATCTCCGTTCCGTTCTAAAACAGAAGCCTGATAGCCCTTCTGAATTAGTATATTCATTGCATTTTCAGCATTTTTCTTATTTCTGAACGAACCTGAAACCACATGGAAATCATAATTCAGATTAGGATTTACAACGGCTTGATCAATTGGATTACTAATAAAGAATGTAGCTTCCTGGATTTTATGTTGTACTTCTTTCTGAACTTCAGTCTGAACCAATAAAGTTTCGGCTTTTTCCTGTTGGCCGATGTAAGTAGCATATCCAAATCCTGAACCGCCTAAAGAAAGAATAAACATTGCTGCATATCTTAAATATGGACGGGTAATTTTTCTCTCCTGGATTAATTCAATCGTAGGCTTTTCTTCAACGGAAGCATCTACTAATTTCTTTAATTCTTCACGTTTAACAGCCGGTGAAACAAAAGAACTCAGTCCGAAAGCATCTGTCAGATAGTTTACATGGCTCGAAGCTTCAAATACCATATTGTTTTCGGCATTTAATTTTAAAAGACCAATGCCTTTAAAAATTAAATAGTCACGGTTGCTTAGTTTTGATTTCCAATCCGCAACTTCAGTTTCAATTATGTTTAAAGCTTCTGAATAAGTTAGTTTTTCAACTTGTGAGATATGGTTTGCCAGTAAGCCGTCATTATTTTTAATATTCGCATTAAAAGCGATTACTTTTTTTGGAGGAAAGAAGGTATGGTTGCTTTCCTGTATACCGGCAGAAATTGTTTCGGTTAAAAAAGCACCAAAACCCGGAACCGTCACACATTGGTAACGGTACAGTAACTGAGAAATATGCTGTGGTACATTCATAGCAACAAAAATAAAGAATACAAGGCGAAATAAAAATTTTATCAACAAATGTTATTAACAATTTAAATTTCGCGTAATTTGCCACTCTATTTTATACGCCATGTTACAACAAGATTTATTACACACCTTAGCACTGCTAAAAGTTGAGGGGATTGGAGATGTTACTGCTAAAAAACTACTGACTCACCTGGGTTCGCCCGAAGAAATATTCAAAGCCAAACCATCCCAATTGGCAAAAATTGACGGAATAGGTTCAGCAACCCTGAAAAACCTAAAAGACAAAGAAGTTTTCAAATTTGCCGAGAACGAAATCAAATTTATCCAACAACAAAACATCCAAACGCTTTATTATCAGGATGCTTTATATCCAGAGAAGCTAAAGCAATGCTATGACGCCCCGGTTTTATTGTTCACATCGGGAGATATTAATCTGGACAACCGCAAAATAATCAGTATAGTGGGCACGAGGCAGGTTACTCCATACGGAATAGATTTCTGTAAGAACTTTATCGCTGATCTGGCTTTCCTCAACCCTATTATTGTAAGTGGCTTTGCTTATGGTGTCGATATCGTAGCCCATCAATCTGCGATGGAAAATAATTTGCAAACGATTGGGGTTCTGGCACACGGACTCAATCAGATTTATCCTAAAAACCATAAGAAATACATGGTGAAAATGGAACAAAATGGTGGTTTTATGACTGAATTCTGGAGTATATCCAATCCTGACCGGGAGAATTTTGTGAAACGGAACCGTATCGTCGCAGGTATGTCTGAAGCTACCGTGGTTATTGAGAGTGCCGAAAAAGGCGGTTCGCTGCTAACCGCTAATATGGCAAATGAATACGACCGGGATGTTTTTGCGGTACCCGGAAGAATTACAGATAAATACAGTCAGGGTTGCAACTGGCTTGTTAAAATGAACAAAGCCCAAACCCTTACAAATGCAAGTGATTTGATTTATCATTTGAATTGGGACATAAAGAACTCATCAAAGAGAGCTATTCAAAAACAATTATTTGTGACGCTTGATGATCAGGAGCAGTTGGTTTATGATTACCTGCAAAAAAAGGGGAAAGATCATTTGGATATTATTGCTCTTCACACAGAATTACCGGTTTTTAAGTTATCATCCGTTTTGCTTGGCATGGAGTTGAAAGGAGTGGTCAGGCCTTTGCCGGGTAAAGATTTTGAAATTATCTAAAAAGCAATACCTTTGCACCGGAATCCTTCCATTTAGGGTTCTTATTTATTAATTTCTCACTTAACGTTTATAGCATGCAACTGTATAACACTTTAAGCGCAGAAGAAAGAAAAGAACTGATCGATCAGGCAGGTCAACAACGCCTTACATTGTCTTTCTATGCGTACGCACACATCGAAGATCCTCAAAAATTCAGAGACGATTTATTTATACAATGGAATAAGCTTGATGCTTTAGGCCGTACTTATGTGGCCAAAGAAGGGATCAATGCCCAAATGTCGGTTCCTGCCGAAAACTTTGAAGCGTTCCGTGAAACTTTGGAAGCATATGATTTCATGAAAGGTATCCGATTGAATGTTGCAGTGGAACATGATGATCATTCCTTTTTGAAGTTGACGGTTAAGGTTCGCCACAAAATTGTTGCTGATGGATTAAATGATGATACTTTTGATGTCACTAATATAGGGGTTCATTTAAATGCGAAAGATTTCAATACGATTTTAGATGATCCTAATACGATAATAGTCGATTTCAGGAATCATTACGAAAGTGAAGTGGGCCGTTTCAAAGGGGCCATAACACCTGATGTTGAAACTTTCCGTGAATCATTACCGATCATCAACGATCAATTAAAAAATTTTAAAGAAGATAAAAACCTGGTAATGTATTGCACCGGAGGTATCCGGTGTGAAAAAGCTTCGGCTTATTTCAAGCATCAAGGTTTTAAGAATGTATACCAATTAGAAGGAGGTATCATTAATTATGCGAAGCAAATCAAAGAAGAAGGACTGGAAAGCAAATTCATTGGTAAAAACTTCGTATTCGACCACCGTTTAGGTGAAAGAATTACGGATGACATCATTGCACAATGTCACCAATGCGGAAAACCTTGTGATACCCATACAAATTGTGCGAACGACGGTTGTCATTTGTTATTCATCCAATGTGATGAATGTGCAGAAAAAATGGAAAACTGCTGTTCGTCAGAATGTCTTGAAACTACGCATCTGTCACTGGCTGAACAAGTAAAAAGAAGAAGAGGAATCCAGGTTGGAAATAAAATTTTCAGAAAAGGAAAATCGGATTCATTGGTGTTTAAAAAATCAGGGGAACCGGATGCCGTTTCTTTGGCCAAAGCAACCGGTGAAGAAAAACCAAGAAATATCCGTCAGAAACTGAAAATCAAGAAAACCATTTTGGGCAAAGCAGAACATTATTATGTAAAAGCAGGCGTAGCCCAGTTTTTGATCACTAACGGAGAAGTAAAAAAAGGAGACAAGATTATCATTTCCGGACCTACTACCGGTAATCAGGAAATGGAAATTGGTGAAATGCGTGTGAATGGTAGTTCGGATGCTGTTGGTAAGGCAGGTGATAAGGTAACTTTTAACGTGCCTTTCAGAGTTCGTTTGTCAGATAAACTATTCAAAATCACCGAATAAATTTTCAAAATAAACAGATTTTAAATCCCGGATTCCAAAATGAAAAAATTGGTATTTGGGATTTCTTTTTTGGAACTTAAAATATGTATCTTTACCCTCAGTAAGTAATTTGGCAATAGTAGTTTCGTTACAAAAACGGAATGACCAATATATATAGAAATTATGGCATGTAATAGTTGTTCAACCTCTACTGGCGGAGCGCCAAAGGGGTGTAAAAATAATGGTACCTGCGGCACCGATAGCTGCAATAAATTGACTGTTTTTGACTGGTTGGCAAACATGAGTTTGCCGGGCGGACAGGAAGTTTTTGACTGTATTGAAGTCCGTTTTAAAAATGGACGTAAAGAATTCTTCAGGAATTCAGAAAAGCTGACTTTAAGTATCGGTGATATTGTAGCAACCGAATCTTCTCCGGGGCATGATGTAGGAATTGTGACGTTAACCGGCGAATTGGTTAAGGTTCAAATGAAGAAGAAAGGAGTTAATCATCAAGGAGAAGTTCCGAAAGTTTATCGAAAAGCATCACAAAAAGATATCGACATCTGGAGCGAAGCACGTGACAGGGAAGAACCTATGAAGGTACGTGCCCGTGAATTGGCGATTGCTTTGAAACTGGAAATGAAAATTTCAGATATTGAATTCCAGGGCGACGCATCCAAAGCTACTTTCTATTACACGGCAAATGACCGTGTCGATTTCCGCCAATTGATTAAAGACTACGCTGGCGAATTCAAAATCCGTATTGAAATGAAACAGGTTGGTTTCCGTCAGGAAGCATCACGTTTGGGCGGTGTTGGATCTTGTGGGCGTGAACTGTGTTGTTCGACTTGGTTAACTGATTTCAGAAGCGTAAATACTTCAGCTGCACGTTATCAACAATTATCACTGAATCCTCAAAAACTTGCCGGTCAGTGTGGTAAACTGAAGTGTTGTTTGAATTATGAATTGGATACTTACATGGATGCTTTAAAAGATTTACCCGATATGGAGACCAAACTTTATACGGATAAAGGAGAAGCGGTATGTCAGAAAATAGATATTTTTAAAGGGTTGATGTGGTTTTCATACACCGATAATTTTTCACAATGGCATGTTTTAAAAGCAGAGCATGTAAAAGAAATTATTAAGTTGAATAAACAGAAAACAAAAGTTTCTGCGTTAGAAGATTATGCAATTGAGGCTGGTAAACCTGAAGTTGAAAAAACATTCCAGAATGCAATGGGTCAGGATAGTTTAACCCGTTTCGACCAACCTAAAAAGAAAAACAATAAAAAACGCCGTCCTCAACAACAAAACCAAGGTCAGGCTCAAGGCCAAAAGCAATCTCAGGCTCAAAACCAGGCTCAAGGCCAAAACCAAAGTAAAAATAAAGAGCCAAAACCGGCTGGAGGTGAAAAAAAGGAAAACAAACCAAACCGCTCTAAGTTTAGAAATGACAAGAAAGATACTAAAAAATAGTCTGTTGTTTTTTTTCTCCGCACTGTTACTGGTGTCGTGTGATGAAACACAAATTTACGATGAATACCATACTATTGATAACGGTTGGAATCGTGACAGTGTAGTAACATTCAATTTTGACCGGACGGCATCAAAAGATCCGGTTAATTTATTTATTAATGTACGGAATAACGATGATTACGAATTCAGTAACCTGTTTCTGATTGTTAAAATGGAAGAACCAAAAGGAAAAATCAAGGTGGATACACTTGAATACCAAATGGCAAATCCCGACGGAACATTAATGGGAGAAGGATGGTCAGATATTAAGGAAAGCAAACTTTGGTATCATGAGAATTTTACTTTTCCTGAAAACGGAAAATACAAAGTATCCATACAACAGGCCGTAAGACAAACCGGAAAAGTAAAAGGAGTTGAAGTGTTAAACGGAATTACGGAAATAGGCTTCAGAATTGAATCAACAGAAAAAAAATAAGATGGCAAATCAAAAATTAAATACTAAAAAACCGGATTATTCACCGTATGTGAAAAAATTCTGGAAGTTCTTCTTCATGGGATTTGGAGGAGTTTTATTATTCTTTCTTTTTGCTTCGTGGGGACTTTTTGGATCGATGCCATCATTTGAGGAGCTGGAAAATCCGGAATCAAATTTGGCTACCGAAATTATCTCTTCTGACGGAGTGGTAATTGGTAAATTTTTTAACGAAAACAGAACACCGGTTAAATATGAAGATTTGCCCAAACATTTGGTAAATGCTTTGGTAGCTACAGAAGATGAACGTTTTTATGACCATTCCGGAATAGACGGAAGAGGAACAATGAGAGCGGTCTTAAGTGCAGGTACCAGTGGTGGGGCGAGTACGTTGACGCAACAGTTGGCTAAACTTTTATTCCATGGTGAAGGTTCCCGTTTTTTACCATTCCGTATTATTCAAAAAGCAAAGGAATGGATTATTGCTATCCGCTTGGAACGTCAATACACTAAAAATGAAATTATTGCCATGTATTTGAACAAAGCCGATTTTATTAATACGGCAGTTGGAATACGTTCGGCGGCAAAAGTTTACTTTGCCAAAGAGCCTAAAAATTTAACAGTGGCTGAAGCAGCCATGTTGGTAGGAATGTTGAAAAACCCATCATTGTTTAATCCGTTGAAACGTGAAGAAATGGTGAAAGACAGACGTAATGTGGTGTTGAAGCAAATGGAAAAGAATAAATTCTTAACCACTTCACAAAAAGAAAACTTCCAGGCAAAACCGATCAACTTAACATTTACACCTGAAAAATATAACGAAGGGACTGCAACTTATTTTAGGGAATACCTTCGTGATTACATGAAAAAATGGGTATTGGAAAATAAAAAAGAAGACGGTTCAGATTATAATATCTATTCTGACGGATTAAAAATTTATACAACCATTGATTCGAGAATGCAAGTATATGCCGAAGAAGCATCAAAAGAGCATTTGGCAAACCTTCAGCAGGAATTCTTCATAGAGATGAAGAAAAACAAAACTGCCCCTTTCGTGAATATCCAGGAAGCTGATATCGATAAAATCATGGAGCGTTCTATGCGCAATACAGAGCGTTGGAGAATTTTATCTGAAAATGGAAAAGATGAGGATGAAATCAAAAAATCGTTTTACATTAAAACTAAAATGACGGTTTTTAGCTGGAAAGGCGACAGGGATACCATCATGACACCTTATGATTCCATCCGTTATTACAAACATTTTCTTCAACCGGGATTAATGGCTATGGAACCGCAAACCGGTTTTGTGAAGGCTTGGGTGGGAGGTATCGATTACCGTTATTTCCAATATGACCACGTTGGTTTGGGAGCACGTCAGGTAGGATCAACATTCAAACCGTTTGTATATGCTACGGCTATTGAACAATTAGGAATGTCACCTTGTGATACCATTGTCGATGGACCTTTCATGATCCGTAAAGGGAGACATAATGTTACAGAAGATTGGGAGCCAAGAAACTCTGATCACAAGTATCGCGGTATGATGACCCTTAAAAAAGCATTGGCTAACTCAGTGAATACGGTTTCTGCTAAATTAATCGACCGTACCGGACCAGATGCAGTAATTGACTTAGTAAAAAAACTAGGTGTTGAATCTGATATTCCGTCACAACCTTCAATTGCTTTGGGAGCTGTTGATATGACAGTCAGGGATTTAGTGGCTGCGTTCAGCTCTTTTGCTAATCAGGGAATTTATTTAAAACCACAGGTAATTACTAAAATAGAAGATAAAAACGGAAACGTGATTTTTGAACCGAAACTGGAATCAAAAGATGTATTGAGCAAAGATGTTGCTTATGCTGTTATCAAATTAATGGAAGGAGTTACTGAATCTGGTTCAGGTGGACGTTTAAGAACCCAAGGCGGAGGTTGGAAATTTGAAAGAGTGACTGGATATCCGTATATGTTTGAAAATCCTATTGCAGGAAAAACGGGAACTACACAAAACCAGTCGGATGGTTGGTTTGTGGGAATGGTGCCTAATCTGGCTACAGGAGTTTGGGTAGGTAATGAGGATCGTTCAGCCCACTTTAGAACATTGGCTTCCGGTCAAGGCGCAACAATGGCATTGCCAATCTGGGCATTGTTCATGAAAAAATGTTATGCAGATCCTACTTTAAATGTTTCTAAAGAGGCATTTGAAAAACCTAAAGACCTATCTATAAAAGTAGATTGTTATACAGCTCCTGAAAGAAGAATAGAAAACGATTCTATTTCAAGAGATTCAACAGCCGTAAAACCAGAAGAAGAAAACAACACAGACGAATTTAAAATAAATTAAATTGTATTTGAAGCTTTTCCAGCTGTTGTAGGCTGTATCTCTTATTTTAAAATAATAAAAGGATGCTGCTTCCATCTGGACTAAAACAACCAACTAATGATTAACAGAAAAGTAAACAACGTTCAAGAGGCATTGCACGATATTAAAGATGGTCAGACGATCATGCTGGGAGGTTTCGGCCTTTGTGGAATTCCTGAAAATAGTATCGCCGAATTGGTGGAAAAAAATATAACGGATTTAACCTGTATTTCTAACAATGCAGGAGTTGACGATTTCGGATTAGGATTGTTATTACAAAAACGTCAGATCAAAAAAATGATTTCTTCTTATGTGGGTGAAAACGCCGAATTTGAGCGTCAGATGCTTTCAGGAGAATTGGAAGTTGAATTGACTCCACAGGGAACTTTAGCCGAAAAATGCCGTGCTGCCCAAGCCGGAATTCCTGCTTTTTTTACACCTGCCGGTTTTGGTACCGAAGTAGCCGAAGGAAAAGAAACAAGGGAGTTCAATGGTAAAATGCACGTGATGGAATTAGCTTATAAAGCTGATTTTTCAATCGTAAAAGCATGGAAAGGCGATGAAGCCGGAAACCTGATTTTTAAAGGAACCGCACGTAACTTCAATGCTTGTATGGCCGGAGCTGCAAAAATTACTATTGCTGAAGTGGAAGAGCTTGTACCTGCAGGGACTTTGGATCCCAATCAAATTCATATTCCGGGAATTATGATCAACCGTATTTTTCAGGGAGAGAAATTTGAAAAGAGAATTGAACAACGTACCGTAAGACAAAAAAGTTAATCATGGCATTAGGTAAAGAAGAAATTGCAAAAAGAATAGCTAAAGAAGTAAAAGATGGTTATTATGTAAATTTAGGTATAGGGATACCTACTTTGGTTGCCAATTATGTACGTGAAGATATTTCGGTTGAATTCCAATCGGAAAACGGTGTTTTAGGTATGGGCCCTTTTCCTTTTGAAGGAGAAGAAGATGCTGATGTGATCAATGCCGGAAAGCAAACCATTACAACATTGCCTGGAGCAAGTTTCTTTGATTCAGCTTTCAGTTTTGGAATGATCCGTGCGCAGAAAGTGGATTTAACTATTTTAGGCGCTATGGAAGTTTCTGAAAACGGCGATATTGCTAACTGGAAAATTCCGGGGAAAATGGTTAAAGGAATGGGAGGAGCCATGGATTTAGTAGCTTCTGCAGAAAATATCATTGTTGCCATGATGCACGTGAATAAAGCAGGAGAATCTAAAATCTTAAAAAAATGTACTTTACCACTAACAGGTGTTGGTTGTGTTAAAAAAGTAGTAACTGAATTAGCGGTTCTTGAAATTACGCCAAATGGTTTCAAATTATTGGAAAGAGCACCGGGTGTTTCTGTCGAAGATATTATTAATGCAACCGAGGCAAACCTTATCATTGAAGGGGAAATACCGGAAATGGTATTTTAAATTATAATTTAAAAATCTTTAAAAAGGCCGTGATAATCACGGCCTTTTTTTGTTATGGTATTAACAAATAATATGGTTTTACCATATTTTTATTTCAATATTTTAACATATTTTTGGTTTTAAATGAATAAAACGCGTTTATCATTGAAAAATGTCAAAAAACAACACGTTTTGCTTAGTTTTTGTAATTGTTAAGAATTATGCATAAATATTGATTTTTTGACAAGAAAAACAAATTATTAACCAACCAAAACCAAACAAACTATGAGAAAACAACTACGCGGTTTAGCCTCGCTTACCGCATTGTCGTTGTTTACTTTGTCTTCCTTTGCACAGGAAACAGACAAGAACGTAAACAAAATTGAAAAAAACCAAAACGGAACTCCCGGATTTATTTCTTTCAACGAAGATGCCGGCTACAAAAGTTCAGATTCCCAAACGTTATTCAAAACCCAATTAGGCCTAAGAGGGAATCAGGCCTTCTCAAAAATCAAAACAGATTCAGACAATCTAGGGTTTACCCACGAAAAATTTCAATTATTCCATCAAGGAATTAAAGTAGAATTTGCCAGTTATTCTGTGCATTCTAAAAATGGAAAAGTGAAATCCATGTCGGGTGAATATTACAACATCGGTGACATCGATACAAGAGCTTCCCTTTCTGCAGATGCTGCTTTAAATAAAGCAATTGCACAAATCGGGGCGAAGCAATACATGTGGGATAATTCTGCCGAAGCTTCTAAAATGAATTATTCAAAACCATCTGGAGAATTGGTATTATTACCGGTTGATGGTAATGAGGTTAAATTGGCCTATAAATTTGATATCTACGCAACAGCACCAGTTAGCAGGGGAGATGTTTATGTGGATGCCAAAAACGGACAAATCCTTTTTTACAACGCGACAATCAAACACGTTGGGGAGCATAGCCATGGTAAGCATCTGGATGCCGGAGGAACTTACGTAGATTTGTTCAAGGTACCTTCTATGGTTGTGGCCGCAACAGCAGCTACACGTTACAGCGGTTCACAAACCATCCAAACCTTGTTAAGCGGTTCTTCTTATATCCTGCAGGATAACACAAGAAGTGGCGGAATGCAAACCTATAACATGAAAAAAGGTACTAATTATTCAGCTGCTGTAAATTTTACAGATACAGATAACAACTGGACGGCTGCTGAATTTAATAATACCAATAAAGATAATGCAGCTTTGGATGCACATTGGGGTGCCGAAATGACTTACGACTATTTCAACACGGTACATTCAAGAAACAGCTTCAACAATGCCGGAGCTAAAATCAACAGTTATGTTCACTACAGCAGTAACTATAACAATGCTTACTGGGATGGTTCACGTATGACATATGGTGACGGTAGCGGATCAGGAGGATTCAATGCATTGACTTCTTTAGACGTTGCAGCACACGAAATCGGTCACGCGGTTTGTACCTATACGGCAGATCTTGCTTACCAAAAAGAATCAGGAGCCATGAATGAAGGTTTCTCTGATATCTGGGCAGCTTGTGTAGAATTCTTTGCTGCACCATCGAAACAACCTTGGTTAATCGGTGAAGATATCGAAATGAGATCTGGTCACGCAGCGTTACGTTCCATGAGCAACCCTAATGCTGAAGGCCAACCGGATACTTACGGCGGAACTTACTGGGTGAATCCTAACTGTACACCTACTCAGTCAAACGACTACTGTGGTGTACACACAAACTCAGGTGTATTGAACCACTGGTTCTATATTTTATCTGTAGGTAAATCAGGAACAAACGACATTGGTAATGCATTTAACGTTACAGGTATCACAGTAGATAAAGCGGCTAAAATTGCTTACCGTACTGAAGCAAACTACCTATCGGCAAATTCAACTTTTGCAAATGCAAGAACCTATTCAATCCAATCGGCTACCGAATTATACGGAGCCGGATCTGCTGAAGTAATCGCTACTACAAATGCATGGTATGCTGTAGGTGTAGGTGCTGCTTATTCAGGTGGTGGTACAGATACAACTCCGCCTTCAACACCAACAAGCCTTGCTGCATCCGGAACAACTTCTTCTTCTACGAATTTGACTTGGACAGCTTCAACAGACAATGTTGCGGTTACCGGATATAACATTTACAACGGTTCTACTTTAGTTACGACTGCTACTACTAATTCAGCTACTGTAGCCGGATTAACAGCTTCAACTGCTTACACATTCACAGTAAAAGCAAAAGATGCTGCCGGAAATTTATCAGCTGCAAGTAACGCGGTTAACGTAACTACTTTAGCGGGAGGAACTACTTATTGTAATTCTAAAGGAAACAGTGTGGTTGACGAATACATCGACTACGTGGCGCTTAACGGAATGACTAATACTACAGGTGCTAATGCAGGTTACGGAAACTTCACTGCTTTAGTGGCTAATCTTCCTTATGGTTCAAACACTATCGTTTTCAGTGCCGGATTCACAGGGTCTGCTTATACTGAATACTGGTCAATCTGGATCGATTACAACAAAAACGGTACATTTGAAACATCAGAAAAAGTGGTAGCTGGTTCTTCTTCAAGCAGCGGAAACTTATCATCAACTTTCACCGTACCTACAACTGCTTTGGCAGGTAATACCAGAATGAGGGTTCAAATGAAATATGGTGCTACTTCAACTGCTTGTGAAACTTTTACATATGGTGAAGTTGAAGATTATACGGTTAATATCGGTGCTTCTGCAATTGCTACCGTAGGTGGTGATGCTACTATCGCTGACGAATCAAATGTATTCGACTTCGATATGTATCCAAACCCAACAGAAAACACATTAAGCATCAGAATGTTGGATAACCGCAGTGTTTCTTACCAGATTTTCAATTTAATGGGTCAATCATTAAAAACCGGAAAATTGAGAGGTCAGGAAATCAACGTTTCTGATTTGGCTTCAGGATTATACATCTTGGAAGTTAATGACGGACAAAAAGCGATCACTAAAAAGTTCGCTAAAAAATAGAAAAACTTTAATCAAGAGACCTCACATGAGGTCTCTTTTTTTCTTTAAAACTAAAAAGCATGGAAAACAGGGCATTTAAAAAAATTACTTTCTTAATGAAGATTGGGATGTTAGTTTTGGCTCCTTCATTAAATATGTCTGCTCAGTTTAATTCAGATGCACCCTGGATGGCTGACGCTACAATGAAAGCAAAAGGAAAAGAATTAACCATTGATCAGATGGTAGCTTCTTTTGATGCTTATTGGTCAAATCATGATAAAAATAAAAAAGGATCAGGATACAAACCTTTCATGCGTTGGGAGTATTATTGGAGGAGTAATTCGCATCCAAACGGGACTTTAATCACACCTTCAGAAACATGGGCTGCCTGGAAGAGTAAAAAGAATGCTAAAAAATCTAAAAGAAATACTTTATCTGCTAAAGTAACTAATTGGCAACCTGTTGGACCATTTTCTCATACCATCACCGGATCTTGGTCGGCTGGTCAGGGAAGGGTTAATGTAGTATATGTTGATCCCAATAATGCAAGTGTCATTTATGTTGGTACCCCGGCTGGAGGTATATGGAAATCAACAAACGCAGGAAGCAGCTGGATGCCATTATCCGATGAGTTGCCACAAATTGGTGTCTCAGGAATCGTTACAGATCCCACAAATTCCAATATAATTTATATTGCAACTGGAGATAAAGATGCTGGTGATACTTATTCAATTGGAGTTTTGAAATCAACTGATGGAGGAGCCACATGGAATACCACCGGATTATCATTTGCCAATACATCTACAAGGGCGGCAGATATTTTTATTCATCCTACAAATCCCAGTACCCTATGGGTAGCTACCAGTGCAGGTTTATATAGAACTACTAATGCCGGAGTGGCTTGGACGAATGTTTTGAGCGGTAATATTAAAGATATTAAATTGAAACCGGGTGATCCTAATACAGTATATGCCGTTACTTCATCAGCTTTCTATAAATCAACAGACGCTGGAGCAACATTTTCTGCAGTTACTTCAGGATTACCTGCAAGTTCAGGTAGATTAGCTATTGAAGTTACACCTGCAAATTCAGCATATGTATATGTTTTAAGCGCAACGACTGGAAATGGCTTTCAGGGATTGTACCGTTCCACAAACAGTGGAACATCATTCTCAAAAACTGCCGCAAGCAACGACATTTTTGAATCGACACAGGCGTGGTATGACATGGCTTTGGGTGTTTCAAGAACCAATGCAGAGGTTGTGTTTACAGGATGTCTGAATGTGTGGAAAAGTTCTAATGGAGGAGCTTCATTCACTAAAGTGAATAGCTGGAGCTCACCAACTTCGGCAACTTACACACACGCTGATATTCATTTTCTGAGATATTATGGAGATAAATTATACTGCGGAAGTGATGGCGGTATTTATGTGTCTTCAGATAACGGAACGTCTTTCGCAAGTTTGACAACAGGATTACAAATTGGACAATTTTATAAAATTGCAGTTTCCAAACAATCCTCCGGGAATATGGTTGGTGGATTACAGGACAATGGAGGTTATGCTTACAGTGGTAGTCAATGGAAAAATTATTATGGCGCTGATGGTATGGATACCGGTGTGGATCCTAATAACAGCAGTAAGTATTATGGTTTCATCCAGTCAGGGTCTAATCTATATGTAACAACAAATGGAGGCAACAGTTTGACTTCAACAATTACCGGTCCTGCAACCGGAAACTGGGTAACTCCTTTGGCGATAAACTCAGCCGGAGAAGTCTTTGGAGGGTACACAAAAGTGTACAAATTAAACGGAACTTCATGGACAGGAAGTACGACTACATTCTCTTCCAATGTGGAAAATGTAATCGTTGATCCTTCTAACGATAATGTAATGTATGTATCTGATGCGGCTAACTTATACAAGAGTACAAATAAAGGAACTACTTTTACTCTGATTTATACTTTCCCTACCACAGTTAAGGATATAAAGGTCCATTCTTCAAATAGTACAATTCTGTATGCTGTGACACAGGGAACTTCCGGTCAGGTGTATAAATCAACAGATTCCGGTGCAACTTTTGCCAGTATCAACACTGGATTACCATCAATTGGGAAAAATGTAATTGTACACCAGGGAAATAATTCTTTGAATCCTTTGTATGTAGGAACTTCATTGGGAGTGTATTACAGGGATGACAGTTTATCGGCTTGGGAACCTTTCGATACAAATCTGCCTAATGTTCCGGTAACAGATCTGGAAATTAATTATGTCGATAACAATATTACCGCAGGAACTTACGGAAGGGGAGTTTGGCGGACTTCTATTGATACGGTTGTAGATGCACAGGCACCTACAGCACCAACTAATCTGGCTGCTTCGGGAACAACATCAACATCAACAAATTTAACCTGGACAGCCTCAACAGATAATGTAGGTGTAACCGGATATAATATTTATAATGGCGCAACCTTACTTTCAACATCATCAACTAACAGTGCTGCAGTTTCCGGATTAACATCTTCTACAACGTATTCGTTTTCCGTAAGAGCAAGGGATGCAGCCGGAAATTTATCAGCATCGAGTAATACGGTTGCAGTAACGACATCGCCGGTTACAATTAGCTATTGTGCCTCTAAAGGGAACAGTGTTGCAGATGAGTTTATCGATTATGTTGCCATAGGAGGAATTTCGAATGCAACCGGAGCTAATGCTGGGTATGCTGATTTCACAAACTTAGTGGGGAATGTTCCGTATGGATCAAATACGATTACCTATAGCACCGGTTTTACAGGTTCTGCCTATACTGAATTCTGGGCGGTATGGATTGATTACAATAAAAACGGAACTTTCGAATCTACTGAGCAAGTTGCTTCGGGATCATCCTCAAGCAATGCTAATTTATCAAGTACTTTTACCGTGCCAGCATCAGCCTTGGCAGGTACAACCAGAATGAGGGTTTCGATGAAATACAACGCAGCACCTTCGCCTTGTGAAACCTTCACTTATGGAGAGGTGGAAGATTATACCGTGAATATCGGGGCACCGGCGGCACCGCAAACCATTAATGCGACGGCCATTGCCAATGAAGCTAGTGTTTTTGATTTTGACATGTATCCTAATCCGGTTGAAAGTACCATAAATATCACCATGATTGATGACAGAAGTGTGTCTTATATTATTTATAATCTGAATGGTCAGAGAATTAAAGCAGGTAAACTAAATCAAAAAGATATTAATGTTTCAGATTTAGCCGCCGGATTATACGTTCTGGAGGTTAACGACGGACAAAAGACAATCAGTAAAAAGTTTACTAAAAAATAATCAAATAATTCAAACTATAAAACGAGAGAAGAGGTTGGGCAATCAGCCTCTTTTTTTATTAAAATAAATCATAGCTTTGCAAAATAATTTGGGCGTGTCCTTTTTTTGCCCCTGAAGGGATTCAGGACAAAAAACGGCCGGGCTGTACGCGCTACACGGTAGACTGCTTCCATCCCTCACGCATCTAAACTCATACAAAATGTCCTATCCGAAAGTTATCTTAAAAGCAGGTAAAGAAAAATCAATTCAACGACGCCATCCCTGGGTTTTCAGTGGAGCCGTTTATGGTGTGACACAGGAAATCAACGATGGTGAAATGATCGATGTGGTCGATTCCAATAACAACCATCTGGGTACCGGTTACTTTAGTGATAAAGGAAGTATCGTGGTCCGTATTCTGATGTTTGCCAAAGAAACTTTTTCGGAAACGTTCTGGAAAGAAAAACTGGAATCAGCCTGGGAACTCCGACTGAAATTATTGGATCTGGAAGTTACAAATGCTTTCCGTTTGATCCATGGTGAAGGTGACGGTATTCCGGGTTTGATTATCGATTATTACGATAAGAACTGGGTATTACAGGCACATTCTTCCGGAATTTATTACCAAATCGAAAAAATAGCGGAAGCAATCAAAACCAATTTCCCTGAACATTGTACAACTGTTTACTGCAAAAGCAGCGGTACACTACCTAATACCGGAAAAGACTTTTTCCTTTTCGGTGACACTACTGATACGGTTGCAAAAGAAAACAATATCCTCTTTGCCGTAAACTGGGTGGAAGGTCAAAAAACAGGTTTCTTTTTGGATCAGAGAGATAACCGTAAACTTTTGGGTGAATACGCGAAAGGTAAAAAGGTGTTAAATACATTCTGTTATACCGGAGGTTTTTCTATCTATGCCATGAGTGCCGGTGCCGAATTGGTAACTTCTGTTGATATATCCCAAAAAGCCGTTGATCTGGCCGATAAAAACATGCAGTTGAATTTCCCTGGGTCTAATCATAGTCCGGTTGCTTCAGATGTATTCGAATTCATGAAAGAACATACCCAACAATATGATGTGATTGTTCTGGATCCACCGGCTTTTGCAAAAAGTATCAAAAGCAAGCATACGGCTACCCAAGCATACAAACGTTTGAACATTGCCGGATTAAAAGCATTGGCTCCCAAAGGAATTTTGTTCACATTCTCCTGTTCGCAGGTAATCGATGATGTGTTGTTTTACAATACGGTAGCTGCTGCTGCGATTGAAACTGGAAGAAATATCAGGGTTCTGCACAAATTGTCCCAAGGACCTGATCATCCAACAAATATTTACCACCCGGAAGGACATTACCTGAAAGGATTGGTATTGTATGTTGAATAGTTATCGATTTTGAGATTCATATAAAAATAAACCCCGAAGTTCATCTCCGGGGTTTTCTCTTTTATAAATTATTTTGTAAATCTTATAAGTTGGAAAAGAAATCATTTCCTTTATCATCCGTTATGATGAAAGCCGGGAAATCTTTTACTTCAATCTTACGTACGGCTTCCATTCCTAATTCTTCAAAATCAACCACTTCAACCGATAAGATGTTTTCTTTGGCCAAAATTGCAGCAGGACCACCAATCGATCCTAAATAGAATCCTCCGTATTTGTTACACGCATTCATCACATCTTTACTGCGGTTTCCTTTGGCAAGCATAATCATGCTTCCGCCTGCCGCCTGGAATTCGTCAACGTAAACATCCATACGTCCAGCCGTTGTTGGACCAAAACTTCCAGAAGCCATTCCATCCGGAGTCTTTGCCGGACCTGCGTAATATACAGGATGATTCTTGAAATACTCTGGCATCGGTTTTCCGGCATCGAGTAATTCTTTGATTTTTGCATGTGCAATGTCACGGGCTACAATTAAAGTTCCGTTAAGTTTTAAACGGGTTTTGATTGGGTATTTTGAAAGCTCGGCCAATACTTCCTGCATCGGACGGTTCAGATTAACTTCGACAGCCGGTTCTAAATGCGGGGCTGTTTCCGGTAAATATTGCTTCGGATTGGTTTCCAGTTGCTCTAAGAAAATACCGTCTTGGGTAATTTTTCCTTTGATGTTTCTGTCTGCAGAACACGATACTCCCATTCCAACCGGACAGGACGCAGCATGACGTGGCAAACGGATCACACGTACATCGTGTGTTAAGTATTTACCGCCAAATTGTGCTCCAATCTGGCTCTCCTGGCAAATTTGCTGAACTCTTGCTTCCCATTCCAAATCACGGAAGGCCTGACCCGACATGTTTCCGGAAGTAGGCAAATTATTGAAATATCCTGCCGATGCTTTTTTAACTGCCGCTAAGTTTGCTTCTGCTGATGTACCTCCGATAACGATGGCCAAGTGGTATGGTGGACACGCAGCCGTACCTAAATCCATGATTTTTTCACGGATGAATTCTTCCATCGATTTATCATTCAGTAATGATTTTGTTTTTTGGTATAAGAAGGTTTTATTCGCCGATCCACCACCTTTGGTCAAAAATAAAAACTCATACGATGATCCTTTTTTGGCATAAATATCAATTTGCGCCGGAAGGTTCGAACCTGAATTTTTCTCCTCAAACATTGAGATGGGAACAATTTGTGAATAGCGTAGGTTTTTGTTCTGGAACGTATTGAAAATTCCTTTTGATAACCATTCACCGTCATCTGCACCGGTGTATACACTTTCTCCTTTTTTAGCCATGACAATAGCCGTTCCGGTATCCTGGCATGAAGGTAATTCACCGTCAACGGCAACCGCTGCATTCTGTAATAAGTTGTACGCAACAAAACGGTCATTATCGGTAGCTTCCGGATCGTCAATAATATTTTTCAGTTTTTGTAAATGCGCCGAACGCAACATGAAAGAAACATCATTCATGGCTTCCTGAGCCAATAATTCCAACCCCTTGGGATCTACTGTTAAAATTTCACGGTCACCCAACTGCTCAACTTTTACATAATCAGAGGTTAATTTCTTGTATTGTGTATCATCCTTTAAAATAGGATAAGGGTCTTGGTATATAAAGTCCATGGAGTTATTTTTTGTTGCGTAAAGATACTAATTATTACTAAAAAAGCCGATTGGAAATCGGCTTTAAGAATTTTATGGCTTTGGTGTTGTCACCAGTTTTTTTACTAAATCGGATTGACCGTAAAGCATTTTTTCCAATAAAGGTTTTAAGTTGTCCGGGAATATGGCCCAAGGGTTTGTTCCTAAATACAACTCTTTTAATGCTACGAGATTGATCATTTCTTCAGGAAGTGACTTCAATTGGTTTTCGTCAAGATCAACGACTTTTAATTGAACCAGGTTACCTATAGAATTCGGTATTTTACGGATCAGGTTTTTCTCTACATTGAGTGTCTGTAAATTGGCAAGGTTACCAATCTCATTCGGAAGTACACTAATCCTGTTTTGGTTAACCGATAATGAAGTCAGGTTTGTTAAAGCTCCTACTTCAGCCGGAAGGATCTCAATCCGGTTGCCTCCTGCATTCAACACTTTTAAAGATCGGCAGTTTTCAAATCCGGGGAAAATAGCTTTGATGGTATTCGTCGAAAAGTTCAACTCGGTTAAATTAACCAATCCAGCCATTTCTGCCGGTAACTCATCAATTTTATTATTGCTTAGATCAAGTTTTTTCAATCGGGTCAACTTGGCAATTGAAGTCGAAACATATTCCATTTTATTACGGCTCAATTCCAGTTTTTCAAGTGTGATCAGCTTACAGATTTCGATTGGGAATCTCTGGATCTGATTGTTATTCAGATACAATTCTTTCAGCTTTACCAGTTTACTGATTTCAATCGGCAATGAAACAATCTGATTGTTTCTAAGGTACAATTTCTCAACATTGACAAACCTTCCAATTTCCGGCGGTATTTTGGTAAGTTGCTTATTGGAAAGATCTAAAATTTTTACTTTCTGCGGATTCTCAGCATTGATATCACTCTCGATTACTTCATCTTGCGCAAAAGAAATAACCGGCATCAGAAAAAACAGGGCCAGTAAGGCTAAAGTAGATTTTTTCATATTCATAAATTTGGGCGGGATAAAATTAGCAAATTTGTTCATAACCAGTCCAAAAAAATGGTTTTTTCAGATTAATTTATTGTAAATATGAATAACCTCTTACAAGATTAAAAAAACCAGCTGGCTACCATAATGGCCGTGATAACACAAATCAAATCAACCAGTAACATCATGCCTAAAGTATAACGGGTATTTTTAATATTTACCGAACCAAAATATACGGCAATCACATAGAAGGTGGTTTCGGCACTGCATTGAAAAATACAAGCTAAACGTCCCGTGAAGGAATCCGGACCGAAATTACGCATCGCATCAATCATGAATCCTCTCGAACCTCCCGAGCTGAACGGTCGTAACATGGCTACCGGCAACGAATCAGTGATTTGTTTACTCACCCCGATATTCGAGAAAATAAAGGAAATCCCGTTGCTGATAATTTCGAATAAACCACTGTTGCGGAAGAAAGAAATGGCAACTAACATTCCCATCACATAAGGAAATATCTTGACCCCGGTATTCAACCCGTTTTTGGCGCCGTCAACAAATGTATCGAAGATGGTTGTGCCTTTCTCACTGAACTTTTTCTCATGCTTAAAAGCAAAAATCAAAGTGATGGCAATAATGGAAATCAACATCAATCCGGAAAGGTTCCCGGTGAAATAGTTCTTACCGATTAAATCCAACCGGTTAATATAAAACAACAATCCGGCAATCGCCGCAATAATGGTTGTAATAGCAACAATTAAAGAAGCGCTCTTGAAATTAATACGTTGTTTGATACCCACCAATATAAAAGCGGCTATTGTTCCCACAAATGAAGTAATAATACAAGGTAGCATCACATCGGCCGGGTTGGATGCATTTTCTGCAGCACGGTAACCAATGATGGATGTCGGAATCAAGGTCAATCCCGCAGCATGCAAACACATGAACATAATCTGGGCATCGCTGGCTTTGTCTTTTTCGGGATTGATTTCCTGTAAACTTTCCATGGCTTTTAAACCAAAAGGGGTTGCCGCCGAATCCAATCCAAGGAAATTAGCCGCAAAATTCAGCGTCATATACGATATCGATTCATGGTTTTTTGGAACAGTAGGGAAGACTTTGGCAAAAACCGGACTTAACTTTGAAGCTAATTTTTCCGAAGCTCCCGATATAATCAGCAATTCCATTAACCCACAGAAGAAGGCTAAGTAAGCAATCAAAGGAATAATTAAATCAATTAAACTGTTTTTACAGGTGGGTAATAATCCATCCGATTTTTGTACACCGCTAAAAACTTTTACAGTTTGGTTTTTGTATACATAGGTAGTATCGGCATTAATGGTGTCACGGTTGACCACCATGGTCATGTCCGGCGCTTTTTCAATGCTGTCGGCAATAAATTTTGGTACCTGGTTTAAATATTTCTCCGAAACTAAGATGGGTTCGTCTTTCTTTCCGTTCAATACATAATCAATCGAATAACTGTTTCCGGTAAATAAACTTACCACCACAAATAGAATAGATGAAATAAAAATTACGAGCCAAAATCTGCTTAAAACCATAAAGTGTATTTTTTGTAAAGATATTTAATTTTTTATACGCAATGTGTTTTCGGATTAGAATGCCTTACACATGAATAATTTCATCTTCAATCAACAAATCTTCTCTTCTTAACCGAAGTAAAATCTGGGCCACGGCAATCACGTCTTTCTCACAATAAGTCACGATTCGGTCGATGTCATTATCCACATAAAATACACGGGCCACTTCACTGCCGTCAATATCATCTTTAGGCGACTGGATGCCTAACACATTGGTCAGTAATTTTAGGGATGTGTAATGCTTGAAATCTCCAAACTTCCATAATTCCAAAGTATCCAGATGGGGCACTTCCCAAGGTTTCTTTCCAAATAAATTCAATTTTTGCGGAATTTGGATGTTGTGTATAATCATTCTCCGCGCAATAAACGGAAAGTCAAATTCTTTGGCATTATGACCACACAAAACATGTTGCGCCAAACTGAAATGATTATTGAGTAAGTTCGAGAAGTCTTTGAGTATTTTGATTTCGTCTCCAAAGAAGGAAGTAACCCTGAAATGCCTGATGTCTCCTTTTAAGGTAAAGTAACCTACAGAGATGCAGATGATTTTTCCAAACTCGGCCCAAATTCCCGCACGGTCATAAAATTCTTCTGACGTAAAATCGTCCTTACGCTGGTATCTGGTTTTAAGATCGAACAGTTCTTTTTTGGTTTCATCCAGATCGGTGAAGTTCTCAAATTCAGGAACGGTTTCTATGTCGAGAAAAAGAATGTTGTCGAGCTGTATTTTGTCAAGCATAACAATGGCATTTTGGCGTTTATGTTACGAATGTAAAGAATTGTAGGGATATCTTGTAATCTGCCCTGAAAAAATTAAAACAAACTTTGCTGCTGGGACGGACTCTCATGCTCCAACAACCATTTTTTCCGCCACAAACCGCCGGCGTAACCGGTTAACGATCCGTCACTTCCGATAACTCTGTGGCACGGCACTACAATCCATAACGGGTTTTTACCATTGGCCGAAGCCACGGCACGGATGGCTTTCACATCGCCTAACTTTTTGGATAAATCAAGATATGACATTGTTTTTCCAAAAGGTATGTTAAGCAACTCCTGCCATACTTTTTGCTGGAACTCGGTGCCCTGCGGATTGAGCTTAAAAGTGAATTCGGTTCTTTTTCCTTCAAAATATTCCTGAAGTTGGGTAATGGCTTCTTGTAAAACAACCGGAACTTTTTTGGTTGCTGTACCTTCTGATAAAACAGATATTACAGCAATGCCGTTCTCGTCTCCTTCAATTTTTGTAATGCCCAACGGCGAGGGTATAAAAGCAGTTTCCATTGCATAAAAGTAAGGATTTAAAACAAAAAAAGCCATCCGGGGATGACTTGATTCTTATGCTATTTTGAAAAGCTGAGCATGTAGGCTTCCAATGCTTTTAATTCTTCTTCGGGAAGGTTGCGCGTAATGGCAAAATTGGTTTTCATCGTCGCATACTGACTCGGATCTACAATTGGCTCACTTTTCTCTTTCAGGAATTCAGCAATGCTTCCGCCTTTTTCCTTGTAGATTTTGGCAATGTCTTTTATCGCCGGACCAACGGTTTTAACCTCTGGTTTATGGCAGGAATAACAAACACCCTTACCTTCAAAAATTTCCTTTCCTAATGCAACAGGTGTCTGAACGGTTTCCTGTTCGGCCGGATACAATGATTCTTTTTTTTCTTCTTTCCCACACGAAAAAAGAGTAAATGCAGCAACTGCAAGGACAATATATTTCATTATTTTTTATTCAGTAAAATGGCTGCCTCTTTGGCAAAATAAGTCGAAATTAAACTGGCTCCGGCACGTTTGATGCACATCAGCTGTTCCATCATGATCTTGTCATGGTCCAGCCATCCTCTTTCGGCAGCAGCTTTGATCATGGCATATTCACCTGATACATGGAAAACGGTTACCGGCACGTCAACGGCATTCTTTACCTCACGTACGATGTCTAAATAGGCAATTCCGGGTTTTACCATCACCATATCAGCGCCTTCTTCCACATCCCATAATGCTTCTTTTACGGCTTCAATACGGTTGGCATAATCCATCTGGTAGGTTTTCTTGTCTTTCGGAACCACTACATCGGCTTCTCTCGGAGCGCTGTCCAATGCATCCCTGAACGGCCCGTAAAAAGCTGAAGCATACTTGGCCGAATAACTCATAATCCCCACATTGTGGAAACCTGCAGCATCCAGTCCCTGACGCAAACGCAATACACGCCCGTCCATCATATCACTCGGCGCCACAAAATCGGCTCCGGCCTGTGCATGGGAAACGGCCATTTTTACTAAGGCTTCGTTGGTGGCATCATTGGCTACGTCTCCGTTTTCAATGATTCCGTCGTGTCCGTAAATCGAATAAGGATCCAAAGCTACATCGGGCATGACAATCATCTCAGGACAGGCAGACTTAATGGCGCGGATGGCATTTTGCATCAACCCCTCCGGATTCCAGGCTTCTTTTCCCGTATTGTCTTTTAAATTGTCGCTAACTTTTACATAGATATTAACGGCCCTGATGCCCAAAGCGTAAAGTTCTTTTACTTCTGCTACGGTTAAATCAAGTGTTCTGCGGTAAATCCCTGGCATTGAAGGAACTTCAATCTGGTTGTTTTCTCCTTCCATGATAAACATGGGAAACATGAAATCGGTCGGACTTAAACTGGTTTCGCGGACTAAACTTCTGATCGATTCGTTCACGCGCAATCTTCTGCCTCTGTGTATTGGAAACATATTCTGATATTCAAATGTTGGGCTGTAAAGGTACTCATTTTGCATTAAATTCTTTAACCTGTAAATGATGGGAGTATGTTAATTATATCTTATTTTTGCAGCATGAAAAAAATGGTTTTAATAAGTGTTTTCTTTCTGCTCACGGGCTGCTTTGAGATTACCGAAAAAATTAAGCATAACAAGGATCAATCGGGGGATTACAGTCTTGTAATCGATTTTTCAGATTCATGGCTTAAGATGAAATCGGCCATCATGCTGGAGGAAGTCGACGGGGTTGCCATTCCGAATGAGGAGGAAATCAAATCGAAATTAAACCGGTTCCGTACCGAAGCGTCTAAAATCAAAGGGATTTCCAATGTTTCTACCTCACATGATTTCAGTAACTATATCTTCAAAATCAATTTTTCATACGCTTCAATAGAGGCACTCAACAAGGTCCTGAATACAATTGATAAAAAGAACAATCTGGTTCATTTTAAAGAAACGGACGGAAAGTTTGAACGCATGGCTTCCTATCCGTTACCTAAAAACCTGACGAAAAATGAAGACAGAAAGGAAGATTTGACGAAAGCGAGCATCACGGCAGTTTATACTTTTGACAAAGAGGTGGCTGCTGCCCAGAACCCGAATACGAAACTGTCTAAATCTAAGAAAACGGTGTTTTTAAAACAAAATATATGGAGTGTTTTAAATAACAATAAACTCATGAATAACTCCATAAGCTTTATCCCTTAATACATTATGAAAAAGTATTTTTACTTGCTTTTGATGCTTCCGGTATTGACTTTCGGTCAGGTGAAGAAGCAAAATTATGACTATTTTGTCCAGTTCAACACGCAACGGTTTGCCCAAAAAGTAAACATTGACAGCCTGCTTAACCACAAAGCTGTCAAGATGATTACCGGTGAGGAAGCCAAAACTAAACTGAGTGAATTTGCCTCTTTTATCGATAAATCGAAAGCCGTTACACTGCATGGGAATTTTACCGATACAATCCCGTATTACCAAATCAACATGCCGTTGCTGGATGTGAAAGGATTAAATGGTTTCATCCAGAAGAAAGTGGATGAGTCAAATGAAGCCAAAAATGATTCTATTCCGGCTACGATTAAAATCTATCCGAAATACAGGGTTTACTCGCCTAAAAATGCAGATTATACAATGGCGTGGAACGATAATAATCTGGTGGTTTATAAACTTTTGGAACCAAATTACAACTCTTTCAGGGAGATTAGCTTTGATTCTGCTGCAGTTGCTGTCGATACTGCCATGGTTGTTGTTGATACTGCTGCTTATGAAGTGGTAGAAGAATTGAAGGAAAAACAAATCGGGGATCCTGAAGAATTTGACGTAGCACCCCCGGCAGTTGTTGAGGACGATGCTGTTGTCGATACCGTTGTAGCAGATTCGATATATAATGAAGAATACTACAAAAAACTGGACGAAGAGTATGAAAGGGAAAAACAACTGAAACGTATCGAAGATCAGGTGAAACAGGAAGCCCAATTGGCAACAATGTTCGAAAACGGATTTGTGGCACCAACTTCCGATAAGGTGAAAACCGATTCTGATATTTCAATTTGGTTTAATTTCCAATCGGTATTCGATAAAATAAACTCCTTTAAATACATGTTGCATAGCATGCCAACAGTTCCAATCTATAAATCAGTATACACCATCGAAGGGATGTACGCCGATTTTTATTTCGAAGACCAAAAAGCCCGTATCGAATACTCAGCCGAATACTCGGAACCAATGGCTAAAATTGCCCGTAAAATAATCAACAGAAAACCGAATAAGGATATCTTTAAATTTTTCCCGAAGGAGGAACCGCTGGCGTATATGTCTTACCACTTTGATACCGGAGAAATGCTTAAAAACTATCCTTTATTGATGGAGCAATCGTTTTCACAGCTTCCTCTCGACAGTCAGGATGTTGAGATCATAAATGATTTCTTTACGACTGTCATTGATGAAAAAGAAACGGCAAAATTACTGGATGGCGACATCTCAATGTTCCTTCACAATATCAAAACTTACGATGAAACCATTACCACAACATCGTATAATGAAGAATATGAAGAAGTGGAAGAGGAGAAAGTGGTTAAAAAAACAAAACCGGTTTTCTCATTCGTAATTACATCAACGCATCCTACAATGGCCGATAAATTGCTGAAGCTGGGGTTGAGAAAAAACCTTCTGCAAAAGGAAAACGAGTACTATTTTGTTAAAAAATCAGCTGAGTTTGGCGGACTTTTCATCAGGAAGGAAGGCGATGCCATTATATTCACAAACGGATTGGATTACCTGAAAGATAACGGCAAATCTGACTTTTCAAAAAAGGTTAAAAAGCAACTGTCTAAAAACTATATGTACGGAAACTTTGACATGAGAAACTTTATCAAGAGTTATTTCCTGAACCAGGATCTGGGTACCGATACGGCAAAATACATCCAGCTAAGCAACCGCTTTAAAAACATTGAGTTTAAAGCTTCTAATAAATTGGAAAACAATAAAACGAAAATGCTATTGGAACTGAACTCGAATCTATCGGATAAAAACATCATCCTGCAAACACTGGATTTGTTTACTCTTCTGAAATAACAGCAGGTTTACAATATGATATATCAAACAAGGCCCGATTGTATATCGGGCCTTGTTTCGTTTAATAAGGTGATATCCTGTATACTCTTGTGCTGTTCTGTGTAAATGACAGAGATATAGCGTAGTTATAGCGTGTTTATAGCGTATATATGTCGTATTTAAGTAATGTACAAACCTTGTTTTAGAGTAATAACACTGATAGGTTATCCGTTTCCCGCTGTACTCTTGCTTGAGGGAACCTTTCATCAGGGCTTTATGGTATAGAGTATTTGAAAAGAAACAGCCCCAATTTGGGGCTGCTTATTATTTTTAAATCCACTCAACCGGATTTGCAAGTATGTTCAGTAACTTTTCTTCTTGACTTCCGGCTTCGGGATGATGGTCATATACCCATTGTACATGTGGTGGTAAACTCATCAGTATCGATTCGATTCTTCCGTTGGTCTTCAACCCGAACAAGGTTCCTTTATCGTGAACCAAATTGAATTCAACATAACGGCCGCGTCTTATTTCCTGCCAGATTCTGTTGGCTTCGGTATAAGGCAAATCTTTTCTTCTTTCGACAATTGGTAAATAAGCTGTTAGGAAACTGTTGCCCACCTCAGTTACAAAATCATACCAGTTATCCATGGTCATGTCTTCCGTTGCCTGGCAATGGTCAAAAAATAATCCGCCAATACCTCTTGCTTCATCGCGGTGTGCATTCCAGAAGTACTCATCACACTGTTTTTTGAACTTTGGATAAAACTCAGGACTGTGTTTGTCACAGGCTGTTTTACAAGTCTCATGGAAATGTTTTGCATCTTCTTCAAAAAGGTAATACGGGGTCAAATCCTGTCCGCCGCCAAACCATGAATTGATAACTTTTCTGTCACTTGCCCCGGGCGGAGTCGAGGGGTCGTACATTTCAAAGTAACGCCAGTTGGCATGTACTGTCGGAACCATCGGGTTTTTAGGATGAATGACCAGGCTTAATCCGCAGGCAAAGAAATCAACTTCCCCCACATTAAAGTAGGTCTGCATCGCTTTGGGTAATGCACCGTGCACTGCCGAAATATTAACACCGCCTTTTTCAATAACAGCCCCGTTTTCAATCACACGGGTTCTTCCACCGCCGCCTTCGGGACGTTCCCATAAATCCTGACGGAACTTTGCTTGGCCGTCTATATCTTCCAGGCCTTTGCAAATTTGGTCCTGAAGGATTTGTATGTATTGATAAAACTTATTTTTCATTTTTACTGCCTAATTTATAGACGATCATTATTCCTCCACGGTAAGGTAACCATTCACCGCTTTTGTTGTAATTGCGTGCATGTTCATAGGCTTCGCCGGTACTTAACAGATACCCTTTGTAAAATCCTTGCTGGGAACCTCCGCCCAAGAAAGCATCTAAGGAAAAACGGTCGTTTATTTTTACCTGATAGCCTACTGTGCCACCATACATGACGCTGTATCCTTCCTGATAAAAATCAGTATTTATATAATTCCATTTTTGGAATTTATACTTTGAACCGCCAATGTGCAACCCGAAGTATAATCCATCCATCGATTTCCTGGTATAGTATCTCAATTCAGGAAAAACCATATACACTTCCTGTGGACCGCCATTAATGGATTTCCAAAGTGAAGCAAATGCGTCAACCTGGAAAGTGGTCTTTTTACCTAAAGTGAATTCGGCTCCAATCTGAGGGAAACCAAGTAAGGCAGATACATTACCCTTTACGGCAGTCTGACTCTGCACAAAAGAATAACTCAATATTAAGACAAAAAGGAAACCGAGCTTTCTCATTTAGTTGTTGTATTCTTTAACGGCTTCGATAAAAGCTTTGGCATGATCCACCGGAATATTAGGTAAAATTCCGTGGCCAAGGTTAACGATGTATTTGTCTTTCCCGAATTCGTCAATCATTTCGTGAACCATTTTTTTAATGGTTGGAATAGGGGATAATAAACGGGAAGGGTCAAAATTACCCTGTAATGTTATGTTTCCGCCTGTTAAATAGCGCGCATTTCTGGCTGAACAGGTCCAGTCAACTCCTAATGCCGAAGCTTTTGATTTTGACATTTCGTTCAAAGCAAACCAACATCCTTTACCAAATACAATCACTTCGGTATCTTCAGCCAAAGCATCCACTATCTGGTTGATGTATTTCCAAGAGAATTCCTGATAATCAGCCGGGGAAAGCATTCCGCCCCAAGAATCAAAAATCTGAACGGCATTCACTCCTGATTTTACTTTTTCTTTTAAGTATAAAATGGTTGTATCTGTAATTTTCTGCAATAAAGTATGGGCAGCAACCGGATTGGAAAAACAAAATCCTTTTGCCGTATCAAAGCTTTTGGAACCTTTGCCTTCTACCGCATAACAGAAGATGGTCCACGGTGAACCTGCAAAACCAATTAATGGTACTTCATCATTCAACATTTCCTTGGTCAGTTTGATCGCATCCATTACATATCCTAAACTCTCTTCGATATTAGGGATGAATACTTTTTCAACCTGTTCTGTCGTACGGATTGGATCTGGTATAATCGGACCAAGATTGTCTTTTAATTCTACATGGATTCCCATGGCTCTTGGTACTACCAGGATATCAGAGAAAAGGATTGCAGCATCCGGCTTCACAATACGGATGGGCTGTACCGTGATTTCGGCAGCCAGTTCCGGAGTTTCACAACGGGTGAAGAAATCATATTTGTCACGCAGTGCCCTGAATTCAGGTAAATATCTTCCTGCCTGACGCATCATCCATACCGGCGGACGTTCAACAGTTTCTCCTTTTAAAGCTCGTAGAAATAGGTCGTTTTTTATCATTTTTTTATACTTTAAGCTTGCCTTGTAGGACTTAAGCTATTTTAATCAATTTGTTTTGTTCGTGTCCTGAATGTTTAATGTTTGGGATTAAAATAATTTATGGCTTGGATAATCGTATTCTCAACCGTCGGCTGATTGGCGATTACAATATTTTTATATCCCAAATCTGCTGCTGCACTGGCAGTGGTTTCCCCTATACAGAAAGCAGTTTCCTTGTCTATTTTGTTTTTTTGGGTGTAGCTTTCAACGGCAGACGGACTGAAAAACAATATACCATCCGCTTTGGAATCTATTTTTTTTGGTGTCAGTACCGTTTCGTATACCTGAATTTCATTCAATGCAATTCCGGCTTCGGTTAAAATATCCGGCAGCGTATCTCTTCTTAAATTACCGCTAAAAAAAGTGTATTGGTTATCGGAATAAACTAATGCTATAATTTGGGCCAGGTCCTCAGCATAACCGGCATAAGCTTCAACTTTGAAGCCGTTGTCCTCTAATAAAGCTTTGGTTTTGATGCCTACACAAAAAACGGTTTTCGATTTTATTTTTTCAGCTTCCGGATGTTCCAAAAGAGCCTTTACAGCATTTTGGCTTGTAAAGATCAAAGCGTCATTAACTTTTTTTAAATCAAAATCTATTGTCTCGGTTTGGATAAAATCGGCTTCAACAACCAAAAAGTCAGCATTCAGTAAAAACTGTATCTGATTGCTCAAAAGGGATTTGGTAGATAATATACGGATATCCTGTCTGGCCATTATTACTTTTTTAGACTTTGTTTGATGGAAGCCATTAGTTCGGTTCCACCGTTATCCAGTATTTCCTTTGCGCAGTTGAATCCTAATTTTTTCCACTCGGAAATATCAAAAGTACGGTCAATTTCAATTTTTTGCTGTCCGTCAATCGAGAATAAAACCCCTTGAAATTGAATGGAATCGTCGTTTTCATTGTATCTTGCCAATGAGCCTATCGGTGCTGTACAGCCTCCTTCTAAAGTCCGTAAGAACTGACGTTCGATATAAGTACAAATTTCGGTTTCGATATGATTCAGTTGACTTAAGGCATCCAATGCATATTCATCATTTTCCATGGCAACCACCATCATTGCGCCTTGTGCCGGAGCAGGAATCATCCAGTCTAAATCGATATAAGTTTCGGGTTTTAAATTGATGCGTTCTAATCCTGCGGCAGCAAAAACAGCTCCGTTCCAGTCATTGTCCTGTAATTTTTGCATGCGGGTATTTACGTTTCCGCGCAAGTCAACTACCGTATGGTTTGGGTATTTGTTCAGCCATTGTGCCTGACGGCGAAGACTTCCGGTTGCAATGGTTCCTCCTTTTTCAAGGAACTCAAGGTTTCCTTTGTGGACTAAAATATCAACAGTGTTTGCTCTTTCCAATACTGCTGCCTGAACAATTCCCTTAGGTAGTGCCGTTGGTACATCTTTCATGGAGTGTACTGCTATGTCCACCTGTCCTGATATCATGGCGACATCCAGTGTTTTAGTGAATATTCCGGTGATGCCCAATTCATATAAAGGCTTGTCAAGAATGATGTCACCTTGTGATTTTACGGCAATGATTTCAGTTTTGTAACCTAAATCGTTAAGTTGTTTTTCAACCGTATGAGCTTGCCATAAAGCTAATTCACTGTCACGGGTTCCAATCCGGATGGTTGTATTGTTTGAATTGTTTTTAGCCACGTATTTTTGAATGTTATGGGTTCGGTTTGAATTAACAACCGACTCTACTTTTACAATTGAAATATTTTTTGAATCCATTCCACGCTTTCATCAACCGTAGTGTTTTCATCTTTCAAATGATTTGCAAAATGATTGGTTATTTTCTGTATAATCCTGTTACTGATGATTTCAGCCTGGGCCTCATCAAAATTATCCATTTTTTTCTTCTGGTAAGTTAACTCAACTTCTTTAATAGCATTCAGTTTTGCTTTTAAAGCATGAATGGTTGGGGCATATTTTCTGCCTTTTGACCAGGTTAAAAATTCTTCCCTGATTTCTTCAATGATGGCTTCGGCAGCCGGAACTTGTTTTTTACGGTTTTCAAGGGTTTCATCTGTAATTTGCGACAAATGATCCATGTGTACCAAAGAAACACCTTCTACATCCAACACATTCTCATTGACATTTTTCGGAATGGATAAATCCAGAATCAATAATGGCTTTTTCAGGTTTAAAATCGCTTTGTCAACCGTTGGGTTTTGGGCACCGGTTGCGACAACCAGAACATCTGCCTTTTGGATTTCAACTTGTAGATCAGTATAATCCTTGACAATCAAATCCAGTTTTTTTGCCAGTTTTTCAGCTTTATCCTTGGTTCGGTTGATTAGGGTAATTTGATCATGCTTGGTATGTTTAACCAGGTTTTCACAAGTATTTCTCCCGATTTTCCCTGTACCGAAAAGTAAAATATTCTTGTCCGAAATATCCGGAACGGTTTTAAAAATATATTGTACCGAAGCAAAAGAAACCGAAGTGGCGCCTGATGAAATCTCAGTTTCGTTCTTTACTCTTTTGCTGGCTTGTATAACTGCATTGACCAAACGCTCAATATATGCATTGATTAATCCATGCTTTTTTGAAATAACAAAAGCATTCTTGATTTGGGAAATGATTTCGAAGTCTCCTAAAATCTGACTGTCCAAGCCAGTTCCCACACGAAACAAATGGGTAATTGCTTCTTTGCTTTTATAAACGTAAGCTACTTTTTGAAAATCGTCCACAGTTCCCTGACTGTTGTCACACAGTAACTTGATTAACTGGTAGGGGTGTTGTGCAAAACCGTAAATCTCGGTTCTGTTACACGTTGAAGTTACAATTAAACTTTCTATGCCTTCATTCTTGGCCTGCATCAATAAGGTTTCCTTAGCCTGTTCATCCAAGCTGAATTTTCCCCTAATCTCTGCATCAGCCTTCAAATAACTTAATCCTATAGCGTAAAAAGTAGTGGTTTTGGCTTCCAAATTGTTTGTCATTCCCTAAAATCAATTGATTTGACAAAATTAGGAGGTATGCTTTTATAAAAATAACGCTAAAAGTTCTTTTTGTGTCGCTAAACGTTTTTTTGTTCCCAAAAAAGTTTTTAAACGTTATTTCTTTTATTTTTGCAGTAAAATAAGCACTTAACAAAATAATTATATAGAATCATTCTAAATAAAGAACTTCTTCTGTTTTTGTTCTGGCTTTAAAAAAGTATCGCTATGAGTACCCGGGAAACTTCTAATTTATCAGAAGAAATAAAAATCGATGATGAGTTTATTTTAATTCGTTTTCAGAATGATACTGCCGAAAATCTAACGTACAAGCGCCAGGTTAAGACAGGATTGATTCAATTTCATTTTGGATTAAAAGGCAAAGCCAAATTTATTTTCAATCAGGGAAATTATACTTTAGACCTGATGGAAGAAAAGTCATTGCTGTTTTATAACCCCGAAAAAGAACTGCCTTTGGATGTTATTCTTGAGCCTAAATCCTGGGTGATTTCCATCTTGATTTCCATTAAAAAATTTCATGGTCTTTTTACTGCCGATGCTGACCATATTCCGTTTTTGAGTGAACAAAATAAAGACCGGAAATATTATGGAGAAGAAAACATTACACCATCAATGGCAATTGTATTGAACCAGATGTTTCATTACAGTCTGAACCCTTCCATCAAAAATTTATACTACAAAGGAAAGGGTTATGAGCTATTGAGTTTGTTTTTTAATAAGAACGAAGACCCAAATGCTGAACAATGTCCTTTTTTAATTGATGAAGAAAATGTGCAAAGAATCAAAAAGGCAAAAGAAATTATCATAGCCAACATGGCCGAGCCACCGGGATTGGAAGAACTGGCACATCAGGTAGGCTTAAATCTCAAGAAATTAAAGGCCGGTTTCAAACAGATTTACGGAGATACGGTTTATGGGTTTCTGTTTGATTATAAAATGGAATATGCCCGAAATCTTCTGGATTCAGGATCTTATAATGTAAATGAAGTCGGACTTAAAATCGGTTACAGTACCGCGAGTCACTTTATTGCGGCTTTCAAGAAGAAATACAACACAACACCAAAAAAATATTTATTAGAAAAAAGTTTATAATGAAAGGAGTTTTATTAGTCAATCTAGGTTCGCCGGAAAGTCCGGACCCAAAAGATGTAAAGCCATATTTAGATGAATTTTTAATGGACAAATACGTGATCGATGTTCCGTATTTATTGAGGGCTTTTTTGGTTAGGGGACTTATTCTGAGAAAGCGTCCGGAAGAATCGGCTCATGCTTACGGAAAAATCTGGACAAAAGAGGGTTCCCCGCTTGTAGTGATTTCTAAAAATGTACACAAAAAAGTACAGGAAAGAGTGGAAGTTCCGGTAGCATTGGCTATGCGATACGGTTCAATGACCATTCAAAAAGGGTTGCAGGAATTGAAAGATAAAGGAGTTACAGAGGTCTTGTTATTACCGATGTATCCACAGTATGCCATGGCGTCGACCAAAACGATTCTTGTTTTAGCAGAAGAACTCCGTAAAAAGCATTTCCCGGAAATGAAGATTACGGTGATCAATTCGTTTTATAATAAAAAAGATTATATCCAAAATCTGGCTGATTCGATTAAAAGACATCTGGAAGGATTCGAATACGATCATCTTTTATTCTCTTACCACGGAATTCCGGAGCGCCACATCCGTAAAACCGATGTTACGAAATCACATTGTAAAATTGACAAAAGCTGTTGTGTGACTGCTTCGCCTTCCCATGAATTTTGTTACCGCCACCAATGTTTTGAAACTACACGTCAGGTTGTGGAAATTTTAAATATCCCGAAAGATAAATACAGTGAAACATTTCAGTCAAGACTGGCGGGAGATAAATGGCTTGAGCCTTATACGGATATTGAAATCAACAACATGCCTAAAAAAGGGATTAAAAACTTAGCAGTTGTAACTCCTGCATTTGTAGCCGATTGTCTTGAAACCCTTGAAGAAATTGCCATGCGTGCCAACGAAGATTTTGTGGAACACGGTGGTGAAAAATTTAAAGCGATTCCTTGTTTGAACGACGATGAGGCCTGGATGGATACTTTGGCTAACTGGATAAAAGATTGGGCTAAAAACTAATCATAATGGAACTCTATAACTACATCAAATCACTGCATTTAATTTTTGTGATTACCTGGTTCGCCGGATTGTTTTACATTGTGCGGTTATTTGTTTATCATGCCGAAGCAAAGCAAAAACCAGAACCGGAACAGCAAATTCTAATCAGGCAATACCAGTTAATGCAATACCGCTTGTGGTATATCATCACTTGGCCAAGTGCAATTCTGGCTAGTTTTTTTGCCTATTGGATGTTGTTTTTCACAGATGCCGGAGGCGTTTGGTTGTCACAATCCTGGATGCATGTTAAGCTGGGTTTTGTTTTCCTTCTTTACCTGTATCATTTGAAATGCCACCAGATTTTCCTTCAGCTGCAAAAGGATGAAGTAAAACATACTTCCGGCTTTTTCAGGTTATGGAATGAAGGTGCAACGATCATTTTATTTGCGGTCGTTTTTTTGGTTATCATGAAAAATGCCATCAATTGGATTTATGGAGTTATCGGAATTATACTTTTTTCTGTACTTTTAATGCTGGGTTATAAGTTCTACAAACAAATCAGAGAAAAAAAACAATAAATGGAAACCCTTTTTAAGGTAAAAAACTGGTCCTTACGGGTAAGAATCTTCTTGGCGATGATTCTCATCACGATTATTTCTTCAGTTTTGATTTTGGGTGTTTCATTAATCCATTTTCAGATTGAAAACCAGGAGTATCATAAAGACCGTTTGATCCGAAAGGAAAATCAGATCAAGCAGCACATTCAATATGTTCTTGAAGTTACGCCTCACCCTTTGGCAACCTTCAATTTACAATCTATCTTTCGGGATAAGATTTTTGAAATTGCAGATATCCATAATATTGAAATAGATATCTATGATTTAAAAGGACATTTGATCATTACTTCCAAAGCACCCATAATAAAAGGACAGATTTCGCCTAATTTACCGGAAGCAATCATTCATAAAATCAAAGTTTCCGACAATAACCGTTATGTTTCCATTGCCGAAGGCGAGTTGAATACCTACCGTTTTTCATACACCTATCTGATGGATTATATCGAAAATAAACCCATCGGGATTATCCGTTTGCCTTATGTGGAAGAGGATAATTTTTATAAAGAAGAAATTATCAGTTTCCTTAAAATCTTCGGAATGGTGTATCTTGGAATGATTGTGATTTCAATTTGGATTGCTTATTATTTATCACGTTATATAACGAAATCACTTAAAACCATTTCGGATAGATTAACCGAAACATCGTTAACCGAGAAAAATGAAAAGATAGATCTGGTAACTAACAGTTATGAAATTGACCGGTTAATTCAGTCTTATAACAAAATGATTGATGAGTTGGAAGAGAGTGCTAATAAATTAGCTCAAGGAGAAAGAGAAGGAGCGTGGCGTGAAATGGCGAAACAGGTTGCGCATGAAATCAAAAACCCATTGACGCCAATGCGTTTAACAGTACAGAGTTTTGAGATGCGTTTTAATCCCGAAGACCCTAATGCGAAGCAAAAACTGGCTGATTACTCGAAAACATTAATTCAGCAAATTGATACTATGTCAGCCGTTGCGTCTGCGTTTTCTAATTTTGCTTCTATGCCGGCACAACAGAACGAAACTTTGAACGTTGTAGATGTAGTCGATTTGGCCTTGGATATTTTTAACGAAGATTATATTCAATTTGATTCGGAATCGGAAGAAATTATTACCAAAATTGACCGTACACAGTTAATCCGTATCATCACAAATTTGGTTAAAAATGCCATTCAGGCCATCCCGGAAGAACAGGAAGTAAAAAAGATTGAAGTTTCGGTTAAAAATGAAAACGGCAGTGCAGTAATTAAGGTAAAAGATAACGGAAAGGGAATTGCCGAAGAAGATTTTGAACGGATTTTTGAACCTAAGTTCACCACAAAAACAAGCGGAATGGGTCTAGGATTGGCCATCATTAAAAATATTATAGAAAATTATAACGGAACCATTACCTTTGATTCTACCTTAAGGAAAGGAACTGTTTTTAAAGTATCATTACCCATCATTAACCAATAATTTAGTTATGACATTTGAGAATATCTTAGTAGAACACGAAAAAGGAATTGCGACTGTTACGATCAACCGCCCTGAAAAATTAAATGCTTTGAATAAAGTGACCATTTTGGAATTGCACGAATTATTAAAAGATTTGGATGCGAATGAAAATGTTCAGGTGGTGATTATTACCGGAAGCGGTGAAAAAGCTTTCGTAGCCGGAGCCGATATTTCAGAATTTGCTAATTTCTCTGCTAAAGAAGGAGCACAGTTAGCGGCTAAAGGACAGGAATTATTGTTCAGTTTTGTTGAAAATATGAAAACGCCTGTAATTGCTGCGGTTAACGGATTTGCTTTAGGAGGCGGATTAGAATTGGCAATGGCTTGTCATTTCCGTATAGCTTCTGATAATGCCAAAATGGGTTTGCCTGAAGTTTCATTGGGTGTGATTCCGGGTTATGGAGGAACACAGCGTTTACCGCAATTAATCGGAAAAGGACGTGCAATGGAATTGATCATGACAGCCGGAATGCTTTCTGCAGATGAAGCATACCGCACCGGATTGGTAAACCATGTGGTGACTCAGGAAGAATTGCGTCCAACATACATGACGATTGCCAATAAGATATTGAAAAATTCACCTGTTGCAATATCCAAAGCAATTCAAGCCGTTAATGCGAATTACAAAGACGGTGTTAATGGTTATGAAACCGAAATCAATAAATTCGGGGAGTGTTTTGCTACCGCCGATTTTAAAGAAGGAACAACGGCTTTCCTGGAAAAGAGAAAAGCAGAGTTTACAGGGAAATAAAACATAAAAAAAGAGAACCAAATTGGTTCTCTTTTTTTATTTCTGACCCTCCCATTCGGCATAAAACTGATTCAGGAATTGCTCCATGTAATGGTGGCGTTCTTCGGCAATTTTCGAACCGGTTGAGGTGTTCATCTTATTTTTTAAGAGTAAGAGCTTTTCATAAAAATGATTGATTGTGGGCGAATCACTTTTTTTGTATTCCTCTTTGCTCATGGTAAGGTTAGGCTTAATTTCAGGATTGTATAACGCTCTGTTTTTAAACCCGCCATAATTAAATGCCCTCGCTACACCAATTGCACCAATCGCATCCAGACGGTCTGCATCCTGAACGATTTCCAATTCAATTGAATTGAACTTCTTTTCAAAATTTCCACCTTTGAATGAAATGTTCTCGATAATGTTAATCACATGTTGGATGGTAGCTTCATCAGCATTTTGTCCTTCCAGAAATTCCCGGGCCACTTTCGGTCCTACGGTTTCATCTCCGTTATGGAATTTACTGTCAGCCACATCATGCAATAAAGCACCCAGTTTGACTACATCTAAATCGCAATCTTCTCCCTGAGCAATCAATAAAGCATTTTTATATACACGTTCGATATGAAACCAGTCATGACCACCTTCTGCATCCTGTAATTGATTTTTAACGAAGGCAATGGTATTGTCTATTAAACCCATATTAAACCGTGATCGAAGGTTGTACCCATTTGAATAACTTCTCTTCCGCAGGAACGATTACTCGGTCTGCTAATTTGGTCATTCTGCCGGGTAATTTCATTAAATAATCTCTTGCTTTTTCTGCTTCGTCTGTCAAATTACCAATCTTGTCAATTTCCCACTTGTCAATCAGTTTCTGCATGATATCCACATAATCCATCGCTGTATAAACCCCGATGCGTTGTGCAGATTCAGAGAATTTCTCGAAAGCAGTTCCAATGGCTTCACCGGATTCACGGATCAAATGGGCCGGCATGGTGATTTTCTGCTTCATCATGTAATGGAAAGCCAGCATCATTTCACTTGGATCGATTTTGAAAATTCGGTCTACAAATTCGGTATAAGCATGGTGGTGACGCATTTCATCCCCGGCAATCAAACGGCATATTTTTGACAATTTATGGTCTCCGAAACGTTTGGCGATCTGTGCCACACGGTTATGGGAAATGTAAGTAGCCAATTCCTGAAAACTCGTAAAAATGAAGTTTTTATACGGATCCCTGTCGGTTCCCGGATCAAATCCGTCATTGATTAAATGCTGTGTCGTGATTTCCACTTCTCGCATATTAACTTTTCCCGAAAGATATAAGTACTTGTTTAGTAAATCGCCGTGACGGTTTTCTTCTCCGGTCCATTGACGAAGCCATTTGGCCCATCCGTTGTCGCCGCCTTCACCTTTTTGTGAAACACCTTCCACATCCATTAACCAGGATTCGTAAGTCGGTAAGGCTTCTTCGGTAATGGTATCACCAACTAAAACCACCCAGAAATCATACGGTAACTCTTTGGCAATCTCTCTCAATTCTGTTACTTCCTCCAAAAATGTCTCCTTTTCAGAGTTAGGCAGTAAATCACTTGGCTGCCATATTTTTTCCACAGGCATCAGATACGTTTCCACAAAAGAATCGATGTTCTTTTCTAAAAACTGCATCACTTCCCTACGCACATTTTGTATAGACATAATTAATTTATTTTAACGTTTTGGGTGATGATACTTTCGGTCTTTTCAAGAATTTCTTCGAAAGAATAATCACTTATTTTTAATGGTTTATGAATAGAAAATGATAAACGGTTCCCTAAACCTAAAGGGAATTGTCCATAACGTGTCATTTTCCATGAATTGTTTATGGTTATCGGCAAGAAATAAGCATCAGGCGCAAACTTGTATAACATTTTTAAACCGTTAACCGCGAATGGTTTTGGTACGCCGGTTTTACTTCTCGTTCCTTCCGGAAAAATTACTACCGAATAATTGTTGTTGTTGATATACTCTGCGACACGCTTAATTTCAGGTAAGGCCTGCTTAGGATCTTTTCTGTCAATTAATGCGGAGCCTCCATGGCGTAAATTGAACGATACACTTGGGATTCCTTTTCCTAACTCCTTCTTACTGATGAATTTAGGATGGCATTTTCTCAAGAACCAAATATACGGCGGAATATCATATAAACTCTGATGATTACTTACTATTATTAACGGTTGGTTGTCCGGAATATTTTCAAAACCGTCAATAGAATAGGTTGTCCCTAATACATGAGTGGTTCTGACTAAAAAGCCATTCAGGACGGCAACGCTTAAACGGTGGGCGTTATAACCAAATACCTTAAGGCATACCCATTGAACAGGATGAAATATGACCAGCCATAATCCGAATAAAAGATAATAGATCAGGGAAATAGGATAAGATATAATTTTTTGCATCACGTTAAAGTTTGCACAAAATAAATAAAAAAATGTCATTCTGATTAAAGGTTATCCTTCTTTCAGAATGACATTCGCATTGTAATAAATTTAATTAACAGAATTCGCTGTAGGCGTCTGTTAGATTTTCAGCTATAATTTCAGCAGGACGGCCTTCAATGTGATGACGTTCTAACATGTGTACTAATTCTCCGTCTTTGAACAAGGCAATGCTTGGAGAAGATGGTGGGAATGGGAACATGTGCTGGCGTGCTGCATCAACTGCTTCTTTATCAACACCTGCAAAAACAGTTACCAAATGGTCTGGTTTTTTAGCTCCTGCCAAACTCATTTTAGCTCCCGGGCGTGCATTACGTGCTGCACATCCGCAAACTGAATTTACCACTACTAAAGTGGTTCCTTTTTGAGCCAAAGCACTTTCTACCGCTTCAGCACTATATAAATCCTGAAAACCCGCTTCTGTTAATTCAGCGCGCATCGGTTTTACCATTTCTTCTGGATACATAATTCTTTGAGTTAAAAATTAACGATGCAAAGGTACAAAGTTGTCAGGTTATCTGATAAAATGTTTTACTTTTTTTAACGAATCACTCTTTTACGTCTTTTATTTCAAAATCGTTGACATGGAGTTTCTTGATTAAATCAAACATAGGACAGCGTTTACATCGCTTGCTTTCCTTTTTTTTATATTTCTCACAACATTTCGACTTACAATCTTTAGCGATTTTAAGTTGCTTTTGTAACACTTTTTCGTGTTTGTCCTTTTTTTTATGTTTCTCTTTTTTACTCAAAACATAATGCAATTCATTAATTTTTTCCTCCTACAGAACTTTGGACATTCAATTGCTGAATATCTCTGTCAAATAAATACAATCCGCCTTTATCATCACCGATAAGGTTGATTTTATCAAGGATTGTTTTAGCCTGTGCTTCTTCTTCGATTTGTTCGGCAACATACCATTGCAAGAAATTATGGGTGGCGTAGTCTCTTTCTTCCAAAGCGATATGAACTAAATCATTAATGGATTGGGATACAAAAAGTTCATGTTTGTATAATTCTTCAAACATTTCCTTAAAGTCGCCAAATTTGGTTTTCGGAGCTTTTAATTCGGTTATGGTGGCATGTCCGCCTCTTTCATTCAGGTATTTAATCAGTTTGAGCATGTGGGTTCTCTCCTCATCAGACTGTAAATACATAAAACTGGCGATTCCTTCAAAACCTTTAGTTTCGGCCCAGCAAGCCATGGATAAATAAATTTGTGAGGATTCGGCTTCAATGCGGACTTGTTTGTTTAATGCTGTTTCGATACTTTTAGATAACATAACTTTACTTTTTTCATAAAGTTACGAATTTTTTTATTGCATCTCAGCCTTCATCCGTTCTAAAAATAACCCTACATGATAACCGTCCATTAGTCCGTGATGGGCATGTATGGAGAAAGGCATTGTTTTCTTCCCATTGTCTTCCGTCATTTCACCAAAGGCAATTTTCGGACAACTGTCAGGGTAGGAAAATCCGCGGGCATGCGAAACCCCACTGAAGTTAATCCACGGAACTGCCGAGAAATGAATCAGATTAACATCGTTGAATTCACGGGTAAACAATCCTGTGGTATTTTGTATTCTTTCAATTTCATTTTTGGCATTGAGATTGAATTTTTGGATGTCTTCATCAAATTCAATGAACGAAAAACCAAAGGTTTTATCTTCACGCATAATCGTGGCCGATACATTGATTTTATCATACACAAAAACTTCCCCGTTTTCAATACGGTATCTGAAGCATTCTATCGCGTTTACCGATACAAGGGTTTTATGCAGGTAATAAATGAAAAATGACATATCAAGATCCTTTGCTTTCTGGTAAGCTTCCGTACAATCCAACGGTATGGTAAAACCGAAGAAAGGTTCCTCCATCTGACTGAAGAATTCAAAATGTTCTTTTCGGTTCCAGTTGTTTACATCAAGTTTGTGTTTCATGATACCAAAGGCAAAATATCGGTGATTTGTTCTACCGCTTTAAAGTTGGGATGATTGATTTCAAAATCTATTTTTTCATATTCCCAGGTTGTATGATAAGGGATATGAATCGCGTGTCCTCCAATATTCAATACCGGAAGGACATCTGATTTCAATGAGTTCCCAATCATCAAAAATTCAGATTCTTTTATATCTAAACGCGACAACATTTTTTGATAGTCAGCGTCTTTTTTATCACTCATAACTTCAATATGGTGGAAATATTGCCCTAACCCCGAATCATGCAATTTACGGTGTTGGTCTTTTAAATCACCTTTGGTGGCCACAATTAATTTGTACCTGCCGTTTAAATCTTTTAATACCGATGCAACATCAGGTAATAATTCAACCGGTTTTTCCAATAGTTCTTTCCCGATGTTGAGGATTTTTTCAACCGATTTTCCGGATAACTGATGATTGGTCAACGACAACCCGGTTTCAATCATCGAAAGGGTGAAAGCCTTTATCCCGAAACCATATAACGGCAAGTTTTTCACCTGATGGGTCAAAATCAATTGCAGCAATTCCTGACGTGACGCAAAGTCCTGGAATAAATCACAAAACCGAGCCTGGGCCTCATCAAAATAAGGTTCGTTGTGCCATAAGGTATCGTCGGCGTCAAAAGCAATTACTTTTATTTCCATTTGTAATGAATTTTGGAAACAACTCTTTTGAGATGTTTTTCAGATAAGTACTAAGTTAAAAATCTTTTGAGAATTTAAAAAGGGAGATGGCTCAAATCTGACTGAAAACTATAAATTAATAAATCAGGGGTTATCTGTTTTTTTAAAATAAGATAAGCAGTCTTAATTCAAAAACTGCTTATCTTAAAATAATTGCAAGGTTCTTTTTAGAATTTATAAATGTTAAGAACCTTGTTTTCTTTGTCATATCCTGAATACATCAGGTCTTTTCCGGAAATAAAAATGTGCGGGTAAGCATGTGGAACGGTCCCTTCAATGAAAATTCTTAATCTTTCAAAGTTTGATTCTTCCGTTTTTTCGCTTGTTGGATTAAAGTTCTCATCCATAATGCATTTTAACGAAACGATATTTTTATTTGCATATGAATCTATAGTCGGGCTGTACATCGCGCTTGTTACGAGTGCACCAACCAAAGCACCGGCAAGACCACCTACCATACCGCCAATCAACGCCCCGTTACTTTGTTGCGGATATGAAACACCGCCAATGGTCATCGTATATTTACCATTTTCGTAAACACCTGTTATGGCAGGGTTTAAATTGCCTACTTTCCGTACAAACTGAATTGGTTTTTCAAGTGCACGTCTGCTTTTTATACTGCCTGCTTCCTGAACAACTTCTGAATTAACATATTGGCCCAAATCTGTAGCGGTATAACTGATTTTTTTCAATACGTTATTATCAAGATCTTTTATAGTAACAAAGACTTGTTGGTCTCCCGTTTTTATCAGGAAAACTTTGTTGTTCACCATGAATGAATTGGATTGTAAATCAGTCATGTCACTTTTTGGGATAATGTTTTCCTGTTGCAAAACTTTCTGGGTAATGCTGTAATCATTTAGGTTAATAATCAGATTTTGGTTGAAATTGTAATTATTATCAAATGCAAGAATAATGGAATCACCGTTTATGTATGATTTCTTTTTTTGGGTACTCAAAACAATTGAATTATGGATCGAGGTATTAACGCTTTTTATGCCGTCACTGTAAACACGGCCGTCATATTCTGAATACAATTTCCAGAAATTAACCGGTTTGCTTTCATGATTTATGAATTTCAAATGCGAACAATCAATGCTTTTCTTTTCTAATTGTCCTTCCTGTAATTTATAAACATTTAAGGTGTTGGTGTTTTTTAAAATCGATAAGATGTAAAATGAATTCTTTACCGTCACACAATTAAAGATGATTTCTTTTTCTAAAACGAATGGTATTTCAGAAGAACCGGAAGTATTGTCACTTAAGTTTAAATGCTTAACTTCTATTTTTCCTTCTTTCGGATTTTCCCAATACGTATAATAATTTTGCTGGTTTTTACTGTATCCAAGATACTGGGATTTTTCGTTAACTTCTTTGGCCAGTGTTATTTTTCCGGTTTGTTTGAATGTTTCATCTAACACCAAAACATCAGTCTTGGATTTGTCGTGAAGTAACAAAAGGGTTTTGTTGTCTTCCTGGTCAACAATTGAGTTAATGCCTTTAAGGCTTTCTCCTTCATAAGCAACAGTACTGATTTTTTCCTGTGCAAAAGCAACAGAAAAACTGCCTATAAAAATAGGCAGTAACATTTTTTTTAAAAACATATAATTTTGGGGGCTTTTGTATTTATTTAATTAAGCAATCGTCGCTCCGTTTTCCACACCTTCTTTTTCAGGACTTACGAAAACCAATTTACCTTCAGCATTGTTAGTCAGTAATAACATTCCCTGACTTTCCACACCACGCAAGGCTCTTGGCGCAAGGTTGACTAAAACGGTTACTCTTTTCCCGATTACTTCTTCCGGTGTGAAATGCTCGGCAATACCTGAAACGATTGTACGTACATCCAATCCGGTGTCAACTTTCAATACTAATAATTTATCAGCTTTTGGCATTTTTTCGGCTTCGATAATAGTCCCTACACGCAAGTCGATTTTTGAGAAATCATCAAAAGTAGCTGTTTCTTTTTGAGGCATAATGGTATTTTTTGTGGCTACCACATTGGCTTTTTTGGTAGCTTCGAGTTTATCAATCTGTTTTTGGATTTCAGTATCTTCAATCTGGGCGAATAAAACATCAGTTTTTTCAGTAAGAATCTGATGACCTGACGGTAATAAATCTGATGTTTCAGTTACCTTGTTCCAATCCAATTCTTCTAATTGTAAGATGTTGGCCAGTTTGTTTGCGGTAAATGGTAAAAACGGTTCAGCCAGTACACGCAAAGCTGCAGCAATCTGTAAAGCCACATACATTTGTGTTTTCACGCGCTCCGGATCGTTTTTCACCATTTTCCAAGGCTCTTCATCGGCTAAATATTTATTACCCAAACGGGCAACATTCATCATCTTTTCTAAAGCTTCCCTGAAACGGTATCTTTCTACTGAAGAAGCAATTACGGCCGGATAGGCTTTTAATTCAGTCAGAGTAGCTTCATCCACTTCATTGTATGCATTCGGAGCCGGAACAATTCCGTCATAATATTTATTGGTCAATACCACCACACGATTGATAAAGTTTCCGAAGATGGCCGCTAATTCATTATTGTTTCTCGCCTGAAAATCTTTCCAGGTAAAGTCGTTGTCTTTGGTTTCAGGTGCATTGGCAGTCAAAGCATAACGCAAAGCATCCTGTTTTTCAGGAAAATCAAGTAAATATTCATGTAACCAAACGGCCCAGTTTTTAGAAGTCGATAATTTGTTGCCTTCTAAATTCAGGAATTCGTTTGCGGGAACGTTATCCGGTAAAATGTAACTCCCTTCTGCCTTTAACATCGCAGGGAAAATCACACAGTGGAATACGATATTGTCTTTTCCGATGAAGTGCACTAATTTGGTGTCATCTGATTTCCAGTATGGTTCCCAGTCTTTTCCTTCACGGGCAGCCCATTCTTTGGTGGATGAGATGTAACCAATCGGTGCATCAAACCATACATATAGTTTTTTGCCTTCGGCTCCTTCTACCGGGACATCAATTCCCCAGTCTAAGTCACGGGTTACCGCACGTGGTTCCAATCCGCCGTCGATCCATGATTTTACCTGTCCGTATACATTCGGTTTCCAGTCGTTTTTGTGACCTTCCACAATCCATTTCTGTAGAAAATCTGAATATTCATTTAAGGGTAAAAACCAGTGCTTGGTAGATTTCAAAACAGGAGTTGTTCCTGTGATTGTTGACTTCGGATCAATTAAATCGGTAGCATTTAAAGAAGAACCACATTTTTCGCATTGGTCTCCATACGCTTCCGGATTTGAACACTTTGGACAAGTTCCGGTTACAAAACGGTCTGCTAAAAACTGATCTGCTTTTTCGTCATATAACTGATCGGTAGTTTCTTCGATGAATTTGCCTTCATCATATAATTTTCTGAAGAATTCTGATGCCGTTTCATGATGGATCTTTGCAGAAGTTCTTGAATAATTGTCAAATGAAATTCCGAAATCCTGAAAAGATTGTCTGATGATTCCGTCATATTTATCGATAACTTCCTGCGGTGTAATGCCTTCTTTTTTTGCTTTCATCGAAATTGCCACACCGTGCTCATCGCTTCCACAAATGTAAGCCACGTCTTTTCCCTGTAAACGTAAAAACCTTGCATAAATGTCACCCGGAACATAAACACCGGCTAAATGGCCAATGTGTATGGGACCGTTGGTATAAGGCAAAGCTGCCGTAATCGTATATCTTTTCGGATTTTGTACCATAATTCAATTAAATTGAGTGCAAAAATAAGGTTTTTTCATCCAAGAATACATGAATACTATTCGTAATTTATTACTTTTGAAACTATAACTTATAAGTAATGCTTCGCTATTTAATCGTTTTAATACTTATTCCGAATTTATCCTATTCACAAAAAATGATGATAACACCTCCTTTATTAAAGAAAGGCGATACGGTGGCTATTGTGGCTACAGCGCGTAAAAATGTTGATGATAATCTGAAAGCAGCAGTCGATTTGATGAAAAGCTGGGGATTGGAAGTTAAAATGGGAAGTACAATCGGTCTGGATTTAAACCAGTTGGCCGGAACAGATGATCAACGCGCCAAGGATTTTCAGGAACAACTCGATAACCCGAATATTAAAATGATCTGGTGTGTACGTGGAGGATACGGTACAGTGCGCATGTTGGATTTATTGGACTTCACCAAGTTCAAACAAAATCCGAAATGGATCGTCGGTTTCAGTGATGTAACGGTTCTGCACAGTCATTTGAATACGATGGGGTATAAATCCATCCACGGGATTATGCCGGTTACAGTGGCCAAAGCTTCTAAACCGGCAAAGGAAACATTAAAGATAGCCTTGTTCGGAGAAGAAAGACTGGAATATGATATTGCGTTCCATGCTATGAATAAATTGGGTAAAGCCAAAGGAGAACTGGTAGGCGGAAACTTATCGATTTTATATAGTTTGTTCGGATCGCCTTCGGCAATTGACTGCAACGACAAAATTCTTTTTATCGAAGATCTTGATGAATACCTGTATCACATCGACCGTATGATGATGAACCTGAAACGAAACGGATGTCTGGAAAGTATCAAAGGGATCATGGTGGGCGGAATGACTAAAATGCGTGACAACGATATCCCGTGGGGGAAAGATGCCTTGCAGATTATTGAGGATGTGACCAAAAAATACAATATTCCGATTGTGTATAATTTCCCGGCCGGACATATCCAGGATAACCGTGCCCTGATTTTCGGTTCGCAAATTGAATTGGATGTAAATGCCGAATGTACTAAAGTCTTTTTTGAATACAAGTAATGGCTGAACATAACGATCTGGGTAAAATAGGGGAAGAGCTTGCCGTTGACTATCTGCAACAAAACGGATATCAGATTCTCGAAACTAATTTTACGGCACACAAAGCGGAAATTGACATTATTGCTAAAAAGAAGGACTGGCTGATCGTAGTGGAGGTGAAAACCCGTTCCTCAATTGATTTTGGTTCTCCGGAAGATTTTGTCAATAAAAAGAAAATTAAACTACTCGTTAAAGCCATCGATGAGTATGTCCAACAAACAGGACTCGATCTGGAAATCCGTTTCGATATTATAGCAATTGTAAGAGAAAACGGTAAATTTAACATCGAACACTTAGAAGACGCCTTTTATCACTTTTGAAAAAAAATATGTTGTTTTTGTAACAAATTGTTTTATTTTGTATGTTTGCATCCAATTTAAAACAAGATTGTAATGAAAACAATTTCTTCTGTTGTAGAAAACTACATTAAGACTAAGCCTTTCTTACTCAATGCCTTGTCTCAGGGTATCATTAATCTGACGTCTTTGGCCAGAAACATTTCTGACGAATTGGAGACAGAATTGGGTAAAGATGTCAAACAGGGTGCTGTGATTATGGCTTTGAAACGTCTTTCGGAAGATTTGGACTTTCAGGTGAACCATAAAGTAACAAAAGTCCTGAAGGGAATAGGGGAAATTACCGTTCGTTCTTCACTGACGGATTATACTTTTTTGGTGTCTGATACGATCTTTGCCAAACAGGCTGAACTGATTGCAGAAATCAACGACTTGCCGGATGTGTTCTTTACATCATCACGCGGTGTCCATGAAACGAATATCGTGTTGAGTGATAGTCTGACACACTTGGTTGAGAAATATTTCAAAGGGGAAAAGCTGACGCAAAAACTGGATAATTTATCTTCGGTTACGGTGAAGCTTCCTAAGGAAAACACAACGGTTTCAGGAATTTATTATTTTATTTTCCAGCGCCTGGCCTGGGAAGGGATCATCATCTACGAAGTAATCTCAACATCTAATGAGTTTACTGTGTTGGTAAGTGAAGATGTAGTGGATAAAGCGTTTAAAGTGATTAAAGACTTGAAATTGACGAAATAAAGAAAAAGCCCCTAAGAAGAGGGCTTTTTTTATATCATTTTAAAATTCAATATTTTTTTGTTTTTATTGGATTATAACTCAGATAACAGAGTAGTAATGTTGTTTGTTACAAGTAATTCATTAATAGATTTCACAACTAGTTGAACTTCGTTTTTTGTTCCTGAATTAAGTATTAAATAAGCATTTTCAATATCAAGATATAAATGTCCATCCCATTTCCGGGAATGCTCAGGAATAGAATGGATTTTTATATTAAATAGAAATTGATTATTCTCTTCACCCTGATAAATTAAGTCAAAATCCGGGAAAGAATTAGTATTAATAATATTGACTAATTCGGGTAGTTCTTTCCTGATTTCATTGCAATTGTGCTTTATGTTAAATTCGTAGCCCATCTCATGAATTAATGATTATATGTTCTGGAAACCGATAGCACGGGTTTATTTTGTCAGTTCGCTTCGCTCGTGTGCAATACGTGCTGATAATTAAATCATCTCCATTAACTCCAACCCTTTTTTCACTGACTTCACATTTTCAAATGTTAAGAGTAAACGGAGTCCGTTCTTGGTCTCTTTTTCTTTCATCTTGCACAAATTGCTGTTTTGCTGTACAAATTGTAAAACTTTATGGAAACGTCCGGATTGGTAATACGTGCTTTGCTGGTCACCAATGAAATAGCATACCATTTTACCTTGCTTTAAGATGACTCTTTCCACACCAATATGAGTCGCTTTCCACTTAATACGCAAACTGTCCAGTAAGGCTAAAGCCGGTTTTGGCAATTTTCCGAAACGGTCTTCCAGTTGTTGTTGGTATTCCAGTAATTTTTCTTCGGTTTTAATGATGGCCAGATCGTTGTATAAACTCAATCGTTCGGTCACACTGTTGATGTAATCGTCCGGGAACAATAATTCAAAATCGGTGTCAATCTGTAAGTCTTTGACATACTCTTTGGTTTCCACATCGCTTTCTTCGGGATACAAATCCTTGAACTCGTTTTCCTTCAGCTCCTCAATGGCTTCCTGCATGATTTTCTGGTAGGTTTCAAACCCGATTTCATTAATGAAACCGCTCTGTTCGCCACCCAGTAAATCTCCGGCACCCCTGATTTCCAAATCTTTCATCGCAATGTTGAAACCGCTTCCCAGTTCACTGAATTGTTCCAATGCCTGGATACGTTTTCTGGCTTCTTCGGTCATGGCCGAATAAGGCGGCGTGATAAAATAGCAGAAGGCTTTCTTGTTGCTTCTTCCCACACGGCCGCGCATCTGGTGTAAATCGGATAACCCGAAATTATTGGCATTGTTGATGAAAATGGTATTGGCATTCGGTACATCCAATCCGCTTTCAATAATAGTAGTTGCCACCAAAACATCAAAATCACCTTCCATGAACGAAAGCATGACTTCTTCCAGTTTTTTACCGTCCATCTGCCCGTGACCGATTCCTACTTTGGCATTGGGTACCAAACGTTGGATCATCCCTGCAATTTCTTTGATATTTTCGATGCGGTTGTTGATGAAGAAAACCTGTCCGCCGCGCTCAATTTCAAAGGAAATGGCATCACGGATGATTTCTTCGTTGAAACCTACTACCTGTGTATCGATAGGGTAACGGTTGGGTGGTGGGGTGTTGATCACCGATAAATCCCTCGCTGCCATTAATGAGAATTGTAAGGTTCTCGGGATTGGCGTAGCTGTAAGTGTCAAAGTATCCACATTGGTGGCAATGGTCTTCAGTTTATCTTTAACGTTTACGCCAAATTTCTGCTCTTCATCCACAATCAACAATCCTAAATCCTTAAAAGCAACATTTTTGTTGACCAGTTGGTGTGTGCCGATAAGGATATCAAGTTTTCCGGATTCCAGGTCTTTTAAAATTTCTGTTTTTTGCTTGGCCGTACGGAAACGGTTGAGGTAATTAATGTTGACCGGTAAATCTTTCAGTCGTTCCTTAAACGTTCTGTAATGCTGATAAGCTAAAATGGTTGTAGGGACTAAAACCGCAACCTGCTTACTGTTGTCAACGGCCTTGAATGCCGCACGGATCGCCACTTCGGTTTTCCCGAATCCTACGTCTCCACAAACCAAACGGTCCATCGGACGCTCGTTTTCCATGTCGGCTTTTACATCCTGTGTGGCTTTTACCTGATCAGGCGTGTCTTCATAAATGAAGGAACTTTCCAACTCAAGCTGCAAGTAACTGTCGGGTGCAAAGGCATATCCTTTGTCGAGTCTTCTTTTGGCATACAACTGGATTAAGTTGAAGGCTATATGTTTGACTCTTGCTTTTGTTTTTTGTTTCAGGGCTTTCCAGGCTCCGGAACCCAATTTGTAAATCTTGGGCGGTGCACCGTCTTTCCCGTTGTATTTCGATATTTTGTGCAGGGAATGGATGCTCACATACACAATGTCGTTATCGGCATATACCAGTTTGATGGCTTCCTGGGTTTTACCGTCAACCTGTATTTTCTGTAATCCGCCAAATTTTCCGATTCCGTGATCGATGTGGGTTACATAATCCCCAACAGATAAGGCATTGAGTTCTTTTAAGGTGATATTCTGTTTTTTGGAATAGCCGTTTTTGATGGAAAATTTATGGTAGCGCTCAAAGATCTGATGATCGGTATAGCACGCAATCTTATTTTCTTCATCAATAAATCCCTGATGCAAGGGGAGAACCAGTGTTTCATAATCCTTGGCAAAGTCTCCGTGGTTTTCTTCGTCCATCGACTCAAAAATATCATGAAAACGTTTGGCCTGCTGCTCATTGGCGCAAAACAGGTAGTTTTTAATACCGTTCTGGCGGTTTTCCTTCAGGTTGTCCATTAACAAATCAAACTGTTTGTTAAAGGAAGGCTGGGGCTTGATGGCAAATTCGAAACTTTCCGCGGTTTTGAAAATAGGCTTGGTGCTCAACTCAAAAATCGAAAAGTTGAGGGCCTGTTTGACAAAAGTGGTCTGGTTAACGAATAATTCTTCGGGCGAGGCATGCTTGATGTCCTTGGACAGTTTTTCAAAGCTTTCTTCGGCTTTGCCAAACAGTTTGTCCAAATTGGCTAAAAGCAAGTCGGTATTCTGTATAAAAAGCGTGGTTCTCGGATTGATGTATTCCAGAAAACTTTCTCTTTTTTCTTTTAATTGCTTGTTCTCAAAATTGGGGATGATGGTAATCTTGCTTTTCTTTTCTACCGAAAGCTGTGACGCCACATCAAAGGTCCGGATGCTGTCTACTTCGTTTCCGAAGAATTCAATACGGTACGGATTGTCATTGGAAAATGAAAACACATCCAGGATTCCCCCACGTACCGAAAATTCTCCCGGCTCTGTAATAAAATCAACGCGTTTGAAGTCATATTCAAATAATACTTCATTGATGAAGTCAATCGAAAGGTTGTCGCCAACCGCTATTTTCAAGGTGTTTTTCTCAAGTTCTTTTTTGGTTACGACTTTCTCGAAAAGTGCTTCGGGATAGGAAACAATAACGGCCGGTTTTTTGCGGGAATTGATGCGGTTCAGTACTTCCGAACGCAACAATACATTGGCATTGTCGGTCTCTTCAATCTGGTAGGGTCTCCGGTACGAACTCGGATAAAACAATACGTCTTCTTCGCCTATCAGTTCTTCAAGGTCGTTGAGTATATAAGCGGCTTCTTCTTTCTCATTGCAAATCAACAGAAAGGAATTTTCTTTTTTACGGAACAGGCTTTCCACCACAAAGGAAAAGGAGGAACCAATTAATCCTTTCACATGGATTTTGGCATCACCCTGTAGGGCACCGGCAATGGAATTGACTTTAGACTGTTCTGTAAATAACTGCTTGATATAATCGGTACTCAATGGGTATTATTTTATTTCTTCAAATGACTCTACTTCTTCTTCTAACGGCGGATGGGCCGGTGCGGTTGGTGCGGTAACGGTTCCGCCTGCACGCTTTATCATTTCGGCTTCTCCGGCTTCTAACTGGATTTGGCTTCTTCTTACAATTTCTTCAATCTGATCCTGAAAGGCATTGACTTCTAAATTCAGATCGCTTACTAACGCCAATACTTTTTTCTCCGGGATACGGTCCAGACTGATGAAGGTATTCAACGCTTTTACTTTGGTAATCAAGGCAGATAAACGGCTTCTGATCTGGGTTTTGTCCAGCTTGGCCGGAATCGTATTCTGCAGCGCATCAGTTTTAGTTACTAAACTTTTGGTTTTACGCTGGAAGGCCCCGATGGTACTCTTGGGTTTCTGGTATAATTCATCGGTAAACAAACGCCATTCGTTCCAGTTGGAAGCAATGCTCTGTGATTCGGGAGTCAGGTTTCTCTTGTTGAAATTCCAGGCTTTATTGATGTTGTTAAATACCAGTTCTTTTTCCTTTTTGGCTCTCGTAATCTCAATTTCATGCTGCTGACTGTCGTCTTTGCATGAAATCAACATAAAAAAGATACCCAATAAAACCGTCAAAAATGATTTCATATTCTGTTGTAAAAATGTAACAGCAAATGTAAGGTTTTTTGTTTTTGGGATAATAATAAGTAAGTGTTAATGAAATTAGAAATAACGAAAACCGTATCTTTGTGGCACAACTTTTCTCAAAATGGATACGAAAATTTTAATTATAGGCGCCTGCGGTCAGATAGGCACCGAGTTAACTCAAAAATTAAGGGAAACTTACGGAAACGAAAATGTAATCGCTTCCGATATCAGAAAATTAAATATCGATGTAGTCAATGACGGTATATTTGAAGTAGTCAATGCTTTGGATTATAACCAGATCGAGCATTTGGTGGAAAAATACCAAATTACCGATGTGTACCTGATGGCAGCTTTGCTTTCGGCGACTGCTGAAAAGAATCCTGCTTTTGCATGGGACCTGAACATGAATTCGTTGTTCCACGTCTTGAACTTGGCCAAAGCGGGAAAGATCAAAAAAGTATACTGGCCATCGAGTATCGCGGTTTTCGGACCTACAACACCTAGGGACAATACCCCGCAATATACCGTGATGGAACCGTCAACGGTTTACGGTATCAGTAAACAAACCGGTGAAAGATGGTGTGAATACTACCATGTACAATACGGAGTGGATGTGAGAAGTATCCGTTATCCGGGCTTGATCAGCTGGAGTACGCCTCCGGGTGGAGGAACAACAGATTATGCCGTGGACATTTACCACAAAGCAATCACGGAAGGAAAATTCACGTCGTTTTTATCTGAAAATTCAGCTTTGCCGATGATGTACATGGATGATGCCATTAAAGCAACTATCGGAATTATGCAGGCACCTGCCGAGCAGATCAAAATCCGTTCGTCGTACAATTTATCGGCCATGAGTTTTACCCCGAAAGAAATCGCGGATGAAATCAAAAAACATTTCCCTGACTTTACAATTGATTATGCACCGGATTTCCGTCAGAAAATCGCCGACAGCTGGCCGGCAAGTATCGATGACTCAAGAGCTAGGGAAGATTGGGGATGGAAGAATGATTTCAACATGGATAACATGACCGTTGAAATGATCAGTAAGTTAAAAGAACATATTTATAAATAATAAAAAGGAACGGTTACCGTTCCTTTTTTTATGAAATTATTCTTGAAAAAGAATGTCACCAACACAATAAAGAGATCGGGTTCCGGTTGGAGTTACGTACTATGTAAGGCGTAGTTGACCCGTAGTTGACCCGTAGTTGACCCGTAGTTGACCCGTAGTTGACCTGTAGTTGACCCGTAGTTGACCCGTAGTTGACGCATACTAAAGCCATACTAAAGCAGTATCAAAGTAATATCAAAGTAATATCAAAGTAGTATATGGCTAAACTACGGTTGCTGAACTGTGGTTACGCAACATGATAATAAAAAAGGAACGGTTACCGTTCCTCTTTTTATTTTCCCAATACCAGTTTTGTTCCAAAATACGCCACCAGAAAGGTTACTATAAATATAATGATTTGCAATACCAGTTTATTCTTGGGCTGGTTCTCATTCTTGTTTTCCATCCGTAATTAGTTCGGTTTGTAATTAGCTTTTAATTTCTCGATCAGTGGATCTTCCAACGCTGATTTGGCCTTGATGACTTCATTGATATTGTCATTCGGAACAGTCATCGATAATACATAATGCTTGATTTTCCATTCCTTGCCTTCTTTTACGATAACACCGCTTCCACGGCAAATCTTCATCTGTGTGTTTAACAATTCGTCAAACCAGGCTATTTTCCCTGATTTGTCAAAATAGATGTTGCGCTCGATAGCAGTAAAGTTCCACGCCCGACCTTTGTCAAAATAAGGCTTGGCAAAATCCATAAACTGTTTTTTGTTCCAGTTCTCGGTGGCATCGGTTCCTATAAATATCGATTCCTCCGATAAATATCCGAAATAGACATCAAATTTAGCTTCAGCGGCAGCCTTGTGCCAATTATCCAATAACGCATTGATGGCGGTTTTTTCCTTGGTCTGGGCATTCGCCAATGCCGTAAAAAGAAAGAGTGAAAGCAGTAGTTTTCTCATAATTGTCAAATTGATAGGTACTAAAGTACTTAAAAATCGGAAAGGAATGTAACGGCGGTGCAAATTAATGGCCTACCCCTTGTTATTCCTGTATTTTAATTGTCAAAGAGAAAAACACGTAAAAATTAACAGGAAAAACACCCTTAAAAAAGTAAGGTTTTTCCGTACCACAAATCCAATTTCTTTTCATTTATTTGTAATACAATACCTACGTTGTGTTTTTTATAGCATTGAATATCAGTGCTTTTTTTGCAGTGTAAATCCTGATTTAATCAAAGTGAATGAATTTAAAAACCGTTATTGAGAAGCTTAGAAAACTGGTTGATCCCAGTGATTCGGATATTGAAATTACTAATATCGCAACCCTTAATGACGGTGACGATTTTCTCCTGAATAAAACCACAATCGTGATGTCCATAGTGAATATCGAAGAAGATAAAACACTGAGAAACCAATCGGTTTACATCAAAGAAACAAACGACCACACTCAAATCTCCCGTTATAAACAACCTACCCAACATCTGATCTTATCAGTTCTCTTTGCCTCTTACAGTAAAGATTTGTCTAAGTATCTGGATGGAATTGACCGACTTAAAAATGTCATCAGTTACTTCCAGCAAAACAACTCTTTTTATTACAAGGATGACGACTCAGAACTGATCGATTACGATACGTATTTGGGAAAAACTGAAGTACAGCAGGAACACTACCAAAAGATTACAATGGAGTCGGTCAGCTTATCAAATGACCAGCTCAATCAAATGTGGTCTTATCTGGGGTCACGGTACATGCCGTCGGTTCTTTATAAACTCCGCTTCTGTATTATTCAGGAATCGCCTGTTTCTCAGGAAAATGTTGTTAAGAAAATTAAAATCAATTTATGGGAAAACGATAAGAAAAGCCCGGTAGGATTCATAGAATCGGGCGAATTTGACGCGTAACAATCAAAACAATACAAACAAATAAATTAACTAATCATGAATGTAAGTTCACTCAAAACACCGGGGGTTTATATCAATGAAATTGATGCCTTTCCTCCTTCTGTTGCCCAGGTTGCAACTGCAGTACCCGCTTTTGTGGGTTATACCCAAAAAGGATCTACGGTTCCAACCCGTATAACTTCTTTTATGGAGTTTGAACAAATTTTTGGCGGTGCACCTGACCCGGATAACCTAACCATTAACTTAGGTACCGATACGTATGATGTAGCTGAAAGTAAATTCAAATTGTACAACAGCCTTCTTTTATTTTACCTGAACGGTGGCGGTGTATGTTACATTGTATCATTGGGTAAATTCTCGGACAACCCTTCTTTTGGAGCGGCAACCGAATTTATCAACGGTATGAACCTTCTTCGCAATTTTGATGAACCTACCTTATTGGTGGCTCCGGATGCCGTGAACTTATCTGCTGATAACCTGGCGTCCCTACAACAGCAAATGCTGATGCAATGCAGTGATCTGATGGACAGATTCTCTATATTCGACATCAAACCGGTAACCGCGGTTAGCAAAACAAACCTGATCGCAAGCAGTGAAAGTTTCAGGGACAAAGTAGGTAACATGAACCTTAAATACGGTGCGGCTTACTATCCTTTCTTAAATATCAATTCTACCTATAAATTCAGATTCAGTAAAATAGATGCACAGGTCAACTTTGCCAGTATCTATGCTTCTGACCCTGTCGTTTTACCTTTGATAACCAAGTTCAAAGCGCAGTATGACCTGGTGTATAAATCAACCGCTCCAAAAGGAATTGTATTCCAGTGGAATGAAGCGGCTTTCCAGGCGAATAAAGACAAAACGGTCATCGCAAATGATTTCTCAAATACCAATGCTTATTTTGCAAAACTGGTTGCCTTATTAGGAAAATTAGGGAAAACGTCAACGATTACGGATGCCGATTTAAAATTGTATGCTGAAAACGTAATCGCTACTTCATTACGTCCTTACCTGCAAAGTTTAATTGATTTTAAAGCGGTATATAATACCTTAAAAGATCCGGGTACCAATGCTGTTTTTGCAGGTGGTAAGGTAATCTCTGCCACTATTGTGGTTGCTGATTTCGAAGCCATTTGGGGACCATTGACCGTATCGGGCGTTAATCCTTATACAGGCGTATTGGAAACATCAACTCCTTTAATCGCCGATTTAAATAAAATACAATCGGCACTGGATAAATTAAGAACATCGATTCTTAATGCCATGAACAACGGATTGACTTCCATTGAAAATTATATCCAGCAACAGGAAAGTACTTTGGTAGCAAATATGCCTTTGTATGCTGATATCGTTGCTAAACTGTCGGTTTCCCTGAATACCGTTCCTCCATCAGGAGCCATTGCGGGTATCTATGCTAAAACAGATGCCACCAGAGGGGTATGGAAATCACCTGCCAATGTGAGCATCAACGGGATCATAGGGTTAACCGATGATATCAATGACGCTAATCAGGAAGACATGAACATTCATGAAACCGGAAAATCAATCAATGCCATCCGCAAATTCACCGGAAAAGGATTCATGGTCTGGGGTGGAAGAACTTTGGCCGGAAACAGCAACGACTGGCGCTATGTTAACGTAAGAAGACTGGCTAACATGATTGAAGAATCAGTTAAAAAAGCCTGTATGCAGTATGTTTTTGAACCTAATGTGGCACAAACCTGGGTTAGCGTAAAAGGAATGATCGATAACTACCTGACAACGCTTTGGAATGACGGTGCTTTGGCCGGAGGAAAACCGGAACATGCATTCTTTGTATCGGTGGGATTGAAAGAAACCATGTCGGCACAGGATATCCTGGAAGGACGTATGATTGTGAAAATAGGGTATGCCCCTTCAAGACCTGCTGAGTTCATTATATTGGAATTCAAACAAATGCAACAACGTTCATAATCAATTACTAACACTTAAAAGATAAAGATATGCCAAATATGGATTTCCCACTACCAAAGTTTCATTTTAGTGTGAGCTGGGGTGGCAGTAAAATAGCCTTTACAGAAGTTTCAGGCTTGAATAGAGAAATGGATGTTATCGAACACCGCGTTGGTTCCAGTCCTGAATTCTTCAAAAGAAAAATGCCCGGATTACAAAAATTGAGCAACATTACCCTAAAGAGAGGTGTTTTTATAGGCGATAACGAATTCTTCCAATGGTACAATACCGTGGCACTGAATACCGTGGAGAAAAGAACGATTACGATTTCTTTATTGGACGAAAACCAACAGCCAAGAGTGGTGTGGACAGTAAAAGACTGTTTTATCGTTTCCCTGAAATGCACCGATATGAAATCGGACGCTAACGAAGCAGCAATCGATACAGTGGAAATAGCTAACCACGGATTTACAGTCGAATATAAATCTTAGTTTTTATGCCAGGCAGTAATCCTTTAGTTGGATTTTATTTCTCGGTGGTTTTTGAACTGGTTCCTCAATTTTCAATTGATACCACTTTTCAAAGCGTTACCGGATTGAAAGTAACTATGGAAACAGAAGCATATACCGAAGGAGGGCAAAACCGCTTTAAGCATAATTTGCCCCTCCGGTCGGGATATCAGGATCTGGTTTTGAAAAGAGGGGTAACCTCTGATTTGTCAGGGTTGTCCATGTGGTGCACACAAGCCTTGGAAAGTTTCATTTTTTATCCGGCAAACCTGGTGGTTTCATTACTGAATGAAAATGGGGTCCCGGTTAAAGTATGGTATGTATCACATGCTATTCCCTTGAGTTATGAGTTTAGTGATCTCAATGCAGAAGAGAATAAAATTGTGATCGAAACCATAACGCTGCGCTACAATTTTTTTAAAGAGATTCCTGTACCTAGTTTTTAATAACAGTATCCATGGCTATAGAAATAAAAGAACTACGCATCAAAGTCAGCGTAATGGAAAACCCGGATGAACAGTTCAACGCAACACAAAAGATCAGTCCGTTGAAATTGCAGGAAATGAAAGCTGAAATCGTAAGGGAATGTACCCAGAAAGTATTGGAAAAAATTAAAGAAAAAACGGAAAGATGATTGAAGGAATATTTGGAATAATCGATAAAATGCGTATCGAGGTATTCACGAAAAAAGAATACACCGAACCTCCTGAAAAGACCATTTTTGTCCAGTTGAATCCTGAAAAGTATACCATCAAACAAAATGTGGCTTTTTGTGAAGGACAGGCAATGGGAACTACCGGCAGTGATCTGAAGTTCAATAAAATTGAAGGGGAAGAAGTCAACTTTGAATTTTTATTTGACAGTTCAGGAGTTGTTCCAAAAGGGAAAGTCGTTGACGGAAAAGCACCCGAGATGGATCTGGCAAGCGCAATTGGCGAAACCATGAAACCGGCGGTGGTAAACCCTTTCGGTGAAGTGGAAACTGTAGAAAAAGAAGTCGAAGAGTTTAAAAAACTATTGATGAGTTATAACAGTGAAACGCATCAAACCCCTTATTTAAGATTACTCTGGGGCGGCTATACTCTCGATTGCCGGGTGAAAAGCATGGATATCGAATATTCCCTCTTCAGAAAAGACGGAAGACCCATTCGTGCCAAAGTGAAATGCGGATTCAAGGGAACCATCAATTACAAACTGATGGTGGCTAAAGAAAACAAGAATTCACCGGATTTAACACACCAGAGAACGGTAAAAATGAATGATAAATTAGCCTTATTATCAGAAGATATTTATCAGGACAATAATTACTATATCGATGTTGCTAAAAACAATAAACTGTTGAGTTTCAGACAGCTTCAGCAAGGAGACAAAATAAATTTCCCACCAATCAAATAATCAGATGCCAACTGTAAAACCTTATTATCCTTCCGAAACATTACTCAAACTGGAGTTTCTAATTGACAATGAAAAAACCGGTTTGGACAGCTTGTTAAAAGATGCAACGGTTCATTTTGAATTGAATAAGATTTCTTTTGCCAAGTTTTCATTTATTTCGTCCAAAAGAGATAAGGATAAAGAGGAAAAGTTACCCATCGATGTTTTAATCAAAAAACCGGAGGACCCGCTTCTGGAAATTGAAGTAAAAGTAAGTTTCGAAGGAAAAGCGGAAACATTATTTAAGGGAATTATAAAATCATTGGATACACAGGAAGAAAATGATCTGTGTATTATCAAAATTGAATGCAAAGACAAGGGATATAATCTTACACTTCCAACTAAAGAAGCAGAAAACAATAATCAGACCTTTGAAGATAAACTGACTCTTTTTACCAAGAATCTGATTTTAAGCGATAACCTGCAGGGACAGGAATGGGGAAAAGAAAAGATTACACATAACACATCAACACCACCCTGGGATTATCTTGTAGGGTATTTGGATGCAGTTGGTATGCCTGTGGCTCTACGAAACGGAAACTTCACCGGAATCGATATTCTTAAGGAGAAAAAAGAAATTGTATATATGGCTGAAAACGGAATCAATGTTTTTTCGTTTTCGGGTAAAACGGATCCGCAAAAAATAAAATCATCCGTTACAATAGAATCATGGGATATCGAGAAGCAGGAAACACAAAAGGCAACAAGCACTAACCCGAAGAAAGGTCCTGAGAATGATCATGTAATCAAACTGAACCAACCGGTAAGTAAACCCACAGAAAAAAGAATAACTGATGCAGGTGTTGAGAGAAGTAACATCGCATACATTCAAGGGAAAGTGACCACATTCGGTAACCTGAAAGCAAAAGCAGGTGATTACATCGGTTTTAATAAGGTAAATCCGACTATCGATACAACAGATAAGGATTCCAGACCCTTGTTAATTACTCAGGAAACCCACAATATTGAAGGAGGCTGCTGGAAAACTGAATATGTTTTCGGATTGGAAAGTGATAAGCCATTCACACAAAATACGACGCCCGGAAATAATAACGGACATGCCGAAGCCGGACAGTCAAACAAAATTAACGGCTTACAGATTGGTGTGGTAACCCAAATTGTTGAAGATCCAAACAATCAATTCAGAATAAAAGTCCGCATGCCGCTTTTATCCGAAAAAGGGGAAGGAGTGTGGGCAAGATTAGCGACACTGAACGCGGCTAATGAAATGGGAAGCTATTTTATTCCCAGCATTGGTGATGAGGTAATTGTAGGTTGTCTTGGTAATAATCCCGATGCTCCCATCATTCTCGGAAGTCTTTACAGCAGTACTAAAGCCATGCCTTTTCCAATTAAAGAAGAAAATTACCTGAAGGGTTTTGTGACGAAGGAAGGAACAAAAATCATCATGGATGATGAAAAGAAAAGTATCGAAATCAGTACTAAAAAAGGGAATGTCTTAACTATCAGTGACGACCTGAAAGGGTTTGTACTGGAAGATGAAAATAAAAACAAAATCACCATGAACGATCAGGGAATTACAATTGAAAGTTGTAAAGACCTGAATCTGAAAGCTAAGAGCAATGTCAAAATCGAAGGCATACAAATATCAGGGAATGCCTCGAGCACAATGGAATTAAAAGGTTCAGTGATCAACTTAAATTAAAATGGGAGCAGCAGCCAGAGCAACAGATATGCATACATGTCCGATGGTAAACGGAACCGTACCACATGTGGGAGGCCCTTTATTACCGGGAGGAAATACAACGGTATTAATTGGTGGTGTTTTCGCATCAGTGGTGGGAGACAGTTGTGTATGTACCGGACCAACAGATTCTTTGGTAGCCGGATCATCAACTGTCATGATTGGCGGAAAACCCGCTGTAAGAATGGGGGATTCCACAACGCATGGAGGTGTCGTGGTTGCAGGTTGTCCAACGGTTATCATTGGAGGATAAAAAAACAAAAACTATGAAAGATAAATCATTTTTAGGAACAGGTTGGGGATTCCCGCCCACTTTCAATAACCTGAAAGGTGGGGTGGAAACTGTTTCAGATGAAGAAGATATTTTCCAGAGCCTGCACATACTTCTTTCCACCCAGTTAAAAGAACGTGTGATGCGGTCTGACTACGGGTGTGACCTGAGTGCCATGCTGTATGAAAATATTACAGTCACATTATTGACGAAAATGAAAGGAATCATTCAAAATGCCATCCTTCACTATGAACCAAGGATTGATTTAATGGATGTTGAATTCCATACAGAAAATGTCAATAACGGTGTCGTTAAAATCGAAATTATATATAGAATCAGGACAACAAATTCGAGAAAGAATTTTGTATTCCCATATTACATGGAAGAAGGAACATTCGTAAAATCTCCTTAATACATAAGAGACAAACGGATTACCTTAAAACAACTATGAATTTCTACAGATTAAACCATAATCAGGGAAAATGAAAAACTGCAACACAATATTATCCATACATGAAGGAATGGGGACAACCCAGACAGAAAGACTGCGTCCTGCACTTCAGACCAACTTTTTCCTGATCGACGAAAGAAAAGAAGAAGATTTTATCCTGTTTATTCAACGTCTCTCCAAGTATGTGTCCTTTTATAACGAATTTGATATTTCAGACGGGGATTGGTCTGCCTTTTTCAAAAAGGAATCAACAGCCATATTGATTTACATCGCGGGATGGAATATTGAAATGCAACAAAGTCTCTTCGAAGTCAAAAAGAATGAAATACTGCTCAATGCAAATCCTGTAACCCAAAAGGCGAAGCTTCATGAGTATTTTAAGGATATTGAAACAGAATTTGAAAAATTAGTCAAAAGCGCGGAAACATTGGATAGCGAAATTCCGGAAAAGGAAAATCTGATTTCATCTTCTTACGCAATCAAAAATCAGTTCACAACGGTTCTGGATTTGATTACAGCTTCTAACGATATTCCTGCTTTACTTCAAAACTATGTTTTTGTCAAAAGTATGCAGCAATTGTTCGGACTGTTGCTTTCATGGAAAAGATTTTCGGCAAATGCAATTACTTTTCAATTAAACAGTTATACGAAGCATACACCGCATTACGCACTCTTTCTCGCTTTTATTAAACTGATGAAAGTGGCTGCAAACCATTTTAATGAGTTTACAAAAAGACATTTGGACTTTTATTACAAGGATGTTTTGCATACCGAAAACCAATCGGCTTCACCGGATTATGTGCATCTTGTATTGGAACCATTCAACACCAAGCCTTTTTTAGTACCTAAAAACACTATTTTTCTGGCCGGTAAAAACAGCATCGGACAAAAGAAATTTTATGCTTCAACTGCTGATCAGACTGTTAACGGGATAAAATTAAGTTCGTTTTGCAGCTATCATAGGGAAACGGATTCTTTTTACAGCGTTCAGGATTTATTGAAAGTAAACGGGAAAGGGAAAAGTTTCGATTGTTTTACTACCAAAAAAGAAGAATTCAAGGAAGGTTTGTTTATCGCCAGTCCCATTCTTTTCCTGCAAAGCGGTGAGCGTATCATAACGCTTCGTTTCAACGACAAGAATCACAATGCGGCTGATTTTGAATTTTACCTTACCGGAGAGAAAAAACTGATTCAGGTAACGGAAAAGAAGGATGTTAAAGATCCCAAAAATCAAAGCAAAACCCATATACAATTAATCATCCCGGCAACGGAAAAGGCTATTATACCTTACAATGCCAAGCTACATCCTGAAATTTTACTGAATACGGATTATCCGGTTTTAAAGATTATCCCTAAAAACAAATCCATCATCGCTTCGGTTAAAACGATAGCAATCAGGATAAATGTGAACCAATTTAAATCTTTTGTACTGGAATCTGATTTCGGAGGTATTGATGTTGAAAAACCATTCTATCCTTTCGGGGAATTCCCGAAAAACGATAACGGAATTATATTGGCATCCAATGAATTTTTCATGAAAGGAAAAGCATCAGCTTCAATCCAGATTAAAACCGATAAAGTAATAAGAATAGGCAGAGGGCAAACACGTGAAAAAAAGAAAGACTGGATTTTCGACAAGGTGAATATTTTCAATCTGGACGACGGAAAGTGGATTGTAACCCAGGATAAACTAAGCAGTATCACAAATGCTTATCCATTGAAAGATCTCCATTTTGATGAAATCATAACAGATGAAATTGTTTCTAACGGCAAATTCAGGATCGAACTTGATTATAAAGATTATGAGGGAGAAAAATACATCCAGCAATATATAAAAGCCAGTGCCGATAAAGAGCATGACGAACCTTTTCCTTACAAACCAAGGATTAAAGAATTTGTGTTCAATTATTCGGTGGAAGAAACCATCAATCTGGCTGCAAAGGCCGATGGTCAGCATAATAAAGTGGAATTGTACCACATTCTGCCTTTCGGCTATGCCCAAAAAATAAAAGGAGCCATCAGTTTTTCAGCATTTGCATCACAACAGGGATATATTTATCTGGGATTTGATAAAGTGCAACCACAGGACGGACTTACATTCTTACTCCAATTGGAAGAAGGGACGGCAAATCCGCAATTACAACCAGCTTCCATTTCATGGCATTATCTAACCAAAAATACGTGGACCGAATTTGAACCGAATGCCATTGGTGACGAAACAAGATCACTTACACAATCAGGTTTGGTTGCCGTGAGTATTCCCGAATTTGAAGCATCAAAGAATACTATACTGAAAGCTGATTTATTTTGGATACGTATTTCCGTTTCCAATATCCAGGCAGTTTGTAAATGGATGGGTATACATGTGCAGGCATTGAAAGCGGTACTGACTGATTATGACAATATCGGAACTGAATTCCTGGAAGTGACACCAAAGGAAACCATCAGTAAGTTATATTCATCAATCGACGGAATTAAAAAAATCCAACAGCCATATGCCTCTTTCGGAGGAAGGCTCAGAGAATTGGACAATTCTTTATACACACGTACAAGCGAGCGTTTGCGCCATAAAAAAAGAGCCATAACAACATGGGATTATGAACGGATCATATTGCAGGAATTTCCGGAAGTATACCGTGTAAAAGCGCTCAATCATTACCGTTACGATACAAAGATTTCAAATGTGGCAGCCGGTTATGTGACGTTAATTCCGATAGCTAAATCATCTCCTTCAGAAAATATTAACTGGAAACCTTTGTTAAGTCTTTCAAAGATGTTGGCGATTAAGGAGTTTCTGATGCAAGTCAATTCACCGCATGCCCGCATTAATGTGAAGCCTCCAAAACCGGAAATGGTTAAGGTTAATTTTAAAGTAAAATTCCACGTACAGGAAGGCATGGATACCCGATTATATATTCAGCAACTCATGACGACTCTTAACCAATACCTGAGTCCGTGGGCTTATGATACTGCTGAAGTCAGCTTTGCAGGAAGTATTGAGTTCTCATCTGTCATTCAATTATTGGACAACCAGCCTTATGTAGATTATATAACCGATTTTAAGGTTGATCAATATCTTTTGGATGAAAACTACAAAATTAAGGGAAGCCCGATCCAAAATCTGAATAAGATAACACCACAAACCGATTTTACACTTTTTGTACCAACCGAAACACATCAGATAAAGGAAATTTAAAAGACAGGCCATGCAAACAGAATTTTACATATCAAAAGACAGACAGCTACTCCCGTCACAGGATTTTCAATACCTGTACAAGGCAGGTATGCAGTATATTGAGCAGTTGGGACAACAGTTTTGGACTGATTATAATCCGCATGATCCAGGGATAACTATATTGGATGTTTTATGCTATGCCATAACCGAATTAGGCTACCGTGCCGATTTCGACATCAAGGATATCCTGACCAATAAAGACGGTTTAATCAGTAATAAAACTTTCTTTTCCCCAGCCACTATTTTTACCAATGCACCACTAACAGTCATGGATTACCGCAAGATGCTGATAGACATCGAAGGAGTTTCAAACGCTTGGTTGCTGGCGGTTAAAAAAGAGAAAGATGCTTATGGGTATTATTTACCAAATGATGCCGAAGCGAACTTATATATCAATAAACTGGAGGATAAATTAAGTCTGAAAAATAAAGATAAAAAAAATAATATCCTTCCGAAATTAGCTTTACGCGGTTTAGGAAAAGTTAAAATTGAACTGGATGAAGATCCTATCCTGGGCGATTTGAATACCTTACTTTTGGAGTATGCTTTCTGGAAAGATAACCGTTGGGTGAACTTTAAAATTATCCCGCAGTTTACAGATTGGAACCATCCTGGTTCACAGTTGTTCAAAAAGATGAACAAACCTTCTAAAATTACAATCGACAGCGTGAAGAAGGTTCAGGATATTGTGATGCTGATTGTGAACCGGTATACAAAACCGACTGATTCACTGCATTTCAGGATTTTCCCTGAAGATCCGGCAGAAGCTGATTTAATCGTACAGCATTTCAGTACCGAAGCTCCTGTTTGTGAAGTGATTTCCCTTTTTGAACAGAAGAAGAATAAAATCCAGAAAATTTTCTCGACAATTGCGCTTAAACTGCAACAAAATAGAAATCTGACCGAAGATTTTTTGTGTACGGAAGTCATTGAAAAAGTAAACATTGCTGTTTGTGCCGATATTGAACTGGAACCGGGAGCCGATCCGGTTGAGGTAATGACCCGTGTCCAAATTGCGATTGACAATGTGATCAGTCCGAAAATCAACTTCTATACCTTGATGCAACTGGTAAACGAAGGTTGGCATTCGGAAGATATTTTTCTCGGACCAAGGCTTGTTCACGGATTCTTAAAAGATGAAGAAGTAGAAAAAGCAACATTGGCAAAAGAAATCCATGCTTCAGATATTATCGCAATCCTAATGGAAGTGGAAGGTGTTCATTCGGTGAAAAACCTATTGATGACGGCTTATAATAATTTAGGGAAACCCATTACGGGAGCTATGAATAAAAGTTGGGTACTGGAACTTTCGGGAGAAGTAAAACCGGTATTCAGTATCGCACAATCCAAACTTTTATTATTCCAGAAAAATATTCCTTTTCTTCTTTCTGAGAACCAACAAATGCTGGTTGAACAGAAAGTAATCTTATACAAAGCACAGTTCCAGCAGAAGAAATTGAAAAATACGCAAAATGATTTTACAATCGAAAACGGGGATTATTTTGAACTTAAAAAATACCAGAGTATCCAGGATGAATTTCCGGCAACTTATGGTTTGGGTAAAAATATCATTTCCGAAAAAGATACGACATTACGTAAAGCACAGGCTAAACAGTTAAAAGGTTACCTGTATTTTTATGAACAGCTTTTGGCCGATTTTTTTAGTCAACTCTATAATGCGAAAGATCTTTTGGACACAAATACACTGGATCGAACTTATTTTCCAACTTTCCTGGAAAAAAATGACTGGACAGGAGATGAGTTTTATTCGAAATCGTTATTTACCAATGCATTAAAAGATGCTTTGTTAAAAGGAGAATTTATCAATGATGAAGTTTCGTTGTATGAATCCAAAACTACTTTTTACGATCGCAGGAACAGGGCTTTAGATCATCTTATCGCCCGTTTTTCAGAAAGTTTCAATGATTACGTGTTTATGATGTATCAGGTTACGCAGGATACTTCCGGAATGGGTTCGCTTGCTTTTGATAATGTCGATTTAATCGAAGACAAACAACGTTTTATCAGCGACTATGCTGATATCAGCAGCAACCGCGGACTCGGAATAGACTATCTGAATGCAGGTTTGAATGGTACGACCGGCGCATTGGAATTTAATACTTTCTGGAATTCTGATCATAGGGGCGGTTATGAAAGAAGGGTTGCCCGTCTTCTGGGTATAGATGAAATTCCGTTGCGGGATATCGTGACCGAAGAAGGTCCGCAAACGCAATGGACCGTGGAGACAACTTTAGAAGATTATTTGTTCAAAATTGTCTCACCGGGTGTAGATCTGGCAGCAAAATGGGAGTGGGCCCAATTGCACTTTCTGGATCAGAACCTTTACAAAATTGATAGTTATGCCGGTAAATTTTACTTGTATCTGATGAACGATACTTTAAAAGTAGCCCGTTTTGAAAAGAAATTTGATACACCGGAAGAGGCTTATGACTATTTGGAATACCTGATAAAAAAGCTCAATCTCTACTATGAAAACTTTTATTGTTTGGAGCATATTTTATTGCGACCGTTTAACAATTCGAATTTTTCGGATGACGATTTGCTTACGGTTTGTCTGAATGATGATTGTGATGATGAAGCCAGTAATGATCCATATTCGTTTAAAGCTACCATTGTGTTGCCGGGTTATTTATCACGCTTCAAGAGTTTAATTTTCAGAAAATATGCCGAAAAAGTATTCCGTCAGGAAGCGCCTGCTCACGCTTTACTGAAAATATGCTGGGTAAATGCAAGTGACATGCTTGGATTTCAGAAAACCTACAAGAAATGGCTGGAGGATTACCGTCATTACCGATTGAAATATTGTGAAAACACACTCACAAACAGCGATCAGCTAAAATATAAAAACTCGCTGCATGAATTGGTTGTCGCCTTAAAAGAGCTCAATACAATTTATCCGGAAGGTAACTTATACGATTGTCAAATCAGTGAAACTAAAAACCCAATCATCTTGGGAAGTACATCATTAGGAACTTTATAAAAAAATAATATGGAAGCATATAACACTTTTACTTATCCCGTTTTTGAAGCCGATCAGGTTTTAAGCCAAAAGGAATTGAACATGGCGGTAAGCCATCTTGAGGAACAGGACCGTATTACAAGAAAAAACCTGACCGGAATAGGTATTGTCTGTGGTTTGGATTTAATTTTTCCAAATCAGAACAGCGTCAAAATAACGTGCGGAACGGCAGTAACTTCACTAGGATTCCAGATTAACTGGAAGGAACAGTTGTTAACGCATTATCAGGATTATGACTTGTCAGACCAGTTTTTACAACCTGATTACACAAGAGAACCTTATCTTGAAAATATTTTCAAATATTCTGCTAAATACGCTCCTATCAAAAGCTGTTTGGAATTGCTTCCTTCAAACTCGCCTGTAGTAGGAAAGAAAAATATTCCTAATGACTTTTTTGATGATAAAGTAATCATGATGCTTCTGGAAGTTACACTAATCGACCAGAAAAATTGTGTGACCACAAACTGTGATGATAAAGGGAAAAGGATGGAGTTCAATTTACGTCCTCTGGTAATTCCGGTGAACGCTTTCACAGATGAATTAGTGGCCGAATACCCGCTAACGGAATGGTATAAGAATTTAAGTTTTCCAAGATATAATGTTCCGTTTAAAAATACGGTTACCGCTACACAGGTTTTGGATGGATTCAATAAAGTGTATACTGATGCCTATCTTACAGAAGTTTCAAATGCCATAAAAACGATTTATGACGCACATCAGAGCAGCCTGCCTGCCAGTACGGTTGTTTTAGGGAATAGCAAACCAACCCTGCAGAATTCGGTTAATGTGTACAAATCAAGTGTTTCGGTTCAGTATTTATGGGACTGGATTTCTGATATCGTATCCGCATACAATGAAATCGTGACGTTCAGGAAAATTAATCCTGCTTTGTGTTGTGTTGACGAAAATCTGTTTCCGTTCCACGTTATTTTAGGTGGTGATACGCCCGAAAGTATGGTTTACCGGACGCCTTTTTTTGCTACGCTGAACGAAAAACAGAAGGAAGATGCCCAACTCAAAAAGTTAATCATGCTTTTTGAAAAACTGGCATTACTGGTTACAACTTTCGATATCGAAAAAGGGATTAAAATAAAAGTGACACCTTCCGCTTACGGAAATGTTGCTTTATCCGAAAAAGCCATTCCGTTTTATTATGACCAGATTCTGGAACTGAATAAAAAATGGAATCCGGAACTAACGCTGAAAAAACAAAACGATACGATTTTATCTTATTACTCGGAACTGCCTAATTATACTACTAAAACAGAAGTGACAAAACCGCTTTTGTACGATATCGAACCGTATAATTTCTTCAGGGTGGAAGGCCACATCGGCATGGAGTATAAAAAGGCGCTCAAAGACCTGAACTTAATCCGTGACAGTTACAATCTGCCGTTTAAAATAACAGCGCTCAATGCAGTTGACTTTATCAATAAGGATGTTGATATCATGAAATTCAACGGCCGTTGGGATGATTTGGAAACCGATTATGATTTAGCACGTAAAAGAGTTTATAACATCACCGAATTTGTCATCAAATGGATGGACCAGAGAAGAAATGTGCTCGAGCAGAATAATATCATGACCAAACAGAATATCGATAATTTTAAAAATATTCTGACGCAACTGAAAAACCTGCTGACAAACGACTTAAAACAGTTTTTACCAAATTATAAGTCATTCTACGAAATCTTCAAACAGTTAAATCTGGTATTTCTTTTCCACCGCTGGTGTATTCAGTTGTTCAATCCGGAATTGTCAACACTTGCGGAAGACCTTATCGACCGTATGGATGATATCAACGAATTATTTTTAGAAGATCCGTTTACCGTGATTTATGAAGAAGCAAATCTGAGATGGCAAAAGCTGTACAAAGATTTATTCTTTACTACTTTCCTTAAAAAACATCCGGGATTGGAGCATAAAGGCGGCGTAACCAAAGGCGGAACATTCGTGGTGGTTTACGTGGATACGACTATTTTTAAAGCGGCTGCACCACTTCCGGTTTATACCAATCTTCTGAATGCGGTTAAAGCGTATAAAGACAATATCGCAATCGACCAAAGTGTCAAAGATGATTTGGCCAATAGTGTCAAATTCACCGATTATAAATCCCAGTTGAAGAAAAAACCGGGACAAACAGCTGCTACAAAATGCCAGGCAGAAGCTGATAATATCAAAAATGACCTTCTGGAATTAGCTCAATTCAACATGGAAGCACATTATACTGCCGAAATGAGTGGTTATATCCTTGAAAATATCAAAGGCGCCCTGGAATATGAAATTGGTTCTGCCAATCAGGGAATTCCTTTTCAGCAAACGGTTATAGCCGATTTCTTTCTTCCGTATGTATGCTGCGGGGAGGGCAGCACGATTGAAGTAAAAATTGAAGCTTCAGAGCCATTGGTTATTTCCCTTGATCCCCATGTTTTCTGTCAGAATGATACCGATGAATATGAAATAACCATTAAAGGAAGTTCCGAAGGAATATTTAAAGGAACCGGTAAAGATGCCGTGACGAAGAGCGGTGATAAATTTTACTTACATCCAAATCATCTTTCGGTCCAACAGCCAAAAATTTATACGCTTCAATATGAAGTTGACGGGGAAGTAAGTAATACGGCCGAGTTTGAAATTAAAGCGCCAACAGGTTTGCAGTGGAGTGCCACAAGAAATCCGAGCAGCCCTAATTTATTTGTTTTCACAAATGCAGTTGCCGGCGATACACACGATTATGAGTTTGACTTCGGGGATAACACTGCCGATGTTATAACCCATGCCGGTACAATTTCGCATTCATTCGCCTTTGATGATGCAGACAAACAATTTACGGTTACGATTAAACAATTAGGCGAAGTGTGTGCCAATACCCAAACGATAATCGTCAAGGTGATTGGGGATTTTAAAGCATCCGACTTCAATTCGAATGATTTTTATACTGAACAATAACTAAATAAACTAAAAAACTATGGCAACTTACCAACAAATAGTGACCAAGATCAACGGGATTACCGATAACGGAAACAACACAGCCGCTGAGGTGCGGAGTGTGTTAACAGATATGCTGAATTTCAGTGGGGAAGGATTTGAAATTTCTACTCCTGATTTAGTGGATAAGGAAGGATATCTGTATCATTTTTCTTTTAAAGGAATCAAAAAGCAATGTTGTAATTTGTATTTTATGATCAATTTAAAAGCATCAAGTACAGGAGCACCACAATCTTTTACACATATAATCAATGAAGAAGAGTTTGAATTATTGAGACCATTTATGCCTCTTTATACTTTCCGTTCAGGTACTAGTGACAGTGCATTTTTATCTTATGTAGTACCGGGGGTTCAGGGAAGACCAATAAACATGCTTTTGACTTTGGGAAGTTATCAAGGCATGAAATTTTTACTTTTTGGATTGGAACTTGAGCCTGGAGAAACTGTTTCAACCGCTGTTGCAGTGAATTTCAAACCATTCACAGCGCCATCTGCAGCTACAGGAAATACCAAAAAAGATACTGATGCTTTCCTGAAAAGTATGAAAAACAACTTTAACCCTGAAAATCTTAAATAACAATGTATTTAATCCGGCAAAATAGTTTTGACATCCGTTGTTCCACCCAGGATTTTGGGATGGAACTGCAATCGCAGTTAAGCTCTTTGCTGGAGAAATCATTTTATCCCCAACTGGAACAATTACTGATGAAGTATGATGTTCCGGGGACACATTGGATTGTTGATGAATTGCAAATTGAACTTCCGGATATTCCTAAAAAGTACTGGAAAGAACAATTGATCCAAAAAACACTTGCGCAAATTGAAGATTATTTAATCCGCAATAGCCCTAAAACGGAACTGAGCATTGCCGAATTATTGGGCAATGATACACATACGGTTCCATCAGATATAAAAATAGCTTCGCTGCTATTCGGTTTTTTAAGAAACGGTTACCTGGAGGTAAATGCATTTTCGGACAAACTTGAAAAAATCATGGCTGCCATGGTTATTGACAAAGATTTTGTAAATCAGCTTTCCGAACTTTTTGAAGCCAATTTGGATGCATTGATACGGTGGATATTTTCCGCCCCGGGAGAGTATAAGACCAAAGCGCTGAAATTTCTTCCCGATACATTCAACGGTGACCGATTTGTCCGTACAATTCTGAATCACCCCGCTTTTCAGAAAGGAAAAGAAAAAAGTATAGCGGAGAAGCTGTTTTATAATCAGAAATATATACAGCAATGGCAGGAACTCATTCAATGGGTTGATCATTTAATACGGAAAGGAGTTGCATCCCAGAAATTGTTTTCTTTTCTAAGTTATGCAATCGAAAAATTCTGGAATGTTTCCAAAGCAGAGATGGCTTTGCTGTTAGATCTTGTGCTTCGCGAAAATAGTTCAGTCGATTTGAAGGTTGACTTTTTTATGGCATGGCAAAAGCAAGTAACGGATAGTAAAGGAAATGAATCTACTATAGGCATCAGCGAAGAAATGCAGGTGGAGAAAGAAACCGGACATATTCAGGAACGGAAAACATTTACCGATGATCCTGTTTTTTACGTCAACAATGCCGGACTGGTACTATTGCATCCTTTCCTGCCCATGTTATTTGAGAAACTGGGACTAACCGAAAAAAATGAATGGGCTTATGAACAGGCAAAACAAAAAGCAGTGCTACTGACTCATTTTCTGGTTTTCGGCGAACAGGAAATCGAAGAGAGTCAACTGGTTTTAAATAAAATTATGTGCGGCTTGCCAATATCGGAGGTAATCAATACGCAATTGGTTTTGCAAATTGAGGATAAAGAAAAGTGTAATAGCTTGTTAGAGGCTGTACTGGAACATTGGACAATCATGCGGAATTCTTCAAAAGAAGCACTTCAGGGAACATTCCTTCAACGGGAAGGTAAACTTGAAATTCAGATGAATGGTTTCGAAATGTGGATGGAAGAAAAAGGATACGATATTCTGTTGGAACAACTGCCATGGGGAATCAATATGATCAGAACACCTTGGATGGAATCGTATTTAACCTGTAACTGGAATCAGTAAGGAAGATTTCAAAAAGTATACAACTGAATGGCAAACGGCCAGGATGTATAACATTCCGGTGAATTATTTAGAGCTAGAAAATGGGTGGACAAACTACAACCAAAAAAAGAAATACGCAGCCTAAAAAGGTTAAACCATTTTTTGGGCCAAAGAAGAAATTGGACGTAAAAATCAATAAACCGGCCAAGAAAGGGAAAGCTATGGCCAAACCTTTGAAAAAAGCACTCAAAAAAGAAAAAACCGAAGCACAGAAAATACAAATCGCTTCGCTGAAAAAACCGGTTAAGGAAATTCAGGGAGCATCTAAAAATTACCAAAAACACAAAGCATCCGATCAGGTACTCAAAGAAGCACAGGATTCTGCTATCCTGCCATCTCAAAAAGCAAATGAATCAGCGGCCAACCGAAGTCATGTGGAAGTGATGGATGCGCAAACCAAAGATACCAAGTCATTTGATAAAGAAGGTTTCAGAAAGAAACTGAAAGAACAGATTAATGACACCATTAAAAGTAATGAGGACGCTAAAAAGATTGGAAAAAACGGAGTTGATGAAAATGTAACCAAAGAGATCAGCGAGACTGTTGGGGATGAAAAATCCAAAGCCGGAGGGAAAGTTGAAGCCAGCTCTATTGTCCCACCAGCATTACCGGAAACACCGGCAGACGAAGCAACTACACAAGAGCCGCAAAAGCTGAATGTTGTAGCTCCCGGGATGAAAACACTTACCAAACAAAGTAAAGATCTGGCGCCGGTAAAACATCCAGATGAAGAAACAGATTTAACGAAAGAAACGAAAGTTTTAGACGACGATTACCAAAAAAATAACCTGTCACAGGACAAACTCCAAAACAGTAACGAACCCCGTTTTATTGCTGCCGATAACCAAAAACAGGATTCGGAAGCCAAGGCTCAGGAATTGACAGACAAAACCCGGACTGACGAGACAAAAAAAATAAAGGGTACACAATGGAGCAATGCTAAATCCATCAATGACGGCTATAATGCCATGCTGCAAAAGCAGGATGCAACAAACAAAGGAAGATTTGACCAGCAAAACCAGAAAAGTAAAGAGGAAAATAAAATAAGGTCAGACGTTCATAAACAGCTTACTGCTATTTTCAATGGGGCCAATTCAACAGTCCTGTCCTGTTTTGCAGCCATAGATTTCTATATAGAAAAGATTTTTGGCTTGAGTATTACCAAAAACCTGGACAAATTCAGTGAACGAGTTGCTAAATTACTGGATGATAATGACGGTTGGGAATGGGTTGGAAAGAAATTGACCGGAAGCCACGTTCAGGATGAAACTGAAATTTTTGATGTGGCGAAGAAAGAATTCATTGAGCACATGCAAAAACCGTTGGATGATCTGGTTAATTATGTTGATAAAATGCTGTCCACAGCAAATAAAGCAATTCAGGACGGACGCAAAAGAGCCGATGAATTCTGGAGCAAGCAATCGGATGAAACTAAAAAAATTGCAGGTGACATCTATGATGAAACCAATACAAAATTTGAAGAGCTGGAAAGTTCGGTTGAGAGCAAGGAAAGTTCCGTTATCGATACTGTAACTGAAAAATTCAGTTCCGCTTTGGATGAATTGGATGAACGTTTCGAAAAGGCCAAGATAGAGAATATGAGTTGGCTGGACCGTGCCATTGCCGCGGTTAAATCAGTAATCAATACCATTATTGAACTTAAAAATGCCATTCAGCGATTAGCCCAAAAAGCAGCTAAATATGCCGAAGCCATCATCGACGATCCAATCACTTTCTTCGGAAACCTTGCTGATGGTATCGGACAGGGATTTACGAATTTCAAAAACAATATTGACAAGCATTTGATCAAAGGTGTTCTGGAATGGTTGACGGGTTCCATGGCAGGTTCTGAAATTGTATTGCCCAAAGAACTGAATTTTGAAGGGATAACCAGTCTCGTTCTCCAGATTCTGGGAATCACCATGAAGAAAATAAAAGATCTTGTCATTGGTGTTATCGGAAAAGAACGCTTCGAATTCATTGAGAAAGGGGTCGACGCCACTATGGCAGCCGGAAATAAAATCCTTAATATTTTTAAAATCCTCAACGAAAAAGGACTGGCCGGATTGTGGGAATTCATTATGGAGGAGTTTGACAATCTGAAAGAAATGCTAATCGAGAATGTCAAAACTTTTGTGATTGAAACTATTGCGATGAAAGCCATGGAGTACCTGCTCTCGCTCTTGATTCCCGGAGCCGGATTTATACGAGCTGCCCAGTTGCTGATCAAGTTTGTTATTACGTTGTTCCAGAAAGCAGCGCAGATTATCAAAATCCTGGATGGTATTCTGGATACATTCGGGGATATCCTGAACAAAAATTTAGGAGCTGTGGTGGCAAAAGTCGAATCGGTTTTGAGCGGATTCCTGAGTTTGGCCATCAGTTTCCTGGCAGCCGTTTTAGGCTTGGATGGTATTGTAGGTAAGGTACAGAAATTCATCCAACAGAAAATCCGTCCTAAAATTGACCAGGTTCTTAAAAACATCGCCAATAAAATCAAAAAAGTGGTTGAGAAAATCGGTCTGACTAAATTAATCGACAAATCGATGAAAGCTGTTGAAAAAGGAAAGGCTTGGGTTGACAGTAAAAAGAAAAAAGCAAAAGAAACAGCTAAGAAATACGGAGAAAAATTTCTGGATATACTGGGCATCAAAAAGCGTTTTAAAGGTAGTGACGGAAATAACCACACCCTGTTTTTTGAAGGAAGCCATGAAAATCCTACATTGATGGTGGCCAGTGAGAAAATGACCTATCAAAAGTTCCTGGCCGAAGTGGTTCCGGATTCGAATAAAGACAAATATTTTGCCATCGACATTGCTAAAAAAATTGATGAGATAAAAGGCAGTAAGTATACCAGTTCGGCAGATGATAAAGCGGCACGGAAAGCTGAAGAAGAAAAAAGAGAAAAAGTTATTAAATTCCAATTGGACAGACTGAGTCAGGTAACGGCATCTTTCTTTGGCGCCATGGAAGTGGGAGATGTGAAACACAACTCGGCAACACGCGGGGGCGCAACTGTTGGGCAGAGCGTGGAAGCAAAACATCTTTCGAAAAAAGGAAGGGCAGACGGTATTAAAGGTTCCCAGCCTAAAGATACACCTAACGCGCTTTGGGATATTTTGAAAAAACGTAAAAAAGGAAACGGAACCTATTACATCAGGGGGCATTTATTGAATGATAATATTTTCGGACCGGGTACTTGGGATAACATGGCGCCAATACCAGGTTCATTTAATACAGGCGAAATGGAACCGGCGATTGAAAGTCAGGCCAAAAAAGCAGTACAGTCCGGAGGTACGATAGATTTTGATCTGACATTTAATTTCGGAAGGGGTAAGTCGCCAATTAAAACCGGTGATTCAGCCGAAGTACAGCAGATAAAAAATGCCGAAGAACATGTTCCGTTAGGTTTAACAGCCAGTTTATCTGTTAAGCTCAATGAAAAAAGCAAACCGATTTATGGTGGTAAATCACTGCCGATAACCATTGACGATAATTATGAGGCGGATAAGATTGAAAAATCGTATATCTTAGATAAAAAAACATTTCAGGAACATGTGCAAAACGGAATACCATTAAAGTATGCGGTTCGGATAGCCGATCATTTTTCATCATCGACCAAGACCCAATTAAATAATTATAAAGGACAAATAGGATGTGAGAAAGATGATTTACTTCATTTTGTCCAGGCCAAAGATCCAAGTTACACAGCGGTTGAACAATTATATAATTCTGCAGGAGATTACAGTTAACAGATGCCATTTAAAACATTAAAAAAATACATTATAGCCCAACTTTCCGATAAGGAAGAAGCAGAAGATTTTAACTTTCAAAATTCCTTCTCGGAAGCATTGAAACGGGAAACTTCCCATTATGAAGGAGTCATTCTGCTAATAGCATTGGTTCCTCATGTCCTGCCTCATTTTTTTGATGAGGTAATCAAAAAACTGCATCCGGAAGGAGGGGAACTGCCTGAATTCGGCGGAGTACGGGAAGGCAATCACCGTGGGATGATGCCTACCGGGGAAACGGTGCTTCATATCTTGGCTAAAAATAATTTGGACAGCCGGCTTGAAATCCAGCAGTTATTTTCTCCCGATCATTGGTTTTTCAAAGAAAACGTATTGCTTCTCGAAGAGGTGAAAGACGGAAATCCCATCATGAGCGGCAGGATAGTACTGCCCAGAGAAACGGTTCATCTGCTTTCTTATGGAGAAATCATAAAACCTAAATTCGGAATTAATTTTCCGGCGAAGGAGGTTGGTACTTTGATGGACTGGAGTGATTTGATTGTCAATGAAGCTGTACTCGGGCAAATCAATCAGATAAAACTATGGATCAGGCATAACCAGGCACTTTTGGAAGATTGGGGAATGAAAAAACAAATTTTGCCCGGATTCCGTACCTTATTTTATGGTCCTTCGGGAACAGGTAAAACATTAACAGCTTCTCTTTTGGGAAAAGAATTCAACCGGCCGGTCTACCGCATTGATTTATCGCAGGTGGTTTCCAAATACATCGGTGAAACCGAACAAAATTTGGAAAAGATCTTCAACCTGGCTGAAAACAAAGACTGGATTTTACTGTTTGATGAAGCCGACGCTTTGTTCGGAAAAAGGACGAGTACAAAATCATCGAACGACCGTTATGCGAATCAGGAAGTAAGTTACTTATTGCAAAGGGTAGAGCAGTTTAACGGATTGGTGATTCTGACGTCGAATTTTAAAAATAATATTGACGATGCTTTCCTGAGAAGGTTTAACTCCATTGTGAAATTTTCAAAACCGACGGTTCAGGAGCGGATACAGCTTTGGGTTCTCAACCTTCCGAAAAAAGTAATAGTCGAATATGCCTTGATAGAACAATTGGCCACCTATTATGAATTAACCGGGGCACAGATTGTTTCGGTGATCATGCATGCTTCACTTTTGGCATTGGAAGAACAATCGGAATCGTTTACCAAAGAAAATTTACTGGCAGGGATCAAAGCCGAATTTGAAAAAGAAGAACGACATTTTACCGCTATTTGATATAAATCATTTTAGTTTAGTAAGGGCAATACTTTTAGTGTTGCCTTTTTTATTGACTAAAGGCCAGTAAAAGCGTGGCAATTTCGTTTTCAATTTTCTTTTTGCCACAAAAAGTGTGGCAATTACTTTTTTTAAAACCAATTTGCCACAACCTTCCATGTTACTTTTTAATCTGATTTCAAAACATAATCACGTATAATTACCTGTAAAAGATAGGCTTAGTGTTCTTACTTTCGTCACCTTAAACAAACTAAGGCGATTTCCGAAAAGCCAAAACAGAGTAGGAAAACATCCAAAAAACTAAAATTATGACAGCACCAGAAGTTATTACAGTACCTATTACAGACCAGCAACATCTTTTGTTTTTATTTATTCCGCTGAAAAAAGGAATGTTGGAACAGGCAATGGTTAACGCAGAAGAGGTTAAAACAGCTGCGAATACAGCTATCCAAAGTGGAGACCCACGCAAAACGACAGGAGTACACTATTTTACGATTTATGCACAAAAAGACGGACAGGCCACTCCGGGAATTCCGGTTCCGGGATTTGTGTCGTTTCCCGGAAAAGATGTGTTGGTTGTAATGTCTATTTATGACGGGCAGTTTGATGCTTACATCAGCGCTTTCTTTGAAATTGATGCCGTGGTAAACGGTTTGAATAATTTATTGCTCCTGATGGATGAAACAGGAATCCCGACGGTTGATCCTAACGGTCCTACCTCTGCAAACCATATTGCAAAAATGGGCGGGGTGAAGAAAAATGCATTGGCGTTTTACTGCATGTTAATGCGTTATAATTTCGGTGATCCTGTATTATGCGCCGGTGATAAAGGGGGAAAGTACATGTTCGGAACTAATTTTCCCGGACTTACTGTCGCTAAAATAATCGATAATTATCCTGATGCGGATAAAAACTGGCCGGCAACTCCGGGACAGGTTAGCTATGATTTTCCGAAATCCAAAAAACCGGATTGTAAGTAATTTCAGTTTTCACTAAAACCATTCTTATGGATAACAACAATCAGATTGCCATGGATGATATCCAGGGGTTGATACTGCGGGGCTATAATTTCCCGAATATACGGTACATCATCCTGAGTATAAAAGATGTTGACGGAGCAAGGAAGTTTTGTGCCGATCTGGCTTCGGGTGAAGGCGTTGGCGGACTCCAGATTACGAATGCCATGCCTTGGGAGAATAAAGTAAAGCCTGAGTATTGCCTGAACATCGGGTTTACCTATTCAGGGCTGGAACAACTGATTGGTACCGATAACTGCAATACGGTTTACAATAATTCAAGCATGGAAGTTTTTAATTCCTTTAGTGTGGGTGCGGTTACAGATGCCCCATACATAGGGGATACCTGTGAAAGCAGCCCGGAAAACTGGTGGAAGAACGGCGGATGGATCCCCAAGGGAGAACCAAGCGCTGATAATAGTGAACTGCACATTCAAATTACACTTTACACCTTAACACCGGAAAACCGTGAGCTTTACTATGAAAAGCTGCTGAAGATGATTCCGGAAACTAAGTCGGGATCCTCTGTGGTTCCTGTTTATTTCCAAGATTCTGATCCTATTATTGTAGACGGTGACCCGGAGTATATTCATTTTGGTTACCGGGACAGTTTATCACAGCCACGTATTGAGGGTGTGATATGGGATGATCCGATGGTGAAACGGTTAATGGGCGTGAGTACGGTTGATGACAGACCACTGGTTCCGGCAGACCGTTTTGTGATCAGTTGCCAGTCGGCGCCTGATTATTATGCACATCCCTTGCTGGCAAACGGTTCTTTTGCTGCTTTCCGTTTGTTGTATCAGGACGAAGCGAAGTTTAATGCATTCATCAATTCTGATCCGGAAACTTCTCCGGAACTCATGGCTGCCAAAATGTGCGGACGCTGGCGGGACGGAACTCCACTTGTAGTGTCTCCTGATAAAGAAGATAAAAGTCTTGGTAAACCGGGATCACGCAATTTTAGTTTCACCAATTTCGATTACCTGACTCCAAGTCCGAACCAGCCGGGCGATCAGTCTTCTGATAATCTCGGGTTGAAATGCCCTTATGCGGCACACATCAGACGATCCAATCCGCGTGATGATTATTATGTTACCGATAATAACAACAATGCACAAACCCATCGCATTGTCCGTAGGGCTTCCCCTTACGGTCCTGTTTATGATCCTACTGAAAAAGAAGGGATACAGAGGGGTTTGGTAGGTTTGTTTATAGGGGCGGTTCTCGATTTTCAGTTTAGGTTCATTACAAAAACCTGGCTGGAACTGGGAGGATTCCGTAATCCTGATGCATCACCCAATCAGAGTGGTATCGATCCGTTGTTCGGGCCACAGGCCGATGATGTGAATCCGGCACACGATACGGTTTTTGCATACAATAAGGAAGGAACGTACAGGCAAATACCAAGCATGACCCGTTTCATCCGAACCGATGGTAGCATGTATTTGTTTTTGCCGGGGATGCAGGGGTTGAAATATATTTCACAGGGTATTATTCCGCCAACTTCGAATTAAAATCTCCTTACATTAAAATTTATTAGATAAAGGCATTACTGAAAGGTAGTGCCCTTTTTTTAATGAAAAAGTTGTGGCAATTTTTTCAGTTCTGGAAATTTTGCCACGGAAAGTGTGGCAAAAAAATTTACAAAAAATATTTTGCCACAGGAAGAGTTGTGGCAATTTTTTCAACTCTGATTTTTTTGCCACACTATTTTTGAATGCTTTTTTAGTTTAATCGAGATAGTCTTCAGGATATGATTTGACACCATATTTTTCGGAAAGCATCATCATTGTTTGTTTTATTTCGGTATCGTTTGGAGCTGAGGTTATGAATGCATAAGCTTCCTGAAAGAAATCATCCAGATGGGCTATTATAACTTTCATGTGACTGTAATATAGTAAAATAGCTTAATTTGTTTTTGTCTGAATGATAATTTGTCTGTATAGGAGAACCAGAATTATACTTTACTAACTTGACGGGTTTTCAGAGTTTGCTAATATAACAAAACCCAGCGATAGCTGGGTTTTGTTGTTTTTATCTTCTACTCAACAAATAAAATGAAAATATAAGGTTAGCTATAATAAGTAAACTAATAATTGTAACAATAATTGTCCCTTTCTTATTATAGTTTGAGGATAAATTATCAAATTCTTTTTTATAAATTTTCCATTTCTTTGTATCTGTAAAAAAATATATTTTCAAAGAAACTATAATAAATATCGGAATAAATACAATTGGCTTATTTATAGATAAATGCAAATTATTATTTGTGATTACAGTATAATAGTTATAGGTAGATAAAACCAACCAAAATTCTAAAGCAATTAATACAATACCTGCCTTCATTTCTGACAGAAAAGCCCCTCCTAAAAGTTTAGAAGTATACTCTATAGAATTATATATCTTATAATAAAAATATAAATAATAAAACTTTAACTTTTTCATATGCTATTAGAATTTTTGTGAACCATAAGGGAAAATATATTGTGGTGCCATTCCAGAATTCTTATTTATAATTCTATCAAACTCAACTTGCCTTTTTCCTGTATCTTCCATTGCTTTAGCAGCCCCGCCCGGGTAAAAAGCTTCGAGAGCGCCATATCCTAAAGATAAGGCTAATCCACCTGGACCTCCCCACAAACCATAAGCTGCCATACCTGTGTTCAAAGATGCTTTTGCTGGGCTGACAGCATTTGGGTCATTAGGGTTTTGATAATAATTATAAACACCTATGCCATCAAAAACCAAACCTGCACCAGCACCTAAATATCCTAATCCTGTACCTATTTTTGATAAACCAAAAGTACTGACATATTGATTGCCATAAAATACTCTACCAGAAGCTGTAGCAGTATAAAATGTAGCATTTGTACCTATACGAGTTATACCGGAACCATGTTCTAAAGCAGTAAAGCCAATACCTGCATTAAAATTATAAAAACCATAAGCTCCCAAAGGATTAGATGCTTTTATGGAAGTTCCGCCAAGTGTATTTAAATCAAATCTATTATCCATTGTATAACCTTGCCCATTAGTTACACTGCCATCAGCATTAAGATTATAAGAATAACCATAAGTATCATTCCATACTCTATGAGATTCAGTTACACCAACAACATTTTCAAACCCTGCATCTTTTGCTTGTTGTGCATTATCTATATCACTCCTATATGTAAAGGTAGAATTGCCTCCACTGTTCAGTTGCTCGATCCAACCATCAGGAGCCATTCCTGTCGGGTCCACAAAATAAAGAGGATTGTTATTACAGAACGTATATGGTGACATACTGAAAAACTTTTCCGCAAGTGGATCAATATTCATCCATCTGCCCAATGCAGGGTCATAATTCCTCGCGCTGTAATCGTACATGTTCAGTCCTAGTTCTTCTTGTAACTCCTTACCATTATATTTATATTTTTGAGCATTCGTGTTACCTATTGGATTATAAACATTATTGTAACCCTTATGCTTTAACCCAAATGAATAATAATTATTTTCTTCTATTATAACTAGATTACTAGCATTCTTCTTATAGCTTAATCTGATATTCCCCAGATGATCTTTGTACTGATAAATATAAGAAAATGTACCAGTACTATGCGCTACATATCCTTCAGGATGACTAAAAAACTGTAAGACATTATTCTCATAAATGAAACCATTAGCATAATCTGTACGGGTAATTGTTGTAGGCAACCAAGCGCCAGATTGGTTTTTTTTGCTTTCGTGAACAGTTTTGGTAATTTTATTTCCAAAAGCATCATACGTATAACTTATGGTATTAGGATGACTGGCATCGGGTTGAAAAGTGATTTTCTCCGGAAGGTTAAGATGATTATAAGTAATAGCTGTTATGCCTTTGTTTATATCAGTTATCATATTTCCGTTTGCATCATAGGTATAATCAATATTATTTGGAGCATTCAAATCTTTAAAACCATCTATAGCACCACTGTCTGTAACTTGTTTCAATTTATCACTTCCCGGCTCATAAATATAGTTAAGATTGTCAATTTTATCGATAAGATTTCCGGTGCTTTTTAAACCATAGCGTTCTAAATGGGTTATATTTCCATTTTTATCATATTGGATATTCCCTTCTGAGTAATTTTCTATTTGCGAGCTATTTGCTACAAGAGTGTAATTTCCTATATAGCTGGATTGTGTTAAGCGGTTAAGGGCATCATAAGTATAATTGTATTTTCTGATTTGGTTATTCGCATTACTTTTTGTTTTCCAGGAAGTTTCAGAAATGTTTCCGTTATATAAAGCAGTTGCTCCTGATTCCGGTTTGTTATAGTTAAGTTTATATGCAAACAGACGACCGCTATTGTTTATATTATCTGCAGGATTATTAATAGTAGTCAGCCATCCCCTTATATTAAAACTGTAATCAATTGTTTGTAGCATTGTTGTTACTGAATTATAAGTGTCAGTCAGGGATGGTGCCGGGCCACCTACTTTTTTCTGAATAAGGGTTCCTAACTCATCATACTTATTAAATACGATTAATTCTTCAGGATTATTTCCACTTTTTTGTGTTGATTTTAACAAACGGTTGGATTTATCATACACGTATTTATTGATGACAACCAAATTAGTAGATGTGACGGCATTGGTATGGGTCATTTTGGACTCTATTACATTTCCTGTGAAATCATGTTTACTTTCTGTAAGATCTTCCGTTTGTAGAAAAGTGTTTTTTGATTTATGCCATACCTCTCTCCCAAGATTGTCAAATGCTCCTAAATCAAAAATCCAGTGATTTTGGCCTAACACCCTGGTTAAAGTTGCGGTTGACAATGTTTTCACATTCGTAGCTATAGTATTCACATAACTGGTTTGGGTTGGTATTATTACCGATTGTCCATAAGGCTTGAAATTATAATCATCATAATAATTTACAGTAAAAACAGTAAAGTTTGAATTACTGGCGTTAGGAAAATTGGCATTTGTGTAATTGATGGCGATACCTCCATTTTGAAAAGTCTGTGTAGTACGCGTTTCATTTAATCCAATATTGTTATTAATCAGTGATTGAAGCTCTTCTCTTAATGCTGTATCAATATTTCCTGAAGGACTATTGTAAGTAAACTGACCTGAAAAAACGGCTCTATCGTACACATCATACTTTATAAAATTCCATTTGTTAGCCGTTCTTAGATTAGGGCTTTGAGACAATACCGGTCTGTCATGTTTATCATAAATGATATATTCCCATCCTTTTCCCGGGATCTTTTTTTCAACAATCCTCTTGCGTTTGTCATGTCGGTATACATAGCATATATTTTGTACTAAGGTATTGGGTAATGTAGCAGTAGGATTTGTATTAATCTGTGCCTCAATTGTATCACTTGCGGTAGGTGGAATTACATAAGATAAGTTACCATATATATCATATACATAGTAGGTATTATGTGCAAGACCTCCGTTAAATTCTCTTTGTAGTATGGTTTTGTTATTTTTATCTTTAAAAATTTCTATTGTCTTATTTTTACCATCAGCCAATGTCCAATTTTCATTTTTTGTTGTAGTCTTGTACAACTGACCAATGTCATAAAAAGAGTTTTCATCCAAATTATGAATATTTGTATTTGAATTTGGGAAGACAACATCATATTTACGGACCTCCTGGCTCAGGTTTGTTTGAAAGTCAAATTTTACGGTGTGACCATTGTTTCTTGCCCAATCTTTACCCGGATATGCGCTTTCTATCACTCTGTCAAGAGAAGATGCTTCATAAAATTTTTCTGTATAAGGATTTACAGAATTAATATCTGCCCAATTTTCCTGAGCCTGAAAACGATTGTGATAAAATGTTGAAGCTTCATTAATACTGTTGGGCCTATATTTTCCATCCCCAGTATTGGAAGTTGGATAGGGCAGAAATTCTTTTTTAAGACGCCCATATTCATCATATTGAACTTGTGAAATGATATCATTGTTCTGAGTTCCTTGTCGAACATCAATGGTTTGTGATAATTTCCCCAACCCATTATAATATTTGACATTTTCAATCTTATCATCTAAGACTGGTAAATGATTTTCTATTTCAAGCTTCGTGAATGGTTTTGTGAATATTGAATGAAGAATATAATTTTCATTTACATTTAAAACGTTATTTTCAGAAGGATTTGGATCTGCATTCGCACATAAATCATATGTATATGAAATATTATTGATTATGTAAGGTTCTTCAAAAGAACCCCCTGTGACATTTATTCCGGCAGCAATAAATAAATAATTATTCTTAATGGAAAAAGTAAGGCCTTCATGGGTTCCCAGTGTAATATCAGGCAAAGTAACACCCGATCCTATTGGGAAAATATTTCCTAATTTTATGTAGTTAACACAAAAATAATTTGGTGTAAAAACTAGAACTCCATTGGTGATTGTTATGCCTATCTGACCATTTACAGATCCTTGATGTGCAGGATCCAGGAATGCATTCATTTCCGTTCCTGACCAGACTTTATTATAATTTACAGAACAAAAATCAGTTGTGTCATCAGGATTTGGATCTCCATTCGTACATAAATCATAAGTATATGAAACATTATTAATACTGAAAGGCTCTTCAAAAGATCCTCCTGTGACATTTGCACCGGCAGCGATAAATAAATAATTATTCTTAATTGAGAAAGTAAGTTGCCCTCCATAAGTTCCAAGCTCAATATCTGGTAAATTAGCGCCAGATCCTATTGGGAAAATATATCCTAACTTTACGTAGTTAACACAAAAATAATTTGGGGTAAAGGTTAGATTACCATTGTTGATGGTCAGGCTTATCTGTCCATTTACAGATCCTTGATGTGCAGGGTCCAGTAATGCATTCATTTCTGTTCCAGACCAGACTTTATTATAATTGAGCGAGCAAAAATCTGTAGAATGAGATTTGGTTTTTATATGTTCGGTTGAATAAACATTCGAAAAGACAACTAAAAATATGACCTTTAGCAAAGTTATTCTGAATTTACAAGACGCCATATTAATTAATTTTATTATTGTATTTGAATTCTTCTATTACTTTTTGATTATTATCTTTTATAAATCTTAGCTTTCCGCTATTGTAGTAATTATAAAAGATAGATTTTTGAAGAGGATTTGTAATACTTTCCAATTTATACTTGGAATACCCATCAAAACTCCTGTCAAAATAATTGTACGTTGTTATCATCGCATCGGGTAAGCCTGCTCTTATGGCATCAAGTTGTATTTTTAATGCACTGCCGGTTGCTGTTCGTAAGCTGCTGAGGTTGGTTGATGCCCCTACTTGAGAATAAGTGCCGTTTAGTATTGAAGCTACCAATAGTTTGTCATCATAACCAAATATGAAAGTGTTATATTTTGTTCCGTAATCTGTTTTGAATTCAAGGCAGTTGCCAAAAGCGTCATATTGTAGGTATTCCGAAAACAATTCATATGAGGGATCAAATGCTATGTTTCCGCTACCATCTATCGATAAATTTTTGTAATAACCGGTCGCAGTATAATTGAGGTCAGAAAGCTTACGGGAAATTTTTTTGTCAGAGTTCAATTTGTAGTGTTTGGCAATTAAATTGTTAGTATAATTGAATATTTCTCCTCCTGTTACAATAGAATGGGTTGCATCTTCCGGAAGTGTTTTTTCATATACTATTTCAATAGGATTGCCAATTGCTGTAGTCCCTAAATAAGAATTGTTGGCAAAATCAGTAATGTGCTTGTAGCGTACAATATTTTTCTCCCCGTTGCTACTGCTAGATGTTGTGATGTTCTTTATTTGTAAATCGGTCCCATATCCATTTTCTTTGGTAGTAGTTATCTGTCCATTATCCATATAATTTATCTCTTCCGTTTTTGTTAGGGATTTGAAAGCAAAGAGGTAATATGGTTTTGTGTAATAATAATCATAGGTTCCTTCTTCAAACAGGTAATGCTCAAAATACGAACTTGTTACACCAAGAGTATTAAAACTAGTATTTTCACCAGTAATATCATTGGAAGGAGAGGTAGTTACACTGGATCCTGGACGGAATTGATGTGCATATGAAATTGCTGTTTTGAAATAATAGTTTTTTTCAATCCCGCTTATATCATAGGTATTTATAATACTTCTTATTTTTTGCCCGGCAGCATTATAGGTATGCTTTTGAAGCAATTGTCCTGTATTCCATGAGTAATTTGGCACAGATGCAAAAGGGAAATAATCTAAAACCTCAAAAGTAGAATAATGTTCGTGATAGTTACTTGTCCCATTACTCATATGGTAAACACAGTGCTCAGGATGAATTTTAAATTTTGGGAAGCTAATATCAAAAACATATCCAGAACTGGTGTTAAAGTGTCTTTTTTGTCCAATTTTTAAGGGTACATCAAAAACATATTCCTCTTTTCCATTTCCGACAGTAGAAACTGTTACTGTACTATAATCGACAGAATGTGTTCTTCCTATACTATTATTTGTGCTGTAAAATATTGCTTTACCTCTAAGTTCTGAGGCAAGATCTCCAGCTGAAGAACCATCAGAAGCTATTGGATTTCGTTTCAATTGTGTAAACGTAGGCAACATTGGTAAATTTCCCGAAGCGATTCCACTGCTGTTTTTATAAGAATAGGTTATTTCATTAATGGGAGAGATCAAATCATTATGTTTCATTTTTTTTATCCTAAGTCCTGGTCCTGGTCTTTCCTGTCCATCCAGAAGAAATGTGTTCAGTTCGTATTCAAACTCAGAATATCCTTTTGTAGGATACGTGATTTTTTTAAGGGTACCAGTTTTCGCGTAGTTAATATTAGGAATCATATTCTGTGCATTATTTATTGTTACCGAAGGCCCCTGTAACGGATAAATGGAAAAGCAAGAAAAATGTTCAGAATCTTGTAGGTTCCCGTATAAACTGGAATAATAATAAAGTGTTGGGATTTCATCTGTATTGTCATAGCCGTTGTAATAACCCCAAAAATCCTTTTTTAGTGAGTTTGGTGATGGAATCTTGAACTGATTTTCGTATTCAAATTTATAGTTGCTGCCATCATTCATCACAATCCCATCAAGTCTAAGCCTTTTGCAATTGGCCTGCCACACGGTACCTGTGGTGGGACAGTTGTCTGTCTCGAAATAGCTGTGTGAAAAATTAAAAGACTTATTTCCTTTAAGCATATCAGTTATTTCAATGCCGGAAACCAATCTTGATTTTTCTGAAAGAAACTGATAAGGTGGTGCAAAAGTTTGCTTGCCTTCAAATGTTTTAAGAGTATAGGTAGCGTTAATGTTGATGTCGGGAATATCCAGTCTGTCCAAATTATTAAAGGAAATGCTGCCTGTGTGCCAATCGATTTTGGTTAGAAATTTTTCATCTGTTATGGAAGCACTTACAGAATAGTTCTCAACCGTTCCAGCTTTTTTAATGCCATTATAAACGGGAGCGTTAGCTGGTGCATGACTTGGAGCCTGCCATTCATTTGCTTCAGTCGTTTTGGAATGATGGAAATTCAATACTCGTCTGCTTTCATAGCTAAAAAGAATATCCGAAACACTCGGTATTTCTATTTTGGTCACACGCCAGGTAGAAGTAAAAGTGGGAGACTTTCGTCTTGGGTCATAATTTTTAAATATGTTGGTAGGGTTGTCAAAATTATAAAAAGAACTCCCAAGATCAACCTCAGAATTTGCAACACAATTAATACAATACCAAAAATAATTGATATACTTATAGATTGAAGAATCATTAGAAGGTTTTCCGTAGGCATGGTAAAAACTCATGTGATGATTTTGTGTTGTTTCTTTTAACTCAAAATGATACGTTACTCCTGAAGGAGTTATAATCTTAAATTTTTCAATTCCTGAAGCAGTAATGGTAGGAATAATTGTCATTGGTGATTTGGAAAGTAAGTGGATGTTCTTATCCGCATCAAAAATGAATTTTCCGCTGACGCCAAATAAGTTAAAATAAAATTCATCCGGTTCTGAATCGAGGGCACCCATGGCTAACTTACGCATGGTTTGTTTTTGTGCTGCCGTCATAGCGACATCAGAGTAACTAACTGAACCAAAACCACCGTTGTTATTATAGCTTAATACAGAACTCGAAAGATCCATTACAGAATTGACTTCTTCCTTTGAATAAAAATAGCCAGCCTTTGGATACGAAGTAAACTGACGCTGTTCATAATAAAAGGGATGCAACGACAAATTAGGGTTAGCAATAAGATCGACAGGAGGGCTATTGTACAGATCGTCCGGAAGACCATTAACAACACGTGTAACCAGGGCTGAATTATTCATTACCCAACCCAACCCCGTTGAAGAGGCTTGTTGGTCAACTTTAATTCCCGAGGCATTATAATTTAATGTGATTGGGAAATTTTCATTGCCAACACTTATAGTATGTATAGGGATGTCAATATTGGTTGTTCCTTTTGACAGATCCACAGGTATATCGCCATATATACCAAGACTAGATGCTTCAATTGATGGAGGCGTTATACCGCCTCGCTGTGCATTACTGTTTGTAGAGAAAAGAGCGCCAATAATAAGGCAGGTTATTATCTTTATCTTCATTTTTTATATTAATAAATTAAGCTGAATTATTTTCTAAGCCTGTTAGTTGATTATTTGTTTGTTTTTATAGAAGTTAAAGAGGGTAACAACTACATGCTTTTTATTTTTATTTATACCAAATCAAAATAAAAACGCAAATATATAAAATTGTAAGACTTATACTGCATATTTTTTCATAAAGCAAGATTGCTTTTAAGTGACATATAAACAGTGAATTACGATTTTAAGGATATTTTTCTTTTAAAATTATGCAATGATTTAATTGGACTCACCGAGTGTTTTAATGTAAAGAATGTAAGTTGGGGATGTAGAGTCAAATGAAAGAGAGTAATCTTTTACTCGGTGTTGTTTTTTAGATAGATGTTTTAAAAAAGTGTGGCAATTCTTTTTGTGGCAAAAAAAATTGCCACAGAAAATTTTGCCACACTTTTCGTGACAATTTTTTCAGAGAAAATATTTTGTCACAGAAATTACAGTTTCAATTGTTGACGGGTATTTAGTAGTGTTATTATTTGTTGTAAGGCCATTTTTGCTTCTTTCATTACCGGGAGGAAGGGCCAGATATGTGGCATTTCTTTTCCGGTTACCACTTCGAAATCCACATTCGCTTCCCTCAGTTTTTGTGCCAGAAGTTTTTGGTCGGGATAGGTAATGTCGTTTTCAGCCAGGAACAGACTGGTTTTCGGGAATTGTTCAAAGCTGCCGTTTAGCGGAGATATTATCGGGTTGGTAAGTGTTGTTTCTCCTGCACACATTGTCTTGGCGCTTAAGGCTCCTTTTTGGGAGAGCATTGGATCTTTTCTTTCGGTTTCTTCAATTTCCGGATTGGAAAATGTGGCGTCCATGACCGGAGAAATCAGTATGAGATGGTATGGTAATGCTTTATTTCTTTGGATTAGCTCTTGGGTGAGTGCCGTGATGAGAGTGCCGCCTACTGAGTCGCCTATCAGGGTAATGTTTTCATGCCCGAATTTGGATTGGGCATAATGGTATACAGCTGCAATGTTTTCCGTTATGGCCGTAATTTTATTCTCGGGTGCTTTGGGATAATTGCACATCCATACCGTAAAATGGGTTTGCTCTGCAAGTTGTTTGATAGTGTCCCAATGGTGTTTAGCAGGACCGGAAACAAATGCACCGCCATGTACAAATAATAGAAGCTTGCCGGAGTCTTCCTTGTGTTTTATTTCACTGATGGTAGTGTTTAAAACGGTGAATTCTCCTGTTTTGTGTTTTTTAAAGAAGCGGCCTTTGGGTTGGTGAACATCTTCCTTTCTTAATTTTTTATAATCGATGGGATTGTTGCGGAATGTTTTTTTGATTCCCTTGAGATGAAGAACCCAAAGGGTGAGGTGATACGTAAGGCTTTTTTTCATGTACCGGTTTGGTTTTGGCTAATAAATAAATTTTTCAAAAAGGAGTGAAGTGGTATTTATATTTTGGGTTAATCTAAGTAATCTTCAGGAAATGCTTTTACGCCGTATTTTTCTGAAAGTATCATCATGGTTTCTTTTATTTCGGTTTCAGTTGGCGTTGAGGTCATAAATGAAGAAGCTTCCTGAAAGAAATCATCCAGACCTGCTGGGATTACTGTGCATAATAATCTGACGTTACTATTGGTCCGGTTTTTAAAACCATGTATGGTTCCGCCTTTTGGAATGCGTATAAAAGAATTTTCCTTTGCGGTATAACTGCCGGATTCCGATTTGAATTCCACTTCGCCTTCCAGTACATAGAAAGTTTCTTCGAAGTCCGGGTGGGAGTGCGGGTTGGGGCCGGCACCGGGAGGGACAGACATTTCGATCACGGCATGACTTCCGCCGGTTTGTTTCCCGGACAAGATAATTCGGTAGGCACCACCGGCCATTTTTACTTTTTCACCTTCATCAGGACCAACTGCCGTTACTTTTTTTTCTTTTCCTGTCATGTGATTCTTTTAAAAGTTTTGCAATTCCGTCAGGGATTGAGTTAAGGAACAAATGCTATAGTAAAGATAATCATAATCCGGTAAAGATGGTTTCGGAGTGGTGGATGTAAGCTAAAAGTATATAGAGTAAAATAAAAGAGCAATATTTTAAATTGAATTCAAATTACTTTGTTTAGTGAAAAGCCTTTTCTTTCGTAATTTGTACCTGACTGCCAGTGGCAGTCCTCCTCTTTGTATCAAATCCCTCTTGGGCTCTTCTCCAAAATGGTGGAAATAAAAAAGCCCGATACTTCAGTATCGGGCTTTTTGCTCCCCCTCTTGGGCTCGAACCAAGGACCCTCTGATTAACAGTCAGATGCTCTAACCAACTGAGCTAAGGAGGAATCACCTATAAGGTAAATATGTTTGCTAAAAAGTTGCTCCCCCTCTTGGGCTCGAACCAAGGACCCTCTGATTAACAGTCAGATGCTCTAACCAACTGAGCTAAGGAGGAAGATTAATATCTTTTTAGCGAGTGCAAATATAAAGGATTTTTTAAAATCTCAAATAAAAAATGCACATTTTTTACGATTATTTTTTACTGATGACTTCCATCACCCATTGGTAAATGTCTTTTCCGAAGGTGAAAGCCATCAAACTCAGCAAGATAATCATTCCAACCGTCTGAACATAGCCTGCTGCCTTATCGTTTAATTTTTTTCCGGTAACCATCTCAACAATGGTAAATAAAGCATGTCCACCGTCTAATCCCGGTATCGGTAATAAGTTCATGAAGGCTAAACCGATTGAAAACAATGCGGTAAAATTCCATATAAATTCCCAATCCCAAGTGTCCGGTAATTGTCTTGCAATACCAATCGGACTTTTTACCTGCATAATCGCACCTGTTTTAGGGCGTAAGATCAGTTTAAATGAATTGATGTTGTAAGCAAACATATCCCAGGTTTGTGAAATAGCTTCAGGAATAGCATTGCCTAAAGTCATTTTGTGTCTTTCGATGTATTTTTCTTCCAGTTGCTTGTCTGAGAAGCCAATGCCCATTTTTTTGTTTTTATCCAAGGCAACTTTTACCGGAATCTCTTTGTTGTTTCTCATTAAGGTTAATTCAACCGTACCGTTAGGTTTGATCTCGTCCAATTGTTTTTTGAAATCAATAAGATCGTTTACAGGGGTGTGGTTAACAGAAAGGATTTTGTCGTCAAATTTAACGCCTGCTTTTTCTGCTTGTGAATCTTTTGAAAAGGTTCCGATTACAGCACTTTTAAGATTCAAATTGAAACTGATAATAACATTTTCGGTATTGATGCCCGTTTTACCCGTACTGTCAATTTTTACTTTGGCCAATACTTCTTTTCCGTCTCTCTTTAAGATTAATTCTACCGTATCGTTTTGTCTGTGTCTGAATACGTCCGACAATTCATCCGAATACGTGAATTTTTTATTGTCAGCTCCGATGATTTGGTCAAAACGCTCAATACCGGTGTCTTTTCTGCCGATTGAATCAACAAAGAAACCATTGATGGAAGTTCTCGCTGCCACAAAACCTCTTCCTTCTTTCTTAATGATTTCCCCTTTTTCTTCATCGGTTAGTAAAAGCTCAACTTTTTTTCCGTTTCTTTCAATTTCAACTTTGTCACCAAACAAAACGGCCATGGTCACGAATTTGAAATCGTCGTATTTCTTTCCGTCAATGGAAATAATTTTATCTCCGTTTTTGAAACCGACTTTGTTTCCGACTTCCCCAAAAGCCAAACCGTTTTCCTGAACTTTTTCAGTCGAAATTACTTTTTTTCCGGTTGTTGAATACGTTACCGAATAAATGAACCAAGCCAATAAGATATTTACAATGATTCCGCCAAGCATAACGATTAAACGTTGCCAAGCCGGTTTAGAACGGAATTCCCAAGGTTGTGGCTCAGAATTCATCTGTTCGGTATCCATGCTCTCATCGATCATTCCGGAAATTTTTACATAACCTCCAAGTGGAAGCCACCCGATTCCCCATTCGGTGTCCCCGATTTTCTTTTTAAGTAATGAAAAGCCTGCATCCATGAATAAGTAGAATTTTTCTACTCTCATCTTAAACATTCTTGCAGTGATATAATGTCCGAATTCGTGTAAAATAACCAATACCGAAAGGATGAAAAGTATCTGTGCTAATTGAATCATTTTTAAATTTGTTTGGTATTAAAACGACAAAAGTAAGGTTTTCGCCTTACTTTTTGTGTCAATATTTATGCCGAATTAATTTTTTATAAATTTTTTAAGAGCTTTACCTTCTGAGGTTTCAATGATAATGCTGTAAATACCGTTGCTTAAACCTGAAATATTGATTTTGTTGGAATTGCTTTCAAAAGCTTTCTGGCCCAAAACAGTATAGAAATTTACTTTTTGAAGTGTGGCATATGAAGGTAATTCGATTTCCACATATTCACGTGAAGGATTCGGGAATAAATTTACATGATTACTGAAGGTGAAATCATCACTTGATAAAGTAGTCGTGCTGTTTCTTGAAATAATATCTTTATTCGGGTCAAAAGTAACGGCAGTAATGGTTACACCGGCCGGAATTGTCACCAGGAAATTCTGTCCGTTAAAAGTATTGTTAAGTCTTAAATCCTGTGTGGCTCCGTTGCTGAAAGTTAACCGTACCGGTACTGGCATTTCAAAATAGGAAACATAACCGGTTTGTGCCGAATTTGTGATGGATTGTGTTTGGTTAATGGTTACAATTGCCTGCGTTGCGCCTGATTTATAGGCATTGATAGCATAAATAGGATATCCTTCTTTGTAAACCCAGTCATTGAAGAATTCCTGAAGACTGCTTCCGTGAACAGCCTCAAGATGTGCCTGGAATTGAGGTGTAACAGCATATTTGTAAGCTAATAAAGGGTCAGCCTGGTAATTTCTCAAAGCCTGGAAAAAATTGGTATCACCCATGACGTAACGTAACATATTGGTTACCATAGAACCTTTGTTGTATGTAATTCTGCTGCTGAAAATGCGGTTCACATCAGTCAGTTGGGAGTCATATAAGTATAGGTTCCCTGTTGGCTGACTTGTAATACTCGTTGTTTTGTTGCCTTTCCATGTAACGAAGCTGGCTGCCCCGTCGAAATTTTCCACAACTAAACCTGATAAATACTCAGTAATTCCTTCGTTTAGCCAGATGTCTTTCCATGAACCACATGTGATTTTATCACCAAACCATTGGTGGGCCAATTCATGGGAAAGTAGCCCTCGGCTGAAGTTAACCATAAAGGAATTAGTGGAATGTTCCATTCCGCCTCCCCAGTTCCATTGTGTGTGTCCGTATTTTTCGGTGTTAAAGGGATATGCGCCTACTTTAGTTTCATAAAAATTGATGATAGGAGCTGTTTGTGCCAAATTGGCAATATTTGCGGCGTTGTCGTTTTCCGGATAAATGTAATCCACAATTGGGAAAGTGGTTACTGTTCCTGCTGTTCCTGTATTTTTTTTGGTATAATTACTTACGGCTATGGCAACTAAATAAGCCGGGATTGGATAATTGTGTTTAAAATGTGTAGTGGCATTTGCGCCATTGATCGTTCTTGATAATTCAACACCGTTTGACGAGCTTAAATAAGTCGACGGAGCAGTAATGTATATATCTATTGAATCAATTTTATCGTTTAAGTCCTGTTTACATGGCCACCAGTCAAGAGCGCCGTACGGTTCTGATAAAGTGGTTAAAACCGGAATGCTGCTTCCGTGTGTACCGGTTGAAAAAGCCTGATTGTCTGTTGCCGGAGCACCACTGTAATTAATTTCAACTGTTTCCGAATTGCCGGTTGTTACGGTTGAAGGTAATGTAATGATCAGTTCGTTACTGTCATTCTGTGTGAAAGTAAGATTGGTTACTCCTTTTTTAACAGAGCTAACTGTTAATTGGTTTGTTAGTTCAAAGGTAACCGTTGTCATGTTGGACAAAGCCTTGAAAGTGGTGGTTACTTTTCCGACGATATTGTAAACCGATGGGTTAACGGTAAATTCTAATTTGGAATAGGTAACATCATAATTAGTCGTGTTGGGATTAATCCTGAGTTCCATTTTTTTGGAAGCAGTTTTCATTTCTGCTTCGACCATTTTATGAAATTCCTCTTCTTGGGCGAACCCAATAAGGGAAAATAATAAAAATACGATTTGGGTGGTTTTTTTCATTGTAAAGCTTGTAGTTTTTTCACAAAACTAACTAATTCTTTGTAGAATTTAACGATAATTTTGTTAAATATGTAATAGAGTGCGAGTTAACGCACTCTGTTTTGTTATTTTCCTAATAAAAGTAATTCATTGATTACAATTTCGGTTGAATAACGTTTATCACCGTTTTTATCTTCCCAGCTGTTATAGGTTAATTTTCCTTCAATCATGATTTCTTTTCCCTTGTTTACAAAGCTCTCGATGATTTCGGCGGTTTTACCCCAGGCCGTAAGGTTGTGCCATTGGGTGTCGGTTATTTTTTCCTTTTTATCATTGTAGTAGGATTCGTTTGTGGCCAGGGTAAGTTTGGCTAACTTTCTTCCGCCCTCGAGGGTTTTGATTTCAGGTTCCTGACCTACATGTCCGATTAATTGTACTTTGTTTTTTAATGCATTCATGGCTTGTAAAATTTAAATGTTACTGTTATTGATTTACTATTGTCTTCATTCGACAATGCAAAGATGTGTTGATTGATTCTTTTTATTCGGTAGTGAAGCATTTAATTTCGTTTGTAACCGTTTGTTGTCGTTTGAAAGTGGATTTTTTTAACTATATTTGAAGGAAATCACTTATGCCGGTTTTATGAAAAAAGCAATTTCAGTGCTATTACTTTTTTGGTCATTGCAATCGATGGTGGGACAAAACACAATCCGATTGGAGGCGGGACAGACCAGTCCGGCTGCAACGCTTCAGGATGTGAAATGGATAAGCGGGAATTGGGTGGCCGATTCTGCTTTTGGTTACAGTGAAGAAAATTGGGGTGTTCCCAGCGGCAATACCATGATGTTCTGTTTTAAAATGATGCGGGACAACGCCGTTTTTTTCTATGAATTGGGGCATATTGAACAAAAAAGCAATACCCTGGTTTTGAAAATAAGACATTTCAATGTTGAATTGCAACCTATCAACCAATCGATCCAGGAAGAGTTTAAGTTGGTGAAAATCGAAAAAAACAAAGTGTGGTTTGAAGGGATTACCTATGAAAAATCCAAAAACGGAATGAATGTTTATGTTTTTGAAGAAGACGCCAAAAAAGAACTGACATTCGAATTCAAAAAAGCTAAAAAATGATTTTCAGGCTAATACAAGAAATGAGATTATTTTCATTTTTTATCATAGTGGGATTAATTTTGAATTCATGTAAAGAACCAGTTCAAGAGTCATCGATTGATAAAAAAGTTGAAAAAGTAATTGTGTTTGATAAAAAATATGTTCATGATTTTGATTCTAAAGATGCAGATTGCATGAAAGAATATAAAAGAGCAATCAGAGATATTGAAAATAATAAATTAGTTTTTGCAGAATTCGGTATATTTCAGAAATATGAAGATGAATTCATTGAATTACTTAAAAAGGATGGTATTGAATATGATTTTTTAGGTGAAAATTGTACTGGACTTTCAAATTGTTACGGCTATTGTATGGACAGTGTAATATGTAAGAGATTCGGAGAAAATTATATTCAGAAATTATTAAAAAAGGCACATGAAATCTCAGATTCGAGATGGAAATCAAAAGTTTATAACTATTTTGAAGTTGATGAAAATGCAATATATCCGAATACTAATGATGCAGTCCAGGTTGAAGATATTTTACTTAAAGAATTTATCCTGCCTAAAGATTGGAAGTATGGAAAGATGAAAAATAATGAAAGAGAATATGTTAGTATTAAAATTGTAGTTGATCAAAACGGTAAAGCGCAAACAATCAGTAATGAATTGTTTACGCATAACATTAAACCGGAAAACAGAAGGTATATGAAATACTTAAAAGACGAACTTAAAAGAGTTATTGAAGAAATGAAATTGTGGAAACCTGCAATAATAAACGGTCATAAAGTAAAATCTGAAGAATATATAGATATCACTTTTAATTAATTATGAATCTTGAACTTTTAAAATTTCCAATCGGAAGTTTCCATTTTCCCGAAGACTTCTGCAGTAGTCATCTGGAGCGCTGGAAAAGAACCATTGCCGAATTTCCTGACCTATTAAAAAAAGCAGTTGGGGATTTATCTCCGGATGAATTGAACTGGCATTACCGTCCTGAAGGATGGTCTGTCAAGCAGGTTGTACATCATTTAGCCGATAGCCACATGAATGCGCTGATCAGGATCAAATTGGCACTGACCGAAGAATCGCCGGTGATCCGGCCTTATGAAGAAGGTCTTTGGGCTGAACTCTATGACGGTCTCAATAATGACATTTCGGCTTCACTGAAAATTATAGAAGGCGTTCATGCACGTTGGACACAAGTTTTGGAAAACCTATCTGAGAGTGACTGGAACAGGATGTATTTTCATCCACAGCACCAAAGATTGTTTACAATCAAGGAAGGATTGGGAATTTACCAATGGCACTGTGAACACCATTTGGCACACATCAGACAGGCTTTGCAATATAAAGGAGAATTCAGCCTATGAGAAGTTGCCTGGAATGCGGGGAAAAAATCCTTGGACGTGAAGACAAAAAGTTTTGTAGCGACGGCTGTCGGAATAGCTACAATAACAAAATGAATAAAGACAGTAACAACCTGATGCGGAACATTAATAATAAGTTGCGCAAAAACTACCGTATCCTCACCGAGCTTAACCCGGAAGGCAAAGCAAAAGCAACCAAAAGTAAATTGCTGGCCAAAGGTTTCGATTTCGAATATTTCACCTCAATCTATACTACCAAAACCGGTAACACATATTATTTTCTATATGATCAGGGCTACATGGCCATTGAAAACGAAAGTTATGTGTTAGTTAAAAAAGACAGTTAATTATGCAAAAGTCCAACACCACAGCATTTTCTTCATTCTTATGTATCGTAGTTGTTTTATTTCTGGTCTTCTATTCCATGACACCCCAGTACGATGCTTCTAAAGAGTACACGACTACAGAATTTTCCACTAAAAGAGCGTTGGAAAAAGTAAAAGCCATGACAAAGCAACCCCATTATGTGGGTTCAGCCAATCATGAAACAGTTGCAAAATATCTTTTTAATGAGTTACAATCCCTTGGATTAAAACCTGAAGTTCAGGAAGGTTTCACACTTTCTGACGGCGGAACATTGGTCAAATCCAAAAATGTCCTGGCCAAAATTAAAGGTTCATCCGGCTCAAAAGCACTTTTATTATTATCACACTATGATAGTGCACCGCACTCGAAGTCATTGGGTGCCAGTGATGATGCCAGCGGGGTTGCCGTTATTTTAGAATGCGTAAGAGCGTACCAGGCGAATAAACAGCAACCTAAAAATGATATTATTTTATTGTTTACTGATGCAGAAGAACTGGGATTGAATGGTGCGGCACTTTTCGTAACACAGCACAAATGGGCAAAGGAAGTTGGCCTTGCCATAAATTTTGAAGCACGCGGTTCGGCAGGGCCGGGTTACATGCTGATGGAAACGAATGAAGGGAATGCTAAAATGATTGATGCTTTCCAAAAAGGAAATTCCAGCTACACAGTTTCTAACTCTTTAATGTACAGCATTTATAAAATGCTTCCTAATGACACCGATCTGACGGTTTTCAGACAACAGGGAAACATACAGGGATTTAATTTTGCCTTTATCGATAATCATTTCAATTACCATACGCAGCAGGATAATTACGAAAATTTAAACCGGAATTCATTGATGCATCAGGGCGCCAATTTGTTTCCGTTGCTGAAATATTTTGCCAATGCTGATCTGACTGATTTTAATTCACAGGAGGATAAAGTATATTTCAATATTCCGTATGCTTTTGTGACGTATCCGTTTGATTGGGTTTTTCCTATGCTGATTTTGGCATCGGTACTTTTTCTTGCATTTCTGTTCGTGGGAATCGGAAAGCAAATCTTGTTACCCGGGAAAATATTTCAGGGATTTTTGCCTTTTCTGGGTGCGTTGATTGTCTCAGGATTGATTGCTTTTTTCGGATGGAAATTACTTTTGAAATGGTATCCGCAATACACAGAAATCCAACAGGGTTTTACGTATAACGGTCATGATTATATTTATGCGTTTGTATCGCTGACTTTAGCTGTTTGCTTCCTGTTCTATCATAGCAAAGAGCAAAAGCCATTGGAATATAATCAGTTGGTTGCGCCTTTGTTTTTCTGGCTGATCATCAATGCGGCGATTGCATTTAAATTGCAGGGTGCCGGATTTTATATTTTACCGGTTCTGGCAAGTACGCTGTTGTTAGGGTATCATGTGGTTACGCAAAAATCAAATCCTCTTCTGAATTTGGTTCTGGCAATTCCTACTTTGGTAATTCTAGCTCCTTTTGTGGAAATGTTCCCAATTGGTTTAGGATTGAAAATTCTGGTGGTAAGTGCCGTCTTAACCGTTTTGATATTCGGATTGTTACTGCCGGTTTTTGGTTCTTTTACCCGGAAAAAACTGTGGGCCTTATTGTTTTTCGGATTGTCTATGGCCTTTTTTGTTAAAGCACACCAGTCGTCAGGATATGAAAAAGGAAAAGCGAAACCAAACAGCTTGGTGTATATTTTTAATGTAGACCAACAAAAAGCACATTGGGCAACTTTTGATGTAAACCTGGATGAATGGACAAAAGGATATTTAGGCGATAAAGCAGTTTCGGCAGAAATACTGAACAAAAATAAAATGTACAGCAAGTATAAAACGAAACTGACATTGATGGCGGATGCACCGGTTAAAAGTCTGAAATTGCCAACTATTGATTTTGTCAAAGATTCGGTAATCGGAAACAAAAGATATTTAAAAATTGTGATAACACCTAACCGTAAAGTTAACCGTTATGACATCTTTTTAAATAAGGGTAAAGTCAATAATTTAATCGCTAACGGTGTAAGGCCAATCGAAATGAAAAGTAAAATTGGCGGTTCGGCAAAAAATAAACTGGTAACGTATTATGTGGTGGATAATATTCCTTTAACGATGGAGTTTGAAATTTCCACTGCTCAAAAACTGGATATGGAATTGAAGGAAAGTTCGTTTGATTTATTGGAAAATCCATTGTTCAGTATTGCCAAAAGAAGGGATTGGATGATGCCGACACCTTTTATTTTAAACGATGCCATAGTTATTGAACAAAAAATAAAGCCAACTCCAAAAATAACAGCCCGTAAAAAATTAACTGTAAATACTGATGATGCAAATTAGTATTTTAGGTTGTGGCTGGCTGGGTTTACCCTTGGCTGAAAAATTGATTGCAGTAGGATTTCCGGTAAAAGGTTCAACAACATCCACTGACAAAATAATTGTTTTGGAAGGTTTGAAAATAAATCCGTTTCTACTGTGTTTAAATGAAAAGAATATTGAAGGTGATGTAAATGGATTTCTGGAAGGATCTCAGGTTTTAATAATTGACATTCCGCCAAAAGTAAAGACGGACGGTTCAAATAGTTTTGTGGAAAAAATGCAAAATCTCATCCGCTTTATCGAAGCTTCGGAAATCAGTCAACTACTTTTTATCAGTTCAACATCGGTGTATGGTGATAATGACGGATTGGTTTCAGAAGAAACGGTTCCAAATCCTGAAACCGAAAGCGGAAAACAGTTAATGGAAATCGAAAATATGTTGAAAGCTAACACTAACTTTAAAACGACAATTCTCAGATTTGGTGGATTGATTGGTGAAGACAGACATCCTGTAAAACATCTGGCGGGAAGAAATAATCTGGAAAATCCACAAATGCCCGTTAACTTAATTCATAAAGAAGATTGTATCGGAATCATAACTAAGATCCTTGAAAAAGAAAGTTGGGGTGAAATTTTTAACGGAGTAGCACCTTTTCACCCATCAAGAGCTGCTTATTATACCCAAAAAGCCAGTAAACTGAATTTGCCGTTGCCACAATTTTCCAAAGACAATTCATCAACCGGAAAAGTGATTGCATCCTGCAAAGTTGAAAAAAAATTAGACTATTCATTTAAATTGGAACTTTACTAATGTTATCTAAAATAAAAAATACCATCACACAGAAATCACAATCCATTGGTTTACCTGTGCTGGCTCTGATATGGGTAAGTTTTTTCTGGGGCACCACATGGCTGGCCAGTAAAGAAGGTGTGAAGCACATGCCGGCTTTGCAACTTGCTGCCATACGCCAGTTTATAGGCGGTGGATTTTATGTGTTGTACTTCGTTTGGAAAAAAGAACCCTGGCCCAAAAAGAAACAATGGAAAACCATTTTCATACTGAGTATATTAAATTTTGTTTTGAGTAATGGTTTGAGTACATGGGGTGTGAAATTTATATCCAGCGGATTAGGAGCCATTATCGGGGCTATTTTTCCTTTATGGATTGTAATCATTAGTTTTTTTCAGGGAGAAAAATTATCAAAGCTCTCTATTATAGGTTTACTGGTTAGTTTTGGAGGGGTTTGTATCGTTTTTTCCGATTATTTAGCCGATTTATTACGTCCCGATTTCCAATTCGGGATTATCTTGTCAGTTATTGCTACCATGACTTGGGCAACCGGAAGTTTGTATACTAAGAAGAAGGCGGCCAGTTTCAATCCGTATTTCAGTCTGGGATTGCAGATGATTATTTCGTGCATCATGCTTTTTGCGTATACGGGAGCCACCGGAAGATCGGTCAGATTGGAAGAAATTCCGTCTGAAGCCTGGCTGTCAATTGCTTATTTAGTGGTTTTCGGATCAATAACAACATTTATTGCATTCATTTATGCTTTGCAGAAACTTCCAACGGAACTAAGCAGTATCTACGCTTATATAAACCCGATTATTGCCGTTGTATTGGGAAGTTTAATTTTTAATGAACCTCTGACCATTGCTATTGTGACCGGAGTTTGTTTTGTGATCGCAGGAATTTATCTGATTAATTATTCATTACGGAAAGGAAATAAAAAAGGCGCTGTTTAGGCGCCTTTTAATTTTTAAGTATTCTGATTACCAGATTTTAACTCTGTTCTCCGGTTTTACATATATTTTGTCACCTTCCTTGATACCGAATGTTTCATAGAAAGCGTCTACGTTTTGCAACGGCACGTAAGCACGGTACATGTCAGGCGTATGAGGATCTGTTTTTACCTGGTTTTTGATTGCTTCATCCCTCATTTTTGAACGCCAGATTGTTCCCCATGAAATAAAGAAACGCTGTTCCGGAGTAAATCCGTCAAGATCAGCCGGTCTTCCGTTTTTCTTCAGGAACATTTGTAATCCGTCATAAGCAGCATTGATACCACCTAAATCTCCGATGTTTTCACCCAAAGTAAATTTACCATCCACAAAAATACCCGGCAGTGGTTCCAAAGCTGAATATTGGGCAGCCAATGCACCGCCTAAACCTGTAAATTGTTTCAGATCATCTTCAGTCCACCAGTTCATTAAATTTCCATCAGCATTGTAACGTGCTCCTGAATCGTCAAATCCGTGAGATATTTCGTGTCCGATAACAGCACCGATTCCACCGTAATTTACAGCTTCATCCGCTTTGTAATCATAGAAAGGAGGTTGTAAAATTGCTGCAGGGAATACAATTTCATTATAAGCAGGGTTATAATACGCATTTACCGTTTGTGGTGACATTCCCCATTCTGTTTTATCAACCGGTTTATGCAAGTCGGCCACATTTTCGGCAAAGCCCCAACGCGCTACATTTTTCATGTTGTCGTAGTAATTTCCGCCTTCTTCTTTTCCAACAATAACCAATGCAGAATAGTCCTCCCATTTATCAGGATATCCAATTTTTACAGTTGATTTTCTTAGTTTGTCTATAGCACCTTTACGGGTTGCAGGCGTCATCCAAGGCAAATTGTTGATGCGGTTTTCAAAAGCCAAAAAGATATTTGCAATCATTGCTTTTGCTTTGTCTTTTGCTTCTGCAGGGAATTTTTTCTCCACATATAATTTACCCAACGCTTCACCAACGGTTCCGTTTACCACTTGTAGTGCTCTTTCTTCACGTGGACGTTGTTTTAATGCTCCCTTTAAGGTTTTACTGTAAAATTCCCAGTTGGCTGTTTCAATATCGCTTGTTAAAACCCCAGTTGATTTATTGATTAGGGTCCAACGCAAATAAGCTTTCCAATCGTCTACTTTGTTTGCTTTGAAAACATCTTCCAGAGCAGTCATGTATTTTGGTTGTGAAACGACTAATGTGTCAACTTTTCCGATACCTACCTCCTGTAAATAAGAATTCCAGTTTACCGAAGGAGTCAGTTTTTGTAAATCGGCAAGACTCATAGGGTTGTACGTTTTTCGTCGGTCACGTCTTTCCACACGGTCTAATCGCGGACGCGCCATTTCAATTTCCAAAGCCAAAACTTTTTCTGCACTTTTTTGGGCATCAGCAGGTTTTTCGCCTAAGAATTGCAACATTCTGCTCACATGCGCTACATATTTTTCACGTTTTTCTTTGGAATCTTTATCGTCGGAAACATAATAATCCCTGTCCGGTAAACCAAGACTTCCCAAACCAATATAAACTACGTTACGGTTAGAGTTTTTAGCATCAGGGCCAACACCCGCACTGTAAAAACCGGTACCACCTTCCGGAGTCATTTCAGTGATTAATTTATTGACATCCTGAACCGATTTGATGGCGTCAATTTTTGCTAAATACGGTTTTAAGGGTTTGATCCCTTTTTTATTACGGCTAATAGTGTCCATGTATGTTTTGTATACATTGACCGCTTTTGCCTGATCTGATTTAGGATCCAGTTTTTTTGAAGTATATTCTTTTAGGATTGCTAAAGCATCTTTATCAGTATTTTGGCGTAATTCGTCAAAACTTCCCCAACGGGTTTTGTCAGCAGGTATCTCAGTTTTGTCATACCAGGTTCCGTTTACGAAACGGAAAAAATCGTCTCCCGGTTTTACGGAACGGTCCATTAAGTTAAGGTCAATTCCCGGATTTTTTACTTCCAGTTTTTTGGTGTCCGACTTGCTGTCCTGTGCATAACCCTGAGAGATTCCAAGGCATAGCAAAGCCATAAAGCCAGCTTTTGAATGGTTTTTCATGCTAGTTTTTAATTATTCGTTTAACAGTAGTTTGGTTGTCTGAAGTTATTTTAATGAAATATACCCCATTAGAAACCGTACTCAAGTCCAATGAGTATTCAAAATTGGAATTTGTTACACTTTTTTTATTGAAAATTGTTTTTCCGGTAACATCGTAAACTTCGATTTTGTCAATGTTTTTATTAACGGTTGATATATTGAATACGCCGTGTGAAGGGTTAGGATAGATAGACACATTTTGTAATTCAAAGTCATCATTGGCCAAAGTTCCTTCAATCACAAAATCATCGACAACAACACCTAAAAAGTTTGCAGATTCATCAGAATGGAAAACTATTCTGAATATTACATTCGGTTGTCCGATTAAGGTGTTTAAAGGATAAAAATAGGTTTTAAGAGTGTTGTCGGTACCAGTCCATTGTCCGCCTGGACAGTTGTTACAATCAGATCCGGTTGTAGCCGGTGTTCTGTTACTGTTATACCAGTTTGCGGCTTGGGTTCCCAATAAACTCCAGTTTTGGCCAAAATCGGTTGAATACTGAACATAAACAACATCCCAGTTGTTCTCTAAATTATACGCTAATTTGAATTTGATCAACGGATTTACGGCTCCTGTAAGATTATAGCATTGTGAAATCAGGTAGGCTTTAACATTATCAGGATAATTTCCTGTAAAATTAGTGGTATACACATTATTCGTTCCCGTTGCCAAAGCTCCATTAGTATTTATACCTCTTTGCCACTGGCTTGAAGCACTGCCTTCGGTATAGGTTAATAGATCATCCGGTGCCGATTCAAAAGTATTCACAACACCGATTGTACCTCCGTTGTCAATATAAAAAGTGGTTTTACCCTGGTTGTTATCTGAATAAGCATCACTTGTAATAGTCGAATTTACATTAAAAGTATAAATACCTTTGGTTGCTACTGTAAAACTCGGAATTGTGATCGATTGTGTTGCAGATGCTGCTATGGTTCCGTTCCATACATAATTTTGTGGAACACCGTTGTATTCATAAGTAATTGTTACTGAAGAAATTGGATTTGTACCGTTGTTCTTAACACTGATTTGAGGTGTTACAGATCCGTCGCAGGAAATACTTGATGACGGAGCATCTACCGAAACCAGTTTCAAATCATTAGCAGGAACTTCAGCCGGAATAGGCGATTGCCAGATTCCTCTTCCGTATGTTGCTGCTGTAATAGTGTTATCCTCGATGTTGATTTCCAGATCGGTAACCGGAACGTTCGGTAAGTTGGTATCAAAAGGCTCCCATTGTGTCATCGAATCATCTCTGTAATAAACACCGAGTGTAGTTCCCAAATACAACGGATTCAGAGTGTTTCTTCCTTGGTGTCTGATAACGTTTTTACCTATAGACGGCAATCCGGTCGAAAAAGAGGCAAACACAGTTCCACCATCTGTTGATTTTAATGCTTGTCCGCCGGTTCCTGATGTTGTTAAATAGATTGTATTACTATTGGAGTAATTTACACAAATTGAAGTAATGGTTGTGGGAGCAGTATAGCTAAGAACAAAATTTACACCTCTGTCAACACTTTTATACAATTGTGTTCCATTGGAAACATACATGATGTTGTCATTACTCGGGTCAATACTGATTAGTTCCACATTTCCTGATCCAATTACATTCGTTGATTGTTGTACCCAGGCAGCTCCGTTAAGTCTGTACAATCTGTTATATCCGGAGAAAATTTCGCCTGCAGAATTAGTGGCCAGTGGTGTTACCCAGTTGCCACCGTCATCATTGGTTCCGGTTTCGGCTGCAGGTGCACTAACACTTGATGTTCTGGAATCACCGGCAGTTGTACTGATATACATCGTTCCTCCATATTGGATGAAACCATAAAATTTGTTACTGTTGTTAGGATCAATCCCGGTATCCATACCATCGGCACCGTAATAATTTTTCCATGCATTGCCACTATAAGCATGTCCGCCGTTATCTTGCAAACCTCCCACCATTTTAGCTGAAGTTTGTTTAGAAACGGCTACTTTATAAAACTGGCTGATTTGTAGTCCGGCAGTTAAACTTGAAAAGGATGTTGCGTTATTGGAAGAAACATAAATACCTCCGTCTGTTCCTGCGAAAAGCCTGTTTCCGTAAAAGCCTAAGTAATGTATATCGGCATGGGTGTAATTGGCACTTGTCGGAGCATTCCAGTTGTTGACTTTTGTCGCAGATGTTCCTCCATTGGTTGATTTCCAGATGTTCAGACAGCCGGTATATAATTCATCAGCATTGGTTGGTGATACTGCAAATGCGAGGTCATACCATGATTGGGTTGATTCGAGAACATTTGTATTGTTGGCAGTTCTGGTCCAGGTTGCACCGCTGTCAACCGATCTGTAAATACCCTGATATCCGTTGGCTGTAGTTGAACTTAAAATGTAAATGTAATTTGCATTGGCTGCAGTAACATCCATTACTAAACGCCCTGAATTTGCCGGAAGTCCGGCAGCAGCAGCATTGATTGTAAATGTGGTTCCGGTATCTGTACTTTTGTAAAAATTATCACCATCAACCGCATAAACGGTTGTTGGGTCACCGGGTTTTAATCGTAATGATCCCTGTGCAAAATTCCCGGCTCTTACATTTGTCCAGGAAGTACCCCCGTTACTGGTTTTGAATATGCCGGAATTTGTAATACACCAAAGAATTTGATTGTTAGTAGGATGAATAAATAAATCACCTGCCAGTGATGTACCCGATAAAGATCCTGTATTATTCCATGTTGTCCCGCCATCTGTTGATTTAAACACACCTGCAAAATTAGTATCACTCGAATCTTTGTCTCCTGTAGCGATATAAATGGTATTTGGATTCGAATAGTCTACCGCAATTCCGGAAACACCTATTTGTGGCAAGTTATCTGTTAATACAGTCCATGTGGAACCGTTATTGGTTGATTTCCATAGACCTCCGGCCGGAGCACCAATATAAATGGTATTAGGATTGGATGGATCTACGCAAATAAAATTTACCCTTCCCTGTCCTGATGACCATGAGCCGGTGTTGGTATGCGTGAAAGGTCCTGTAGGCGTCCAATTGCTCACCGGTAAAGCACGGCGGGCTGCTTTCGAACGTCCTTTTTGTTCCCAGGCATTCCAAAGTTCTCCGGTTGTCATTAAGGTACCGTCTTCTTTTACCAGGTTTTGCCAGTAATTTTCCCAGCGTTTGAATGGTTTGTGGCCACAGCCTTTAAGATTGTGGTCTTTGTCTTTCCAGTAGTCATTGAATGCATCAACAACTTCTTTGAATGACGATTCTTTTTTTGAAGTACTTAAATTTTGTATCCAGGGTGCTTTATCGTTATATTGGGAAAACCCTGATAAAGAGCTTAGAAGCAATGCGGTTAGTTGGTAGATTTTTTTCATTGGTTGTTTAGTTTGTTCAAAAATAGAAATCATTTGTGCCATAAAGAAAATTTTAACAATGTTTTTTTTGTTTTCAGAAAACTAAGCCATTGATTTTTAATATTTTTGCATCAAATTTCATTTAAAATGACTTCCCGATTAAAAAAATACAAAACGTTCATCATTACATTAAGCTTAATTTCAGTTGTTTGTATAGCATTGTTTTATTTTGTTTTGAAACCTAAAAAAGTATTGCCGGTTTACACGCCGTCGATGGTTAATCCTGAATTAGTGGATACAACGATACAGCATATTGCAAATGAACATTTTATTTCTGATTTTTCTTTTACGAACCAAAACGGAAAAAAGATTACCCAAAACGATTATGAAGGGAAGATTTATGTAGCCGATTTCTTTTTTACAACCTGTCCTACAATTTGCCCGATAATGGCCGATAATATGGTTTGGTTACAGGAGCAGATTAAGAACAATCCAAAAGTAATGCTGCTTTCCCATTCGGTAACACCTGATATTGACAGTGTTCCGGTTTTGAAAGCTTATGCCGAAAGAAAAGGTGTGATTGATGCCAAATGGAATTTGGTTACCGGCGATAAAAAAGATATCTATTATATTGCCCGAAAATCTTATTTGGCAGTTAAAACAGGGAAGCCTGAAGAAATGTACGATATGGTGCATACCGAAAATTTTGTTTTGGTTGATCAGAAAAGACGTGTCCGTGGTTTTTATGACGGAACAAAACGTGAAGAAGTTGAAAAACTATTAGAAGATATCAAATTTCTGTCACAAGACTAATAATTACAGTTGTTTGATTTTTATAATATTTAGAATGATTTTAATTAGTATTTTTGCAATCTTAATTCAATCTAAATAAGTGGAAATTAACTTAGCACAATTGCAAATAGGTCAAAAAGGAATTATACAGGATTTTGATATCGATTTAGTTCCTTTAAAGTTGTTGGAAATGGGTTGTTTACCCGGAAATGAAGTGCAAATACTGCAAATTGCTCCTTTTGGTGATCCCTTATATTTAAATGTAAACGATTCACATTTAGCCATACGGTTAGAAACTGCCCAGGCAATTCTTGTTCAAATTCCTAATGAAATAAAATAATGAAAGTCGGGAATATTAACATTGCATTGATTGGGAATCCCAATGTAGGGAAAACATCTGTTTTTAATCAACTGACCGGATTAAACCAGCAGGTTGGAAATTATCCGGGGATTACGGTTGAAAAGAAAGTCGGGGTTTGCAAACTGGCTTCGAACCTTAAAGCCACTATTCTTGATTTACCGGGAACATACAGTTTAAATGCAAGTTCGCTTGACGAAAATGTGGTGATCGAATTATTGCTGAACCGTAATGATAAAGATTATCCGGATGTTGTCATAGTGGTTACTGAAGTTGAAAATCTTAAAAGGAATTTACTGCTTTTTACCCAAATTAAAGATCTTGAAATCCCTACAATCTTAGTCATCAATATGGCTGACAGGATGTCTTATAAAGGGATTACTCTGGATATTCCGTATCTGGAAAAAATGCTGCGGACTAAAATTGCCTTAGTCAGCTCCAGAAAAAAGGAAGGGATTGATGAACTGAAAAACCTGATCATCAATTATAAAAATATTCCAACTGAACCTTGTTTGAATGCGTCAGAAATTGATCCGGTATATTTCGGAAATCTGCGCAAAGCATTTCCAAATCAATTGTTGTATAAATTATGGCTGGTAATCACACAGGATGTCAATTTTGTCAATCTGAACCGGAAGGAATTACCGAATCCTTCTTTCACAAAATCAAAGGAAGATTTAAAAAGATTACAGCACAAGGAAACCATTAAACGGTATCAGTTTATCAATGAAGTCCTGAAAGTAGGGCAAACCGTTGATGCCAGTTCAGCTAAGGATTTACGGAGTAAATTAGACCGTATCCTGATGCATAAAGTGTATGGGTATTTAATTTTCTTCGGAATTTTGCTGCTTATCTTCCAGTCTATTTTTGACTGGTCCAGCGTTCCGATGGATTTTATTGACGGAAGTTTTGCTACGCTGAGTTCCTATGCCAAAGCAAATTTAGCTCCGGGTATTTTGACTGATCTGATTGCTGAAGGGATTATCCCGGGATTGGGAGGTATCGTTATTTTTATTCCCCAGATTGCTTTTTTATTCCTTTTTATTTCGGTATTGGAAGAAAGCGGTTACATGAGCCGTGTGGTATTTTTGATGGATAAAATAATGCGACGTTTCGGACTAAGCGGAAAAAGTGTTGTTCCGTTGATATCGGGAACTGCCTGTGCCATTCCGGCAATTATGGCGGCCCGCAATATTGAAAACTGGAAAGAAAGACTGATTACGATTCTGGTAACACCTTTTACGACCTGCTCGGCCAGATTACCGGTATATGCGATTTTGATTTCATTAATTATTCCCGATAAGCGTTTATTCGGTATATTCAATATGCAGGGATTAACACTGATGACATTGTATATGCTTGGTTTTGCAATGGCTATAGTTTCGGCTTATATTTTAAATAAAGTTTTACGCATTAAATCCAACAGTTATTTTGTGGTGGAAATGCCGGGTTACAAAGTGCCCATGTTTAAAAACGTAGCGATTAATGTGGTGGAGAAAACCAAATCGTTTGTGTTTGGTGCCGGAAAGATTATTCTGGCATTGTCCGTGATTTTATGGTTTTTGGGATCGCACGGCCCGAATGATACTTTTCACAACGCCGATAAAATCATTGAAGCACAATTACAGAATAAAACCATTTCAGGCGAAAAAGAAGATTTGGTTGCTTCTTATAAACTGGAAAATTCATACATCGGGATTGTAGGAAAAAGTATTGAGCCTGTTATTAAACCTCTCGGATACGATTGGAAAATCGGTATTGCGGTAGTGAGTTCGTTTGCAGCGCGTGAGGTCTTTGTGGGAACATTAGCTACAATTTACAGTGTGGGAAGCCATTCGGAGGAAGAAACTACCATTAAAAACAGGATGGCTGCAGAAGTGCATCCGGTTACCGGAGGTAAAATCTTCAACTTCGCGACAGGAGTTTCATTATTATTGTTCTATGCTTTTGCCATGCAGTGTATTTCTACTTTGGCCATCACTAAGAAAGAAACGAACACATGGAAATGGCCAATGGTCCAATTGGTTTTTATGAGCGGATTCGCATATGTTGTGTGTTTATTTGCTTACCAGATTTTAAAATAAATGAAGAAAAAATACGTATTCCTGTCTCTTGCTTTCTTTCTTGCGCTGAATAGTTCATTCGGACAGAGCAGGATTGATAAATCAAAAAGAGAATTAACAGAAGATTCTGCCGTAAGAAATACTACGAACTATAGTAATTCAGATGACGATGATGATGACAACGGTATTCTGGAAACTTTTTTTGTAGATGTCTTTTTTATGGCGTTACAGGCAACTTTTTTCGGAACAGAATATGAAGATCATCTGTCAAATAAATTAACACCCTATCCTTATTACGATGATTTTTCTTCAGGGAATTTTCAGGAAATGGAAAAAAGGGATTCGGTTACGGTTGAAGGGAGAAAACCCAGAGGGCAATTTCGGGTGGATATTGAAGAAAATCTGTTGTTCAACAGCAAGCAATTGTATGGAAATTATTTTGAAGTTAAGATTAGGCCAACAAGGCATTTTTACCTTCAGGCCGATTTGCATCAAATACAGGAACGCACCAATTTTAATTCTTCAAACAGTAGTTTGTCATTGTATTACTTTAACTTTGGGTATGACAGAATCAGAACAAAAAGATTCAACTTAGGATGGACACTTGGTGCTTCTTATGTGGCAAACAATGTAAGGAAAGGCGGATTGAGTTTTGGTGTTGATACCGATGTTTTTCTGGGGAAACAGATTTCACTCGCTGCCAGTACAAAATGGAGTGCCATCAACAGCCAGCCTGTTAATGCACTGGAAGTTCAAGGGAGATACCACCTGAACCGTTTCATGGTTTCTTTAGGCTATGATTATGTTAAAATAGGAACGCCAACTTATAAGTTTTTAAAAGTTGGCGGTGGAATTTATTTTTAAGTATGATACAGGAAATAATTGCTTTTAGTTTATTGTTTGTTGCGGTCGGATTCCTGATTAAAAAATTCTTTTTCAAAAAAAAGAAAGACAAAAATTGCGATACCGACTGTGGTTGTCACTAATAAATCAGTTTAATCACGTAATCTGACGGATTGATCTGTGTATCCTGTTTCGGGTAGGGACTGATGCCAATTTGTTTTAACGGGGTTTTGCTTTCAGGTAAATATTTACTGAACCAATCAACTACTGTTTTTTCTTTATTGGGCGTAATGGTCAATTGTGTTTGTTCTAATAGTTTTCCGTTTTCGTAAGCGGCCACTTCAAAAGTAATTTCTCCCAGCCAAATACATTGTACGCCTTCCGGACAACGGGAATCGTTGATGACTTTTACCAAAACAATTTCTTTTCCTTTCTTGGAATCTAATTCCTGATTGATGATATTGTCATTTTGTGCTGTTGCACATCCGATAAGAAATAAGGCAAAACCCAATAATACGATATATTTTTTCATAAAGTGTTTTTTAGTTGGTCATCAAAAATGATTCCACAAGTTACACTTTTTTGACAAATAGATTCGCGGCAATTTTGTTCGAAATCATTATTTCTTTCTGATTCACTTTAATTTTAAGGGATAAATCAAATGTTTCTTTTGAAACGACTTCGATTTTTGAACCTAAAGCGATTTCCTGTTTGTCCAGGTATTGAAGGAATTCAGATGAAGTGTCTTTAACGCCCACACAAACCCCGGTTTGCTTTTCCTGCAGTTCCGACAGCAATTGTTTTTCAACTTTGACAATCATACCGTCTGCATTGGGAATCGGGTCGCCATGTGGATCTTCGGTTGGAAAATTTAAAAATTCATCCAGTTTATTGATCAGTTTTTCGGATTTGATATGTTCCAATTGCTCGGCAATATCGTGAACTTCATCCCAGGGAAAATCCAATTTGTCAACTAAAAAAACTTCCCATAAGCGGTGTTTTCGCACTATCATTTTAGCCGAATGCAATCCCTGTTCGGTCAATGAAACGCCTTGGTATTTTTTATAATGAACCAGGTTTTTTTCAGAAAGTTTTTTTAGCATATCGGTTACAGATGATGCTTTGGTTTCCATTTTTTCGGCTATGGCATTAGTGCTGATTTCCGAATCCAGGAGTGTGGTCAGATGGTAAATAGTTTTAAGATAGTTTTCTTCTGAAAAAGTCATGGTTAATTTTTTACGATAAATAACGGAATCGAGATTTGATGGCGCAATTTATCAACTGTTGTGCCAAAAAGCAAATCACTTATTCCGGTATGACCGTGGGTTCCCATCACTAAAATATCGTAAGTGCCTTCGTTGATGATCTTTGGAATCGATTTGTCCGGTTTTCCGAAGCCTAAAATACTCACAACTTTGAATCCTTTGTCGTTCAGCATTTGCTCGTATTCTTTTAAAAGCTTTTCGTCGATAGTCGTCTCGCAATCTTCAATATCGTCACCGTAAATCATGGCGCCCACTGTTTCCACTACGTGGATCAGGGTGTATTTTGCCTCTGTTCCGCCTAATTCAAAGGCATGGTTAATCGCCGCTTCATCTGCATTCGAAAAATCGACCAGAATCGCAATGTCTTTTTTGGAATGTGCTTCTGAAGTGGTAAATTTTAATTTCAGGTTATGAGGTGAATGATTTTGAATATCTGCTTTCGATTTGGATATAAAAGGCTTGAAAACAATATATAGTAAAAGAATTAAAAAGCTTATTGCCAATGGAACAACCGTGAACCAAAGAATTACCGGATTTTCTGATGATTCCAGTAAATTAACTATTTCCGAATAAACTAATTTGGCATTCAGTGAAACAATGGTGGTAGCAATTATCCAGGCTGCAATTTGTGTGGGTCTGGAAATATGGAATCCTTTCATTTTGGTTTTATCACTTACAAAATGAATCAACGGAATAATGGCAAAACCTAACTGTAAACTCAAAATTACCTGACTTAAAATCAATAGTTTTCCGGTAACGCTTTCACCGAAAATCGAAATCACAATAACCGCCGGAACAATAGCAATCAAACGGGTTAAGATGCGTCGTACCCATGGCTGGATGCGTAAATTCAGGTAGCCTTCCATAATGATTTGTCCGGCCAGTGTTCCGGTTATGGTCGAACTTTGCCCGGCCGCAATCAAGGCTACTGCAAATAAGATTGGTGCCCATTTGGTGCCTAATAAAGGCGCTAAGAGTTGGTGGGCATCCTGTATTTCGGCTACTTCAAAATAGCCGTTTTTGTGAAAGGTGGCTGCCGCCAGGATTAAAATAGCCGCATTTACAAAAAAAGCGAGGTTTAAGGCAATGGTCGAATCAATGAAGTTGTATTTTAAAGCTTGTTTGACACCTTCTTTACTGCGGTCAAACTTCCGTGTTTGTACCAAAGAGGAATGGAGGTATAAATTGTGAGGCATAACAGTCGCTCCAATAATACCGATAGCAATATATAAAGCAGTATCATTCGGTAATGAAGGAACTAATCCTGAAATTATCTTACTTACTTCAGGTTGCGCAAATATCATTTCAAATACAAATGAAAATCCGATGATGGCTACTAATGCAATAATGAAGGCTTCCATCTTGCGTATTCCTTTATTAATGAGGAAGAGTAATAAGAATGTGTCTAATACAGTAATGAATACACCATTGATAAGCGAAATGTCAAAGAGTAAATTCAATCCGATGGCCATACCCAAAACTTCAGCTAAATCACAGGCAGCAATGGCAATTTCTGCTAAGAAATAAAGAACATAGTTTACAAATTTAGAATAGGTTTCCCTGGAAGCCTGTGCTAAATCACGTTGGGTCACAATTCCCAGTCTTGCGCTCAAACTCTGTAAAAGCAATGCCATGATGTTACTCATCAACAGTACCCAGATCAAAGCATAACCAAACTGACTTCCGCCGGCTAAATCGGTTGCCCAGTTTCCGGGATCCATATAACCCACACTAATAAGATAAGCAGGACCGAAAAAGGCAAGGATTTTTCTGAATATCGATGTTTTATTTTGAGTCGAAACCGATTCGTGGACTTCTTCTAATGATTTACTCATTTCTATTATAATTGGTTAAGGCAAATTTAATTAAAATATTTGCTATCTAAAATTTAATTTTTAGCTTTGTCTAAAATTTAATTTCTACAAATGAAAACAGTAATTTTGGTAAAAGAAACACTTTGTATTCTTTTACTTACAGTATTTGTATCTTGTGAAGATACCTATACCGAAATACCTGCTGATAATGAAGTTCTGGATGGTACGATTGAGGGTTTAACCCATGAAGAATCAGCTCGTTTTTTAAAAGGTGATGTTGCTTTTAATGAAGTTTTTACCAGAGAAACAGGCCTTGGGTCAATATTTGTTGCTACCAGTTGTATCAGCTGTCACGCAGGGGATGGGAAAGGTCATCCTTCAACAACGTTAACGCGTTTCGGGCAAATTGACGAAACAGGTAATCATTTTCTTGAACAGGGTGGACCGCAATTGCAAAACAGGGCTTTACCGGGTTTTATGCCGGAACAAATTCCTTTTGGTGCTACATTTTCTAAATTCACGCCTCCGGCAAATACCGGTTTAGGTTTTTTACAATATGTAACCGATGCTGCTATTTTAGCCATGGCTGATCCTAACGATCAGGACAGTGACGGGATTTCAGGTGTGCCAAACTGGATCGACAAACCTTCATTTTCAACAGCACCACAGGATGCTATTGAGCAAAACGGAAAATACATAGGACGTTTTGGTAAAAAAGCAGCTGCGTACGATTTATTACACCAAACAACCAATGCATACAATCAGGACATGGGAATTACCTCTATGTATAACCCGTATGATGTGTATTCGCATGAGGAAATTGATCCTGAAGTACCAACAAGTACGGTAAACGATTTGGTTTTCTATTTAAAAGTATTGAAAGCGCCAATCCAGAGAACACCAAATGATCCGGCTGTGGTTCAGGGTAAAAACCTGTTCAGCCAGATCCAGTGTGCTTCGTGTCATAAACCTTCGTTAACAACCGGTTATTCTCCAATTGCAGCGTTGTCAAATAAAACGTTTGCTCCTTATACCGATTTGTTGTTGCATGATATGGGAAGTGGTCTGAATGATGGTTATACGGAAGGTTCTGCTAAAACATCCGAATGGCGTACACCGCCTTTATGGGGAATCGGACTGGCAAAATCATCTCAGGGAGGAAGCTATTTTTTACTGCATGACGGACGCGCCCGAAGCATTGAAGAAGCAATCCAGATGCACGGCGGTGAAGCGGCCAACAGTAAAAACGGGTTCAATAACCTTTCACAGACTGAAAAGAAAGCATTAATCAAATTCATCGAATCTTTGTAATTATGAATAGAAAACAATTTTTAAAAACCTGTGGACTGGGATGTCTGGCAGGAATAACAGGAGTTACATTACTTCAGGGTTGTAGTTCTACACAAGGAATTAACGGTGAGATCAAAGATTCTGATTTGATTGTTGATTTGAAGGATTTTGAAATCAGAAAAGATAATGGTGTCGAATATAGAAAATACATAATTGTTCATCATGATATTTTGAAAGCGCCAATTTGCGTCTACCGTTTTGATGCACAAAATTACAGTGCTTTGTTTATGCTTTGTACACATCAGGGTGCCGAACTCCAAGTGTTTGGCGATAAACTGCAATGTGCCGCACACGGTAGCGAATTCAGTAACAAAGGGATGGTTGAATCCGGACCGGCAGAAAAAGAACTGCGCAAATTCCCGGTTACAATTGACAATAATTCCCTAAAAATATCTTTAAAATGAGATTGCTCTACATCAGTATAATTACTTTAATTTCTTTTTCTTCGAATGCACAGATTGACCCGAGTTTGTTAAAGAAACCGGTAAAAGATACTATAAAACAAGCCTTAAATATGGATGCAGTCTACAATAGACCGTCCATGAGTTTTTCAAAAATACCGGTATCCATCGGTGGGTATGTGGAAACCAACTGGCAGAAAATGACCACAGACGGTGTCTCAGAAGGACATCAGTTCCAAGCTAGAAGAATGTCGGTTTTTATTTCTTCTGCAATCAGTAAAAGGGTTAAATTTTTAAGTGAAATTGAATTTGAAGACGGTGGAAAAGAAATAGCATTGGAATTTGCTTCGGTTGATGTCGAATTCCATCCACTGGCAAACCTCCGCGCAGGTATTATTTTAAATCCAATCGGTTCTTTCAACCAAAACCACGACGGACCGAAATGGGAGTTTACCGATCGTCCAATATCAGCTACACAAATGCTTCCGGGTACTTTCAGTAATTCGGGAGTTGGTTTGTACGGAAAAAAATATACGTCCAACTGGATGTTCGGATATGAAATGTATTTGTCAGGAAGTTTCGATAATTCCATTATTGAAAACACCGAAAATAAAACATTCTTACCTGCTGCCAAAGAAAACCCGGAACGCTTCGAGGAGATCAATAGCGGGGAACCTCTGTTCACGGGTAAATTGGCAGTGAGAAACAGTAAAATAGGGGAAATCGGTTTGTCATACATGGGCGGGGTTTACAATAAATTCCAGGATGACGGGATGATTATCGACAAGAAAAGAAGGGTAGATGTTGTTGCGGTTGACTTCAACTCAACATTACCTAAAGTGAAAACCTTTATCACCGGGGAATGGGCATGGATTCATGTCGATGTGCCAAGTACATACGGCCAGCAGTTCGGAAGCAAACAGCATGGAGGATTTGTTGATATCGTACAGCCTGTCCTGAAAAGAAGAATGCTGGACTGGGAAAACGCACAGTTAAATGTAGCGTGCCGCTTTGAATATGTCGACTGGAACGTGGGTTCATTCCGCGAAACGGGAGGAGACATCGGGGAAGATGTATGGAGCATCATGCCGGCAGTAAGTTTCAGGCCTACCGCTCAAACAGTTATCCGTTTAAATTACCGCTTCCAGAAACAAAGGGATATCCTGAAAAACCCACCGGCAACCACTGACGGTTTCAGCATCGGAATTTCAACGTATTTTTAATTCATGACCGAGGTTTTGCAAAGTAATTTTGGCTTTTCCTCTCTGTCATTGATTATTTCCGTTTAACGAAAGCAAAAATCATTAAATTTGCGTTCGTATAAAATTAAAGTCATGTTACAAATCGCAGTTATTAGGGAAAAAAGGGAAGAAGTGATTAAGGCGTTGGCCAAAAGAAATTTTGATGCAACCGCTATAGTTGATTCTGTAATTGCATTAGACGAAAAACGTCGTGCAACACAAGTGGAATTAGATAACATTTTAGCCGAATCCAATAAACTGTCCAAAGACATTGGTGCTTTAATGAAATCAGGGGAAAAGGCAAAAGCTGAAATCCTGAAGGAAAAATCGACACAGTTCCGCGAAAAAGGAAAGGAACTTTCTGAAGTTTTGAATACGGTTTCAGATGAACTGACACTGGAATTGTACAAATTGCCAAATACACCGACTGCCATCGTTCCGAAAGGAAAAACAGCAGACGATAACGAAAATGTTTTTGAAGAAGGTGAAATCCCGGTATTGCACGAAGGTGCATTGCCACACTGGGAATTAATCAAAAAATACGATATCATCGATTTCGAATTGGGTACTAAAATCACTGCTCCGGGTTTCCCTGTATACAAAGGAAAAGGAGCCAAATTACAACGTGCCTTGATTTCGTACTTCTTAGATAAAAATACCGATGCCGGTTACCAGGAAGTTCAGGTGCCACACCTGGTAAACGAAGCTTCTGCTTACGGAACCGGACAATTACCGGACAAAGACGGACAAATGTACCACGATGCAAAAGACGATTTGTATTTAATCCCTACTGCTGAGGTTCCGGTAACTAACATCTACCGTGATGTAATCTTACAGGAAAGTGAATTGCCTGTTACGGTTACAGGTTACACACCTTGTTTCCGTCGTGAAGCAGGTTCATGGGGAGCTCACGTACGCGGGTTAAACCGTTTGCACCAGTTTGATAAAGTAGAAATCGTTCGTATCGAACACCCTGAAAAATCTCACGAAGCCTTAAACGGTATGGTGGAACACGTAAAAGAAATCATGCGTGAATTAAAACTACCGTTCCGTATCTTACGTTTATGTGGTGGTGATATGGGATTTGCTTCGGCATTGACTTACGATTTCGAAGTGTTCTCAACAGCACAGGACCGTTGGTTGGAAATTTCATCAGTGTCTAATTTCGAAACGTTCCAGGCAAACCGTTTGAAATTACGTTTCAAAGGGAAAGACGGTAAAACACAATTGGCGCACACGTTAAACGGAAGTTCATTGGCATTACCTCGTGTTCTTGCCGGAATCATCGAAAATTACCAAACACCGGAAGGAATCGTTATTCCTGAAGTATTGCGCAAATACACCGGGTTTGATATTATAAACTAACTCCGTCTGCTCGGGTGATTTTTGTAAAAAAATGATCGGGGACATGGAATGTCAAACGTTAAACAAAAACTTAAGATGTACTAATGTGGTAAAATTATTACTACCTTAGTACATTGTTTTTTATACCCATGAGAAATACTGTTCAAATCGTCGCATTGCTGTTAAGCGGAATCGCTTTTGGGCAAACGTATACGGTTACGCCGCCGCCGGGTGGAAATCCACAGGCGCACATACAACAGCAGGGAGGCGGTAACGAATACCTGGCCCAAAACTATTTCGACCGGGGGGAATTCGATAAAGCGGTTCTGATCTATGAAGACTTACTCAGATCCCAACCCAATAACCATCAGCATTTCCAGAAATTAATTGCCTGCTACCAGCAGCTTAAGGATTTCGTAAAGGCGGAAAATACCATAAAAACTAAATTGGACCGCACTAAAGCGGCACAGCTTTATGTCGAATTGGGCTATAATTACCAATTGCAGAACCAACTGGATAAAGCGCAGAAAAACTACAAACTGGCACTGGATAAAATCGAAGAAAATTCGAATAATGTATACGGAGTCGCGCGTGAGTTTGAAATAAAAGTCCTCATCCCGCAGGCAATTGAAGCGTACACATTAGGTCAGAAACTGAATCCGAATAATAACTTTGATTATCAAATTGCATTACTCCACGGACAGCTTGGGAAATTTGACCTGATGATCGATTCGTTAATCGATTATGGTTATAAATACCCAAATAATCTATTACTGGTTCAAAATCAGCTAAACCGCTTTCTCGCAGAAGACCACAGCAAGGTTTTTGCCGATTACCTGCGAAAGGCTTTGCTTATCCGTACACAAAAAAACCAGGATTTGTTCTGGAATCAGTTCATGAGTTGGTTCTTCGTCCAACAAAAAGAATACGGAAAGGCTTTCATTCAGGAAAAAGCGATTTTCAAACGCAATCCGGATAATTTCAGTAATATACTCACATTGGCACGATTGGCTTCAGATGAAAATGAAACGGAAACCGAACGGGAAATCCTGGAATTCGTCCTGGCCAATACACAGGACAGTGATATTTTGATAAACGTGAACTGTGCCGTCTTGAAATTGGATATCGAAAAGGCAACGCCGGCTACTTATCCAGTGATACAAACAAAAATAAGCCAACTGTTACAGCAATTCGGAACGTCTAACCGCACGATTCAGCTGCAGGTTCAAAAAGCGCATTTTGATGCCTTTTACCTGAAACAGTTCGAACCGGCGAAAGAAACGTTAACAAAAGCACTCGAGCTTCCATTAGATCTATACCAAAAAGCACAAATCAAACTGGAACTGGCAGATGTATTGTTGCTCAATGAAAAGTTCAACCAGTCCATCATTTATTATGCACAGGTGGAAGAGGATTTGTCTAACGATGAAATCGCACACCAGGCAAGCCTTAAAATGGCCAAAGCAAGTTACTATAAAGGTGATTTCGACTGGGCACAGCAACAGTTCAAGGTTTTGAAATCTTCGGCTTCGCAGTTAATTGCCAATGATGCCTTGCAGTTGTTCTTACTGATTTCAGATAATACGGTAGAAGATTCAACACAGGTGGCTTTAAAGAAATTCGCACGGGCTGATTTCCTGTCGTATCAGAATAAAAATACCGAAGCACTCGAGCAGTTTAAAACAATCCTGCAACAACACAAAGACCAAAGCATTGAAGATGAAACTTTACTGCAAATTGGTAAAATCTATGAGAAACAAAAGGATTACCAACAGGCGTTAACATACTACCAACAAATAATCGACAGGTTCCCGGAAGATATCTACATCGACGAAGCATTGTTCTTCGCAGCCGAGATCTACCGGAAATACTTAAACGATAACGAAAAAGCGAAGAGTTTATATGAAAAAATCTTGTTCAATCACCAAGATAGTATTTACTTTGTAGACGCTAGGAATAACTTCAGAAAACTTAGAGGAGATACTAATTTATAAATAGACTGGCTTAGACTACTTAGACTTCTTAGAAAATAGATAAATTCTAAAGAATCTAAGAAGTCTAATAATCTAAGGAGTCTAATAATCTAAAAAAAAATGATTATCTATAACGTAACAATAAATATCCACGAAAGTGTTCACGATCAGTGGATGGATTGGATGCAAAACAAACACATTGCTGATGTACTGGCAACAGGAAAATTCACATCCGCACGATTGGTTAAAGTATTGGTGGAAGAAGAAATGGGCGGAATAACCTATTCTGTTCAATATACAACCGACTGTAAAGAAACCTTACAGCGTTATTACGACGAAGACGCACCAAGACTGCGTGAAGAAGGATTCAGGCTTTTTGGTGACAAAATGCTGGCTTTCCGAACCGAACTGGAATTAATCAGCGAACATTAATAGATTTTCAGATTATCCGATTATTAGATGAGTCGGACAATCGGATAATCGGACAATCTAATAATCTAAAAATGGAAAAGAAACTGACAGATTTCCAAATTGCATTACGGGGGCAACTCCTGGTTAACCTGCCGGTAATAGCCATCATAATAGGTTCTTCGGCCTTGTTGGGCCTTTTATTGAAAGATCCGAAAGGGACCATTATTATCGGAGTGTTCTTAGGTTGGATTTACTGGAAAGTAATGACACCAAAATGGATTATGTGGGCTGTAAATAAAGGCGCTGATACAGACAAAATAGCAGCAATAGGAAAACGGGGAATGCTCGTGTGGAGCAAACAATACGTTATAAATGTTGTGGAAGGAAATAAAAAACCCTGGTTTTAATACTTAGGGACTTTGTAACTCTGCAACTCTGCAACTCTAAAAAAAATGGATAAAGTAAAAGCAAAAAAACACCTCGGACAACACTTCCTGAACGATGAAAACATCGCACAGAAAATTGCCGATGCCTTAACGCTTGAAGGCTACAATAAAGTATTGGAGATTGGTCCGGGTATGGGTGTGCTCACAAAATACCTGTTGGAAAAACCCATTGAGACGTACGTTATTGAAATCGATACCGAATCAGTGGAGTACCTGCAAAGCCATTACATCAAACTGAGCAACCGGATCATTTCGAAAGACTTTCTAAAATACAATATTAAAGAAGTTTTCAATGATGAGCCTTTTGCCATCATCGGTAATTTCCCCTATAATATATCGTCCCAAATCGTTTTCCGTACACTTGAAATGCGCGACCGTATTCCTGAATTCTCAGGGATGTTCCAAAAAGAAGTGGCTGAACGGATTTGCGAAAAAAAAGGAACTAAGGCTTATGGGATTCTCTCGGTTTTAACACAGGCTTTTTACGATACCGAATACCTGTTTACCGTATCGGAACACGTGTTTACGCCACCCCCAAAAGTAAAATCCGGGGTAATGCGTATGCGCCGCAAGGAAAATTATAAATTGCCCTGCGACGAGAAAATGTTTTTCAATGTCGTGAAAACGGCCTTTAACCAAAGAAGAAAAACACTCCGCAACAGTCTTAAAAGCTTTAATATGTCCGATAGTTTGCGCCAAGATACTATCTTTGACCTGCGGCCGGAACAACTTTCGGTAGAACAATTCATAGAACTGACTCAAAAAATACAAGCCGATGGAGTTTAAAATCAGCAGGGACTTCCTTGTTCAGATCGAACAACTGATTAGTGAAAACCGTGCACAGGAGCTGGAAAACCTGTTGCAGGATGTCCACTTTGCTGATATTGCCGATATTATGGATGAGCTTGACGATTATGGTGCAAGCTACGTCTTTAAATTACTGGACTCCGAAAAAACGGCCGAAGCACTATTAGAGCTTGATGAAGAAGTACGTGTTAAAATCCTTAAAGGTTTATCGGCAAAAGAAATTGCTGAAGAGCTGGATGAATTAGACACAGACGACGCTGCCGATATCATCGCGGAACTACCGCAATCCAAAAAAGAAGAAGTAATCTCTGAGCTGGAAGACGTCGAACACGCAAAAGACATTGTCGAATTATTGCGCTACGACGAAGATACTGCCGGAGGTTTGATGGGAAAAGAGCTGGTTAAAGTCAACGAAAACTGGAACGTATTAACCTGTGTAAAGGAAATGCGCCTCCAGGCTGAGCATGTAACCCGTGTGCATTCCATTTATGTGGTCGACGACGAGGACCGTCTAAAAGGGCGTCTCTCCTTGAAAGACTTATTAACGACCTCTACCAAAACTCCCATCAGTGATGTCTATATCAAAAAAGTAGATTACGTAAAGGTCGATACCAAAGACGTGGAAGTAGCCCGTATCATGCAAAAGTATGACTTGGAAGCCATTCCGGTTATCGACGAAATGGGCCGACTCGTGGGCCGTATCACCATCGACGACATCGTTGACGTAATCAAAGAAGAAGCCGATAAAGATTACCAGTTGGCTGCGGGTATCTCACAAGACGTTGAGGCAGATGACAGCATCCTCCAATTAACACGTGCGCGCCTGCCATGGTTAGTACTGGCTTTATTCGGAGGGTTTATCAGTGTACGCGTACTGGGCTTGTTCGAACCGGCCATGCAAATACACCCGGAACTGTTCTTCTTCACGCCGCTTATCGCCGCTATGGGTGGAAACGTTGGGGTGCAATCCTCAGCGATCATCGTTCAGGGTCTGGCAAACAACGCCATCACCGGAAGTATCATGGAGCGTTTGTTAAAAGAGCTCTCACTCAGTTTACTTAACGGAGTTATCCTGGCTGCCATACTATTCATGGGAAGTTACTTCCTGCTCAATTTCGAAGCACACATCGGAGTTACCGTTACCGTTGCCCTGATCTCGGTTATTGTGATCGCATCACTCAACGGAACGTTTATTCCCATCATCTTAAACAAATACGGCATCGACCCGGCTTTGGCCACCGGTCCGTTCATCACCACAAGCAACGACATCCTCGGGATTTTAATTTACTTCTCGATCGCTAAGATGATTCTTGGTTTTTAAGATAGACTACTTAGACATTTTAGACTTCTTAGATAGTTAGACCATTTAGACTCCTTAGATATTTTAGATTACTTAAATTATTGTAATTATCTATCAATCTAAAAGTCTAAGGAGTCTAAGTAGTCTAAGCAAGTCTAAAATGTCTAAGCTGTCTAAAATAGATTTTTCTTCTTAAACAACACCGCTCCAATCATTGCCAAAACCGCCGAAACCAACACGATAATCAATAATCCGTTCGGGTTGTTTTCCAAAGTATTCGGCACGTTCATTCCGTACAAACTCGCAATCAGCGTCGGGATCATCAAAATAATCGAAATCGATGTCAACCGTTTCATGATCACGTTCAGGTTGTTCGAGATAACCGAAGCATATGCATCCATCATACCCGATAGGATGTTGCTGTAAATGTTACACATCTCCTGCGCCTGTTTCAACTCAATATCCACGTCTTCGAGTAAGTCAGGATCAAAAGTATCTCTCTCGGTTTTACTGTTTTTTACCCGGTGGAACAAAATATCGTTCCCTTTCAATGAGGTGATGAAGTAAACCAGACATTTTTCCAGTTCCAGCAACGTCTGCAATTCCTCGTTCTTGATCGATTTTTCTAAATTATCTTCGGCCAACTTGATGCGCTGGTTGATTTGCTTTAAATATTTCAGGTACCAAATGCTGGAAGACAACAACAGTTTTAAAACCAAATCAAAGTGGTTCTTCACCGTTAATTGCTTCCGGTGGGTATAGGTAATAAAATCATCCAGCATCTCGGTTTTGTGGAAACATACCGATACAAAGTGGGTTTCATTAAAAATAAGCCCTAACGGAATCGTCGAAAAGGGTAATTTCGGGTTGTTGCTCTTATAAGGAATACGGATAATAATCAAATGCCAGCCGTCTTCTTCTTCAATACGGGGTCTTTCGTCAATATCTTCAATGTCGTTGTAAAAGGCTTCCGGAATCTGTAACTCGTTTAATAAGTAGTTTTTGTCCTCCGGGGTCGGATTCTCGATGTTGATCCAGCAGTTTCCGTTTCGATTGTCGGTGATCTCTAAACCACACGAGCCGTTTTTGAAGTAGTTTTTCATGCTTTTAACCATTGTTTTTCTGAACAAGTGTCAAAAAGCATGACGCTTGTTCATTATTAATAATATTTCCTCTGGGAATCGTCCATTTTTATTATGAATACTGAATTTCGGCGCAAATGTAAGCTTTCTGATTTGAAGTCAACCTTAAAATTACCTTAATTTTTTGGGAGGAGAATTTGGAACGAGTGCAGAATGATTTGGAAGGAGTGCAGAATGGCTTGGAAGGAGTGCAGAATGATTTGGAAGAAGTGCAGAATGATTTGGAAGAAGTGCAGAATGATTTGGAAGAAGTGCAGAATGGTTTGGAAGAAGAGCAGAATGATTTGGAAGAAGTGCAGAATGGTTTGGAAGAAGTGCAGAATGGTTTGGAAGAAGTGCAGAATGGTTTGGAAGAAGTGCAGAATGATTTGGAAGAAGTGCAGAATGATTTGGAACGAGTGCAGAATGGATTGGAAGATGCAAAGTAAGGCTCAGAAGATTAAAATAGTTGTGTTTGCTCTGTTTTTTAAATTTTGGCACAAACATTGCGTAGGAAAATTCATCATATAACACAAATAACATAAATATCAATTATTTAAACAAAAAAACTATGAGTATTAGACAAGAAGAATTTGTACCGGTGGCCGATATGTTAATCGCCAGTTTTGAAAGAGACCAAGCCCAATTGGAAGCTGAAAATGAATTATTTTCCGAAACGTTTTTAAATGCTTTCAAAACACATACCGAAATGGTACGACAACTGGAAAGGAACGATACGTTGCTCATCCAGCAAAAAATTGTTACCAAAGAACTGTATCAGTTGGCTGATGATTTACGCCAACCTTTAAAGTTGTTCGGAATCGTGGTGGAAAAGACAGGATTGCCCACAACAATTGTACACGATACGCTTGTTAACTTAAGACTTCGCAATATGGAAGGGTTATTGGTAAACCTTAAGTCGCTTGATCAAATAATAAGCAGTAATCTTGATTTGTTGAACAGTAAAGCAATGAAGGCGAATCTCCCTGAGTTATTGGAAGAGAAGTTTAATGAAATTACAATCAAAAGTAATCTGCAAAGTAAAATCATGCAAAAGCGCCAATTATTGACTGATGCCAATCTTGGGAACTACGGTAAATTATACAATGAATACATTGCCGATGTCTGTAAAATTGGAAAGGTGGTGTATCAAGGCCAGGCAAAAGCCAAAGAATATACGGTTAGCAATTTAGTTAAAAAACTCCGCGTCGCACCCGCATCAAATAAAAAGGAAACTGTCCAGTAATGTAAAACTCCCGAAAATCACGGGAGTTTTTTTATTTTCGGCAAAGCCAAATTTGTAACTTTGGATTCTATCAAATAACAACACCATTGAAACCACAAGACATTAAAATCCTGCACATCGACAGTAACCATCCTTTACTCTGGAACCAACTTCAGGAAGCAGGCTTTCAGAATATCGAAGACTTCGTTTCTTCCAAAGAAGAGGTCGAAGCTAAAATCGAAAACTACAACGGTATCGTCATCCGAAGCCGCTTTAAAATCGACAAACAGTTTCTGGACAAGGCAACTAACCTACAATTCATTGCAAGGGTGGGGGCCGGACTCGAGAGTATCGACTGTGACTATGCAATAAGCAAAGGGGTTAATCTCATCGCAGCTCCGGAAGGTAACCGTAACGCGGTTGGGGAACATGCGCTGGGTATGTTGTTGTCGCTTTTCAATAAGCTGAACAAGGCTGATAAAGAAGTGCGCTCCGGCCACTGGAACCGGGAATCAAACCGCGGACATGAACTGGACGGGAAAACGGTCGGTATCATCGGTTACGGTAATATGGGGAAATCGTTTGCTAAAAAATTAAGGGGCTTTGATGTGGAAGTACTTTGTTATGATATCCTCGATAATGTCGGGGATGAAAATGCCAAACAGGTTGCATTGGAAGAGTTCCGTCAAAAGGTGGATGTAGTGAGTCTGCATACACCGTGGACGCCTGAAACGGATAAAATGATCAATGCCGAATTTATCAATGCTTTCAGTAAACCGTTCTGGTTCATCAATACGGCCCGCGGGAACAGTGTCGTAACAGCTGACCTGACCGAAGCTTTGCAATCAGGGAAAGTCTTGGGCGCCGGTCTCGATGTACTCGAATATGAGAAGCTGTCGTTCGAAACGCTCTTCGAAGGGGATAAACCACAAGCCTTTGAATACCTGCTGCAGGCTGATAATGTAATCCTGTCACCGCATATCGCCGGGTGGACTTTCGAAAGTAAAATTAAACTCGCACAGACAATTGTTGATAAAATAGTTAATATGTATAGTTAGCAGAAGTGGTTGAAATACAGTATTGTAAGAAATATTTTAATATATTTATCTGAACTAAAAAACTGACCAATGAACAAAACGTCTTATTACTTGGTTATTGCAATCGGGGTGTTATCGGTACTGAGTTTCTTTCCGCACGCTTTTCTGGGAATGAAGGCCGTAATCGACCACATTGAAAAAGGGGAAATTCAGGAACTCGCTGCAAACGATATGCAAATGATCTGGTTTTATTCGTCAATCATGATGCTTATCTCGGGTTTAAACTTACTGATTCTGGCTAACAATATATTGATCGGAAGCCACAAAGCCCGTCTTCAGGTGCTTATATTGGGAATAGGGCTGTCAGTTTTCGGATTGGGCTGTACTTATATTTCTGGCGAAATAGATCACATGTCTGTCTTTACAGCAGAAGGAATTATACTCATTTTGGCAACAACTATATTGTATAAAAAAGCACACCATCTGCAAGATCAGGAATATGGTGATAACTAAAATGTATTCAAAGTAAAAAATTTCGTATATTTTTATATATTGCATGCCCTATGGAGGAACCGAAAATCCAGAACAGAGTAGGAACAAAACTAACTAAATTTAAAAATTATGATTCAATGGTTTAAAAAAGCAGTTTTTGAAAACTATGCTAATTTCAATGGAAGAGCAAGAAGAAGTGAATACTGGTATTTTGTATTGGTATTTATGATATTGGTTGTAGCGGTTAATATTTTGGCTGGTGTAGTTGCGGCTTCGGGAAGCACTGTGTTGACTTTGATATTTTCCGGTATCGCATTAGTGGTTTATTTAGGATTGTTAGTACCAAGTATCTCAGTTGCAGTAAGAAGAATGCACGATGTGGGAAAAAGCGGATGGTACTGCTTAATTCCAATCTATAGCTTAATCCTTGCTTTAACAGAAGGTGAAAAAGGAGCTAACGCTTATGGTCCGGATCCGAAAAACAATACCGAGTCAATCGAAGAAATCGGACAAACGCAAGAATAACAAATTAATATAAAAATGGAAACATCAAAACCAAATGAGGATTGGAACAATCCAACACAAGCACCACAACAAGAGAATAAAAAAGTTTTAGCAGGAGTAATGGGGATTTTATTCGGCGGATTTGGAGTTCACAAGTTTATCTTAGGATACACTAACGAAGGACTTATCCAAATCGGTATTACTGTTGTAACTTGTGGAGCAGGAAGTATTTTAGGATTCATCGAAGGAATCATCTATCTTACTAAATCTGACGAAGAATTTTACCAAACGTATCAGGCAAACAAAAAGGCTTGGTTCTAAAATAAAAAAGGTAATAAAAAAAAGCCGGAGATTATTCTTCGGCTTTTTTGTTTTGTTCTTCTGCATGCTTGCGTTCCAGCTCGGCCTGGAATTCTTCCATAACCGGCTTAACGGTGCTTTCGGGTAAATCGGCAATCCTGATGTACATCAATCCGTCAACGGCATTGTTAAACAACGGATCCACATTAAACGCAACCACACGCGCATTTTGCTTGATATATTTTTTGATCAAAACCGGTAAACGTAAATTACCCGGCTCTACTTCGTCAATGATCTTGTCAAATTTAATTAAGTCGGCTTCGGTTTCATTGAAGATGAAATCTTTGTCGGCATCCTTCAGTTTCACCCTGTACTCCTTTTTAGGATGTACATATTGGGCAATGTAAGGGTCATAATAATGTGACTTCATGAATTCAATCATCAGCGATTTCGAAAACTCCGAAAACTGATTACTGATACTCACGCCGCCAATTAAGAATTTATGCTCAGGATAACGCAAAGTCGTATGTACAATACCTTTCCATAATAAAAACAAAGGCATCGGTTTTTGCTGATACTCTGAACGGATGAAGGCACGTCCCATTTCAATCGACTTGCTCATCATGTCGTATAATTCAGGCTCAAATCGGAACAAATCCTGCAAATAGAAACCGTTTATACCATGCTCGGCATAAATCTGGCTTCCCAATCCCATACGGTACGCACCGGCAATCTGTTTCGCATCATCATCCCACAAAAACATATGGTGATAGTAACGGTCAAACTTGTCAATGTCAATTGATTCGTTTGTTCCTTCGCCCACTTCCCTGAAAGTGATCTCACGCAAACGTCCTATCTCGTGTAAAATATTCGGGATTTCATCCGCAGAAGTCAGGAACACCTCATAGTTCTTACTTTGAAGCAAGCGGGCATCCTGGCCGCGCAGTTTTTCAACTTCAGCCACCATCTTCTCCTGGTTGGCACCTGTTACAATGGTTTTGGCAGGTTTAGCAGGGGTTTTTAAAATCGGTGTCTGTAATAATTTTGATTCTTTTTCAAAAGCATTCGAAAGCATATAGGTTTTCTTACGCAAAAACTCGGTATACTCTTCAATGGTTTTGTATTCGTTTTGTTCGGCAACCGAAATCGGTTTTCCAATCCTTACTTTAATAACCCTGTCTTTCTGGGTCAGTAATTCGGAAGGTAATTTAGCCGTACGCAGCGTGTCGCTTATCTTGGAAAGGAAGTAAAATAACTTACTGTTTTTGGCATGGAAATAAATAGGAACCACCGGAACCTGTGCCTTACGGATAACCTTGATGGCACCTTCTTCCCATTCTTTATCAACCACTAACTTATCGTCTTTGTAAGTGGAAACTTCTCCCGCCGGGAACATTCCCAACGGTTTGCCATCACTTAAATGACGGAACGTTTCCTTCAAACCGATCACACTTGATTTGGCATCCTTGTGATTTTCAAAAGGATTTACCGGCATGATGTAAGGTTTCAATGGTTCAATGCGGTGCAACAGGAAATTGGCGATAATCTTGAAATTCGGCTCTCTTTCAAGCATCAGTTTCAATAATAAGATACCGTCAATCCCTCCCAGCGGATGGTTTGAAATGGTAATATAGGCACCGTCTTTCGGTAATCGTTTCAAATCTTCTTCCGGGATTTCAAACTTAATCTGGAACTCATCCAGAATGGCGTTTAAAAACTCAACGTCTTTAAGATCCTTATTACGGTTGTATATTTTATTTAATGTGGATATTTGAAGCACTTTCATTAACAGCCAACCGGAAAAAGTACCTAAAATTCCGTACTTATCCGTGTTAATTGCTTTTGCAACTTCTTTAGCGGTAACTAAACCCATTCAGTCAATCATTTTTAAGCGAATTACAAAGATAGCAAAACTTATGGTATTCTTCGAAAAAGATTTAACATTAGAACTAGTACAATTTAACTCGGCGGAGCATAATCTGTTGGTTCATAACTAGTTAACATTTAATGGTTTTTTTGGTTTGTTGACGAATGTTTTTTCAATACTTTTGAAAAAACGAATCGCCTAATTAATGAAAATCATTTCTTATAATGTAAACGGGATCAGGGCAGCCATCACCAAAGGTTTTTTGGAATGGTTACAGGCCGCAAATCCCGATGTGATATGCCTGCAGGAAATTAAAGCGACCCAGGACCAAATTCCGGTTATGGACATCGAAATGGCAGGTTATCCGTATCAGTATTATTTCCCGGCTCAAAAAAAAGGATACAGCGGTGTCGCTATTCTGTCTAAAGTAGAGCCTAAAAATGTTGTCTACGGAACCGGAATCGAACACATGGACTATGAAGGGCGTAACCTTCGTGTCGATTTCGATGATTTCTCGGTAATGAGTTTGTACCTGCCATCAGGGACCAATATCGACCGATTGGACCATAAGTTCAAATACATGGACGACTTTCATGGGTATATCAACAACCTGAAAATTGAAGTGCCTAATCTGATCATAGGAGGCGATTATAACATCTGCCACGAAGCAATCGATATCCATGATCCTATCCGTAATGCAAAGGTTTCAGGGTTTCTTCCCGAAGAACGTGCCTGGTTAAATGCTTTTATGGAATCAGGATTCGTTGACAGTTTCCGCCATTTTAATAAAGACCCGCACCATTACAGCTGGTGGTCTTACAGAGCAAACGCCCGTGAAAATAATAAAGGATGGAGAATCGATTACAATCTGGTTTCCCACCCCATGAAAGACAGAATGAAAAGGGCTATCATTTTACCCGAAGCCAAACATTCTGACCATTGCCCCATTTTAGTTGAACTTGAATAAATTAAGCCAATGAAAAAAATAAACTACCTTCTGTTATTAATGTGTAATTGCATTTTTGCACAGATAAATTATGAGAAAGGATATTTTATAGATAATGCCGGACTCAGGACCGATTGTTTTATTAAAAATGAAGATTGGAAAAATAATCCTGATAAATTTTACTTCAAAATCAATGAGCAGGGAGAAGAAAATTTCAGGACTATTCATAACGTTAAAGAATTTGGTGTAGATAATTTTTCAAAATATGAAAGACATGAGGTTTCAATAGATATATCTACCACTAACTTACAACGATTGGGTACAAATAAAAATCCTGAATGGTCTGTAAAAACTCTTTTTCTGAGAGAAATTGTCGACGGAGACGCTAAATTATATGAATTTGTTGATGGTGTGCAGAAGAATTATTTCTATTCTTTTAAAGGTTCAAAAATTGAACAGTTAGTATATAAAGAATACTTAAGTCCGGATAATTCGATGGTACTGGAGAATAATTATTACCAACAACAGTTGTTCAACAACCTGAAATGTACTGATACAAAGAAAGAAAGGATTTCAAGAATAGATTATAAGCTGAATGACCTGACCAAATATTTCCTGGAAGTCAATAATTGCGACGGGAATAAGGCAATTACGACGGTTAATATGACAAAGACTTCCAATGGTTCTACAAATATTAGAGTCAAAGGAGGCGTGAATTCTAATAAATTCACAATAAATTCTTCAAGAGAGAATTACAATATTTATCCGGTTGAATTTGAGAATAAAATTGGTGGTACAGCAGGAGTTGAAATTGAACATGTTTTAGGATTCAATAAAAACAAATGGGCTGTTTTTTATGAACCAAGTTATCATGCATACAGTTCAGAAAAAAGAAAAATTGTTCCGTCAAATACACCATACGATTGGAAAGTTGATTTTAAAAGTATTGATCACCGCTTGGGTTTTAGACACTATATGTTTTTAAACAATGAATCTAAAATATTCATATCAGCAGGAATACTTTACAAGCAAATTTTAGGTAAAGAGCATACATCATTAAAAATTAACGGAAATCAAACGAACAGTTACAGAGTTGATTTGAAATCAGGTGTAGGTTTAAACTTTGGACTTGGTTTTTCGTATAAAAAATCTGATTTTGAAATACGGTATTCTAAAAATGATATTATAGATGTTTATTATTTTGTAACCTCTAACTATAACACAATTTCTGTAATTTACGGATACAAGATATTTGATTTTAAAAAAAAGAAATAACCCCTAGATTATGATAAAAAAAGTTTCCTTAGGATTATTGGTGTTAGCTTTAAGCACATCATCGTGTGTGTCTAAAAAAATGTATACCGATTTAGAAAATAAGTTCGCCGAACTTAAAAAAGAACGCAACGCTCTTTCAGATGAAAATGAAGGATTGAAAACGTCTAAAGCACAATTGGAAAACGATAATGCTTCTTTAAAAAGCGAATTGGAAAAAACCATCGCCGAAAGAAATAAACTGGCTTCTGATTATGCAGCAGCAAGTAACAGCCTGAAAGCGTTGAAGGATTCATATGATGCTCTGGAAAAAAACAGTGGCGAAGCCTTGAAAGCAAACATGGATAAAAACCGTGATCTTTTGGCACAACTGGAAGCTAAAGAAAAGGCATTGGCAGCTGAGAAAGCACGCTTGGAGAAATTGAGCGCCGACTTAAAAGACCGTTCTGACCGTGTTAACGAACTGGAAGGTTTGATCGCTGCTAAAGAAGCATCTCTTAAAAAATTAAAAGAAACACTTTCGAAATCATTGAAAGCTTTCGAAGGTAAAGGATTGACTGTTCAGCAAAAAGACGGGAAAGTTTATGTTTCCATGGAAAATAAATTGCTTTTCGAATCAGGTAGCTGGACGGTTGGTGCCGAAGGTAAAAAAGCGGTTGATCTCGTAGGTAAGGTTTTGGGTGATAATCCTGAAATTGCCGTATTGATCGAAGGGCATACCGATAACGATAAAATCACGGGAACTTTAACCGGAGGTGTTGAAAATAACTGGGATTTATCTACAAAACGTGCTACGGCAATCGTTAACATTTTATCGGCTAACGCCAAAGTGAAAAAAGAGAATTTAACAGCTGCTGGACGTAGCGAATATTCTCCAATCGTAAGTAATGAATCTGCTGACGGAAAAGCAAAAAACCGTCGTATCGAAATTATCCTTACTCCGAAATTAGATGAATTGTCAAAAGCGCTGAACGAAATTTAACAGCATTTCAAATTCATAAAAAAAAGGTTCAGTTTATCTGAACCTTTTTTGTTTTCTTATTTGAAGTTTTTCATCACCATGTCGATGGTAATCGCACAGGATACAATAGCTATTTTATTGGTGTCTTCTGCATATTCCGGAACAATCGATGCATGGTATTTGTCAGCACGCGTGAAAAATTCTTTCATTATACCACCCCATTTTTTGTTAATGGTGCCAATTTGTGTCTCGGCTGCATTTACAATCTTAAAATCCCAAGCTTTCCAGTCACCTGTAATCTTTGCGATGTTTTCTTCAGCTGCATTGGAAATCGTAAAAGTCGGTTTGAATAATTTGAACTTTTGTTTGATGTTCCCGATAACTTCATCATTCGCATCAGTAATGCTGATTTTGCTCATCCAGAATGTCCATCCCCTACGGATTGAAACCTGTAGGTTGTCATCCATGTCATAAACTTCCAATGTGAAAGGGAACATGGCTTTGTTTAAAAGCAAACGCAAAAATTTATGCCATCCCGACATTTTTTGCTGGATAACACCAACCTGTTCAGCTTCACTGTTGTAAACTTTATAGGTGTTGCCGAATTTGAAATAATTTACGTTTTCATCGATGAAATAATCGTTGCTTTCGAAAAATTTAGGGATCATTAAAGATTCTTGTGACATGGTTTTTAAATTTTATTAGAGCGCGATATTACAACTTTTTAAGGGAAAATAACTACATTTTTTTTAACGAATTGCTAAGTTTATGATAGCGCACAAGATTGTATCTTTGTCACTCATTTTACGATTTATACCAACACAACAATGCGATATACCAAATTGCCCAATACTGATCTTGAAGTAAGTGAAATTTGTCTGGGAACCATGACTTTCGGAAACCAGAACACTGAAGCAGAAGCCCATCTACAAATGGATTATGCCTTTGAAAGAGGAATCAATTTTTTTGATACAGCCGAAATGTACCCGATAGGTGGGAACGAACATATTTTCGGTAGCACCGAACGCCATATCGGTTCCTGGTTCAAGAAATCAGGAAAGCGTGATCAGGTAGTTTTGGCGACTAAAATAGCCGGCCCGAACAGGGGAATGGGTTATATCAGACAACCATTGGATTTTTCAAAGAAGAGTATTCATGAAGCGGTTGATTTGAGTCTGAAGAACCTACAAACCGATTATATCGATTTGTATCAGATGCATTGGCCGGAACGTGTGATGAACATGTTCGGGAAACGCGGTGTAACGGAAACCGATAACCAGTGGCAGGACAATATCGCAGAAGTACTTACCACATATGACGGACTAATCAAGGAAGGTAAAATAAAACATATAGGTGTTTCCAATGAAAATCCTTGGGGCGTAATGAAATTCCTGAGTGAAAGTGAAAAGCATGGTTTGCCGAGAATTGCAACTATCCAAAATCCGTACTCACTATTGAACCGTTTGTTTGAAGTGGGTCTATCTGAAATATGTATGCGCGAAAACGTGGGATTAATGGCTTATTCTCCTCTGGGCTTCGGGTTTTTAACCGGTAAGTATTTAGAAGGAACTCCCGCAAATTCACGTATGGGAACGTTCCCGAATTTTATCAGATATACAAATGAAAATTGTTACAAAGTAACCCGTTTGTACCAGGAATTGGCACATAGTTTAGGATTAACCCTAACCGAAATGGCTTTGGCTTTTGTACACCACCAAAAGTTTGTGACTTCTACGATTATCGGTGCAACCAATTTAGATCAACTGGAAGAAAATATCAACGCATTTGATGTCAGGTTAACCGATGATGTATTGAAACAGATTGAAAGAATCCAGGAAACAATTCCTAATCCGGCACCGTAACTAATTTTTGATCAGTTTATGAACCGAATGCAATCCCATGCTATTGGTGATCTTCATAAAATAAATTCCGGAGGATAACGACTCTGTATTTAAGGAAACCACCGACTGGTTTCCTTTTTTTTCGGTTAGAAGTGACTTGCCTCGTGTATCGAATATCTCAACGGAAGCAATGAAACTGGTTTGATCGGTATTCTGGATAAAAACCTCCGACTTTGTTGGATTTGGATAAACGGTCATCGCAGTTTTAGTATGTTCAGGATTATCGAGTGTACCGTCAATGATCTTGTAAATCATACCATTACTGATGGATGCTATATAAAGTTCGCCGTTCATGTCTTCCCCGAAACTCACAAAATTGTTGTCTGTAAATGTTTGTGAATAGGTAATGTTTCCACTATTGTCCCGAACTCCAATCTGTGCTTTGCAATAATCAGAGAAGAAGTATTTGCCTTGGAAATTAGGATATTGGGTGCCTCTGTATACATAACCGCCGGTTATCGAACAAAATCCACTGGCATGGGTAACTACAAATAAAGGGGATTTCATTGTGGCTTGTGCAGCACATCCCGTTGTGTTATAGGCGGTGTTGCCTTCATAACAACGCCAACCGTAATTCAGTCCGCTTTCTGTTGGCGTAGCCCTGTTGACTTCTTCATAAGCGTTTTGGCCAACATCAGCAATCCATAAATCGCCGGTTTGTCTGTCAAATGAAAACTTCCATGGATTGCGTAATCCGATAGCCCATATCTCATCAGATCCGGCAACTCCCACATAAGGATTGTTTGCAGGAATTCCATAAGGCGTCCCTGAATTCACATCAATCCGGAGCATTTTACCCAAGAGCTCATTGATGTTTTGCGCCCTGTTTCCGGGATCACCGCCACTTCCTCCGTCACCCATTCCAATATATAAATAACCATCTGAACCAAATTTGATGGTTCCACCATTGTGATTGGCAAAAGGTTGTGTTACAGTGAGTAATATGGTTCCGGTCGGATTAGCAAGATTGGGATTAGAACCATTCACTGAATACCGTGCAATTACCGTATTTCCGCTGGTGTTGGTGTAATTGATGTAAAAGAAACCATTTGTACTGTAATTTGGATGAAAAGCCATGCCCAAAAGACCACGTTCTCCGCTTTCATTGGTTAAAGAAGTTATATTCAGAAAAGGTGTTGCGTTAATGGTTCCGTTTGTATTTAAAATCCGTATGAGTCCGTCCTGTTCAACTATAAATAACCGGCTGTCACCACAATTTGCAATATCTACCGGAGAGGCAAAACCGGAGCCGTAATTTTGAAGTGCGACCGTTCCGGTCTGTGATTGGCTTTCACATTGGATGAAGGTCATGGCAATAATCAGGAAGTATAATCTCATAATGATAACTATTTGGTTGTTATAAAGTTATAAAAAAACCCGACGTATTCGTCGGGTAATTCTTATAAATTTTCAAGGATTTTGTCTTTTGGGTATTTAACGCGGTAACTCAACCTGATTTTTTTGGTTTCGTTTGGTTTGAGATTGATGTCCCAGGTTAAAATTCCGGTTTCGGTATTGACTTTGGCTCCGTCCTTTTCCAGTAATTCAATTTCAACTTCTTTATCGGTTGAAAGCGGATACTGGTCTTTCAGCAACAAATCAATCGCTTCTTTTTTATTGTTGCGTAAAGTAATATCGTATGTGAAAGTCTGTTCTTTTTTCGAAGAAAGAAATTTCGTTCCCGATTTATCCACCACTTTTTCACGTTTAATGGAAACCTTTTTATCACGTCCCATGCTCAGGTTTAAAGTATCTGAAGTTTGTCCCGGATTGATATGTGTTTTACCCACATAGATACCTTCAAAAATGATATTGGCATCGCCCCTCAATAAATTATATTTACCGTAATCAGAGATTTCTGCCAGTAAGAATGCTTCTTTTTCAACCTTTGGAGCAGCATAATATTTATAAGTAGACGGCATTTTAATTTCTTTCAGCGCAACACTGTGTGCTTTTCCATTGGATAAAATATCATACGGAATATCAATGTCAAAAGAAATATTAAGTTGGTTTTCCACAATGTTCGTATAATCAGAAATTGATTTTTCTTCCACGGCAACAGCAGCATCAGCTTCCTTTTTTTTATAAACTGCACCTGCAGCTCTGGTTTGTAACTGATTCGCTCTGATGTCATTTTGATAACCATAATTCGGGTAACCGTAACGCAAAAACCACGAACTTAAAATTGGTGCCTGATTATTCTGGTTTGGATTACCTGATGAAAGGGTCAGTTTTACTTTTTTCCAGTCGATTCCGGTATTTTGAACCACTTGGGCTTTGTACATCATGTTGATGGGGTCTTTAACACTTTCCACACGTAAATCGTAGAAAGGCGACCAACTTGCATTTGGCGTTAAGTATGAAATTTCCAACGGAACAGCTCCGGCCGAAGTATTCATAATCTGCAGTACTAATTTACCGGAAGACAGTTTTTCTTCTTTACTGGTGTCAATTTCCAGTCTGTTATTCAGTTTGGTCAATAACTCATTCAGTTTTTGGTGTCTCTCTTCCAAAACGTTTATGGAATTACTGATTTCCGTCCGTTTCGTTTTATAATAGTCCACCATACGGGTTAGTTCAGCTACACTTAAACCTGAATTCTGTCCGAATACCTGTTGGTTTTTATCGAGTAGTTCAATGGTTTTTTGTTCCGAATTCCGGGTATTTATAATACGGTTCATTTCTTTTTGGACCAAAACAATACTGTCCCGTACCTTTTTGATGGCAGGTGAATTTTCATCTATATCGTATTCGGAAATGTAATCGTTTGTGAATTGTACCGATAAAACGGTAATATTTGAAGGAGCTCCAATCTGCACCGAATTCTCAAATAAACTGTTGGCTACATTCTTAACCACGACTTCGCTGGTTCCGTTTGGTAAAGTAACGGAAGTGTTTTGGGAAATTTCGGCAGCGTTGAAGTAAACAGTGGCTGCTTTGACTTTGGCTTGGGTGAAAATTGGCTTTTGGCTCCAAATTAACCCCGGAAGCATTAGCAGTAAAAAGGATAGAAATGATTTCATAATGATTGTTTTTGAATAGCCGCAAATCCGTTTTTTCCCGCCCCATATGAGGAATAACAGATCTGCGGCAGTAATTAGAGTAACTATTTTTCTACTGTGTAGCCTTTTATTTTGGCAAAACCGACAATCGAAGTGTTGATTGCATTTCCTAAATCGTCCTGTGATTTAGTCTTTTTCATTTCCTCATCGATATAAGCTTGTCTTTTTTTGCCTAACTCAGTGATTTCTTTTTGGATTGCTTCTCGTTCTTTGGATTTTTTGTCAACATATGCCGTGATTTCTTCTTTGCTTTTATTCTGCAATTCTTTTGGTAATTCTTCTTTTTTCAGCCTGGTAACGGCTTCTTTGTCATCTTTCATTTTGTCAACAAGATCCCAACTGTCGTTTTTATAGGCAGCTTTCGATTTACTTACGGCTCTTTCCGCATAATTGGATGCTGATACACCTTGTGCATTTCGGTCCTGGACTTCCTGATTCATTTTCTTTTCATATCCTTTTGAACCGTAGCTGATATACGTTTCATTAATTCTGATGTTGCATTCTGAAATTCTGGTGTCATATGGCGTTGCAATGTAACGAACAGCTTCATTGGAATCGATGTTGAAATATTTTCCTTTGCCGGTATCAGCTCCGTCTTTCCAAAATGAATTGATTCCTTCCATTTGGTCACCACAGAAAATCGTGTTGATGTAAATGTCATTACGCAATGCATCGCTGATGGCTTCCTTATAATTAATGCCACCTTGGTTGAATGCTTCGTTGCCTGCAATGTAAACCAGTTTCATATTGTTATTGTTTCTGCTCCATGTTAATTGCTTGGTAGCGTCTGATATTACGGCTCCACAGTATTCAGAACCTCCGTTTGTTTTAAGGGAGAACAGTTTTTCAGAAATTAAATCCAGATCGGTTGTTAAAGGAGCTACTAAACGGATATAATTCGATTGTGCCGAAAGTCCGTCGTTGCCGTATTCATACAAACCAATTTCGATATCCGGAGTCTTTCCGTTGTACTTTAGCGTTGTAAGAGTGTTCACAATATTCCACAAGCGTGATTTTGCCTGATCGATTAATCCGTCCATACTGTTTGATGTATCCAATAACAGGGCAACCTGGATTTTATTATTTTCATCGGCAACTCTTTGCGTATGGGCTGTGATTGGTTTTTTCGGATTTCCGGCAGATGAATTACAAGCTGCAAATGATATCGAAGAGGCTAATAAAGCGGTCGTAAATAAAATTGATGTTTTCATGACTATTTTGTTTTATGATTATGAGTCAAAATTATTGTAAGAATCTGCACGTTTTTTGCAGAATGGGTGAATGGGGGATTTGACTTGGTGAAATCGTTTTGATAACTATTTTTAAAATAGTTACTTTACATTGTCTAACAATAATAAAAAGAGATGCGCTTAAACCGGATGATATTATATGTGTTTTGTATGCTGTTCGTCAGTTATGATGTTTCGGCACAGGATACGATTGTGCCTGTTTATAAGAACAAAAAAGCGGCATCTTCCAAAATCAGTAAGGCGGCCGATGATCTAAAGGAATCATTGGATTCCAATGATGAATCGAAGATTGCCGGAAATTATGAGAAGTTGGCGACGGGTTTTACAGACAAAGGTGATTTTGCAAAAGCGGAAGAATACCTTAAAAAAGCATTGGCTTTGTATACCAAATTAAATAAGACAAAGGACAAGGCAAGAGTGAGCCGGAATCTGGCCAAAGTGCAGGAATCTCAAAATAAAGTGGGAGAAGCCATTAAAAATTATGAAATGGCCGGTTCTGTAGCCGAAGAGAAAAAAGACGCGCAACTTAATGCGAATGATGTAGGTCGTTTAAAAAACAGTAACAGTCCGGCAGTACAAGCTGCTTACTCAAGAAAGAATATTGATATTCTTGAAAAAGAAAGTGATAAAAAAGAAGAAGTTGCCGATGCTTATGTGCAACAAGCTACTGTTGATTTGAAGTTGAAAGATAAAGGATCGGCTATTGAAAATCTTGAAAAAGCCATAAGTTATTCTGCTGACAAACCGGAAGAAGTGGTTAAGCTGAAAAATGCAATTGCTAAGGTTTACGCATCTGATAAGCAATTTGACAAAGCCATTTCCATCAATCAGAAATTATTGGATGAAGCCGTTGTACATAATGATTATGATAACCAAATCAAGCAGTTGCAGTCATTAAGTGGGATTTATTTCAAAAATAAAGAACCTGAAAAAGCCGTGAATTCTTTGCAGAAAGCTTATAGATTGGCTTCGCAAATGGGTAAAACTGATGAGGTTAAAAGCAGTCTGAAACAATTGTTACAGTATTACAAAGCGAATGGGAATGATAAAGAGAGCATGGTTTTGTATGAAGATTTCCTTCAGAATTTTGATCAGTTAATCCGGAAAGACAGTTCGCTGATTGATGAAAAAACATTTCAGATTACCGAAGAAAAAATCCGTCAGTTGGAAAAAGAAAAAGCTCTTAAAGACGAGCTTATTTCCAAAAAGAACACATTTAATTATGTTCTTCTTGGATCGATTGCTTTACTTTTATTGTTATTCGGGTTTATTATCAAAGCCTTGTATTCGATTAAAATCAAGAATAAAGAAATTGCCTTGCAGTCGCTACGCAGGGAAATGAACCCACATTTTATATTCAACAGTCTGAATAGTGTTAACCAATTTATTTCACAGAATAAAGAACTGGAAGCCAATAAATACCTGACATCTTATTCCCATTTGATGCGGAATATGATGGAAAATTCAAATAAGGATTTTATCAGTCTTGGTAATGAGATCGAGCAGCTAAAGAAGTATCTTGATTTAGAGCATTTACGTTTCCAGGATAAATTTGAGTACAAAATAGTGGTAGATGATGCTTTGGATACCGAAACAGTTTTGGTTCCCAATATGCTGATTCAGCCACACCTTGAGAATGCAATCTGGCACGGTTTACGTTACAGGGAAACTAAAGGGCTTTTGTTGCTTAAGTTTGAATTGAACAGGGATAAAGTTTCGGTTATTGTGGATGATAATGGTATAGGATTAACCCAAAGTGCCGCGCTTAAAACCCGGAACCAGAAAGTGCATCAATCGCGTGGTGTGACTAATACCAAAGAGCGTATCAATTTGTTGAATGAGTTATATAAGTCGGATATTTCGTTTTCCATAACCGAAAAGAATAGTGGGGATTCCGGAACAATTGTTGAAATTATTTTTCCAAAGTCTGAGAAAGCATGATGACATTCAGTAAAATACAAGCGGTAATTGTTGAAGACGAAAGTGCTGCACGTGAAGTGCTTAAAAACTATTTGAGCAAGTATTGTCCACAAGTGGAAGTGGTGGGAGAAGCCCAAAATATCAAAGAAGCCGTTCCGCTTTTACACGAGGTTTTGCCCCAATTGGTTTTTTTGGATGTGGAAATGCCTTTCGGAAATGCATTTGATGTGTTGGAAGCTTGTAAAGACTTGCAGTTTGAAACCATTTTTGTTACGGCTTTTTCCGAATATTCACTCAAAGCCTTAAACCAGAGTGCAGCTTATTATTTGCTCAAACCCATCAGTATTGAAGAATTGATCGTGGCCGTGAATAAAGTACAGCAGCATATTTTAAACCATGAGTTGTTTAATAGAAACAAGATTATCGTCGAAAATTTCCGGGAAACCCAACCTGAAAAGAAGCAGGTTATTTTGCCCACTCTGGAAGGTTTCGAAGTGGTTAAAATGGAAGACATCGTCCGTCTTCGCGGTAACGGAAATTTTACCGATTTATATTTAGCCGATGGTTCCAAAAAGATGGTCTGCCGCTTTCTGAAACATTTTACAGAAATATTACCATTCCCTTTTTTACGTGTCCATAAATCACACATCATCAATGTGAATTTTGTAAAATCCTATAATAAAGGCGGCTATGTTGTGCTCAATGACCAGGCGGAAATTGAAGTTTCGCCAACCTACAAAGAGCAGTTTTTAAAGAATTTCAGATAGTTAAAAATCGAATTCATTGATTGATGAAGCCGAAGAATCAATCGCAATCGTATCCTGTACTTTTTTGATTCTCAATAACGAACGTGCTCTTCCCGAAACATAAATCGGAATAGACTGACCGATAGTATCATCACTAGTGATTAATGCTCTCCGTAACATCAGGTTTTTAATAAATCTTTGGTTTTTCTCTGCATACGGTTTTTGAAAACCTTCGTCATTAAACTGGTACATAAATTTTTTCGGTTTCGGTACAATTGAAGCCAAAAACAAGCACTCGTTGAGGTTTAAATCAATCGGTTTTTTCTGGAAATAAAATTCGGCAGCTTCCCCAATTCCATATACATTCGGTCCCCATTCGATTACATTGAAATAGACTTCCAGCATGCGTTCTTTTGAAGAGATACGATTGTTTTCCAAAATGTAAACCAAAAGGATTTCTTCCAATTTGCGTGATAGTGTTTTTTCACGTGTGAGGAATACATTTTTGACTAATTGCATACTGATGGTACTGGCGCCGCGTGAGAACTTTTTGGTACGGATGTTTTTAGCAATTGATTGTTTGAAAGCTTCCGAAATAAAACCACGGTGGCGCATGAAAGAAGGATCTTCGTTAGTGAGAACAGCATGCTTCAAATACGGAGAGATTAATTCCAAAGGTGTGAAATTCGGATTTGATGAACCAACAAAAACAGGACGTTGCGGTACTCCGTTTTCGATCGCACGGTACGTGAATTCACTGTTCAGTTTTTCCAGATTGGCTTCTCCGTATTTTACGATGCGCAAATTGTTTTTATTGAATTTACTGTCAAAAACCAATTTGTGCGGTTTGTTTTTATTGAATTGGAAATTGAGTTTATAATCGAATTCCCCTTCAGCTACCATGCCTGTGAAATGTGAAAACAAACCGTTCGGTAAAGACGTGATGAAATCCTGTGCTTTCATTTTGTCGATGTTCAACTTCAGTTTGTAAATGGTATCTTCTTCGGTGTTGTATTCCAGATATGGTTTAACCTTTATTTTGTTCAATTGGGCTGTCGATGTACTGTCGATGGCAATGAAATCGCTGCCTAATAAAAATCGGTAATCAAATTGGGCATTTTGGATTACTACATCTTTTTTGGCAATTTTAGGATGATTGATAGTGAAGTTTTCAATGGAAGCAACACCGTCAATGTGTAATTTTCCAAAAGTCATATCCAGATTATCGAGTTTCAGCCTGATTTTGTTGAAGCTTGATTTCAAACCGAATTTTTCATCAATGTACGGAACCTGGATTTTTGATGTGTCGGCTGATGCAAACACTAAATCAGCTTTTTTGTCGCGTGGATTGGCATATCCCTTAATGTTCCAGTTTTGACTAAAAGTATTGGTGGTAACTTTAATCTGTGTATTGAGTTGGTGGTCTGCCAATTTTAAATCATTCATATGGAAGCTGACTTTTTTTCCCATATCATCGATACGGAGTGACAGATTTTCCAAGTTCATTTCTGAAGGGACAAGATTCAGGACTTTGGTCAGGATTCGGTTTGCCAATTTTGCATAATTTCTTTTTTCATCTGAAGATTCTTCTTTCGAATCTTTTTTCAGAAAAACATCAAAATTGCGGCCGTTTTCATTTTTGACCAATTGGATGAATCCGTTTTGCATTTCCAGATTGTTCAGTTGGACTTCTCCGGTCAATAATTGCATTAAACTGACTTCGGTTCGTATTTTTTGAACAGATAATAGTGTATCCGACTGATGCGGAACCAAATGAATATTTTCGAGTTCTACTCCGGTTATGCCTAAAAAATGGGCGCTTCCAATATGAAAATCGGAATTGTATTCGGTGTTGAATTTATGTTTGACTTTGTCTAAAGCTTGTTGTAAAAGGGTGTCCCGAAAGAAATAGATACCTGCCAGTGTTAGCACTATAAGCACTAAAACGATTTTAAGTATCAGTAAAAACCATTGTTTTTTGGTCCTCATTTGTATAAAAATTTGGGATGATTTACGAAAGCGAAGCTACAAAATCTTCGACTTCTTTTTTTTGTTCCGCGTATTTTTCTTGTAAGACAGAGGGGTTGCCCATCCGTTTATAGTATTCTAAGGCTTTATTGGCGAAGAAAAGCTGTTGGTGTTTAGCAACATCCGGAATTTGCGGATAAATTTTATGAAACAACATCTCGTAATAAGCCTGCCATTCCCTTTCATTACGGTCTTCAATGAAGTTGCCTTTAGCTTTCTGACCGATATGAATCATTTCGTGTGTGATTAGGTTCAGCATCAAAATGAATTCAAATTCAAATGTGTTTTCAGGAATCCTGATGATATTAGGTTGGCCGAATGTACCTTCGGTAGTCATCAGGATATAATCCGCTTTCGCTTTCTCGCGCAATTCAAACCCTTTGAAATTGGGGTGTTTGATGCCGTATTCTTCTATCACTAAATTTGCTGCAGCGATTGTTTCACCTAATTCATGGTAGGTTTGTATGAGTTGCAATATTTCTGCATAAGGTTTCATTTATCCGAATAATTCACTAACAATTTCTTCTATTTTGCTGACTAAAACCACTTTTATTCCCGGAAATTTAGTAGCAATTTTATTGTATTTGGAGATGAAAATGGTTCCAAAACCTAATTTTTCAGCTTCTTGAATACGTTGTTCCACACGGTTTACTGGTCGGATTTCACCAGAAAGTCCTACTTCTCCGGCAAAACAAAAATCTTTGCCTACCGGGATATCCTCATTGGATGATAAGATTGCGGCTACAACAGCTAAATCGATTGCCGGATCATCAACCGAAATTCCTCCCGTAACATTCAGGAAAACGTCTTTTGCTCCTAAACGGAAGCCGGCACGTTTTTCCAAAACCGCTAAAATCATATTGAGCCTTTTGGCGTTATAACCGGTCGTGCTTCGTTGTGGAGTTCCGTATACGGCAGTTGAAACCAGAGCCTGTATTTCGATCATTAACGGACGCATGCCTTCCAGTGTGGTGGCGATTGCGGTTCCGGATAATTCTTCTTCTTTATGGGAAATTAATATTTCTGATGGATTCGCTACTTCTCGCAAGCCAGATCCCTGCATTTCGTAAATACCTAATTCGGCAGTTGATCCGAAACGGTTTTTGAGTGAACGGAGAATACGGTATACATGATTTCTGTCTCCTTCAAACTGCAGAACGGTATCAACCATGTGCTCCAGGATTTTTGGTCCGGCGATGTTTCCGTCTTTGGTAATATGACCAATTAAGATAACGGGAACATTGGTTTCTTTGGCAAATTTGATTAATTCGGCCGTACATTCCCTGATTTGTGAAATACTTCCGGCCGAAGATTCTATATAATCGGTATGTAAGGTTTGAATGGAATCAATAATTACGATTTCCGGTTCGATTTCTTCAATCTGGCGGAAAATATTCTGTGTTTTGGTTTCGGTCAGTATATAGCAATTGTCTCCGTTTGGAGTGATTCGCTCGGCACGCATTTTGATTTGTTTCTGACTTTCCTCTCCCGAAACATATAGGGTTTTGTAAGGTAGTTTTAATGAAATCTGTAACAATAGTGTACTTTTTCCAATGCCGGGTTCGCCTCCCAAAAGTGTCAAAGAACCAGGAACGAGTCCGCCTCCCAAAACACGGTTGAGTTCACCGTCAGTGGTGTCCATCCGGATTTCCTCAGCCGAATCAATTTCGTGAATGCGCAAAGGTTTAGCTGCTTTTTTCACGACTGAAGTTTCAGTTTTCCAGACTACTTTTTCATCTTTCTGGATGATTTCTTCCACAATGGTATTCCATTCTTTGCAGGCATTGCATTGTCCTTGCCATTTAGCAAATTGGGTTCCACAACTTTGACAAAAAAAGGACGTTTTTATTTTAGCCATTCAGCAGACTTTATTATCGGGTATTATTCACTTTTTTTCTCTTCAACCGGAGTTTCAGTTGGAGTTTCGGTTGGGGTTTCCGTAGGAGCATCAGCCGGTACTTCTTCCACTATCTGTTCTGTTGCATCTTTGGCTTTACCACCTTTAAGTTTATCTTTTTTAGGTAATTTAGTTTTTAAATCTTCAGCCTTAATCATCATCATTTCTTTTGTCAAGTCGCCTATTGGTTCTTTGGCAAATGCATCCTGATAAAATTTAATGGCTTTTTTTAATTCATTTCTCTTCTCCCAGTAAATGCCCATATGATAATCATAAAGCAAAGTTTTTTCGTATTGCTGACCCGAAATTTGGGCTAATTGCTCATATTCTTCAAAACGTTCCTTTTTATTGATTGCAGTTTCGATGGCTTTCATGTCGCGGTAACGTACAGGCATTCTGATTCCAAGGTTTTTTTCTATGGCATCATATTTGTCGGTTAGATATTTAACAAAATCCTGTGGTAAAACAACGATTTTTTCCTGATATTCTTTAGGTGAAATCGGTTGGTAAATCTGGAAGATCTGATTCAAGGCCTGAGGAATGCCCAGTGTTGCTATAGTATAATGATTAGCGTTTTTAAAATCGTCAAACTTGTAATTTATGAAATCATTTTTTACAGCTTGCATATTCTGATCCAGGGTTTTGATCTGTTTTTGGAATTTTTTTAAGTCACCGTCACTTGTAGCAGTATAGTAAAAAATGGGTTGTTGTAATTCACTTAAACGCTTCGGGATACGCTCTTCCATTCCCAATTGTAAATCAGGACTTAAAGAAATGTAAGCATTGAAAAGCGGAATTTCTTTGTACAGGAAAGCATTTGCAAGTCCGGCCGATGAATCGATACCTGCTATAGCTTTAAAAGTGCCTACCTGGTATTTTTTTTCAAGATAAGGAATTAATTCGGTACCGATAAATTCGAAAAATGCACCTCCTTTTCCGGCAGGTAAGCCAGTACGGGGATCGAATTCACAATCAGATTCCCTCTGGTTATTTTTGTTTTGGTTGATACCTACAAGGATTGCTTCCGGGATATCATCCCAATAATTTCCATAATGTAAATTACCTTCAAAAACCGGGAATAAAAACTCACTGTCCAAGACTAAAATAAGCGGGTATTTTTTTTCGGGATTAGATTTAAAAGAAGCAGGAAGTTTTATCCTTAAGTCACGGCTTTCGTTTAATTTAACCGATTTAATCTGTTCAACAAATGATTGGGAAAATGCTGAAAATGAAATAAATAAAATAACAAAGCGGATTATATTTTTCATAATAAAATAATTAACATGCTTATTAAACGGGCAAGGTAATGATTTATTTCCTTTTACCTACGATTGGTAATACCGAAAAAGAAAAAATACCGAGTACAATTGTAATCATTAATTGTGAAGTCCAAATGATCCATCCGAAGGCATTTCCGGCTTCCAACGGAACTTGGTATAAAAGTAAAATCTTAGCGATCAAAACCGGGAAAAAGCCAAAACCTCCATTGGTAAATGACATGGTTAATCCGCCAATTACAAAGGCAACCATAATGGTGCCAAGCGAAATATGGCTTGTGGCTTCCAGTGCAAAAACCGTAGTGTAAAACATTAACACATAAGAAATCCAGATCAGAAGTGTGAAGAAGATGAATTTCCATTTGTCAGGCATGTTTAATACACTCAAAACACCTTCTTTCAGCCCTTCAATTTTGGATTTAAAAAGCAGGACGTATTTCCATTTGGAATAGCGGTACAGTAATAAAAACCAAATAAAAAAACCGGCTGCAAATGTAAGCGCCCAAGCGAGTTGGGTTACCGGAATATACAAAAGCAGGAAATTTTTCAGCGTTTGGAATTCGAGTAACAACGCGCTGAATACAAATAACATGAGAAATGCCAAATCAACAATTCTTTCGGCAATGATAGTTCCAAAAGCTTTGTCAAACGGTACATCTCTGTATTTTTTTAAGATTAAAGCGCGTGATACTTCACCTGAACGGGGAATGGTCAGATTGACAAAGTAACCAATGCAGACCGCAATGAAATTAAGTTTGAATTCAGGAATAGTGCCAATTTCTTTCAATGTATATTTCCATCGATATGCCCTGAACAAGCAGCCTAAAATTGCGATTACCAATGAAATTAAAACATAATTATAATTGGCTGTCATGAAGTAACTCTTCATTTTAGCAATTTGTTCCGGAGAAAAGGAATTATATTGATAATAAGTCAGCCCAGCCCCTAAAAGGATTGGAATGATGAGACTGGCATACGAACTTATCTTATTGTTCACGGTTACTGTAACGAATTCGTTTCTTCGTTAGGGAATACAATGGAAGGTTTGAAGTTTTTAGCTTCTTCCATGTCAATGCTTCCGTAAGCGATGATGATGATGATGTCGTCTTTATGTACTTTACGGGCGGCAGGGCCATTCAGTGTTATTTCGCCACTGTTTCTTGGGCCAGTGATAGCATATGTTTCCAGACGCTCTCCGTTATTGATGTTAACGATAGATACTTTTTCACCTTCAAAAATATTGGAAGCTTCCATTAAAGCTTCGTCAATAGTAATACTGCCGATATAGTTTAAATCGGCGCCTGTTACTCTAACCCTGTGGATTTTAGATTTTACAACTTGAATACGCATGATGCAAAGTTAAATTATTTTAGTGAGATGTTGTCAATGAGTCGCACATTGTTTACAAAAACAGCAATAAAACCGCGGTATTTTTTGGTTTTGCTTTTTCGTTTACATTCCAGAAGTGTTTTTTCGTCGGCAATTTCGAAGTATTCCAATTGGAAAAGTTCTTGCTTTTTGAATTGGTTATTTACCCATTTTGAAACTTCACCGGCACTTTTGGTATGGAATAATTTTTTGGCTTCCTTGAGGATGCTATAAATAACCGATGCTTTTTCTCTTTCCTTTTTTTCAAGTCTTTCGTTTCTTGAACTCATGGCTAATCCGTTAGGTTCTCTGTGAATGGGACAACCAATAATATTAACCGGAATTTTGTATTTCGAAACCAGTTTTTTTACGATTTGAAGTTGCTGAAAGTCTTTTTCTCCAAAGTATGCGTTTGTTGGTTGGATGATTTCAAATAGTTTTTTCACAATTGTTCCTACCCCGTCAAAATGACCCGGACGGTGTTTGCCTTCCATTTGGAATTCCAAACCGTCATATTCGAACTGCTGTGATTCTGTTTTTCCTTCGTATATGTCTTCAACTGTAGGTGCATATATTATGATTTCCGGATTCAATGCTTCAATTTTTGCAACATCGGCTTCTAATGTCCGTGGATATTTTTTTAAGTCGTCCGGATTGTTGAATTGTGTTGGGTTAATAAAAATACTCACAACTGTCAGGGAATTGTTTTTAAGGGATTCTGCCATCAAAGAGAGATGTCCTTGGTGTAAGGCGCCCATGGTAGGAACAAATCCAACGTTGCTTTTATTGTTGATATGCGGTTTTAAATAAAGTTTTAAATCATTTTGTTTGACAAAAACAGGCATGCGAGTTCTTTTAAATTCTATGCAAACTTACTATTTTAGTCAATATCTCGGTAAATTTTTGTAATTTTGCATGGATTTCTGTCCAATAAACAAAACTAAATAAAAACATGGAGGATAAAAGGATTTTATATGTATCATCCGAAGTAGTGCCCTATCTGCCTGAAAATGAGGTTTCTTTAATGTCGTATGATGTGCCTAAAATGATTAATGATCAAGGTGGTCAAATACGTATTTTCATGCCTCGCTATGGGAATGTGAATGAAAGAAGACACCAGTTGCATGAGGTTATTCGACTGTCAGGAATGAATCTGGTTGTCAATGATGTGGATATGCCGTTGATTATTAAGGTGGCATCAATTCCTAAAGAAAGAATTCAGGTTTATTTTATTGATAACGACGAGTACTTTAAACGCAAAGCCACTTTTACAGATGAAGAAGGTGTTCTGTTTCCGGATAATGACGAAAGAGCTATCTTTTTTGCAAAAGGGGTGGTGGAAACCGTTAAGAAACTGAATTGGGTTCCTGATATTATTCACGTACAGGGATGGATGGCTTCTATGTTGCCTATCTATATGAAGCATTATTATAAAAATGATGCATTATTTGCTGATACTAAAATTGTTACTTCAGTGTTTAATCCGGCTTTTGATGGTACTTTGGATATGGGAATGAGTAAGAAAGTACAATTTGACGGAATTCCCCATGAGGCAATTAAAGAGTTGGATAATCCGACCTTTGAAAATATCATGATGGCTTCAATTAATCATTCGGATGGCGTTGTGATTGCAACAGAAGAAGTTTCAGCAACTTTAACAAAATTTATAGAAGCTTCAAAAAAACCTTTATTACCTTTCACCCCGAAAGACGCATTCGCAGATGCGTACACTAATTTTTACAAAAATCAAATTTTAGGTTAATCAAAATAATGAAGAAGACCGTTTTTACAAAATATGCTTTTACAGCTTTATTTTCTATTTTTTTAATTTCTTGTGACAAGGATTTCAATACTGTTGGTGGTGATATTATTGAAGGGGAGAACTATGATTTCATTGGTTCGCCTTATTCGGTGAAAGCTTATAATCAAAGAATTACACCGGTTCAAACGAATAACTTGCCAATTAATCAGTTGGGAATTTCCAATGATCCGATTTTTGGAAAAACAGTTGCGAATTTTGTGACTCAGGTTCAAATGGCAACACCTGCACCAACGTTTGGTGCAAATATCGAAATTGACAGTGTGGTGCTGAGTATTCCGTATTCTTATAAGTTGTTGAAAATAGAAAGTTCGGGAATCAGTAAATTCGAATTGGATTCAATTAATACGACAGATCCGGTCAGTGCGAATGACGGTAATTACAAGCCAATTAATTTAAAGGTTTTTAGAAACGGATTTCAGTTAAATGAATTTGATCCAAATAATCTTGAAGCTTCACAAAAATATTATTCCAATCAGGATGCGAATTTCAGCAGTCAGATTGACAGTGGGGTTTTAAATAATAGTACTGAAGCAAAAGAAAATACAGCTTTCGTGCCTGATGCCCGAGAGGTTGTTAAGTATAAAGTGAAAAGCACTAAAGATGAAACAAATCCGAATTTTTATGTGATGCAGCATACCAGACCAAAAGAAAAGGAAAATGTTGAGAAAAGACTTCAGCCTTCCATGAGACTTCATTTGGATAAGGATTATTTTAAGACTCACATCATTCAGGCAGCATCAAGTAAACTGGCTAATAACAATATTTTCAAAACCTATTTCAAAGGGTTGTATTTTCAGGTTCAGGATGCTGATCAAGGCACTATGATGAGCTTAGATTTCTCTAAAGGAAATGTCGTAATTTATTATAAAGAAGATTTAATAGTTAATAAAACAGTAAATGGTGTTTCAACACCTGTTGGAAATGACAGGCCAATGAAAGAATTTGGACTGATATTTAACGGAGCTATAACTGCAAACCTTTTCAATAAAACCGAAAACGCGACTTATGCTAATGCGGTAAGTAATCCGGACAGAATTAACGGTGATCAAAAATTGTACCTGAAAGGTGGAGAAGGATCAATGTCGATAATTGAAATTTTTACCCAAGCAGAAATCGATAATTTGAAGGCGCAAAAAGTTTTAATTAATGATGCCAGCTTGTATTTTACTGTCAATACATCTCTTATGAATTTGAAAAATGAGCCTTTAAGGGTTTATCTTTTTGATGTTGACAATAACAAAGTTTTATACGATTATAATTTTGATAATTCAGTGAATGCATCTAATTCTAAGCGTAATAAATTTATGTTTGGCGGAATACTTGAGAAGAAAGAAATTGATGATGATGAAAAGAAAATATACAGAATACGTATCACTGAACATGTTAACAGAATTCTTAAAGACAAGCAGGATAATGTGCGCTTAGGATTGGTTGTAACTGAAAACATCAATAATCCGGCTTATGGTAGTTTGCAAACTCCACCATCAAGTGGTAGCTGGGACAGTGAGGCGAAAACTCTTAAAACATTGCCGGTTGGTTCAATTACGAGTCCACAGGGAACTATTCTTTATGGAAGTAATGCCGGTGCAGATAGCGTGAAGTTTAGAATTTATTACACAAAACCAAATTAACAAAAGTAGTATGTGTGGAATTGTAGGTTACATTGGACATAGAGAAGCTTATCCCTTAATTATTAAAGGGCTAAAGCGATTAGAATATAGAGGGTATGACAGTGCAGGAGTGGTTTTGTATGATGGAACCGATTTAAAACTGTCGAAAACAAAAGGAAAAGTTTCTGATCTTGAAGAAAGAGCTGTTAAAGAAATTTCTTTAAACGGATCAATCGGGATTGGACACACGCGTTGGGCAACCCATGGGGTTCCAAATGATGTGAATTCACATCCTCACCTTTCCAATTCAGGAAATTTAGTAATTGTTCATAATGGTATTATCGAAAATTACGAACCATTAAAAAAAGAATTAATTAAAAGAGGTTATGTTTTCAAATCAGATACAGATACTGAGGTATTGATTAATTTAATTGAAGACGTACAGAAAAAAGATAATCTTAAATTAGGCAAGGCGGTTCAGGTGGCTTTGAACCAAGTTGTGGGTGCGTATGCGATTTGTGTTTTTGATAAACAAAAACCGGATGAAATTGTTGTGGCCCGTTTAGGGAGTCCTTTAGCGATTGGTTTAGGAAAGGATGAGTTTTTCATTGCTTCTGATGCTTCTCCTTTTATCGAATATACATCCAATGCTATTTATCTTGAAGATGAAGAAATGGCGATTGTCCGTTTGAACAAACCGATGAAAGTCCGTAAAATTAAGGATGATTCATTAGTAGATCCTTATGTTCAGGAATTGCAGATGAATTTGGAGCAGATTGAAAAAGGAGGTTACGATCATTTTATGATGAAAGAAATCTACGAACAGCCTAATGTGATCCGTGATACTTACCGTGGACGCCTACATGCAAATGAAGGAATTGTGAGAATGGCAGGTGTTGAAGATAATATTGAAAAATTCACGAACGCACAAAGAATATTAATTATTGCATGTGGTACTTCATGGCATGCGGGATTGGTAGCTGAATATATTTTTGAAGAATTTGCACGTATACCTGTTGAAGTGGAATATGCTTCTGAATTCCGTTACAGAAATCCAATTATCAGTGATAAGGATGTAGTTATTGCAATTTCACAATCTGGAGAAACAGCTGATACTTTGGCGGCAATTAAATTAGCTAAAGAAAAAGGAGCTTTTGTATTTGGTGTTTGTAATGTGGTTGGTTCGTCAATTTCGAGAGAATCTCATGCCGGTGCTTATACTCATGCGGGTCCAGAAATTGGTGTTGCTTCAACAAAAGCATTTACTACTCAGATCACGGTTTTAACGATGATTGCATTACGTTTGGCTAAAATCAAAGGAACTTTGTCAAATTCTGAATATCACAGATACTTGTTAGAACTTGAAACGATTCCGGAAAAAGTGAAGGAAGCGTTGGAGACTAATGAAATTTCAAAACAAATTGCTTCTGTTTATAAAGATGCGCCTAATTGTCTTTACCTTGGAAGAGGGTATAATTTCCCTGTAGCCTTGGAAGGTGCTTTGAAGTTAAAAGAGATTTCTTATATCCATGCAGAAGGTTATCCGGCGGCAGAAATGAAGCATGGACCTATCGCATTGATAGATGAACAAATGCCTGTTGTGGTAATTGCGCCTAAACAAGGGCATTACGATAAAGTGGTGAGTAATATCCAGGAAATTAAATCGCGTAGTGGAAAAATAATTGCAGTTGTGACTAAAGGAGATGAACAGGTTAGGGCTTTAGCTGATCATGTTATCGAAATTCCTGAAACTTCGGATGCGTTGTCACCTTTGTTAACAACTATTCCTTTGCAATTGCTTTCATACCACATAGCGGTTATGAGAGGTTGTAATGTCGACCAGCCGAGAAACCTTGCGAAGTCAGTTACTGTGGAATAATGTAAAATTTTAGTAAAATAATTGTAAAAAGCGGGATTTTTTCCCGCTTTTTTTATTAAAACAATATTTTTATTTTTCTCGCTTTTTTATATTTACTATGTATGCATAATATTTATTCTTTTAATTAAATGTTAAAATTTTAATAAATATTTAAAAAACTATCAAATTTTAGTGTCTTAACATGCTGTGGAATGCCTAAAATATTAGAAAGTTTTAATCTACTTTTTTATATTTTACAATTATTATCGTAATTTGGCTTTATAAACCAACAAAATTCAAAGAAGAATGAGAATCTATTTTACTATTTTGTCATTGTTTTTTAGCGTATTAACTTTTGCGCAAACAACAATTTCAGGAACAGTTACAGATGATAAAAGTCAGCCTGTACCTGGTGCAAACGTTAAAGTGGTTGGGTCTACTTCGGGGACTTCGGCCGGATTTGACGGAAAATTTACTTTAAAAACACAAAATTCTTTCCCGCTTACAATAGAGGTAACGATGATGGGATTTACTGCGCAAACTGTTCAGGTTAATTCCAAAGAGCAGGAAATCGTGGTTGTTTTGGCTGAAGAATCAACAAAATTAAATGAGATTGTAATCTCTGCGTCAAGAGCCCCGGAAAGAGTTCTTGAGTCTCCGGTTACAATTGAAAGAATGGGTATCAAAGATATCAAGAATACCACGGCTGCTACTTTTTATGATGGTCTTGAGAATATGAAAGATATTCATTTTAATACCAGTAGTTTCGGATTTAAATCAGTTAATGCCAGAGGATTTGCTACTGTAGCCAATACGCGTTTCATGCAGTTGGTAGATGGTATGGATAACTCATCTCCGGCGTTGAACTTTATCTTGGGTAACTTGTTAGGTTTAAATGATGTTGATGCCGGTAGTGTTGAAATTCTTCCTGGTGCATCATCTGCGTTATATGGAGCGAATGCTTTTAACGGAATTATTTTTATGAATAGTAGAAGCCCATTTACAAAAGAGGGGATTTCGACTTATTTCAAATACGGAAGAACGGTACAGCAAACAGCGGGAGATAATCCTGTGTATGACTTTGGTATCAGAGCTGCTAAAAAATTCTCTGATCATTTTGCTGCAAAAGCTAATTTCTCAGTTTTGTCTGCAACAGAATGGATTGCTAATGACAGAAGAGATTTGGCACAAAATTTTACAGGTTTGGACTTCAATCCGAACTATGATGGTTTGAATACTTATGGAGATGAAGTGTCTACAAATATTAAAACTGTAGGTCAAACTTTGGCAAATTTGGGTTTAATTCCTGCTGCTGCAGTTAATTTATTACCAAACTACAATGTTGCAAGAACAGGATATGCTGAAAAAGATTTGAATAGTAACAAAGTTGAAAGTTTCAAATTTGATGCTTCATTGCATTTCCGTCCATGGGCAAATTCTTCAAGTACTTTTGCGAAAGACATTGAAATTATCGCACAACATAAATTAGGTTTTGGTAATACTATTTATCAGGGAGCTAACAGATACTCGTTGAAAGATTTCTATATGGATCAGACAAAATTGGAGATCAAAGGTAGAAACTTCTTTGCAAGAGGATATATGACAACTGAGGATGCAGGTAATTCTTATGATATGCGTTTTGCAGCATGGAACGTTAACCGCGCATGGAAATCGGATTCAACTTGGTTTGGACAATATGCCGGAGCTTATATTCAGGCTACATTGGCAGGTCAGACGCCTGAAAATGCGCACATTATTGCCAGACAAACTGCTGATACGGGAAGATTTGTACCGGGAAGTCCTGCTTACAATGCAGCATTGTCTTCGGTAACTAAAGATCCAAATTTGACAACTGGTGCTAAATTCAAAGATGAATCTAAATTGTACCACACGGATTTAAATTATAACTTCAAAGATTTAATCGACTTTGCTGAGATTCAGGTTGGTGGATCTGCAAGAGAATATGTGATGAATTCTGACGGAACTATCTTTACAGATTTTGACGGTCCTTTAAAGTATAGTGAGTACGGTGTTTATACACAATTACAAAAGAAATTTATGGAAGAGAGAATGAAATTCACAGGATCTCTTCGCTATGATAAATCTCAAAACTTCGACGGAAATATTTCGCCAAGAGTATCACTTACATATGCTGCCGGTGCTGAAAAACAACATAATTTCCGTGCTTCTTATCAAACTGGTTTCCGTAACCCGACAACTCAGGATCAATACATCGGATTGGATTTAGGTCCATTCGCATTGATTGGTTCGGCACCTGAAAACTTAGAGCGTTTTACAGAAACTGTAAATGTAAGTGCTAACGGACAGGCTATGGGTAACCCGGCAACTATCGGAATGAATGGTAATAATGCTTATTTCAATTCATTTACTTCGGCTTCTGTGCAGGCTTTTTCAGCTACAGGAGACCCAAGTGTACTTGAAGCTTCTTCTTATGGATTGGTTAAGCCTGAAAAAGTACAGGCATTTGAATTAGGATATAGAGCAAATGTTCAAAAAACAGCTGTAGATATTAACGGATACTATAATATGTATAATGACTTTATCAATACAGCTAACGTTATTGCGCCTTATTATGGTACTGTTGGAAGTCCGGAGTCAATTGCGGCTTTGGTTAACGGAGATAGAAGAGTGTATCAGGTGTATACAAACTCTAAAGCTGATATTACTTCATTAGGTTTTGGTATTGGGGTGAACAGAAAAGTAGCGATGTTTGATCTTGGAGCTAGCTACAACTACTCTGAATTCAAATTTGACCAAGCTTCTGATCCAAGTTTTGAAGCAGGATTCAATACGCCTAAGCATAGAGTTAAAGGTTCTTTCGGAAGTGAGAAATTATTCAAAAACTTTGGATTTAATACAAACGTAAGATGGAATTCAGAATATTTATGGCAGTCTTCATTTGTTGATGCTATGGTTCCTGAAAACGTTGTGTTTGACGCGCAAATTAATTACACCATTCCTTTCTTGAAATCAGTGATTAAAGTTGGTGGTGCTAATATCGGAGGTAAAGATTATATTCAGGTTCCCGGAGCCGGTAATATTGGACAACAATACTACGCATCTTGGACTATTAATCCGTAATCAAGTTAAACTTATTAAAAGTAAAAGTATATGATTAAAAATTTCAAATGGCTATTTTTGGTTTCGTTAACCTTTGTAGCGTGTGGAGACGATGATGCAAAAGTTGATGAAACTGTATCGCCGGGAACTGCAGACTTTTCTAAATATGTTGCATTGGGAGATTCTTTTGCGGCAGGTTTCAGTGATAATGCTTTATTTAAATTAGGGCAGGAGACTTCTTATCCTTCAATTTTGGCCGGGCAATTTGAAGCTGCGGGCGGAGGTGATTTTACAATTCCTTTCATGAATGATAATATTGGAGGTTTTACCAATGCGGCATTAGGTGGTCCAAGACTTTATTTTAATGGAACTGCGCCCGTTCCGGTTTCGGGAACTTCTACTACTGATGTGTCAGTGCATTTGTCGGGTTCTTTTTCAAATCTAGGTGTGCCGGGAGCGAAAAGTTATCATTTATTGGCAGCTGGATACGGAAATATTGGGGGATTGGGAACAATACCTCCTACGGCAAATCCTTACTTTGTGAGATTTGCTTCTTCAGGAAGTACTACTGTTTTGGCTGATGCATTAACACAACAACCAACTTTCTTTTCATTGTGGATTGGAGGTAATGATGTTTTGGGTTATGCTTTGTCAGGTGGTGATGGGACAAATCCAATTACACCTACGGCTACTTTTAATGCTTCTTATAATGCTTTGGCGACGCAATTGTCAAATGGAGGAAGAAAAGGGGTTGTTGCTAATTTACCATATGTAACATCTTTGCCTCACTTTACAACTGTTCCGTATAACCCAGTTGCTTTAAACTCGGCTCAGGTAACTCAATTGAACAGTGGTTATGCAACATACAACGGTGGTCTTGCTGTTGCGGTTGCTAATGGCTGGATAACTCAGGCGGAAGCAGACAGAAGAAGGGTTGTTTTTCAAGTGGGGGCAAATCCGGTAATTATTGTGGATAGTTATTTGACTGATTTGACACCTTACGGAATCCCTTCTTACAGACCGGCTACTGCAAATGATTATCCGGTATTACCTTCAAGAACTTTTATCGGAACATTGGTGGGTGGTAATCCTGCAATGATTAACGGTGTTTCTGTTCCTTTAGCTGACAAATGGATTGTTAGTAAAAACGAGGTTGATGAAATTATTGCTGCGACTGATGCTTATAACGTAACAATCGAAGCAGCAGCTTCTGCTAATGGTTTAGCTTATGTTGATGCAAAAACAGTAATGAGTTTGTTAACAAGTCCTAACGGTGTTGTGGCTAACGGATATACTTTAAAAGAAGATTTCGTAACAGGTGGTGCTTTCTCTTTGGACGGTGTGCATCCTTCACCTCGCGGATATGCTTTAATAGCAAATAAATTTATTGAAGCAATCAATGCAAAATACGGTTCTACAATCAGAACGGTTAATGTGGGAACTTACAGAGTGTTGTTTCCTGCATCATTGTAATGTTTGAAAGATACATAATTTATAAAACCACCGGAATTTCCGGTGGTTTTTGGTTTTTAAATCTATTGAAAACGAGCCAGATAAAAAAACCAAAAAATTGTATTGTAATTCACAATTATAAAATTATCTTTGCACTCTGAAAAAACACTTTGTTTTTGATAACTAAATAGCTATTTAATAAATACATACAGCATGTCTAAAGTAATAGGAAAAGTTGCTCAAATTATTGGTCCGGTGGTTGACGTTGTGTTTAACGCAGCTGAAGCTGAATTGCCAAAAATTTACGATTCATTAGAAATCACTAAAAATGACGGTACTAAATTAGTATTGGAAGTTCAATCACACATTGGAGAAAATACAGTTCGTACAATCTCTATGGACTCAACAGACGGTTTGAGTAGAGGGGCTGATGTAACAGCTACCGGTGCTCCAATCCAAATGCCAATCGGTGGAGACATCTACGGTCGTTTATTCAATGTTGTAGGTGATGCTATTGATGGATTAGGTGATTTGCCAAAAGAAGGTGCTAATGGATTGCCAATCCACAGACAAGCTCCTAAATTCGAAGATTTATCAACTTCATCAGAAGTTTTATTTACAGGTATTAAAGTAATCGATTTGATTGAACCTTATGCAAAAGGAGGTAAAATTGGATTGTTTGGTGGTGCTGGTGTAGGTAAAACAGTATTGATTCAGGAGTTGATCAACAATATCGCAAAAGGTCACGGAGGTCTTTCTGTATTCGCTGGAGTAGGTGAAAGAACACGTGAAGGAAATGACTTACTTCGTGAGATGTTAGAGTCAGGAATTATCAAGTATGGTGACGATTTCATGCATTCAATGGAAAATGGTGGATGGGATTTAACTAAAGTTGATAAAGTGGGAATGAGAGATTCTAAAGCAACTTTCGTTTTCGGTCAGATGAATGAGCCGCCTGGAGCACGTGCGCGTGTTGCTTTGTCTGGTTTATCAATTGCTGAATATTTCCGTGATGGTGCTGGTTCTGATCAAGGTAAAGACGTACTTTTCTTCGTAGATAATATCTTCCGTTTTACACAAGCGGGTTCTGAGGTATCTGCATTATTAGGACGTATGCCGTCAGCGGTAGGTTATCAACCTACATTGGCAACTGAGATGGGTGCAATGCAAGAGCGTATTACATCTACTAAAAAAGGATCAATTACTTCAGTACAGGCGGTTTATGTACCTGCGGATGACTTAACTGACCCGGCGCCGGCTACAACTTTCGCGCACTTAGATGCTACAACGGTATTGTCTCGTAAAATTGCTGAGTTAGGTATTTATCCTGCGGTTGATCCATTGGATTCGACTTCTCGTATCTTAACTCCGGAAATCTTAGGTAAGGATCACTATGATACTGCTCAAAGAGTTAAAGAGATTCTACAAAAATATAAACAATTACAGGATATCATCGCCATCTTAGGTATGGAGGAGTTATCTGAAGATGATAAATTAGCAGTATCAAGAGCACGTCGTGTTCAACGTTTCTTATCTCAGCCTTTCCACGTAGCGGAACAATTTACAGGTATTCCTGGTGTATTGGTTGATATTAAAGATACGATCAAAGGATTTAACATGATCATTGATGGTGAGTTAGACCACTTGCCTGAAGCAGCTTTCAACTTAAAAGGTACCATCGAAGATGTTATCGAAGCTGGTCAGAAAATGTTAGCTGAAGCATAAAATCAATGGATAATTGACAATGGATAATTGTCAATTGTTAATTATCAATTATCAATTACATAAAATGATTGTAGAAATTGTATCACCAGAAGCCACTTTATTTACAGGAGAAGTTACTTCAGTAGCGGTTCCGGGAGTAAATGGTGAGTTCCAAATGTTGAATAATCACGCACCTATCGTGTCGTTATTAGGAAAGGGAAATGTGAAAATTGTTGGTTCTAATATTAAAATTGCTAAAGAATTCGCAGCAAAATTTAATAAAGTAAATGAACAAACATTTTGGTTGCCTATCACTTCAGGAACTATTGAAATGAATGATAACAAAATAATTGTATTAGCCGACTAATACAATTCATAATAAAAAAGCCAAACAGTAATGTTTGGCTTTTTTTTTGGTTAACCCTAATAAACTATTTTTTGAAATAACTATTTTTAATGCATTAATCCCCAAAATCCTGTTGTGATATAGAAACGAATAAGAGTTGCTGAAAATGCTGCCCAAATAATTAGGCTAACAATACTCACAACAAGTGCTTTGCTAAATTGTAGTTTAGTTTTCTTACCTAGAAAACCAAAGTAATATACTGCAAAATAAATTAGCTGAACTATAAAGAAGAAACTAATTGCGTAATTCTTAGAAAAGTTAAAAATATAAGAAAGAGGTAAAATAATTAACGCATACATCAAAAGACAAAAGCCAATCATGTACATTCCGGCAACTAAATGTTCAACATAATTATATTTTGCTTTTCTGTAAAAAAGCCAAAAAACAAAAGCTGTTAACGGTAACGAACACATAGCCATCAGGTTGGAGTATTTTGTGGTAAAATGCATCACCTTTTCTCCTCGTTCGTACATGTTTATCGCAGCTAGCTTCTTAGCAGGATCTATAATTTTAGTTAACTCTGGATGTGTCTTGAGTACATCGGATGTTTCTTTGGGTTCACCCAATGTGGATATAAAAACAAATATTGTGGCAATCAGTAAAAAGAAACTTAATGGAGGAAAATATTTTTTACGTTTCCCTTCAATATATTCTCTTGCAACAACACCGCGTTTTTTTACTAAATCTCTAATTAACTGAAATAAGCCCTTGTCTGCATGTGTGAAATAATGTATTCCTTCGTGAAGAACATCATGAAAACTCAACCTGTGTAATGCAGATTTCTGACTACAATTCGGGCAGTAATTATAATTCTCAGAGTAATTTGTTTCGCAGTTCTTGCAAATCGATTCCATATTTTCGGGTTTTAATGCAAGATACAATTTCCATTAATTAGTTAAAATTTTTATTCACTAGTTTTTGTTGTTATTGAATATTGAGACTTTTACCTGTTACTGTCGTGTCTTCATTAGGAAAAGAAATGTGAAATTGTTAGTTTTGATATTAAAATGCCAAATGAATTTTTAGCTAAGTTTAATAAAGTGAAACAACTTTTTTTTGGTTGACTATTACTTTAGGAACAGTTGAAAAATGAATTGTAACAAAATAATTGTGTTAGCCAGTTAATACAGTTTAAGCCGAGCGTAGCGAATTGTACGCAGTAAAATAAATTTTAAAACCCAGTTTGTTTCAAAAGCGAAATTGGTTTTTTTATATTTTTAATTCAAAAATCTAAACACCATGAATTCAAAAGCCCTAAAACTTTTTTTTGGTATTTTAATGTCATTATTTGCAAATTGCATTTGGTCACAACAACCTGCAGCTGCAAATCAGACAGTATTGCTAATTAATGCAAAAACTAATAAGAGTATCAATGTATCCAGTAAATATGATCCGGACAAAGTAGAAGCTATTTTGGGAAAATCTATTACTTTGGATAAGGAAATACTCGAACAGGGCGAAGAGCCAATCTACACTTTCCACTATGACGGATTGATTATTGAAATGCAAAATAATGCAATTTTACAGTTAACTATAACGAAGAATAAATGGAAGCTTAACAAGTTTACCATTGGAACTTTAATTGAAGAGATTGCTGCTAAACATGAGAAGCATGACGCTAAATTTGTTTACGACCATCGTTTCAAAATAAAAGGTTCAAAAGGAGTTATCTTTGCTGAAATGGATAATTTACAAAGGATTACAAAACTTGGCGTTGTTTTTAATAAATGATGGTACCTGAAGATTATGAGCTTGTTTATAAAACAAAAGGGAATTTACTATTCTACCTTTTTGGTTTGGCATTGATTTTTTTGAGCATTCCTGTTTTTTTTAAAACAATGGATTTGTTCGTAAACAATAAAGCAGTTACCTGTGTTAAATTTATCACGGCAATTTTTTTCTTTTTATTTTGCGGAGTTGCGTTAATCCATAAAAAAGTATTATACGCTAACAAAAATGAAAAAAGCATTCTTTTGAGGTATACATTTTTTGGGTTGCCTATTATAAAAGATAGTTTTTTTGAAGATATTCAGTATGTGGGAGTCCATATTGAAAATGATGTTAAAAGTAAAGACTTTACGATAAAGCTTTGGTTTTCAGATAATAAAAATCAGCCAATTGCTTATAGATTTAGCTCTAAAGCTGCATTAGAATTTGAAGAAATTTTGAGTGATGGTTTGAAAATAAGCATGCTTGATAATACGATTAAAGGTCATAAGAATTGGATTGAAAAATATGATGAGACTGTTTCCTAAATCACTACAAGATAAACTTGCTTTGCGTAAAGTAAACAATTCTTTAAGGTCGTTAAAATCCTCAAGCGAATTAATTGATTTTGCTTCTAATGATTACCTTGGGTTTGCTCATTCAGAAATTATTTTTGATGCAACTCATCAGTTTTTAATTGATAGTAATATTAAAATCAACGGCGCTACAGGAAGCCGATTGATTTCAGGGAACTACAAACTGTATTCATTAACCGAAGATTATATCGCTAAATTTCACCTGTCAGAATCGGCATTGATATTTAATTCAGGCTATGACGCCAATGTAGGTTTTTTCAGTTGTGTACCACAACGCAATGATATTATTCTGTTCGATGAATTGTGTCATGCTTCAATCCGGGACGGTATCCAACTTTCAAATGCCAGATCATTTAAATTCATGCATAATGATTTTGAAGATTTGGAGCAAAAAATACTTAAATTCCAAACGGCCGGATCAAATATTTTTGTTGCTATAGAATCAGTTTATTCAATGGATGGCGATACGCCTAATTTGGAAGAACTGATTTTTGTATGTGAAAAGCACAATTGCTTACTGATTGTAGATGAAGCGCATGCGCTTGGAGTATTCGGTGATAGTGGTGAAGGTTTGATCCAAAGTTTAGGTTTTCAGGATAAGGTTTTTGCCCGTATCATGACATTCGGAAAAGGATTGGGATGTCATGGTGCTGCAATTTTGGGTAGTCAGGATTTGAAAGATTATTTGGTGAACTTTGCCAGAAGCTTCATTTATACCACGGGACTTTCTCCGCACTCGGTTGCAACAGTTTTAATTGCGTACCAACAGTTGGTTAATGAAAAAAGTACAATTGAAAAACTAAGGGAAAACATTGTTCATTTTAATCAGGAGAAAAATTTACTGGGTTTAAAACCAATGTTTGTCCGAAGTAAATCGGCCATACAGTGTGCCATCATTCCCGGTAATGAAAAAGTGAAAAAAGTCGCTTCTCAACTACAATCAGAAGGATTTGATGTCAAGGCAATTCTTTCCCCAACTGTTCCGGAAGGTCAGGAACGACTACGTATTTGTCTACATTCGTATAATTCTAAAGATCAGATTTCAAGTGTTTTAAGGTGTGTAATGTCACTTTTGTAAAAAAAAACATATTTTTTTGTAACGTTTTGCCTGTTTGATTACTTACTTGTTGAAATCAAAAAGATAAGTTCAATCATAAAAGTAAAATAAACAAAAAATGAAAAACCTATTTAAATCAATCTTATTTATCGTTGTTTCCCAATTCGGATTAACTTCAAATGCACAAACCAAAGCAACCGAAAATTCTTTATTATGGGAGATATCCGGAAACGGATTGACAAAACCGTCTTATTTATTTGGAACAGTTCACATGATTTGTGGAAAAGACTATGTGTTGAAACCAAAAGTAAAGGATGCTTTCGCCAAAACATCTAAACTGGCTTTGGAAATCAATATAGCAGATCCAAATGAAATGGCTGCCATGCAACAGTATCTTATGGGTACCGAATTATTAAGTAAAAAATTGACTTCTGTGCAATTGACAGAATTGGAAAAGATTTTAAAAACAAATATAGGAGTTGGAGTGAAAGATGTAGACAGTTATTCATTGACAACTTTGATGAGTCTTTTATCTGTTAAATCATTTGGATGCCAGGATTTGAAAGTGTATGAAATGGAACTGACGGCTAAAGCTAAAGAAGATAAAAAAGGAATAATCGGTTTGGAAACTATAAAAGCCCAAATGGAATTTTTAGGAAAGTCATACTCTGATGACCAAATGATGGAACTTTTTAAGCACATCAATGAAGCTGAAACCCAAAAACTGGTTCAAAATTATGTTACCGAAAACCTGCAAGGTATGTATGAAGAAATCACGAACAAAGAAGTGATGGATGCAAACGCTAAAAAGTGGATGCTGGATACGAGAAATGCCAATTGGGTGAAAATCATGCCGGAAATGATGAAAAAAGAAAGCGTATTCTTCGCTGTAGGATCAGGACATTTACCAGGAGATGAAGGTGTCATCAACTTATTGAAACAAAAAGGATATACGGTAAAACCGGTAATGATTTAAGAAACATTGGATTCAAAAGAGAAAGAATTCTTAACCCGGATCGAAAGCCATAAAGGTATACTCCACAAGGTTTCCAAGATGTATATGGATAATCCTGATGATCAGGATGACTTGTTTCAGGAAATTATATGCCAACTTTGGAAGGCGTATGACAGCTTTAAAGGGGAAAGTCAGTTTTCAACCTGGATGTATCGTGTAGCCATTAATACGTCAATTGTTTTCTTGAAAAAAGAGAAGCGAAAGATTGATAAATATGAAATTGCTTCTGAAAATATCAAAGAAGAAGACTGTGACGCATATATCAAGGAAAGTCAGATTGAACATTTTTACAAAGCAGTACAAAAGCTCGATAAAATTGATAAAGCGATAATTTTCTACCAACTGGAAGGGTTTTCGCATCGTGAAATCGCAGAAAATTTAGGTATTTCCGAAGGAAATGCACGGGTAAAATTAAACAGGGCAAAAGAAAAATTAAAAGAAATTATAAAAAATCAGGGATATGGATTTTAACGATATACAATCGGCGTGGAATAGTGATAAATCAGAAAATGTTTCCCTTCCGGCTAATTTGGAAAAATTACAATCAACCAATATGCCATTGGATAAAATCAGGAAAAATCTGAAAAATGAATTTATTTATCAGATAATCTCCATTGTCTTTTTGGGATTCATACCGTTTATTTTTAAATTTTCACCATTAATGCAAACCGGATTTTATGGTTTGTATGTACTCTTTTTGATGATTTGTGCTTATTTTTTGGTAAAGCTTTATTTCTTCTATAAAAGATTGAATACAGTCAGTATGACAACGAAAGACAATCTTTATGAAACGTATTATGATATCCGCCTGAATATGGAGTTTTACAAATCCTTTTGTTATTCACTGGTGCCGTTTATAATTGCTTTTCAGGTCTTGATTTATGTGAATCTTTATAAATTGGATCAATTCACCGATCTTTTGAATGAAAAATCAGATGATATCTTTATTGGGTTTCTCATTGGTGCATTTGTAGGAGCAACGGCGGCAATTGCTTTTGTGACCGAATGGTGGGTAAATCATTTCTACGGGAAATATGCCAAGGAAATCAGAAAGGTTTTAGACGAATTAAAAGAATAATAAGAAAGCCCATCTTTGCGATGGGTTTTTTACTTTTGCAGAAAGAAATACTATGAAACTATTTATTACCGGTATAGGAACAGATGTAGGTAAGACAGTTGCATCAGCAATTGTTGTCGAAGCGCTGGAAGCCGATTACTGGAAACCGGTTCAGGCAGGTGATTTGGATTATTCAGATACGCATAAAGTGAAAAATCAGGTTTCAAATGCGAAATCCCGTTTTTTTGAAAATGCGTACGCTCTCAATACACCTGCGAGCCCGCATCTGGCTGCTGAAATTGACGGAATCAGAATTGATTTGGCCAAAATAACAGAACCACAAACCGGAAATTATCTGGTAATCGAAGGAGCCGGCGGCATATTGGTTCCTTTAAATGATACTGATTGTGTGGTTGATTTGATTCAACCCGATTATAAAGTCATTGTAGTTTCAAGACATTATCTGGGAAGTATCAATCATACATTGCTTACAATAGAAGCTTTGAAAAACAGAAATATTGAAATTGGCGGAATTATTTTTTCCGGCGATGAAAATTCGGCTACAGAAAAAATTATTCTCAATAAATCAGGAGTTAAAATGATTGGCCGCATCGATTCGGAACCTTATTTTGACCATAACGTAATCGCTTATTACGCCGATTTATTCCGCGAAAACCTTATCAATCTATAAAAGATATGAGCCTTTCACAAAAAGACAAATTATACAATTGGCATCCTTATACACAACATCAAACCGCAACTGATTTTCCTGCAATTGTTAAAGGAAAAGACGCGCTGCTTTGGGATGAAAATAATAAAGAATACATCGATGCAATCGCTTCTTGGTGGGTCAATCCATTCGGACATTCGAATACATTTATTGCCGATGCCATCTATGAACAGCTAACTACATTGGAACATGTTCTGTTCGGAGGTTTTACACATGATAAAGTGGTTTTTCTGGCAGAAAAGTTAAGTGAGATCTTACCCTCAAACCAACAGAAATTTTTTTATTCCGATAATGGTTCAACCGCAGTGGAAGTTGCCATTAAAGCTTCGGTCCAGTTTCATTTCAATAAGGGAATAAAAAAAAATACTATTGTTGCTTTTGAAGATGCCTTTCACGGTGATACATTCGGAGCAATGGCTGTGAGCGGAATTTCTTTGTTTACGGAAGCTTTTCAGGGTTCGCTTTTAAATGTTGTCCGGATTCCGGTTCCAGTTGCCGGAAAAGAAACCGAATCGCTCAACGCCTTGAAAAAAGCCATTGCAGAACATGAAGTGGCCGCATTTATTTTTGAACCTTTAGTTTTGGGCGCAGCCGGAATGTTGATGTATGAACCCGAAGCTCTGGATCAGTTAATGGCAGTTTGTAAACAGAAAAATGTTTTCACTATTGCCGATGAAGTAATGACAGGATTCGGGAAAACAGGAAAAACGTTTGCCTGTGATTATCTGAGACAGCAACCGGATATGATGTGTTTGTCCAAAGCATTGACCGGTGGTACCATTCCAATGGCAATTACGACGTTTACCAATGAAATTTTTGACGGATTCAAAAGCGAATCAGTGAATCATGCTTTGTTCCACGGACATACTTTTACCGCAAATCCAACAGGTTGTGCAGCCGCATTGGCCAGTATCGCTTTACTGCAAAAAGAAGAAACCAAACAAAATATCAGCAGAATCTACCAAAGTCATTTGCAATTTCAGGAACGGATTAAATCGCATCCGAAAGTTGAAGTAACCAGAGTGCTTGGTGTTATTTTTGCTTTAGAAGTTAAAACAGAAGGAGAAACCGGCTATTATGGTAACTTACGCAACAAGCTTTACAACTTCTTTATCGACAACGGAATTATCCTGAGACCGGTAGGAAATACGGTTTATATTTTGCCGCCTTATATTATGACGAATGCTCAATTGGAAAAAGTCTATAAAACCATCGAAAAAGCCTTGGAAATAGTTTAATTTTGTAGCCATTCCCGCTGTACGCTGTATCTTTTATTGCCATTTGTCAAAGCAATAAAAGGATGCCGCTGCCATCGGGGCTAAAAGAATTCCGCTTGAAACAAAAAATTGCCATAACCGCACTTTCTTCCGTATCGGCTTTAGGTCATAATCCTGAAACCATCTGGAATAATTATATAAACAATTCATCTTTTATAGGTCTACAAAAAATTGGAAATCAGCAAATTGCTGTAGCTCAACTGCCATCAGAAACCAAAAAAGAAATTGAAAAGTTAAGACAGTCGGAAGCAAAATACAAGAATTTGGATCCTTCTGTTTTGTTTGCCGTTTACACCTCAAGAGAAGCCGTTAAAAAAGCCGGTTGGAGTCAAAATGATGTTTTCGGAATCAATATTGGTTCCTCCCGTGGTGCTACTGAGTTATTTGAAAAATACCACCAGGAATTCATCGAAACCGGTATGTCTTCCACTTTGGCATCACCTACGACTACTTTAGGAAATATTTCGTCATGGGTAGCCCATGATCTGAAAAGCAAAGGACCTGAGATTTCACATTCCATTACTTGTTCCACGGCACTTCATGCTTTTTTAAACGGAGTAGTATGGCTTAAGGCAGGAATGGCAGAAAAATTTTTAGTTGGCGGTAGCGAAGCGCCTTTAACACCTTTTACGATCGCGCAGATGCAGGCTTTGAAAATTTATTCACAATCTGCTGAATGCCGTTCATTCGATTTGGAGAAAACCAAAAACACCATGATTTTAGGTGAAGGTGCCAGTATGATTTGTCTGGAAACCGGTGAAAATGAAAATGCATTGGCGTATGTGGAAGGGATTGGTTATGCAACAGATATTTTGGAACACAGTATATCAATTTCTACTGAAGCACAATGTTTTCAGGATTCCATGAAAATGGCTATGGGTGATATCAAACCCGAAGAGATTGATGCAGTTGTGATGCATGCACCCGGTACTGTAAAAGGCGACTTATCAGAATATAAAGCCATTCAGAGAGTATTTGGTAGTCATATGCCTATGTTGACCACTAATAAATGGAAAATCGGTCATACTTTCGGTGCGTCCGGAATGTTGAGCGTGGAATTAGCCCTTTTGATGCTTCAGCACAATACGTTTATTAGAATTCCTTTTGCGTCAAAACAAAAAACAGATAGGCCAGTTAAAAAGGTTATGGTGAATGCAGTTGGTTTTGGAGGAAATGCAGTATCGGTATTGATTGGGAAATAGTTTTTTAATTTTCAGTTGTTTCCAAATCGTTCAGTTTGTCATAAACTAAATTACTTTCCCAGCCTTTACGGAGTAAATAATCGGCTATTTTTTTCTTTTTTTTAGCAATATTACGTTCAAGAACTGTATCCCATTGCTTTTCAGCCAGAAGGTGGAAAGTTTCAATATATATTTCCTGAGGGATTTCTTTCAATGCCTTATTAATATTGAATTTTGAAATATTTCGTAACTTCAGTTCGTTTTCAATCCTGAATTTCCCCCACTTTTTAATGTTGTGTTTTCCTCTTGCAAAACTACAGGCAAATCGCTCTTCATTTAAAAAATTCTGTTCAATCAAGTGCACAACGATATGATCAACTGCCTGTGGAATCATTCCAAGGGATTTAAGTTTGGTTATCACTTCTTCATGACATCTTTCCTGATAGGAACAATAATATTCCAGTTTTTGGGTAGCTTCTTCTACGGTATATACTTTGGCATTCATTGGGGTAAAATTATCAAAATCAGGTGAGAATAAAAAAATGTAGGAAAATACATAATACAAAAAAGACGCTGGAATACCAAATTTTATCGACCATCAGCAAAAATTAACGATAAATTTAACTTTTTATTCTTTTTTTATTAAGAAATAATAATATATTTGATGGCTTTATTTTAAACTAAGTGGTTGGTTTTCAGTAGGGCGTTTTGCACAATTAAAACTTATACAATGAGAATTAAATTACTTATTTTTTCCTTACTTTTTAGTGTGGTTGGTTTTGGACAAATTGTAATTCCAAATGCAACTCCAGTAACTCAAAACTTTGATGGAATCGGTAATTCTGCTACTGCAGTATTACCTACAGGAGTAAGAGTGAACACAACTGCAAACTATTCGACCGGAACAGCTGCAACTACTGTTGCGTATGGAACAAGTGGCGCAGGAATTGTTGGAGGGGCCTCAGGAGGTGGCTGTGTTAACTGGGCTAACGGTGTCACGGCTAGTTCAACAGATCGATCTTTAGGCTTTTTGTCATCTGGTGGTTATTCAAGTCCGAGATCAATTATTATTGCGATTCAAAATACAGGCTCTGCCAATATTACTGACTTGGCTATATCGTTTGATTATGAAAAATATAGATCAGGAACAAGAGCTTTTGATTGGACCTTTTTTCATGGTGCAAATGCAACAAATGTAAATACGGCAGTAGCAGCCGGGAATCAATCTTATACAGCTGATGCTAATAATACAACTATTAGTAATCCGCCTACAGCAATTAATAAGTCATTTACAATAACCGGTTTGAGTATTGCACCATCAGGGTTGTATTATTTATGCTGGACCTATACTGGTGCTGGTGGTTCTACCAACTCACAAGGTCTTGGAGTAGATAATTTAAGCTTGACAGCTACTTTTGCTGCTTCTTTACAAGAAATCAATATTCAAGGAAATTCAACTACCATTGCTGATGGTGATGTTGCGCCTTCCCTTACTGATGATACTGACTTTGGAACAACAACTGTATCAACAAATGTTGCAAAAACGTATACAATACAAAATACCGGATCTGCTAATTTGTCGGTTACTAACGTAGCAATGAATACAGGATCTGTTTTTACGGTTGGTGGAATTACTTTGCCGGCTACAATCGCTGCTGGTGGTTCTACAACTTTTACAGTAACATTTAACAGTGCCTCAACCGGAACATTTAACGATACGGTTTTGATAACCAGTAATGATACTGACGAAGCAACCTATAACTATAACGTGACCGCAACAATACCTGCAGCATCATCACCTGAAATTAATATTCAAGGGAATTCAAATACTATTGCTGATGGTGATGTTACACCTTCTGTAGCTGATGATACAGATTTTGGAATCACAACAACATCTACGAATGTTATAAAAACATATACAATTCAAAATACGGGAACCGGTAATTTATCGGTAACTAATGTTGCTATGAATACGGGTTCTGTATATACGGTTGGAGGAATTACTTTACCGGCAACGATTGCTGCCGGTGCTTCAACAACTTTTACAGTAACGTTTAACAGTGCGACTACCGGAACATTCAATGATACGGTTTTGGTAACCAGTGATGATGCTGATGAAGCAACTTATAATTATAATGTAACAGCAGTAATTCCGGCAGCTACGCCTGAAATTAACATTCAGGGGAATTCAGTAAATATAGTTGATGGTGATGCTACACCTTCTGCAACAGATGACACAAGTTTCGGTAGCATTGCTGTTTCGAATAATATTGTAAAAACATTCACAATCCAGAATACAGGAACGGCTAATCTGAATGTTTCTGCGATTGCGATGACAACAGGAACAAAATATACTGTTGGCGGTATCACATTACCGGCAACTGTAGCTGCTGCTGGATCAACAACTTTTACGGTTACATTTAACAGTGCTACAACAGGATCATTCAATGATACAGTGACGGTAACCAGTGATGATGCTGATGAGGCAGCTTATGATTTTGCTGTGACGGCTACGGCTACAGTTGCGCCTTGTAGTGATTTGTTTATTTCAGAATATGTTGAAGGTTCGGGGAATAATAAATTTATTGAACTTTTTAACCCGACTGGTTCAAGTATAAATTTGTCAGATTATGTATTAAGACAATATAATGCAGGTTCTGCAACAGTTACTTCAAGTTTGACATTGTCTGGATCAATACTTCCATATAGTACTTATGTAATAGCTAATTCGTTACAATCTTTAGGTGTAGCAGCAGATTTGTCGACGGCAAGTACTGTTATGCAATATAATGGTGATGATGCTATTTCGCTTTATAAAACTTCAATAGCAGCAAATGTTGATATAGTTGGGCAGGTAATAGGGGTTGACCCAGGAACAGAATGGGGTGCAGGTTTAACATCAACAGCTGATAATACGATAGTTAGAAATTCAGGAATCCAAATCGGTGATAGTAATGGTTCAGATGCTTTCAATCCTTCAACAGAATGGACAGGTTATGCCGTTGATACAGTAACTAATTTAGGTTCACACAATTCAATTTGTACTCCTCCATTACCTGAAATGAATGTACAAGGGAATTCGGTTTCAATAGCTGATGGTGATATTACTCCTTCAGCAGCAGATCATAGTGATTTTGGTTCGACAGTGGTTTTGTCAGGAACCGTTATGAGAACTTTTACAATTCAAAATACAGGAACAGCCGTTTTAAATGTTGGTGCGATAACTATTTCAGGTACAAATGCTTCAGATTTCAGTGTGTCTGTTAATCCGGCTTCAACAGTTGCAGCTTCGGGAACCACTACGTTTGAAATTACTTTCCAGCCTTCAGCAATAGGTTTAAGAACGGCTACAATTGCAATTGCCAACAATGATATAAATGAGAATCCGTATAATTTCAATATTCAGGGAACAGGAGTTTTCTGTGCAAATACGACATCATGGGACGGAACTTCATGGAGTAACGGAACGCCTGATTCTACCAAAATTGCCATATTGAACGGAAACTATACAACTTCGGTTGCTACTCCAAGTTTCATCAGCTGTGGTTTAATAGTTAACTTGGGATCTACACTTACTGTTAGCTCTAATGATTATATTGAAGTGGGGCATGACGTAGTAAATAACGGAACGGTTACCATACAGGATGATGCTTCTTTAATTCAAACGGATAATACTAGTGCTTATTCAGGAGCCGGAACGAACAACATGATCAGAACGGCGCAAAACACAAAACAATTTGATTATGTGTATTGGTCGTCTCCAATTGTTTCGGCATCATTCACAACAATTGCCAACAGCCGTATTTACGAGTGGGATACCGATGTTGCGAACCCTGCAGGATACGGACAAGGTAATTGGGTTAGCTCAGCTGATGCGAATATGGTTCCGGGTAAAGGATATGCTTTCAGGGTTCCAAATAATGATCCAACACAAACAGTTACGTTTACAGGCAGTATGTTTAATAATGCCGTAATCAACAAAACAATCAATAAAGGAACAATTACAACTCCTTTTGCGGGTACAAACGCAACAATTACAGAATTTGATGACAACTGGAATCTTGTAGGTAATCCATATCCTTCAGCAATCGATACTCAAACATTTGCTACAGATAACAGTGCAGTGCTTGAAGATGGAACGGTTTATTTATGGAGACATTTGACTTCGCCTACGACTGCAGCAAATCCTTACTATCAGTCATATACTTATAATTATGTTTCTTCAGATTATGTGAGACATAACGGTACGGCTTCAATTCCTGCCGGAGCTTTTGACGGTAAAATTGCATCAGGACAGGGATTCTTCGTAAAAATGAAGGAAAGCTTAGGTTCAAGTTCAGCTAATTTACAATTCAATAACGGACAAAGATCACATAACCACAATAACAGTCAGTTTTTCAGAAATTCTTCGCCTTCAGGTGAATTACAGAAAAGCAGAATCTGGTTAGATTTAATCAATCCTGACCGTACGGTTAAAACCCAGGTTGTGGCTTATGTTGAAGGCGCGACAAACGGAGATGATTTCTATTTTGATTCTAAATCAAGTTACAAGTCGGGATTCGGTTTCCATTCAGTTAACGGGAATACTATATTTGATATTCAGGCGAGATCTTTCCCTTTTGATAATAATGATTTGGTTCCGCTTGGAGTTCAGTTGCCGGCAGCAGGAACATATACGATAGCAATTAATCAAGCAGACGGTGTTTTTGCAGACAGATCGAATAAAATTTATCTGGAAGACAAATTGACGAATGTAATCCATGATTTAACATTGGCTCCTTATCAGTTTACTGCCCAACAAGGAATCAACAATACAAGATTTGTGTTGCGTTATACGGCTAGTACATTAGGTAATGATGATTTTGAACCGGTAAACAATTCAGTGAAGGTATTCGGAACAGACAATGCAATTGCAATTACTTCGGGAATTAAAAATATTGTATCTTATGAAGTTTACAATGTATTGGGACAATCATTGGCAACGAAGAAAAATGTTGAAAATCACCAAACCGAAATCACTTCGGTACAAAAAAATAATCAGGCACTGATTGTGAAAGTAATTTTGGAAAATGGTCACACAATAACCCGAAAAATAATTTTCTAACAATCTGATTCTGTTGTGAAATTTGAAAATCCCTCTTCTGAAATTTAGGAAGAGGGATTTTTTTTGTTGAAAACTTATTCCCTTAGAGTGATAAAAAAAATCTATTTTTACTAAAAATAATTCGATATAAAATTTAGGAGCAATGAGTTCAGAAAAAGAAGCCAAACTAAAAGCACTGCAGCTTACTTTAGATAAATTAGACAAAGCTTATGGTAAAGGAACCGTAATGAAAATGGGTGACAAAGCCATTGAAGAAGTGGAAGTAATTCCTTCAGGTTCGTTAGGTTTAGACTTGGCTTTGGGTGTAAACGGATATCCGAAAGGAAGAATCATCGAAATTTTCGGTCCTGAATCATCAGGTAAAACAACTTTAACATTACATGCCATTGCCGAAGCGCAAAAAGCAGGTGGAATTGCTGCATTCATTGATGCGGAGCATGCTTTTGACCGTTTTTATGCGCAAAAACTAGGAGTGGATATTGATAATTTGATTATTTCACAACCTGATAACGGAGAGCAGGCTTTGGAAATTGCTGAAAACCTGATCCGCTCAGGAGCTATTGATATTGTGGTTATCGACTCGGTAGCGGCCTTGACACCAAAAAGTGAAATTGAAGGTGAAATGGGAGACTCTAAAATGGGATTACATGCTCGTTTGATGTCACAGGCATTGCGTAAATTAACAGCTACAATCAGTAAAACACATTGTACGGTTTTCTTCATTAACCAGTTGCGTGAAAAAATTGGGGTGATGTTTGGAAATCCTGAAACCACTACCGGAGGTAATGCATTAAAATTCTATGCTTCAGTACGTTTGGATATCCGCCGTTCTTCCCAAATTAAAGATGGTGAAAATGTATTAGGAAACAGAACCAAAGTGAAAGTGGTTAAAAATAAAGTAGCACCACCTTTCAGAACAGCCGAATTTGATATCATGTATGGAGAAGGTGTTTCGAAAACAGGTGAAATCCTTGATTTGGCAGTTGAATTTGAGGTAATTAAAAAATCAGGTTCTTGGTTCAGTTATGGAGATACTAAATTAGGACAGGGACGTGATGCTGTAAAATCACTGATCAAAGACAATCCGGAATTAGCTGATGAACTGGAAGCTAAAATCAAAGAGCTGATTAAGCAAAACGATAATTAATCAGAAAGCCATTCGCGAGAATGGCTTTTTTTATTTTTATTACGCAACCCTTTTAACTGTTTTGTATCTTTAATATGTTAATCGGCCGCATTTAAGTTTTATTGCAACTGATTCCCGTAAAATGGGAATTCTGATTTTCGTTTAATAAATAAATAATACACATGAAAAAAGTTTTTTTAGTATTAGTTACTGTGATTACACTGATGGGTTGTAGTTTAGGAAGTGATGACGGAATAAAATTCCACACCGAATTATTACCTATTGAAAGTGCTGTTTTGCCTGCTGAATTTAAACGGGACAGTATCTACGAATTGCCTTTTACGTATATCAGACCTACGACATGTCATTTGTATGAAGGGTTTTATTATGCAAAAGATGCCAATATAAGAACAATTGCCATTCATACAAGTGTTCTTGAACAAGGAGGTTGTACTACACCTACGGTTAATCCCATAACTGAAATTTTACAATTCAAACCAACAGGATTCAATAGTTATATTTTCAAACTTTGGAAAGGCGAAGATGAAAATGGAGAAGATATTTTCGAAGAAATCGAAATTCCGGTAGTACCTTAAAACAGTAAAAGAATTGAGTTTACCAATACTCATACAAGGATGTGTAGAAAAAGATACCAAGTCCCAGGAACAACTATACCAGCTCTATGCCGGTAAGTTGTTTGCTGTCTGCTTGAAGTATTCGAAGAGTTATGCAGAAGCTCAGGATAATCTTCAGGAAGGTTTTCTGCTTATCTTTGATAAAATTGGTCAGTATAATTTTAAAGGTTCATTTGATGGCTGGGCAAAAAGGGTTATGGTTAACCATGTTTTGCAACAATACAGGAAAACGACCTATTTGGAATTGGTCAATGATGTAGTCGATGACAGCGAAACCGAAATTGATGATGAGAATATCAATTTGGAATTTTTGCTTAAAATTGTTCAGGAATTGCCAGACCGGTATCGTTTAGTATTCAATTTATATGTTCTGGACGATTATTCACATAAAGAAATAGCCGAAATGCTCGATATTTCAATCGGAACCAGTAAATCAAATCTGGCAAGGGCCAAAATGATTTTAAAAGAAAAAATTGATAAGTACAATCATAATAATTTACCCTCGGTAAAAAGATGAATGACAGAAAGAAAATAGAACGGTTGTTTCAGGAAAAGTTCAAAGATTTTGAAGTGACTCCTCCTCCTGGGGTTTGGGACGGAATTGCTTCTCAATTGGAGAAAAAGAAGGAAAAAAGACGAATTTTCCCATTTTGGTTTAATGCTAAAGCGGCTGGAATTGCAGCAGCTTTAGTATTGGGCCTTTTTGTACTGAACAACAATCAGGGTTGGGTGAACTGGAATTTCAACGAAGCTTCATCCGATAAGAATACTGTAGTTGAAAAAGGTAATGCTTCTGATAAAACTACTTCCAAAGGTATTAACGGAGAAAAACCGGTTAATGAATTGCCTTCCGGTTTAAATGGAAATCCAAATAGTAATGAAAGAATCGTCTCGGCTACTGAAACCGAAACAGATACTCAGCGAACACAGAATACTTCAATTACAAATACAGATGAATTTAGTACACAATCAACTTCTGCTAAATCACAACAAACAAAATCCCAATCGCCTTCTTACATAAGCAACCAAAAATCCAAAACGTCGGCTGTTTTAGTACATACTGAACAAAATCAGTCAAAATCTTCCGGGAATACACCATCAACTTCTATCGCTAACCGTCAAAAAACAAATAGTGATAATCATTCAAACGATGTGGATACAAATGCACCACAATTGAATGTCAGTCAAATTGCTGATGCCGGAAATCTGAAAAAAACAGAGAAAGAAAAACAACAGACAGTTAAAGATGAGCAATTAGTTCAAATAGCCGAAATTCCGAACAGTAAAAAAGAAACAATTGTCAATCATAAAGACAATGCTGTTGTTCAAAAAGAGGCTTTGACAGTTGATGATGTTAAAGACAAAAATCAAATTGCTGAGAGAAAAGGTGTTTCCGATAATGTTGAAAGAATTAATAATGAAGGAATTAGTAAGGATAATAAAGATTTAGTGAATCCAAAAGGGATTGCTGTGGCCGATGAACTTAAAAATAAGAATGCAGTCAATGAAAAGAACAGTATTTCAGATGCTTCTTCGGATAAAGGGAATCAGTTAAATAATGATCTTAAAAATAGTGCAATTGTCCAAAAGGATATTGTGATAAACCCGCTGGGGAAAGAAAAGAAAGATTCGGTAGTTGTAGCACAGGTTGAAGAAAATCCTTTGGAAAAAATCCTGAAAGAAAAGGAGAAAGCCAAAGAGAAAGAGAAGGAAGAAATAGTTGAGACACCTTATTCCAAATGGGGAGTAAGACCAACTATCGCTGCACTTTTTTCGGGATCAACACAGGGATCGCCAATAAGCCCTGAATTTGCCGATAATGATAAAACATATGATTCAAAATTCGGATTGGGTATCGGAGTTGATTACCGTTTGAGTAAAAAAATAGCAATCAGAACGGGAGTGAGTAAAATTGATATGGCTTACAACACCGAAGGAATTTCTTTTTTTACAGATCTTTCCGGAAGAATGTCAAGTCAGCGCACTATGCGTAATATTAATAGAAATGCAGCTTCGGAAAACGTTATTATCCAGGACAGGCCAAGATCAACTTTGATTGAAGTTGCTTTTGCCAGCAATGATGTTGGCGTAATGAAACAAGAGTTGGGATATATTGAAATACCAATGGAAATGTCCTATAAAATTGTCGATAAAAAATTTGGCTTACACCTGATAACCGGTCTTAGTACATTGTTTTTGAGTGATAACAAAATCTCAATCATGAGTAATGGAATGACTACTGAAATAGGTGAGGCAAACAACTTGAATAAAGTTCATTTCAGTACAAATATTGGTTTGGGAATCAAATACAATATTTTAAAAGCACTGGAAGCATCAGTAGAACCTATGTTTAAATATCAAATCAATACGTTTAGCAATGATTCAGGAAGTTTCAGGCCTTTTGTTATGGGTGTGTATTCCGGATTGAGCTATAAATTTTAAAGTTTAGTTAAGTGTGCTGTTACTCTTTGTGGTAACAGATGGAAAGTGCCCTTTGCCAGGGCACTTTTTATTTTTCAGTTTCAAATTGTACCAACTCCTTGTACATAATTTCCCTGGCTTCATCACGAATGTTTTTCCGGTCATGGTGTACTTTGTTTGAAGTGTCCATGAAGCGTAGTATTTTGACTCTCAGTTTGCCCGGACTTCCACTGAAAAAGGTATAAGAGAAGCGTTTTTTATTGTCCGGGAAAATCATCGGAACAATCGGTAAATGATGATCTACGGCCAAGTTGAAAGCGCCGGTTTTGAATTCGTCCAATAGGATACTTTCGTCATCCGGAACTTTTCCTTCCGGAAAAATACAAATGCTCAACTTTTGGTTGATTCTCTTTTGTGCACGTTCATAAACCTGCTGACGGCTTTTTACGCTGTCACGGTCAACCATGATAACAGCTCTTTTATAAAAGAATCCGAATAAAGGAATTTTAACCAATTCTTTTTTACCCACAAAAACAAAAGGATTTTTAACCGTAACCAACATCAGCATGATGTCAACCATCGAAGTGTGATTGGCAATGAACATATAACTTTTGTTCGGGATGATGTTTTCTTCAGCCTGGATTTTAGGATAAAAACCACTTCCGTATAAAATAACTTTGGCCCATATTCTGGCCATTTTGAAAAATTGAGGGTACCAACTTTCTTTCAGAAAGGAAATAAACAAAAACGGGAACATGACTATGATTGGCAAGAGTACTAAAATGTAGAACCAAACACGCCAAAGTATCCAAAGAGGGATTTTAAATATTTTCATAACGTCAAAAATACGGAATCACTTTAAAAATCTGATAAAAGAATTAACTTTGCTGAAAATAGATTAAAATTTACCATGGCAAAAATACTTACCGGAATCCAAAGTACAGGTACGCCGCATTTAGGCAATTTATTGGGAGCAATTTTACCAGCCATTGAAATGGCCAAAAACCCTGCTAACGAATCGTTTCTTTTTATCGCAGATTTGCATTCAATCACGCAAATCAAAAACGGTGAAACATTGCGAAACAATACAACCAGTACTGCAGCGGTATGGCTTGCCTGTGGTCTTGATCCTTCCAAAGTTATTTTTTACCGTCAGAGTGATGTGGCACAAACTGCTGAGCTTACGTGGTATTTAAGTTGTTTTTTTCCATTCCAGAGATTAACACTTGCGCATTCATTTAAAGATAAAGCAGATAGACTGGAAGATGTGAATGCCGGTTTGTTTACGTATCCAATGTTGATGGCTGCCGATATCTTATTGTATGATGCAGAAGTAGTCCCGGTTGGGAAAGATCAATTACAACATATTGAAATTACCCGTGATGTGGCTTCGCGTTTCAATTACCAAATGGGGGAAACGTTTGTGTTGCCGGAAGCCTTAACCGGAGAAGATACCATGCTTGTTCCTGGTACCGATGGTGAAAAAATGAGTAAATCCCGTAATAATATCATCAATATTTTCCTGGATGATAAGGCGCTGCGTAAACAGGTGATGACTATTGAGACCGATAGTACGCCATTGGAAGACCCGAAAAATCCGGATACATGTAAAATATTTACCATCTTTAAATTATTGGCTACCGAAGAACAAATCGCCGATATGAAAGAAAAATATAAAAACGTAAACCGTGATTTTGGTTATGGTCATGCAAAACAGGCTTTATTCGAATTGATCATTGAAAAGTTTGCTGCCGAAAGAGAGCGTTATAACTACTACATGAACAATCTGGAGGAATTGGAAGGATTGTTGTTGGAAGGTGCAAAAAAAGCTTCTGTGATAGCTGACGGTGTATTAAAGAGAGTCCGAACGAAATTAGGGTACTAATATACTAATGACAATAAATAAAAATCCCAAACGGTCACTGAGGTTCTCGAAGTGAAAGTTTGGGATTTCTTTTATGCTAAAACTTGTTCTATTCTTCCTGTAAAGCGTTCCAGCCTCTGGCTTTCAGCTCAATTCTGGTATTGGCACGGGTAACTAAGTGAATGCCTTCACTTTCTTGTGTCATGTGACCAATAACCGAGAAATTCGGGTTGCCTTTTATCTTGTCAAAATCGTCCATTTTGATGGTGAACAATAATTCATAATCTTCACCTCCGTTTAAAGCAATGGTAGTCGAGTCAATATTGAATTCCTCACATACATTGATGAATTGCGGATCCAAAGGCAATTTTTCTTCATATACATTACAGCCCACATTCGATTGCTTGCATAAATGCATTACTTCCGAAGACAGTCCGTCGGAAATGTCAATCATGGATGTTGGTTTTACATCCAATGCTTTCAGGATTTCAGCCACGTCTTTTCGGGCTTCAGGTTTCAACTGACGCTCGATCAAATAGGTATAATCATCTAAATCAGGTTGGTTGTTAGGATTTACTTCGAATACCTGTTTCTCTCTTTCCAAAACCTGTAATCCCATATAGGCTGCTCCTAAATCTCCAGAAACAACTAATAAGTCGCCTTGCTGTGCTCCGTTTCGGTAAGCAATATTTTCTTCATCAGCTTCGCCCAAAGCAGTAATCGAAAGAATCAGTCCTTTTTGTGATGAGGTCGTATCTCCGCCAATCACATCTACTTCATAATGCTTGGCTGCCAAAGTGATTCCTTCGTATAATTCTTCCAATGCTTCCAAGGGGAAACGGTTGGAAACCGCCACCGAAACCGTAATTTGGGTCGCTTTGGCATTCATGGCATAAATATCCGACACATTAACGACCACGGCTTTATAACCCAAATGCTTCAACGGCATATAAGCTAAGTCAAAATGAACGCCTTCAATCAGCAAATCAGTGGAAACGACTGTCTTTTTATTGTGGAAATCCAATACGGCTCCATCGTCGCCAATTCCCTTTAATGTAGATGGGTTTTTTATTTCGAAATGCTTTGTTAAATGGTCAATCAGGCCGAATTCGCCTAATTGTGCAATACTGGTTCTTTGTGGGGTTTTATCTTCTATCATATTTTCAACTTTAATTCATAAAACTGTCCAGATATTCTTTTAAAGGTTCCAGACCAACTTCTTTTCTCAGTGTATCAACTTTTTCAGGATATTTTAAATCATATGGTAACGGTCGTCCTGTGCTCCATTCGACTTGGGTTCCATATAATTGTTTCTTTCCTTTATTTTTGTGAACCCGGTCATGTAGATATGCATAATTACGTATGGAAACATTTTTGTTTCTTAATTCCTTCTTCATACTCTTCAGAGCTTTTTTTTGAAAATCAACATCATGATCAGAATGTTGAACCAAAGCCCAAAATTTCATGCTTATGGATTCTCCATTTTCTTTTATACCAGGATATCCTTTTTCTGTGAAATATTGTTTGGCAATCAGAGTGTTTTCTTCCATGATTCTGTTTTTTTCATTGTTCATGGAGTCGGTGTATTTTTTGCCTTCTTTTATAATTCTGTCGGTGTCAAATCTCTGGCATCTTTGATCTTCTTCATACATGGAAGCGATTCTCGCTTTCATGCTCTCCGTATATGTTTTGGAAGTTGTACAAGACAGATTAAATGTTGTTAAGCTGACTAATATGACATACTTGAAAAGTATAATTTTTGGTGGCATATCGCTTCTATGGTTCATCAAATTTCTGAACGACAAAGGTACAAAGTTTTTTCGGGCGTAAAATTTTTTTAAAATTCTAAATTCCTGCTGACAGACTGTTGTCACTTGCCCGTTTTAATTTTGTTTCAGTAATCATTAAAACACTTATATCATGAACACAGAAACAGTTGCACAGGTAATCACGCAGGAAGATTTATTAAAACACTGGCAAGGGCACAGAGCATTGACAAGACGTGTAATCGAAAAGTTTCCGGAAAAGGATTTCTTCGAATTCTCGGTTGCCGGAATGCGTTCGTTTGCAAAATTAACCGATGAACTTTTGGCGATTGCTGCTCCGGCGTTAAGAGGAATTGTAAACAGAGATGTACAGCCTTTTACGGAAGGTTCAACACAGGGTTTTACAACTAAAGCACAGTATTTGGAGCAATGGGACAAAGACACTAAGGAGATTGATGCGTTATGGCAACAATTAACGGTTGAGGATTTCAGTGAATCGTTCAATTTATTCGGTCAGTATGAATTCCCAATCATCCAAAACATTCTTTATTTTATTGACAACGAAGTACACCACCGCGGACAAGGATATGTATACCTTAGAGCGTTAAATATCGAGCCGCCATTTTTCTGGGAAAGATAATTTTTTTCTTTAATGATGCGTTAATACATTCAATAAACTAAAAAACAACTAATTATGGGCTTAAAACAAATGATAACAAATTATGCAGAATATAATTTGTGGGTAAACCAACAGTTCTCGAATTGGCTTTCAACGAAACCGGATGCATTATTGCATCAGGATGTGGTTTCCAGTTTCTCCAGTATAATCAAAACGCTGAATCATATTTGGGCAACCGAAGAATATTGGTATTCGGTGATTGCTGAAACTCCTGAATTCGATAAAAGGGAAGCTGGCGAACTGGTTACTTCGGAAGTATTGGAAGGTTTGGTGAACCGGTCAAAATGTTTAGCCCAATTTATAGCATCATTATCGGAAGAAGAACTGGCTAAAACAATCAAAATAGACAATCCATGGTTTCAGTGTGAACTGCCACGTTATGAATATTTACTGCAGGTAGTGAATCACGGAACCTACCACCGCGGACAAATAGTGACGATGGGGAGAAATATCGGCATTACCGATGCTTCCAATACCGATTATAATTTTTATAACGTGACGAAGCAGGTAGTTAATTAAATTGTGTTTTATCCCGGAGGCTTAGGTCTCCGGGATTATTTTTTTTGAAGCAGTTTGTTTAGGTTCAGTTCGAGTAATTCCAAAACGCGGTCTTTCAGCTCTTCGGGTTCTATTATTTCCGACTGATCGGCAAACATCAAAAACCATCTCGGAAAACTTTCCCGGATGTCAAAACACATGAAGGTCATCTCGACTTGACTGCCTATATTCTTCTCCGAAACAAATCCGTATTGTTTACGTTCCCAGCTGAGGTAACGGGCTATTTTTTTGGATACCAGAATACGGACTTTGATTAAAGTATGAACATTGTTTTCTTTACAGAGTAATTCTTCCAGTGTTTTGTGTTCCAATGTGAAATCCAATTCGGTTTTCCGGATTTGCTGGATACGGTCGGTTCGGAATTGACGGTAATCCTTCCGCAAATGGCAATAGCCCAATACATACCAGAAATTGTTTTCATGGAAGATGCCTACCGGTTCTATTCTTCTTTCGTTGATTTCTTCGGTATCAAAGGTTTGGTACAAAAGTAAAATCTGTTTCTTTTCGGCTATGCCTTCAAAAAATAATGTCAGTGCATTTGGGGCATTTTCATTGAACAGTTTTTGGTTGGATTGCATGATGACTTTCGATTCAATTGCATCCAGCCAGTCTTTATCGCTGTTTTTTAATACCGCTTTGAGTTTGAACATCGCCGATTTGTAATGTTTGTCCAAAGCAGCATCGGTAAATTTCTGCATCAGTTTTTCTGCAGCAATAAAACTGCCGGCTTCCTCTCTGGTAAACATAATAGGCGGAAGGCGGTAGCCGTCCATTAACGAGTAACCAATCCCTGCCTCGCTGTAAATGGGCACGCCGGAAGCTTCAAGCGTACGTACGTCTCTGTAAATGGTTCTGAGGCTCACATTGAAACGGTCGGCTAAATCCTGTGCCCTTACAATCTTCTTGGATTGCAATTGGATCAGTATAGCGATAATTCGGTCAAATTTATTGAGGGATTCGTCCATAAACGGCGTACAACTTTTCCTTCAAAGATACGGTTTTTGGTTTGTTGTTTTTAGTTTGTTGTTTATGGTTTGTTGTTTATGGTTTGAATTTCCTGAAAGCCTGTATCATCTCGTAAATCCCGAAAGCTATAAATATTTTGCCAATGATAAATATAAACCAACTCCATGAATTTTGGAGATATGTCCTGTCCTCAATCAAAGGATTATAAAAGTCAGTTACTAGGAAAAATCGAAAAAGGCCATTACAAAAACTAGGATAATTAGCTAAATAATATTTGTAATCTCCTGAAAGAAAAATTTCGGAAGCATAGAAGATTGTATAAATAGCAAGACCGCCTCCGATGGTGAATATAAATGCTCTTCTCCAATCGTTTCCAAAATCAGTTGACCATTTTGTTGCCCATAGAATTGATTTATCAGTGAAATGATCTTTCCAATTTAATTCTTTGTAATGAGCTGCCAATTCATAGGCTCTAAATTTATTGAAATCTATTTTGTTTTCAGTTTTTTGGAGTTCTTGTTTTATGATTCTTAAGGTTCTTGTCCAGTCTGATTGTTTAAAAACAATTTCTTTGGGCTTTACATTGATAATGCTGTTGATTTTTATGTTGTCGAAAAATGCTGGTTTAGTAAAAGTAGATTTTGATATTCTTATAGAATCTACTTCTAAATCTTGAAAGGAAGAGTTTTGTTCGAATACAGTATTTTCAATATTGAATATAGATATATTAGATGAATCAAACTCAGCAAGTTCTTTAAAAGTACAATTTTTAAAATTTAAATGAGCTTGTTTCGATAAGCTTATGCATTCTTTAAAACTAGTGGAATTATTGAATAAAGTTTTTTCAAAATTTACTTTTTCAACAAATTTAAATTTCGAAAAATTTGTTTCATTCAAAATGCAATTGTAAAAATTTAAATTTTTATTAATTACAAGATTTTCAAAATTTGATGCTGTTCCGAAATATACAGAATTTGAACTAAAGGAATTAAATTCGCTATTGCGAAATGAAAAAAAGTTAAAGACATCATTGTTTGACATATGATTCAAATATAACTCACCATTTGATTTAAAATCTGCAAAATCGAGTGAATGAATAATTTTTGCTGATATACTTATTTTCGGTATGTTGACTTTAATGTTTTGTTCAGAAGTAAAATGGATTATTTGCAAAGAGTTTTCAATTATTAAAACTTCTCCAGCTTCAATGATTTGAATGAAATTTAGCATTCTGAATTCACACTTGAAAATTTGTATTTCACCGGAAAAAGAGCAATGTTTGAATATTATATCAAGCGAGCTATTTGTTTTATGGCTAATAATTAAATCTCCATGAAATGTACAATTTTCAAACCTTAAATTATCTAAATTGTTGAAAGATACGAGATTGAATTCGTATTCTTTTAGGTAGATATCTGCATTTTTGAAACTGTATTCATGATTTTCAATTCTCTCAGATAAATTTCGAATTTGCATTCTTTTTTAGTTAAAAGTAAACAAAAAACCCAACAACTTCCGTCATTGGGTTTCATTATTCAATCTTTAAATCGTTTAATCATTCAATTTCAATACCGCCATAAATGCAGATTGAGGGATTTCAACGTTACCTACCTGGCGCATACGTTTCTTACCGGCTTTTTGTTTTTCCAATAATTTACGTTTACGCGAGATATCACCACCATAACATTTTGCGGTTACGTCCTTACGTAAGGCTTTGATGGTTTCACGGGCGATGATCTTAGCTCCGATAGCAGCCTGGATCGGAATGTCAAACTGTTGTCTCGGGATCAGTTCACGTAACTTCTCACACATTTTCTTACCAATGTGGTAGGCGTTGTCTTCGTGGATCAACGCTGATAATGCATCTACATTCTGTGCATTTAACAATACATCCAGACGCACTAATTTAGACGTACGCATTCCGATAGGGTGGTAGTCGAAAGAAGCATATCCTTTGGAAACTGTTTTTAAACGGTCGTAGAAGTCGAATACGATCTCTGCCAATGGCATATCGAAGTTCAATTCCACACGCTCAGTGGTTAGATAAGTTTGATTCGTGATCAATCCACGTTTCTCAATACACAAGCTCATTACGTTTCCTACGAAATCGGCTTTGGTAATGATTGTTGCTTTGATATAAGGTTCTTCTACACGGTCTAATTTTGAAGGTTCCGGTAAGTCAGACGGGTTGTTTACCACAAACGGAGTTTCAGGATCTTTTTTGGTATAGGCCAAATACGACACGTTGGGAACCGTTGTGATTACCGTCATGTTGAATTCACGCTCCAAACGCTCCTGGATGATTTCCATGTGTAACATTCCTAAGAATCCACATCGGAAACCGAATCCTAATGCTGCTGAACTTTCTGCCGTAAATACCAAAGAAGCATCATTCAGCTGTAGTTTTTCCATAGAGGCACGAAGTTCTTCGTAATCTTCGGTATCAACAGGGTAAATACCTGCGAATACCATCGGTTTTACGTCTTCGAAACCATGGATCATATTGGTGGTAGGTGTTTTTGCATCTGTAATGGTATCACCTACTTTTACTTCTTTTGCTTCTTTGATTCCGGAAATAAGGTAACCTACGTCTCCGGTTGAAACTTTATCTTTTGGAACCTGGTTCAGTTTAAGTGTACCGATTTCATCTGCGAAATACTCATTACCGGTCGCCATGAACTTAATCTTTTGGCCTTTCTTGATTTCACCGTTCTTCACACGGAAAATAACCTCAATTCCACGGAACGGGTTGTAAACCGAGTCAAAAATCAATGCCTGTAACGGCTCTTCCGGATTTCCTTTCGGAGCAGGTATTTTTTCGATGATGGCAGCTAAGATATTCTCCACACCAAAACCGGTTTTACCCGAAGCGTGGATGATGTCTTCCAAATCACAACCTAAAAGATCGATGATGTCATCACTTACTTCTTCCGGATTGGCACTTGGTAAATCTACTTTATTCAATACCGGAATGATTTCAAGGTCGTTTTCCAAAGCCAGGTATAAGTTGGAAATGGTTTGTGCCTGGATACTCTGTGCAGCATCCACAATCAATAACGCGCCTTCACAAGCTGCAATTGAACGCGACACCTCATACGAGAAATCCACGTGTCCCGGAGTATCGATAAGGTTTAAGATATAATCTTCCCCTTTGTATTTGTATTCCATTTGGATAGCGTGACTCTTAATGGTAATACCACGTTCGCGCTCCAGGTCCATATTGTCCAGTAATTGCGCTTTCTCTTCACGGGCAGTTACGGTTTGGGTTGCACCAAGTAAACGGTCCGCCAGGGTACTTTTACCGTGGTCAATGTGCGCAATAATGCAGAAATTTCTAATGTGCTTCATCTTATACATTTATGGGCAACCGGCGGTGAACGGAGGATTAGGTTGAAAATTTCCGTGCCGTTCACGGCCAATGCTCTTAGTCATCATTTTATGCTACAAAAGTATGAAAATAAGTGAAGCAATTAAAGTCTCTTTTTTTAAACTTTCATTAGCTGAAAATTTTAGCGAAAACTGAAGGTTTTTTTGTGATTTTACCCTTAGCAATACGATACTTTCTGAATTCAGTAAGACGGTTTTGCAATTTCTTTTTAAGTCGGTCCAGGTTCGTTTCTTTTGCCATGATTTGTAGTTTTTTAAAGTTTGTGTTAAAAGAATTAAATAGTCTTAATCCGTCTCTTAAAAATAGTAAAAAAAATCCTATAAAACGAAACAATTTGTTAAAAAAAATCTTACATTAGCTAAAGTAACTAACTAATAACTACGCATATGAAAAAATTGGACTTAGACACACTTATTGAAGAGACAGGGGTAGATTCAGCATTGGTATTTAATGAGGATGGGATTTTGATTAAATCGCATTACCTGGATTTTGACGGTAATATAGCTGCCATGGCCGGTGTCTTGCTGACCATGTGCAAGGAGTTAGTGGCCGACCTGAAGTTTGGGAACTCACACGAGTTGATACTTCACGCCGATAAAGGGCTTTTCTTTGTGCGTAAGCTTGAAAAAGACGAGTACCTGGCACTTATTACCAAAAACGCCAGCAAACTGGGGTTAATCCATCTGAAATTACAATCAGTACTATAAAAACAAAACAATCTTTACTAACAACCTAAAACTCTTAAATTATGTCTGAATTTCTAACAAACTTTACCACTGACCTTAAAGATAACCTAAACGGTTTCATCGGTGTTTCAGTAACTGAATTAAAAACAGGAATGTCATTTGCTTCTCTTTCAGTAGATCCTAAATTTGACCCTGAACTGGCTTCGGCTTATAACCTTGAAGTAGTGAAAGCCAAGTTGAGTGCTATCAAGGCATTGGGATTAACAGAAAAAATCGATGATATCCTGATTACATTGTCAAATCAATTACACATTATCGATTTATCTGATAATGGTGAATACTTCGTTTACCTTGCGGTAGATTCAAACAAAGTGAATTTGGGTATGGCACGTGCTACCCTGAAAAAATATAGTAAGGATATTGCTTCTAAAATGTAGAATAGTAGTATCTTTGCGCCGAAAACAAAGCTGTAATTTATTACAGCTTTTTTTGTGTCCACACGTAATGAAGTTGATTAATTGGAGAAGAAATGGTTAAAATAGGCAAAATAGAACTACCTGAGTTTCCGTTATTACTGGCGCCAATGGAGGATGTAAGTGATCCACCGTTCAGACGTTTATGTAAATTACACGGGGCCGATTTGATGTATTCGGAGTTTATCTCTTCCGAGGGATTAATCCGTGATGCGATAAAAAGCCGTCAGAAACTTGATATTTTTGATTATGAACGTCCGGTAGGGATTCAGATCTTCGGAGGTGATGAGGAAGCCATGGAAATGTCTGCCAAAATCGTTGATACGGTTCAGCCTGATCTGGTGGATATCAACTTCGGATGTCCGGTGAAAAAGGTAGTGTGTAAAGGAGCCGGAGCCGGTGTTTTGAAAGATGTGGATCTGATGGTGCGTCTGACCAAAGCCGTAATCAAGGGGACTAATCTTCCCGTGACGGTTAAAACCCGTTTGGGGTGGGATGAGAGTTCCATTAATATCGATGAGGTAGCCGAGCGTTTACAGGATGTTGGGGTGCAGGCCCTGACAGTTCATGCGCGTACCCGTGCCCAGATGTACAAAGGGCATTCAGACTGGTCACACATCGAAAGAGTAAAGAACAATCCAAGAATAACCATGCCTATTTTCGGGAACGGCGATATCGATTCTCCTGAAAAGGCATTGGAATACAAAAACAAATACGGCCTTGACGGAATGATGATCGGTCGTGCGGCTATTGGATACCCTTGGATATTTGATGAAATCAAGCACTACTTCAAAACCGGGGAACGTTTAGCGGCACCGAACATCAATGACCGTGTAGAAGCCGCCCGTAACCATTTGATCTGGTCGATGGAATGGAAGGGTGAGCATGTGGGTATTGTGGAAATGCGCCGTCATTATACCAATTACTTCAAAGGCATACCGCATTTTAAAGAGCACCGTAACAAGTTGGTTACCCTAAATGACCACAACGCACTGTTAGCTGTTTTTGATGAAATCAAGCAAGATTATGCAGGTCAGTTGATCTAAAATATAAAAGTCCCGGTAGCCCGGGACTTTCTTTTTATAGGAGGTTTAAACCTGAATGGTTTTCCATTTTCCTTTTCGGTACAGCATGATGCTGGCCAAAGTAATAGCTGTTTCGGCGATGGGAACGGCCATGAAAACGCCTGTTGGACCCATCTTCAGGTATTTAGCCAGTAAATAAGCCAGTGGAATCTGGAACAGCCAGAAGCCTACGAAATTGACTTTGGTAGGTGTCCAGGTGTCACCCGCACCGTTGAATGTATTAATCAATACCATCCCGATTCCGTAGAAAATATACCCAAGACTCATGATCTGTAAGGCCGAAACCGCAATTTTATGGACGGCCGGGTCATTGGTAAAGAATGAAATAATCTGATTCCCCATCAGTAAGCATAACACCATGATGGTTCCCATGAAGATTACATTGTATTTCGCTGTGGTGTAAACTGATTTTACGGCGCGTTCTACCTGCTGGGCGCCAAGGTTCTGGCCTACGAGTGTTGCTGCTGCATTACTCAGTCCCCAGGCCGGAAGGATGAAAAACATCATAATACGCAAGGCGGTTTGATAGCCTGCCGAGCCGGTATCGTTTCCGGTAGTGGCTACTAACTGTGCCAGGAAAATCCAGCTGCACGATGCGATGACGAATTGCAATACACCCGGAGCGGCTATTTTAACGATAGCGCCGATTTGTTCAAAATCAGGAACAAACTGCGATAGTTTTACTTTCAGGATACCGCTTCCGCCAAATAAATGATAGAACTGGTACAATACACCAATGCTTCTTCCGATGGAAGTGGCCATTGCCGCACCAATCAATCCGAAGGCAGGAATAGGGCCAAGTCCGTTGATCAGGATAGGGCACAGGATAATGTTGCATCCGTTGGCCAGCCATAAACTGCGCATGGCAATAGAGGCGTTTCCGGCACCACGGAAAATACCGTTGATCAGGAAGAGTAACATAATACTGATACTGCTCGCCATCATGATCCGGGTAAAGTTAACCCCGTAATCGGCAGCAGCAGGAGAAGCTCCCATCAGCAATAAAATCTCTTTGGCATATATAAAACCAAAAATACTGATGACGGTATTGATGGCAAAAGCGATAATAATCGACTGCATTCCGGCTTTAGCGGCTGCTTCCGGGTTCTTTTCCCCGATGCGGCGTGCTACGACGGCTGTGGCGGCCATGCTGATTCCGATGGCGAGTGAATAAATAATGGTGAGTACTGATTCGGTTAAACCAACGGTCTGTATGGCGTAACTGCTGTTTTCAAGATGGCCTACAAAGTAGAGGTCGACCAACGCAAAAACCGACTCCATCATCATTTCCAGAACCATGGGAATAGCTAAGAGAATTACCCCTTTTTTGATGCTTCCTTTGGTAAAATCAAAAGTGTCGTCGCCTTTAATGGCTATTTTTAATGTGGAAAATACGCGTGAAAATAAGGTAGAATTTGATGTTTCTGTCATGATTAATTAGGATAAAATGAATAATGAACCAGGTTGGTATACCCGGATTGAAATAAATGTCCTAACTATCTCCCGATAATCACAGGACTAGACGAATACAATCATAAATTTTATTTTTTTGTTGCCCCAAAGATAGCTAAATTTTCCAAAGCCTGCCTAATTAATCCAACAATTTCTTGTTGACACTGCTGCTGGCGATATACGAAGCCACGCATCCAAGAACCGCAATGGTCAGGAATACAATAGTGCAGTTCTCCATGCTGAAGCGCACAGGATAGGCCAGACTTTCGGTGATCATGACCAGTTTGAAGTGTTGTTGGATGAGTACGAGAACCATGCCCAGACCAATGCCGATGATGCCTCCTAATAGGGTTACCAATGTTCCCTGCAGTAAAAAGATACGTCGGATGTCACGTACGGTATTTCCTAAGTTGTACAGGGTTCTCAGGTTGTCTTTTTTGTCGAGGATAATCATGATGATCGCGCCGGCAAGGGTGAACAATGTCATGATGATGACCAAGGTAAAAATCAGGTATATGGCCGTATTTTCGGTATTGAGCATTTTGTGCAGGCTGTCGTTGAGCTGTGCCCTGTTCTTTACCGTCACCTGATTACCAAATACCTTTTGGATGCCCGAAATAATGGCATCTTCACTGGCCAGTGAATCGGTTTTGATTTCCAGCGCCGAAATCTGGTTGGGTTTGTAGCTCAATAATTCCTGTATCAACTGAATATCGGCAAAAACATATTTGGAATCCAGTTCGTCATTGATGGCATAAATCCCCACCGGGATGAGGTTTGATTTGTTGAAAGCCGATTCGGGATTGGTAATCGCACCTTTGCCCGGTCTGGGTACAAAAATCTCAAAAGTATTGTTGAGGTCGAACAACCCCATCGAGAGTTTGTGTGAAATACCGTTACCCACTACTACCTGTGGTGTTTGCGGGGCAACCCAGTCGCCCTGGTACAAAGACTTCTGGATATTATTCACCAGGTTGTACTGGTTGTCAACTCCTTTGATCATGGCTACCTGTTCTTTTCCTTTGTAGACGAACAGTACCTTCTCTTCAATGATTTTGGAATAAAACTTAATCCCTTCAATCTTTTGAAGTTGTGACTTTTGGGTTTCGGTGATCAGGAATGACTTTCCTTTTTTGGGCATTACCTTTAAATCGGGGTCAAAATCATTGGCAAAAGACAAACTGAAATCCTTCAGTCCGCTGAATACCGACAGCACCACGAACAAGGCCATGGCCCCTGCGATGATACCGAAAGAGGCAATACCTGAAATAATATTAATAGCAGTGCTCTTGCTTGAAGTACGCAAGTAACGTTTAGCTATATAAAAGGAAAAGTTCAAGTTATGATTTCTTTCTGCGTTCTAACAAATCAGGGTTTTCGATCGGGTTTTCCTTGCCTGATAAAGCATTGTCGATCTTTTCGATGTAGTCTAAACTGTCGTCGATGTAGAACATCAGGTTAGGGACTTTGCGCAACTGCAGTTTTACACGTTGGGACAAGTCATGTTTGATAAGGGGTGTATTTGATTTAACCGCTTCCAGGATTTCCGGTGCTTTGTTTTGCGGGAAAACGCTCAGGAATACTTTTGCGATGGACAAATCGGTGGTAACACTTACTTTTGAAACCGATATAACCAGATTGGTAATTCCGTTTTTACGTACCTCTCCCTGCAAAATATCCACCAAATCTTTTTGTAAAACGCTTCCTATTTTTTTCTGTCTATTTGTTTCCATGCTGCAAAAATACAATTTTTTAGTTGGATAGTTGCAAAGTAAGTGCGTTACAAAGTTTCTATATTTGCATAAACTACTGAAAGATGAGAAAAATAGAACACATAGGGATAGCCGTTAAAGATTTAAAAGAGTCGAATTTATTATTTGAAAAACTATTCGGGGCGCCGGCCTACAAGGAAGAAGAAGTTACCAGTGAAGGCGTGAAAACCTCTTTTTTTAGGAACGGACCGAACAAGATCGAGTTACTGGAAGCTACGAATCCGGACAGCCCGATAGCCAAATTTATCGAAAAGAAAGGCGAGGGGATCCACCACATTGCTTTTGATGTGGAAGATATCGTGGCCGAGATTGCCCGATTGAAGGCAGAAGGCTTCACGGTTTTGAACGAAACCCCAAAGAAAGGCGCTGACAATAAGTTGGTTGCATTCCTACACCCCAAAGGGACCAATGGCGTGCTGGTAGAATTATGTCAAGAAATTGCCGATTAATTTTGAGAAGATAAAAAAATGCAGTAATATTGCATCCTCCTAACCGGTCCTATAGCTCAGTTGGTTAGAGCACCTGACTCATAATCAGGTGGTCCCTGGTTCGAGCCCAGGTGGGACCACAGGTTAAAAAGAAAGCCTTTCAATCACTTGAAAGGCTTTTTTGTTTATATATTATTTTAGGTTTCATTTCTTTACCTACATCCGCTGAGGCGGATACGGCTATTTTCTTTTCTTTTGCCTTGATGCAAAAGAAACAAAAGATCAAGACTGCATAGGGCAATCCTAAAAACTACCTCAGTATTCCGTTCCATGACCCGAGCCGCTCGTCGTGCCTCCTCGACTCGCGGATCATTGCCACTACATACTTTCGTTGTTTTTTACGGATTACCCTATGAGGTCGGGATTGGATTGTGGTTACTGCCGGAGTATTTTATTGATTGCAAGATTTAAAGATGTCCGATAGCGCCGATTTCTACTCGAGGCTTTAGCCGAACTGACGAAGTAATCCGTGCCTGTTATAAGGGTACTAAAATTAAAAGACATAAAAATACACCCATTGAATATTAATTATCAGGCGAATGCCTTTAAATATATTTTCATTTTCTTTTTAAGGAGTGTGTTTTCTAATTGCAATACTTCAATATCGTGACTGTGCTTCCGTAAGATTTCTTTTTGTCTTATCAGATTGACTCTGGTTTTATGCTGTATTACATTTTTAATAGTGGCCGTTTTCTCATTTTTAGGTTGGCTTTCAAGATAGGCAATAACCTGCAATGCTGCTAAAGCTTCTTCATAAAGACCCTGTGCCCGTTCCATTTTTTTAGTAAGTCGATTCAGTTTATACTCATTCTTTTGCATGTCTTTTCTCAGCTGATCATACACACGCTTCTCCTCCTCTTTCATAAAATCCTGCATTTCCATTTCTTTTGAATGATTTTCCTGTATGTAATGCAGTAGCTTGGTAAATTCTACTGCAGCGGCAGAAGGTAAGTTTCTCTTTCCTATTTCGTACATAGCCCATTGTGCTCTTGTTATACCCAGTAACGGAGCTATTTCATCCTGTGTTAGTCCCAGGATTTTTTTGAAGGTGTCTTTTTCTCCCATAGTATAAAAAAGTTGTGACAAAAAAAATAAATGCAAATAGTTTGCCACAACTTTTAGTGTGACAACTTTTTTTAATTTTAAAATTTTGTCACACTTTTTGTTACATTTTTTTTAAAAAAATATTTTTTGTCACACAATTAAGAGAATGGAAAATAATGTAAATCTATCTTGCCTGTTTTTACATCCGTGCTTATAAAAAAATTAAACTGTACCTGCTGTATAAAGTCTCCAGACTTTGATCAATAAGGTTAACACAATAGTGTTCATCCTTTATTTTGTTTCTTATGGCTGAGCGGAGGCGAAGCCATCATAGCCTCAGTTCCGCTACCCGCTATCGGGTTGTAATGTATTTTAGGTTCTTGAAGTGATCTAAGTACACAAACAGATGATGATTCACGAACCCTGTATGAAAATATGTGGCTTTGTTTGTTTTAAGAGTTTGAAAACCAGTATAAATACGTATTGCTCTGAATATGTTTTTGTAGTAACTTTCTTGTAAAGCATTGTGCATTGCATTGTTAGGAATAACCACTAAAACTAGCTATATGAAAAAAATTGTTACTATCAGTTTGTGTTTTTTATTCATGTTGTTTTATTCGTCATGTGCAAAGCAACATTTAAAGAAATTTGAGGAGAAGGACCATTATTTTGACAATTCAAGTGTGCTTGGTCTTAATGCCGTTAATGCCGATAATAATTATTATACCAAAGCGATATTGGAGTATTTATTAGTTAAAGGCATTATTGACGGAAATAGTGAAATCCGTACAGGTAAGCCGAAGTATTCCCCAAAAGAAAACAGAGAAGTGACACAAATGCTTTTGTTTCCTGGTCTAAGTGACAAGGAAACAGTTAATAACAATAATTATCTTTCAGAACTTAAGGAAAGTGGTATTCGTCCATGTGTTTATGATTTACCAAAAGAGCTGAAAGATTTAAAAAGTGGATTTCAATTTAACCATTATGTTTTTAAAGGTTCCAACAGAGCGGCAATGCAGGCTTTTGGAATTGTGGCAAGTGAGGCCAAAGACAGTACGTTGTATATAATTACCGATTATTTGCAATATCAGGATGTTAATTGTACCGGTCTTCCGACAATACGTTATGCAGTGGGGATCAGAGCCCAGTTTAGAATTGCAAGAACTGATTCGGAAACAGAGCTAAAAGGAGTCAGTTCCTTAGCGGGTTTGGCAGCTCAGGTAGAAACGGATCAGAGAAGTGTCAATATAACGGTAAAAACTATTGGAATTACAGGTATTGACTCCCGGGTTACGATTCCTTCAAACACAACATTTGATGTAAGAACTTACAGCGATTATGAAAAAGTAATCGACTTTATAAAGAATTTAAAAACCGAAAAAGCTAATCTGGGAGATACATTGATTATCCAACCACAACTGATTCCTGTAATGGATGATTACAGGACAACAATTGAACATACTTTTCATTCTACTTATGAAACCATAGAGCTTTTGGAAACCAAATTGAAAGAGTTAGAAGATAAAAAGGATAATAGTGAGGTGGATAAATTAAGAAAAGAAATTAAAGACATCAAACTTTCTATGTTGAAAAAAGAAATTGAGGGGTTGAAAAATAACAGGGAAGAATTGATAATTGAAAATAAAGAGATAAATGATTATTCACGGTATTCAAATTTACTCGAGATGCTGAATAGAATGGAAACCCGTATGGTGAGGAAAGAAGAGGCAATTGTTGCGAAGGATAGTTCCAAAAGCCTAAATGGGAAAAAGTATATAATAGTTTTTAGTGCCGATGGAGATCTTGAACAAGCTAAATATGAAAAGGGTAAATTGAAGAAGTCTAAAATTGATTCCGAGATCGTGTTGCGTAAAAACAGTTACCGTAATATATCAAAATTAACGTTTGCTTCTATAGGAGAGGCCGAAAAGTATAAAAAGGAGAATGAGTCTTCTATCAGGTTTGATGCTTACATCGTAGATTCTGCTAACTGGTGTTCAAAAGGAGGAGGTAATGGAGAATATTTTACCTGTGAATAATATGGGCAACCTTGTATAATGGTTTGAAATTAAAAACCTAACAATTGGAGATTATGTTTCCGTTGTTAGGTCTTTTGATTTTATAAGGGCTAAATTCAGTATAAATACGGATTGTTTGGTGTTGTGGAATTTGGTTTATTGTTTAAGGATTATTTAAAAAAAAACGATTTTAAACATTATATTTGAGTTTTTAGATTTATTTATGCGCATTGTACATCTATCAGATATCCATTTATCAAAAGATAATTACCAAGACTTTGAAAACTATTACAAAGATGCTTTGATTGGTGATTTGGTTGATTTTAATAAGGCTAAAAAAATAGATGTTATAGTTATAACAGGTGATTTAGTAGATAAAGGAGGTGAGTCTCTATTTGAGATAGACGATTTTCAAGATAAAACGGATTATCCCTGTCCCTATAAGATTTTTGAAGAGGCTTTTATAGCTCCTATTGTTACTGCACTTAACTTATCAAGAGAAAATTTTTTGTTTGTCCCCGGGAATCATGATGTTGATGAAAGTGAAATTTTATTAAAGGAAGAGTATGTATTGTCTAAAACCCTTGATTTTAATAATGTAAATCAATATTTGAAGGAAAACTTAAGTTTTAAGCATAGTTATAGGATAAAAAAATTTAAGGAATTTGAAAAAAAATTCCATAATGAAAATTTTAATTATGAGTACACAAATAATCAATCAACTTTTGTGTATAAGAGTGATAGAGTTAATGTGGGTTTTGTATTGGTTAATGATTCATGGAGATGTAGAAGTCAAAAATTAGATATAGATAAAGGATTGATTTTTGGAGTGAATCAAATATATGATGGAATGAATTTTTTAAAAAGAAAAGAAACTAACCTTAACATTGTATTGATGCATCATCCAGTTAAAGAATTTATTGATAAGGAGGAGTTAGAAAGATGTTTTAATACTTCTGAAATTGGCTTTTATTTATATGGGCACTATCATAGTAATGATTTTATAAAACATTATGAAGGGTATCTTGATAAATGTTTTGGAATAAGGGGTAGGGCAAGTTTGAATAGGATAAGTGAGAAAGAATCTTCGTATAGTCCAGGTTATCAAATTCTGGATTTAGATTTTGAGTTTAAAAATGTAAAAATGATAATTCATTATAGACAATATAAATATAAACGTAATCAATTTGATTATGATACAGATGCTTGTTCAGGTGGCAGGGAAACAGTAGAAATAAATAAACATAACATGAAGAGTAAACCTCATTCATTAGATAGAAGATTATTTGAATTAAAATGATAAATCAAAATTATTACGAGCCAAGATATATTAGAAAAGCCGATAAAAACTCATTTGTTTTTTGGGATGAAAACAATGATTTGAAAATGCTTAAGGATTATGTATTTGAATACGATAAAATAATATTACTAGGCAATCCTGGAATTGGTAAATCCAAAGAATTAAATAATTTATTTAATGTTTTATGGAGTGAAATTGATGAAACAAGTTTAATTCCTTTTTTGATTAATCTTAAGAATTTTAGATCTATAAATAAGTTTGAAGATTTATTGGTATATAGAGACTGGGAAAATCTTTCACAAATAGTATTTATTTTAGATGGATTAGATGAAATATCTGAGATAGAAGATTTTTTATCAGCATTTGAAATTTTTATTAATAAGCACAAGACATATGCTTTTAAATACATTGTTAGTTGCAGAACTAATATATATGAAAAGTATTTAGTTAATATTTCAAATTTTGAAACATTTTATTTAGAAGACTTAACTATAAGGCAGACAGAATCTTTATTGCTAAATAAATACGATATTAAATTTGAAGATTTAGGTTTTACAGAATCATATAAAGATTATCTAAGAACACCTTTTTTTGTAAATCTTTTGGCCGAATATTTTTTAACAGAAGAAAAATTAGTTGAATCAGATGCGAAAATTTGGGAGCATTATGTTAATAAACAACTTGAAGTTCATAAAATAAAGATTAAAAAGAAAAGAATTTTAAATATTCCACAAGAAATAAAGGATTTAAAAAAAGTAGCATTTACAAATGAATTAATGCAAAAAAACTTTATTACTAATAAGGAATTATATAGAATATTAGGAGGAGATTATTTAGATTTTATTGAAAATCCTTTTATAATAGATCTTGAAGAGGGTAAAGAAAAATTTAGTTTTCAACATAGACAGCTGCAAGAATATTTTGTTGCAAAAACTTTGTCAGAAAAAGGTTTCGAAGAAATCGTGTCTAATATAAAAACAAGTGATCTTGATAAAATACATCCTACTTTGTTTAATTCAGTCTCATTTTTGATTAATCTGATGGAAAACGGAGATAATAGGGATAAACTATTAGGCTGGATTGAAAAAAATCAATTAGAATTATTGTTAAAGGCTGATTCGGATAGGCTGACTAATGCAGTTAGAGAAAAGGTTTTTCAAAACTTTTTTGAAATCCAATGTATTGAAAAGACATATTGGATTTCAACAAATACCTCATTTTCAACAAAAGAGATTTCTGAATTTGGTTGTTGTATTGAAAACTATAAATTTTTATTGCAACATATCAAAGATAGTATGCATTTTAGAATTGTTATATCGGCTATAGAATTATTAAGTTATTTTAATATTCGAAAATTAGGAAAAGTAACCGAATTAAAGGGAATTCTTTTTTCGATGCTTGAAAATAAAGTAATTGATTATGGAGTTAAATCGCATATTATTAATTGTATAGTTTTACAAGGTTTTGCTAAAACAGATATAGAATACTTAAATTCAATTTTTAACAATTTTGAAAATGTCTCGAATAAGCAATTAAACAGATCGCTTTTAAATCTTCTTGTTGAACGGGATGATTTAGATAATTATTTTGATTTTTTAAAGAATGAATTCTTATTAGAAAATAATATTGTTAAGAGAGAGGAAGAAGACGATGTTTTAAGAGGTACAAGCTATGTATTAAATGACTTAATAGTTAAGCTCGAAAATGCTGATAATTTTATAGAATTAGTGAAGTACTTTTTTGATAATGAAACAAATCATTTTTTATGGGATAGCGAATCAAAGTTAAAGGTAATTGAAAGATGTGTTGAATTTGATGAGAAGGATGAAAATTTTGTTTTGAGGTTAATAGGTGTCTTGACATTTAGAAACCATTTATTTTTCAGTGATGAGTTAAATGTTTTAATTTCTAAAGTTAGGAGTTCTACAAGGAATAAGATTTTTAATTATTTATTGAAGAATTTTGATTTTAAGGATGCTAGTTATGAATTGGCAACAATATTCGAAAAAGAAAACTTGACTGATTTATTAGAAGAGATCGATTCAATAAGGGATTTGGATAATAAAGAGATTGAGTATTTTAGGAACAGATTGTCAAATAGAGAGGATAGAAGAGTTGGTAAAATTTTCAATGATGAAATGATGTCACGAGAATTTCAATTTAAAGAGCCCTGGTTATCTGATGAAGAAATTGAAAAAATCAGATTTGATTTTAAGAATAAACCACAAAGGGAGTTTGAATTATTGTTTGAAAGAAACTTGCTAAAAGATCAGATTGAAGCTATTTTTAAGAAGTATGGACAGTCTATTGATATTGAACTTTCTCAAAAAATCACTAATGAATGGTATGAAAGTAATGGACATTGGAACAGAATAGATTTTTCTTTCGAATTCTTAAGACGTCTAGTTTATAGTCATAGGAGGTCTGTTGATTTTGATGCAGTTGTTGACTTAATAGAAAATGATGACTATATTGTAGATCAAATTAAATTATATATTGAAAATCAAAAATCAAATATAGAATTTAAAGTTTTAAAGAAGCATACTGATTTTATAGCGGAATGGGTTAGTTCCGCTATCGATGAAATTAGTTTTGATAGATTAGTTTTAATTAATCACATAAATAGTTATAGTCAACTTGAAGATTATAAGAAATGGGAATTAATATTGTTTTTTTCTGAAAAGTTTAATTTAAATTTACCAGAAGCATTTCTTTTAAATTCATTAAAAATAGGGGTAATTCAATCAAGTTTTTTGAATAAAGAAACTTGTTTTGATTTCTTATTGAGAAAAATTGAGAATAAAGAAAAATTAGCATTAAGAATTGTTCATAATTTAAAAGAGGAAAAACTTTTTTCATCTGTTTTGAGAGAACATGTTGAATTTGCATTAGATAATAATCTAAAGGATTCTTTTATTGAGATTAGAAAGTATTTATTAGATGAAAAATTAGATTATGATTTTAAAAAATTACTTGATTTGTATGTGAGAGTTGTTCCTGAAGATGTTGATTTGGTAAAAGAATGTGTTGGTAATCTAACAGAGAGGAAATCATGGGATGCAATAGCTATTTTGACTGAAAAAGGTTTAGAGACAAAATTTTGCATAGAAAAGGCAATTGAGTATTTAGATGATATTTGTAAAAATGACGATTCAATTAAATATTTTATTGTAAATTCTTTAGAAGTATTATTTGAAAATGACGATGAAAGAGCCGTGAAATATTATATAAAGTATATAGATGATTCTTCTGTTAATTACCTTAACTCTAGATGTTACATTGGTTATAAGATGATTGAAAAGTATGAGGTTTTAAATGAAATTTTCGATCGAATTTCTTTTAGCCTTAGATCTGGTAGTTTATTTAACAGCCCATCCAGTTTTCTGAATCAATATGTCTCGAATCTATCAAAACATGATGAGTCATATAGAGGTGTAAGAAAAGTTCTTTTAAGTAAGAGGGATGATTTAATTGTTAATGGTTCAGATAATGAAGTATTTCACATAAACTTATTATTGGATTTAGCTGATAATAGCTATTATATTTCTAAGTCTAAACCTTTAGAATTTGAGTCAGCTTTAGAAAAAGTCAATCAAATGATACATTGATTTTGTTGACACTATCCCAAAAAGTGTGTAAGTTTAAAAATAACGGGGTTTGACTTTTTACTTAAAGTTGAACCCTTTTTTCAAATATCGTTAAGAACTGATTAAGTATTAATCCCCAATTATGGATTGGCATCGTCCATTTTTTGGTTGCTTCTCTTAAAGCCAAATATACAGATTTTAAGACTGCTTCATCGGTGGGGAATGATAATTTATTTTTGGTGTATTTTCTAATTTTTCCATTGAGGTTTTCAATTAAATTTGTCGTATAAATGATTTTTCTGA